>NZ_BILZ01000075.1 GCF_004000825.1 Paenibacillus kobensis NBRC 15729 | reverse complement strand
TACTTTGTTTCTCTATCAGACCTGGGATGAGCGTCAATAAGTACCACGCAGCTAACCCTTCATTGCACTTCGTACAATGAAATCCGCCAACTGGCACTCATGGAATGGATTCGATGTATTTCGTACAACGTAAAATGAACTTCCTCCGCCAAATCAGCTGGCTCAGGCCGATAACCCCGTTTTATCGTTGTACGTAGTGCAATGAACACTTACTATCAGGCACATCCAGCATGTTTTCATTGCATGAAGTGCAATGAATCCACCGGAACAGCTTTGCCGACAAAAAAAAGAGCCTCCTGCAAGGCAGGAGACTTCTTGAGACTTCTTGAGACTTCTTCAGATCTATTGAGATCTCTTGAGACTTATGAGAGTATTTAATATTTTTTAAATTTTAATAGACTCTTTAAAACTATCCATCCAGCTTATCTTACAGCAACGCCCAGCGCCGCTTCCTTCTCGCGAACGAGCGGAATAACTTTCTCGCCGAACGCCTTCAAGTCTTCTTCGTAATGGAGGAAGCCCGTTAGAATCAGATCGACGCCGATCCGCTTCAGCTCGATGATCTTGTCCGCGACTTGCTCGGCCGTGCCGATCAGTCCCGTCTTGAAGCCGTCGTTGTATTGGACGAGGTCTTCAAAATTGGAGTTCGCCCACATGCCTTCGCGCTCCGGAGACGCTTTGCCCGCGAATTGCACTTGGCTGCGGAATCCTTCAACGGCTTCCGGATCGGCATAGTGGATAATGTCGCGGAGCACTTGGCGCGCCTCCTCCTCCGTATCCCGGACGATGACAAAGGCGTTCACGCCGAACTTCAGCTTGCGCCCGTGAGCGTCCGACAACTGGTTGATGTCATCGATCTGGGCGCGGAAGCCGTCGACCGTATTGCCGTTCATGAAGTACCAGTCCGACACTCGCGCCGCCATCTCACGGGCCGCCGAAGAGTTGCCGCCTTGGAATACCGGCGGGATAGCGACCGGCTTCGGCTTGTGCGGCGCGCCATTAATCCGGTAGAAATCTCCGCGAAAATTTGTTTCATCTTCCGTCCATAGCTGCTTCAGTACGCGAATAAACTCCTCGGAACGGCGGTACCGCTCGTTATGGTCGAGCCAAGGCTCGCCGAAGCCGTGGAACTCGCCTTTAAACCAGCCGCTAACGATGTTGACCGCTGCACGGCCTTGGCTAATATGGTCGAGCGTGGAGATCGCTTTCGCGATCGGACCCGGATGCCACAGCCCCGGCAGGACGGCAGCGATTAGGTTCAGCTTGCTCGTTACCGCCGCCAGAGCGGAAGCCAGACCGATGGCCTCCAGCTGATTCTCCGCGCCATAGCTGGCAATGAACCGCGTCTGCAGCAACGCGTAATCAAAGCCGGACTCCTCGGCTTCTTTCGCATACCTCGCATTGTCCTGGAACGTCCAGCCCGTCTTCTGCGGAATTTTCGATATGACCAAGCCGCCGCTCACATTCGGCACCCAATAAGCAAATTTCAATGACATGGTTTTCACCTCATAATTGATTGTATTCATACCAATGGGGGCCTTTAGTGGACTAATCGGCGCCTATATACATGCATTAGTTCGTGCTTGCTTCTGCCTTCACGCGGTGAGTCGGAACCATATTGTTCGCAATGACTTCTCCGAACGGACTAATGAACGCGCGGTCCTCCTCGCGCTTGCTGCCGCTATAGCCCAGCTTCGGGAACAGCAGCTCCGCCGTCCGGTACGCTTCCTCCAGATGAGGATAACCGGACAAAATAAACGTCTCGACGCCAAGCGCTTCATATTCTCTAATTCTCTCCGCCACTTGATCCGGATCGCCTACGAGCGCCGTGCCCGCGCCGCCTCGGACCAGTCCGATGCCCGCCCATAGATTCGGGCTGACGACCAGATTGGATCGGTCTCCCTTATGCAGGCTGGACATCCGCTGCTGGCCGACCGAGTCCATGCGGGCGTAGACCTGCTGAGCGGAAGCGATCGTCTCCTCGTCGAGATGCTCGATCAGGCTGTCGGCCGCCCGCCAAGCTTCCTCTTCCGTCTGGCGGACGATGACGTGCAGCCGAATGCCGAACTTGAGCGTCCGGCCTCGGCTTGCCGCAAGCTCGCGCATCTGTTTGATTTTGCGCTCAACCGCCGCCGGCGGCTCACCCCACGTTAAATACACATCGACGTGATCGGCTGCCACTTCCATCGCCGCATCGGACGAGCCCCCGAAGTATAGAGGCGGATAAGGCTTCTGAATCGTCGGATACAACACCGTGCCGCCGCGAACCTGCAAATATTTGCCCTCAAAGTCGACGGCCCCGCCTTCCAGCTCCTTGCGCCAGATCGTTAGAAACTCATCGGTTAGCTCATAGCGTTCGTCGTGCTTAAGGAACAAGCCGTCTCCTTCTAGCTCGATCGGATCGCCGCCCGCCACGACGTTAATGAGCAGCCGGCCGCCGGAGAACCGGTCCAGCGTCGCCGCCATGCGTGCCGCCGTCGTCGGCAGCATCAAGCCCGGACGGGCTGCGACTAGAAACTTCAGCCGCTGAGTGACGGGGATCAGCGACGAAGCGACGATCCAAGCGTCCTCGCAAGATTTTCCTGTCGGCAGCAGTACACCCGCATAGCCGAGCTCGTCCGCTGCCTGTGCGATTTGTTTGCAATAGTGATGCGATACCGCCCTTGCTCCTTCGCTCGTACCTAGGTAACGGCCGTCGCCGTGCGTCGGAATAAACCAGAATAGTTCCATTTTGATCGAGTCTCCTCTGCTTCGTTCTTGATTAAATCGCCGGCGATTTGCCTTTGCTGTTTTCCTTAAGCAGCTTCCAGATCGGATCGGTCAGGGAACCTTTATCGAACCGGTTGTAGTGGTTCGCCAATCCGCGAATCGGATCTCCCGCGTAAAATTTCTCGTACAGCAAATGCCGCGCGCCAAGCGGACTGCCGATCAAATCCCAAGCCAGCTTGAACAGCTCGACTTTTTTCTCCGCGCTGACGGAGGCTCCCTCGAAATACTGATGCATCAGCTTCGAGATCGGACCGTAGAAGTCTTCCGCGTCCGACGGCGTCTGAACGAAGCCTCCCGCGCCAACTTGCTGCAAAATCTCGACCGCTCTCGGGTAATATTTCGTCCCCAGGCTTCTGGCTGTCTCGACGTATTGCAAATCCGGCACCAGCACGCCCGATGCGTCAGGCTTCGCCTGCGTCTCGGCCGCGATGACCAGCGCCTTAATGACGTCAATCTGCGTCAGCAACTCGCCAAGCTTCTCTTGAATGTGCAGGAAGCCGGTGACGCCGATCGCCTCCGCCACGGCGAACGAAACGCCCGTAATAAATTCGAGCTTCGCGACGAAACGAACGACATTTTGATGAAACGCCAGCCCGTTCGCCGTCTTATTAGCCCGCAGCGCAAGCACCTTCTCGGAATCGCCGTACAGCAGCACTCGTTCCCATGGAATGAGTACGTCGTCGAAGAACAGCACCGCGTCCATCTCGTCGTAGCGCGAGCTAAGCGGATGATTCCGTTCATTCGGATGATGGAACGACTCACGGCAGACGATATGCAGCCCGGGCGAATTCGCCGGCACGATCAACACATGCGCGTGCTTACGGTGTTCGGACTGGAATTGCAGGAACGAGAAGATGACGAAATCATGCGTGTACGGCGCGCCTGTCGCAATCATTTTGGCCCCGCGGACGACGATGCCCTCGGACGTTTCGCGGACGACGTGCAGGAACCGCTCCGCGATCCGCTTGTCGTCCAACCCGCTCGAACGGTCGATCTGCGGATCGATGATCGCCGTCGTCAAGAACAAGTCGTTATCCCTCGCATGCTCGTAATAGGCTGATATTTTGTGCGCAAACTGCGGATCAAGCTCACTGAGCTGATCTCTTGCCGCATACCACCCGGTTACCATCGACCGCGCGTAATCAGACAGCCGGCTCATCATCCCGTTCGTCGCCGAGGACCAATGGGCGAATGAGCGGCTGCGCTTATCCAGCTCCTCTTGCGAGTACGGCACGAGGAAGGAGCTGTGCGCATATTTCCCCGTCTCAGGCACAAGATATCCGGCTTTATCGCGCTCCTGCGGATCGTCCATCATGTTGAACAACTTGCCGATCGTATTCAGCGTTCCTTTGAATTCGGCGTGCTCGGACACGCTGGCGATCGGTTTGCCTTCCAGCCACACGCTGCGTCCGTCGTCTAAGCTTGCCTTGAATTTATCTCCCCTTGAGCTCATGCTGTTCAACCTCCATTATTAATACGAATTAATCCGATTGATTTTGTCTGGTATGTAGATTATGATAGCTCATATCCAATTTATATCAACAATCAATAACGCTTACTTTGGCGGTTATCCGACAGATCTGTCCGTTTTGTTTCCCATCAGGCAAATAACCGACATTCATGGAACAAATGACCGTTTAAGAATTGTAGGATAAGCAACAAAATACACCAAAATGACGGATCTATTAGGAGGGATACGATGAGTGATCATCGGGGCAAAGACCGCAGAGTCGCCCGCACACGGTCGATGATAGCGGACGCTTTGATGGCGATTTTGCACCGCAAGCCGTATGAAGACATCAGCATTACGGACATCGCGGAGCAAGCGGATATTAACCGCTCGACGTTCTATGCGCATTTTCTCGATAAGGATGATCTGCTCAGCCAGCTCGTCTCTGAGAAAATGGACACGCTCCGAACGCTGCTGCTTGAAGCTGCCGTCACATCGAAAGCCGCGCCGGGCTTTGATTCAGCGGACCCCATCTTTACGGTATTGTTCCGGCATGTGATGGAGCAGCACAGCTTCTATTCGTTGATGTTGTCCCGCTACCCGAACGGCCAGTTTCGCGCGATGCTGACCAGCCTGATCAAAGACAACTTCTTCATCCGTATTTCCAATCTGGGGCTGGATCAGCAGCTTCAAGTACCGCTCGAACTTCTTCTCGATTACATCAGCTTCTCCACAGCAGGCATGCTGGACAAATGGCTCACGAACGAACGCGTATACTCGCCTGATCACATGGGACTTCAACTGACTCGGCTTGCCGTCCTCGGCGTATATCCTGCAATGGGCGCAGCTTCTTCAAAAGCATAGAACCATGAACAACGACAAAGCCGGCATCGCTCCATCCGCTAACGGATGACGCAATGCCGGCTCTGGTTCATGAAGCAAACCTATTTTCGACCATCGATCCTGCGCTCGGGCTAGCACCAATGGCTGTACGTTGTGCATTAATTCCGTATTGTGGTGTCCCGGAAAGCACAAACGGGCTGTCCCATAAGTCATCCTCTGACCTTGGAACAGCCCGTTGCATTGATAACGAACCAAATGAACCGTGTCTGAAAGCCTCATTGCATTCCATGCAATGAAGAAAACTTAGTTAGTGGTGAATCAAGCACATTTGGTCACCTACACCCCAATTCTCATTGTACGAAGTACAACGGAGCTGCTGTTTCTGCCCTATGCGGTGGTTTTCATTGCATAGAATGCAATAAGATCTTCGTAACTCCCTGCACATACCTGCATCCTTTGTACCGCTCTTCGGCCTCACTCGCTCTATGGCACCAAATGCCTGTACGTTGTGCAGGCATTTCTTCGTACCACATAACCGCTGACACCTAGCGCAGAGCAACTGATCTTCATTGCATTCCTTACAATGAAAACAAACCAAATGAACCGTGTCTGAAAGCCTCATTGCACTCCATACAATATAAAAACGCGATTAGTGGCTAATCAAGCCGATTTGGTCCCTTATCCCCAATTTCTCATTTTACGAAGTACAACGAAGCTACTTGTTATGCTTCATGTGGTGGATTTCATTGCACAGAATGCAATGAAGATCTCGCAAGGCTTCACATTCTCACCCGTTGCCAGAACAACAATAGGGGCAGAACGCTAAGTCATTGACTTATTGCTCTGCCCCTCGTTCAGTTGTTCAATCGTTATTTATTATTGCAGATGATACAAACGGTCGATAATAACGGCCGTCTCGGCGCGCGTTGCGGTTCCGTTCGGATTCATGAACGATCCGCTGCCCGTCACGATGCCGTGCTTCACAAGCGTTGCAATGCTGTCCGCTGCATATGGAGCAACGGATGGCCCTATGGCGCATTGGTGCTATCGTTGTTATATAAGCTCACGGTCAGATTTTCACCGAGCCAACTCGAATAGGGAACATCAGCGTCGTCTCGCCGTTCTCGACCCTTTCGATGCTGTACAAATCCGCAAGCTCATGGCCTGATTGATGCACCCATCGATACAGGGAACCGAATACGGCGTGATCGTTTGCAGGTTTGGAAGTACAAGCATAAGTCATCGCGGGCAGCTCCATCCATTCTAAACCTTCCGGCTGCTCTGCAGACAACGGATCAACCATCACTCCCTTGAACAACTTGAAGTTGTCCGTGTCGTCATTGTAGTCGGGCGGATCAACGGACACAATGATGTCTACCCCCGGCAAAATCTGTCCCATGATATCGTCCCTCCTGCTCTCAAAGTCCGCTACCAATGCAGGGGCTTTTCTCTCGACATCCGCTAATAGCACTTGAATCGATAAACCGACGAGCTTCATCGGACCATGCTCAACGATTGCTACTTTCATCTCGATTCTCTCCCATTAATCTTTTTGAACTATCCAAAATACCATTAAAACCATATTTTACTATAATAGCAAACAAGCGTTCGTATGTAAAGAACTTAGTACCCAGCCCCTTTTCGAGGGGGTCGTTGCCTTCGTCAGGAGGCATACAAGAATGAGGATCATCAAAAATTAGCAGGACCTTGACTTCCTGCGCCGCGCTGGAGTACTTCCGTAGGCACTCCGATATCAGGGACCACAAATCTCTCAATTGCAACAGCAACACCATCGTTGTCATTTGATTCGGTAATGTGTTTTGCACAATTTTTCAATTCAATTATCGCGTTTTCCATAGCGATCGGAAATCCGCACTTATGGAATAGTCCTACATCGTTAAAGTCATCCCCGAATACCATCACATGTTCTGACTTCACCCCGATATCATCAAGCGCCCATTGCACGGCTTCTTCTTTTGAGGCTGATTTTTGCATGATTTGAACCAATGCTCCTCCATCCGTTGCGATTACGTTCACATGATCACCGAATTGCTCGATAACATCCATCCACGCGCTGTAACCATGAACCAATATTTTGGTTGGGGATAGTGAATTAATAAAACTCTTATCAACAACCAGAGGCTTAGGATCATTCGGACGGAAACCGAAATGACTAAGTTGCGAGTCAGGAATTGGTGTACACGTATAACATGAGTCATTGACCTCGTAATTAATGATCGATTGAGGTGCATGTAACTCGATGAAATTGTTGATCTGTCGGCTAATCTCATTTGGAATACTAATGTGCCGCTGCGTTTGCTTAGACCTGCATGTCATTAAAGCACCATTGTAATAAACAAAGTAGTCTACAAAAGGAAAATTCTCTACAAATTGATTAGCCGCTCTAGGCGGTCGCGCCGTGGCAACAATAATATGAATTCCAGCATCGTAACATTTTTTAACGGTCTGATGATTTCTAGGCGATATGGATTTGTCACTGCCGAGCAATGTTCCGTCCAAGTCTAATACAATTGCCTGTATATCCGACATCCGCATCTCTCCTCATAAGTAATTCTTCCAACTATACCCTAATTCTAGAAGAGAGGATAGACTCAATATTGAGTTGAATTGCAGATATTCAGGGCTATTTGAAATGGTACCGATAATACTTAAAATCATGTCGTTCATTCATCATATGAATCAACAAATTTCGCTCATCAACAAGCTGGAACCCGCAGTGCTCTTTCCACAAAAGTTCTGATAACAAGCCGTTCTGTTTCGATATAAACCGTGTTTGAGTCACTCATTAGTTACACCTATCCACGTGGTTTTTGTAATGCATACTCATACTTGTACATTACGACGAAAAGGTACTTTTTGTAACTAACTGCTTATTGACCCCCGACGTGTAAAATACATCGCTTGGCCTATAAGCCGCATGGGTTCCTTTTCAATATGTTCGAGCTGTCCCTTCCGCCAATACGATAAGGAGCAGGTCGCCGCGTCGCCTGCTTCACTCACAATCCATTCGCATCAAATGGGATTCCGAGCATCAGGCGGTTCTGCTGGAAGGTACGGGGCATAAGCCGGCGGGAGAGAACATCAATGTCTCGCTGATCTACGGCGACTATTACTATATCTAGGCATTTGCCAAGCTGAACGGATGGAAGCACCGCATTTTCTAATGCACACTACGGAATTCACACTGAAGCACTCCTGAAATAAATCAAGCGCCCTTCGAGGCCCTCATCACTTCGACTCCGTGAGTCATGAGGGCCCTAATGAGGGCGCTAATTTTAATCCAACAAGAGAGGCTGGCGGCAAAAGGAAGGCTAACCTTGCGGGCTATCTGTGCTGAGCTGTTTGATTTTGTTCTGAAACCGGAACCAGCCGTATAGCAGTAAAAGTGCTACAGTCGTCTGAAAGCCGCTTACGGATGCAATCGTGCTGGAGATCACTTCGGAACGGTCTGCTGTTTCGAACATATTAACCAAGTTGAGGATCAGAATCGGAATGTTCGCGAGCAAGATCATAAGAAAGGTCGTCTGCACTCTTTTCCATAATTGAATGATCGTGGTGCGATCGGTATAGATCTCATAAGACTCGCCTTCCGCATACGGCTTCCGGAAATAATGCCACCCCATATACGAGCTGACATGCTCCCAGCCCATGTCCTCGAATAATGCTAGGTACGACTTCAATTCCTCGCCCTTCTTCAACTGGTGATAGTCCACTTTATAGACATAACGGCGGTCCGTATCCTTCTCGAACCGGCTGCGAACGATTCCCGGCTTGACCAGATGCAGACCTTGCGCCGACAGATCGGTCATCCACTGTTCATCCTTCTCATAGTTCCATACGAAAGAAACCCGGGTGCGATACTCCATCTTGCCGCCAGCCTTCTGCATCATTACACATCTCCTCCTAATCGTTCGATCGCTGCTCTGCCGCTGCCAAGCAGCTCTTCCATCCGTTCCATCTCCGCCAACAACACGAGTCTGCCTCTTGCTGTTATGGTGTAATGCTTCCGCCGCGAATCGGTGCTGTCCGCACCAGGGGCATTGTCGATGAGCCCTTTCTTCTGCAGGGTGCTGAGCGCCGTGTATAGCGTCCCTGCTCCGATCCGAACCCGTCCTCCGCTCATCTGCTCCACGTCCTGCATCATGGCATAGCCATGTGCGTCTCCCGGATACAGCGCGACCAGAATGTAATAGAACGCCTCCGTCAAAGGCAGCATATCCTGCACGTTCTCTCTCATAGTTCCACCTCTTCCGCATCTAACGATTGTCTGCATTATATCGTCTGTTGTTGTATCGACCATCAATATATCGTCTGTCGATATAATAACATTCACTATATCGACTGTCAATATAGTTTCACCTAATTTATTCCTGCCCTCTGTACACGACAAAAAAAGGCTGCCGCAACAGCCTCCAGTGAAGTAAAGCTGATGCGACAACCTTTAGGTGCGGCTCGCAGACGAAGTGCCTAATGGTCCATCCCCGTTACCCCGCTTTCGTTGCCGTAATTTCAGCCGTTTGCCCGCGTTCAGCCGCCGCCTGTGCAGTAACAGCGCCCAGTTTCTCCTGAAAGAACATCCAGACGATCAGAATGAAGCTTGCTAGCGCCACTTCGGACAAAGCCATAAATCCAATCGCATAATGCCCGGTTACGTTGAACAAGAACGTTAGCATCAGCGGCGGGAAGAATCCGCCTAGACCGCCCATCGCCGAGATCAGTCCGTTCGCGATGCCGGCCTGCTGCGAGAAATAGAGCGGCACCAGCTTGAATATCGTGCCGTTGCCCGTGCCGGCGCACAAGGCGACCGTCAGACAGCCGACCGTATACCACGTCATCGACGGGGCAAAAGAGAGCAGAATGCCGGATACCGTCAGTCCTGCAAAGACGAACATTAAGATTTTGAACGGATTAAACTTATCGCCGAGATAGCCGCCAATCGGCCGCATCGCCGTCGCAAGCGCGATGAATCCCGCTGTGCGCATGCCGGCATCGACCTTCGCCAGTTCGAAGTTGGTCACAAGGAAATTCGGCAAATAAACGGTGAACGCGACGAATGAGCCGAACGTGATGAAATAGAACAAGCAAAGCAGCCACAGCTTCGAATTGCCCGATACGCCGCGGATCTGCTCGACGAGCGCCGTCCGCACCTTCGGCTCGTTCCGGTCGCCGGCCGTAAAGTTCATCACCGCCATTACAATCAGCAAGATGCTGTAGAGCATGACGGTGCGCGACCAGCCGAATTGATCGGCCAATACCGGCGCTCCGAACGTCGAGATCGCCGTACCGAGATTGCCGATACCGTAGATCCCGTTCACGAAGCCGTGCCGCTCCTTCGGGTAATACTTCGGCAGCGATGTAACGCCGACCGAGAAGACAGCACCGCCGATGCCTAAGAAGAAGCCCCCGATGATGAGATCGCGGAACGAATCGGCTTGGCTGACCCAATAGACAGGGGCGAGCAGCAGGACGAAGCTGATCGAGAACAGCAGCCGCGCCCCGTACCGGTTCGTCCAATAGCCGATCGGCACCCGCATGACGGAACCGATCAGCACCGGCACCGCTGTCACCCAAGTCAGCTGCGAGGTTGTCAGATGGATCGTCTCTTTAATGAACGGCATTAGAGAGGACAGAATGACCCATACCATGAAGCCCAGCACGAGGCTGACGGTTTGCAGCGGCAGTTGAAAAGCTCGCTTATTCATCGTACATCACGCTCCCGTCGATAGATCAGATAAGCTGCGGGGAACAGCAGAATATTGAACAAGGCATACATGATAACCGACCGGTAATGCTCGAAATAATAAGCATTCACCGCTTTCTGCGTACAGATGATGTTCAGAAATAAGACGATGCATAGCAGAATCACGCCGCGCCAGCTACGTTTCATAATGCTTCACTCCCGTGGCGTACACCGCTCCGCCTTCCTGTCTGAGCAGCACTTCGGGCAGCGGCCGCTGCGGCGGTCCGGCCGTCGGCTTGCCCGTCCGGGCATCGAACGCGCCGTGATGGCACGGACAGACGAGCTCATCCTTCTCTTTGCTCCAGAACACCGGACATTTCAGATGGGTACATGCATTCTGATACGCCTTGTACTCGTTCTCGCTTAGCCGGATAAGCAGCGCAGAATCATGCTTGCCCGGATAAGCGAACTTCGCGGCTTCCCCGACGGGCAGGTCGGCGATATCGGTAATCCGTAGCGGAGGATCGTCTTGATGCCCGCCTCCTGCCAACCCTTTGACCGCCAGCGCTCCCCAAGGGAGCGTCGATACGGCGAACACGCCTGCAGCGCCGACCATCGTCTTCATGAACGCCCGCCTGTCCAGCAGCCGCTCGTCTCCCTTGCGAATGTTATGCGTATAATTGTTTTCCTCGAAAGGGATTTGGTCGTTCTTTCGTTGTTGTTTCTGCTGCAGGTTCTGTATATGCTTCTGCTTCACACACTCTGCGCACTGTACTTCTTGATCCTGATCCTTATCCATACCAAGCACCTCACGGCCGGTTAATTAGAAGAGCTTCTGTTTCCCTTGCAGGATGCCGGGCAGGCTGATCTTCACGTTCGTCATGCCTTCCAGCGGATTGTACGGCTCGCTTGCCGTCCACTGGCCAAGCGCATGCCGCGATTGCTTCGCCGCCAATTGTTCATCCGTCAGCCACTGCAGCGTATTGGTCGGGCATACGGATGCGCACATCGGCGGAATCCCTTCTTTGGTCCGGTCATAGCAGAGGTCGCACTTATACATTAGGTTCTGCTCTTGATCGAACTTCGGGATGCCGTACGGGCAGGCAAGCGTGCAGTTCTGGCAGCCGATGCATTTCTCCACGAGCGCTGACAGCACGACGCCCTCATCCGTAATTTGAATCGCCTGCGCCGGGCAGCTGCGGGCACAGGCCGGATTAACGCAGTGCAGACACATAAGCGGAATCGTCTGCCGCGAGACGAGCGGATCGACGTCATAGACGTAGTTGCGGTTCCGCTCCTCATGGCCGCCGCACTGCGTGCATGCCGCCAGGCAGCTGCGGCAGCCGATGCAATTGTCCATCTCAATGTATAGATGATGCTTCAAGAGACGACCGCCCCTTCCGGCAGCTTCCCGATCTGAGCTGCGCACACTTTAAATTCGGGCATGCGCGACATCGGATCGAGCGCATCGATCGTGAGCAGATTAACCGACTGCTCATGGCCGAAATGGTAAGGAACGAATACCGTATCCTTCCGAATGGCCTCAATGATCTTCACTTTGTACAACGCTTCGCCGCGCCGCGTATACAACCGGACGACTTCGTCATGGTGGATGCCGTAAAGAGCAGCCGTCTCGGGATGCACCTCGACATATGGCTCCGGGCACATGTCCCGCAGGAACGGAATCCGTCTCGTCTGGTTGCCCGACAAGTAGTGGTACACGACGCGTCCCGTCGTCAGCCGCAGAGGGTACTGTTCGCACGGCTCCTCCGCCGGCGGCCGGTACGGGAGCGCGCACAGCTTCGCCTTGCCGTCCGGATGATAAAACTTATGATCGAGGAACATATGCGGCGTACCGGTATCTGCCTCGTCGCGGCATGGCCAGAATACGCCGTTCTGACGATCGATTTTGTCCCACGTCGCACCGTAGTAGTCCGCATAGCCGCCCTTCGTCGCCAGCCGGAATTCGTCCGCTACGTCGCGGGCCGTCTTCAGATGGCGGAAGTACTGCCCTCTGCCCATCCGCTCCGCCAGCTCGACCTCGATCAGCCAATCGGGCTTCGACTCGCCGAGCGGTTCTTGAGCTTTGTTGATTTTGATAATGCGGCCTTCCAGATTCGTGACCGTTCCTTCATCCTCCGACCAAGTGACGGAAGGCAGTACGACGTCAGCATACTCGGCCGATTCCGACAGATAGATGTCGGAGCAGACCATGAAGTCGAGATGACGGAGCGCTTCCCTTACAAAATTCTGATTCGGCGCCGATACAGCCGGATTCGAGCAGAGGAGATACAACCCCCGAATCGTCTGCTGATCCATGAGCTCGAACATTTCATAAGCGGACACGCCCGGCTGCGGCATCTCTTCCGGGGTGATGCCCCACACCTTGCATACTTCTTCCACATGCTTCGGATTCGTCAGCTTGCGGTAGCCCGGCAGCAGATCGGACTTCTGGCCGTGCTCCCGGCCGCCCTGCCCGTTGCCTTGGCCGGTGAAGGTCGCGACGCCCGCCTTCGGACGACCGATCTTGCCGGTGACGAGGCACATGTTCGTGTACGCCGATACGTTGTCCGCCCCCCTCGTCTGCTGCTCAATGCCTCGGGCGAACATGACGATCGCGTTCGGCGCTTTGCCGTAAATCTCGGCGGCGCGGATCAGCTTCTCCGGGGCGACGCCCGTAATTTCGCTCGTATATTCGGGTGTGAACGACTCTACGATGGCCTTCAGTTCCTCGAATCCGTTCGTGTGCGCAGCGATAAATTCTTTATCGATACGTACGCTGCGGATAAGCAGGTTGACCATACAATTGGCTAGCGCCAGATCCGTTCCCGGACGCAGATCGAGATGCACGTCGGCGCGTCTTGCAATCGGCGTCTCGCGAGGATCGGCGACGATCAGATAGCCGCCCCGGTTCTGCACCTCCCATACCCGGAACATCGAGGTCGGGTGGCACTCCGCCGTATTGCTGCCGGCGATGAACAGGCAGTCCGTCTCGTGCAGATCCGTCCACGGCAGCGTCGAGCCCCGGTCGACGCCGAAGGTGCGGAGGAAACCGGCGGCAGCACTGGACATGCAGAACCGGCCATTGTAGTCGATATAGCGCGTTTGCAGCGCGACCCGGGCGAACTTGCCGGTCAGGTAGCATTTCTCGTTCGTCATCGACACGCCGCTGAACACGGACAACGAATCCTTGCCATACTGCCGCTGCAACGCTTGGAACCGGCTGACGATCAGGCTGTACGCTTCGTCCCAGCTTGCCTCGCGGAAGCCGTCCTTCGTTCCTTTGAGCGAAGCGTCATCGCGGATAAGCGGCCGCAGCAGCCGGTCTTTATGGTTCGTCTGCTGATAGGCGGTAACGCCTTTCGGGCACATTTTGCCAAGCGTAACAGGCCAGTCGTATCTCGGTTCCACGCCGATGATCTTGTTCGTCGACTTGTCGACGCGAAGGTTCATGCCGCACTGCATGCCGCAGTAGGAGCAATGCGTCGGGACGAGCTGCTCGTTCGGGTGGATTTTGTTCGCGAACGTCGTTGTACGGTTATCCCCTTGCATTCTGGTTGGCCTCCTTGACGGGAATCCGGTGAGTCGGAATTCCGGTGAAACGGGACATGCGGTATTTGCGGCGGCAAGGCAGGCACAGTTCTGCGAGATGGTTGCCGTCCTCTGTTCTGAACTCGATATCGTTCGCGTTCAGCACGGCGATGACGTCGTTCGACTGCTCCGCCGAAGCGAAGCCGCTGCCGCATACTTTGCACAATTTCATCTCTTGCTCGGCGTAATGCTCTCTGTAATTTCGTGCAAAAACGCTCATCGGCCGGAACGGAATATGAGCCAGCTTGCCGAACGGAACGTAAATAAGCGTTACGATGACAGACCATTGATGGACAAGCGTTACGACCGGATGACCGTAGCCGTGGAGGACGATGTTGCAGAACGTGAGGAGCAGCCCGGTCAGGCTGACGAACAGAAGAAGATAAAGCGGCAAGAAGTCGTAGACGAACGTCTGCTCCGCCCGTGCCTGCATATTGCGGACTCTGCGGTAGAGCGCCATGGAGACGCCGCCGATGACCATGAAGGCCGTAATGTTGAGCGCGTTGTAGAACAGAAATCCAAGCAGGCCGTCCGCCTGGATCCGCATCAGGTCGATGCCGAACCCGACGACGGTGTACATGCCGTTGTCTTCCATCGTGAAGTACATCCACCCGAACACGAGCGGGAACGTCACGAAAGCGGACAAGATGCAGCCCCAGCCGAGCAAGACGTGCTGCGTCCAGCGGTACCATCCCCGGTTCCAGATGAACCGGTACGTTACTAGATGCTCCGCCGCCGTCTGCGGCGTGCTTCGCCGGAAGATCAGCTTGATGCCTTTGGTCAAAATAATGCGCGTAGGCGGCCGCTCTGCCCATGCGATGAACCGGTAAAAAAAGCCGCCGATGAAGACGACAGTGCCGACCATGTAGCCGTAAAGCGCAAGATCGAGATGGGTGAACCATCTTGAGCCGACGCCCATAAGTATGACAAGCCCGCATACGGTAAGGAAAACGCTGCGGGCGAATTTGGAAGCGAAAGCCCGATCCATGCCGTCAGCAACTCCTTCACCCTGCGAATTCGTCCGGCTTGCCAAGCGCTGCGCGGGCGAACAGTATGTTATTCTCCAGATGGATGTGCTGGAACATATCCGCCTCGAGTTCCTCCAGCTTCAAGTACGTAACCTTGAATGTCGTGCAGGCATCCTCCGGCACCGTGAAGTCGCTCGTCGCGATCCTGATCTTCTGCAGCAGATTGCCGGTTTCCCGGTGGTCATTCTCCAGCTCTTCGAGTATCTGAAGCAGCTGCTGACGGCTGTGCTCTGTTCCGGACAGCTCGTATGCGATGACGGCCGGAAACGCCTCGTTCTCTTCCTTCTCCATATGGAGCTCCATATCGAGACGCAGCGCCTGGAACCATTCTTGGACTTGGAGAAGCTCCGGATGATGCGGCCCATGCACGCGCGCTACCTTATTCACATATTGGCTCAGCTGCGGCAGCGACGATTGCAAATAGCGGTGATGATAGGTGACGATATATTCGATCAGCTCGGCCGCACTTCGCCCGGTCCAATTCGTCTCATCCGGCTTGCGGGAGACGGCCGCCCGCTCCAGACTTGCCAGCAGCAGCTCGCTTTGCTCGATTCGCTTGTCTTCAATGACCTGCTGCAGCGACTTGTTGCCCCCGCAGCAGAAGTCGATCCGGTATTGCTTGAATACTTCCGCCGTATTCGGATAGTTCGTTACAATGTCGCCAACGCGGTCCATAAGCTCGATATTTGTTCCCATAGAAACCCTCCTAGTCGTTCTTCCTTGGACACAATGCCGATGCCGTCAACTTGCTTGCAACCTCACTATAGCTGAACCGCGTTGCGCCGTAAGTGATATCCGTCACAGCTGCGGTGTCCATATCGTGTCCGTTATATGGCTTGCGGCTGACCGATGCCGATCAGGACGAAGCCGTCCTTCAACCGGACCGGATAAGTGGCCACCTGACCGGTATCGGGCTGCTGCACCTGACCCGTCGGCAGATGAATGCGGCACTCCCGAAGCGGACAATAGACATACTCGCCGCTGACGAGACCTTCCGCGAGCGGGCCGCCTTTCTTATGCCCCGTCCGGTTGTCGAGCGCATAGAAGACCGACTCGGCGGTGCGGAACACCGCGATGTCGAGCGAACCGATTGTAACCTTTTTGCCAAGATGAAGCGGAAACTGCCCTATACTGCCGGCCTTGAAATACTGCACACTGCCGCTTGGCTCGAATGAGTTCGTTGGTTCTGGCGGGACAGCCATTGAAATGACCGTCGTGGTTGGCTCCGTTATTGGTTCCGTTGATGACTGTGTGCTTGTTGCTGCTAATGCCTGTATCGGTGCGGGTACGTTCGCACCTGCCCGCTCTTGCGGCCGCTGCCGAATATCTGTCTTGGATTGTCCCGTTGCTTGCGACTGTGCTCGTATCGCTCCCATTGCCATTCCTCCTACTTCAGCTGAAGCTGAATATCTTCATACAGCTGCCGTTGCAGCCGTTCTTGTTCCACGACTTCCCGCCAAGGATCATGCAGCCCTTCCAGCGCTTGCTCCATCCGCGCCGTCAACGCTGCCCGCCGCTCCTTATCCTCCACGACCTCCCGGATGACGGCCTCAAGACCGACCCGCTCGATCCATTCCGACGTCCGCTCGCCGTATTTGCCCGATTCGCGGTACAGCTGGATGAACGCAGCCGCAATCTCCATCAGCTCATCGTCCGTCTTCACTTTGCACAGCAGCTCCGCTTTGCGCACCTTGATGCCTCCGTTGCCGCCGACGTAAATTTCCCAGCCGCCCTCGTTGCCGATCACGCCAAAATCTTTAATTTCCGCTTCCGCGCAGTTGCGCGGGCAGCCGTTAACCGCCATTTTGAACTTGGCAGGCATCCATAAACGCTCGAACTTCTTCTCGAGCTCGATGCCCATGCCGATGCTGTCCTGCGTGCCGAACCGGCAGAACGTATTGCCGACGCATGTTTTGACCGTGCGGACTGCCTTGGCGTAAGCGTAGCCCGAAGGCATGCCGAGCTCATCCCAGATAAGCGGCAGCAGTTCCTTCTTCACTCCGAGCAAGTCAAGACGCTGTCCGCCGGTCACCTTGACCATTTTCACCTCGTACTTGTCGGCCGCATCCGCAATCGCGCGAAGCTGATCCGGCGTCGTCACACCGCCGTACATGCGGGGCACGACCGAATAGGTGCCGTCCTTCTGAATGTTGGCATGCATCCGCTCATTCACCGTCCGGCTGTCCAACTCGTCCTCGAACGCTTCCGGCCACACCATCCCGATATAGTAGTTGATCGCCGGTCTGCACTTGGTGCAGCCTTCCGGATTGCGCCACTCCAGCACCTGCATCACTTCGCGGACATGGGTCAGCCGCTTGCCGCGAATCGCAGCGATGACCTCCTCCCGGCTATGATCCGTGCAACCGCACACCGTTTCCGCCGCAGCCTTGCCTTCATAACGCTCGCCGAGCGTCAACGCGACCAGCTGTTCGACGGTCGGCTTGCAGCCGCCGCACGACCTTCCGGCTCCCGTGCAAGCCTGCACCTCTTGGCCGGTCGTCAGCCCCTTGGACGTGATCGCCTGTACGATCGTGCCCTTGGTTACGCCGTTGCACCCGCACACGATTTCGTCCGAAGGCATCGCCGCGACGAACGCAAGCGGGTCGCTGTTGTCCGTGTTGCTGGCCGAACCGGCAAGCCGCGCATGAATCTGCTCCGTCATCGGCGCACTCGCCTTCACCCACTGGAGCAGCTGCGCCGAATCGGTGATGTCGCCGAATAGAACGCAACCGGCGATACGGCCTTCGCGCAGCAGCACCTTTCGGTACGTACCGGCCCAATGGTCCTGCATCCGGATAACGTCCAGCCCGGGCGCGTCTTGGAACTCTCCGGCCGAGAACACGTCGACGCCCGAAATTTTCAGCTTCGTCGATACGGTTGTTCCTTGATACGGCTCGGCTGAAAGTCCGCACAGCCGCTTCGCCAAGATGGCTCCCTGCTCGAACAGCGGAGCGACCAAGCCGTAGCAGATGCCTCGATGCTCATTGCACTCGCCGACGGCGTATACATCCGGCGCGCTCGTCTGCATGTAATCGTCCACGATGATTCCTCTGCCGACTTGCAAGCCGCAATCGTGTGCCAGCGCCGTCTCCGGCTTAATGCCGACCGCCATCACGACTAAATCTGCCTCCAGCGCGGTGCCATCCTCGAACCGTATGCCTTGAACGCGGCTGTCTCCGTACAGCTCCGACGTCTTGCGGCTTAGCATAAACTGCATACCCTGCTTCTCCAGTTCCGTCCTCAGCATCGCAGATGCTTCTGCATCGAGCTGCCGCTCCATCAAATCCGGGAACAGATGCACGACTGTCACCTGCATGCCCAGTTTCAACAGCCCTCTTGCCGCTTCCAAGCCGAGCAGTCCGCCGCCGATAACCGCCGCGTTCTTATATGCATGGGCTGCCTTGGTCATCCGCTCGCAATCTTGCCGGTCGCGGAAGCTGACGACTCCTTCTTTATCCGCGTCTGGAACCGGCAGCATCACAGGCTTCGAGCCCGTTGCAATAATGAGCTTGTCGTAACAGACGAATTGCCCGTTGCTCATGGTAATCTGCTTTGCTGCCAAGTCGATTCCGGCCGCTTCGATTCCCGTCAGCAGCTCAATGCCATTGCTCTCGTACCAGCTGTAATCGTTCAGCACGATTTCGTCGAACGTCTTGCTTCCTTCGAGTAAATAAGAGAGCTGGATTCGGTTGTAATTGGGCGACGGCTCCTTGCCGATGACCGTGATCGCGAACTTGTCTGGCGCGTGCTCCTTAATGAGCTCGACCGTTCGAATCCCTGCCATGCCATTGCCGATTACAACCAGCCGCTCTTTGTTCGCTATATTTTCTTGCTTTGCTTCACCCATTGTTCCCGCTCCTTCCACCGCTTGCTAAGCTGCTTGCATTCATCATACGATTAGTCTCGCGTTTGTGATGTGAATTAAATCACAAGGGTATCGAGCAAAATGTGAACATTATGTCTCGATTCATAGGCCATGCACAAAAGACGGCACAGGACATCGCCCGAAGGATGTTGTCCTGTACCGCCTTTTGTCATTCGTGCATTAGGCTGATTCGTCAGTGGAGCTGCTCTACCTGCTGCAGCATAGCTTCGTAGGCTCCGGGCGTTTTGAACGATGTGACGCACATCAAGTCGATCCCGTTCTCCGACAACACCGAATCGCTAATCTCGCTCCAGAAGAGCGGCTTCAGCAGCGCAGACAGAGCGGTCTCTCCTTGCTTCAATAGCGCTTCGATCTGCGTCGCCGCCGCCCGGTCATAGATGCCATGCAGCGGATGAAGCTCGCCTCCCGCGAGAGGCACGACAGCATCGAATCCGTCCTGTTTCCGGCTAAGCAGCAGCCGGGCCGCATCGGCGGAAATGAACGGCATATCGCAGCCGACAGCCCACACCGCGGAATGCTTCGCCAGCGACAACGCAGCGTGCAGACCGCCTAACGGTCCGCACCCCTCATAGAAATCGGTAATGATGCGAACCGAGCGATCGACGACCGGCAAGTACGGCTTCGGATCATCCGTCACGATGATGCGCTCCTCACACAGCTCCGCCATCCGCTCCAACTGCCGCACAATAAGCGGTTTGCCGCCGAACGGGAGCAGAGCTTTGCGCTCTCCTCCCATCCGGCGATTCGCCCCGCCAGCCAATATAACCCCGGTAAGCATAACTGTTCCTCCACCTTTCCGCACATTATATCTCTACTTTAGCGGGAAATAGGCGGTCTGTAAGTGAAGCATGTCACAACCGGAGAAGAATGCGGCCAAATATTAAGGCAATATTTTATTGCCTTCAGCGATGCAGTGCATCGCACCCCAATTCCTGCACGTTGTGCAGAAATTCAGCTACGACGGAGAGCTCCGGTCGTTATGCCTGCACTTTGTGCAGGCATC
>NZ_BILZ01000074.1 GCF_004000825.1 Paenibacillus kobensis NBRC 15729 | reverse complement strand
GAGCCATGACCGAATCGGCAGGCGACGTACAAAGGTAGGGATAACGCATGAAGTTGGTCCGGGACAAAAGACCGTTGTACATGCAAGTGATGAGTATTCTGAAGGACCGTATTTTACACGGCGAATACCCGGTCGAGACGAACATTCCGTCCGAGCCGCTGCTCGAGCAGGAGTTCCAAGTCAGCAAAATTACGGTGCGCAATGCGATCAAGGCGCTCGTTCAGGAAGGCTACTTGGAGACAAGCAGCGGCAAAGGGACGAAGGTCATCCGCAATACGTCCACCTCTAAGCTGTCGAAGCTGAAACGGTTCACGGAAGTGCTCGTGGATGAGGGACGTCACATCCGCAAGCAACTGCTGTCGGCTGAAGCAGTGGATAACGAAGCCGGTACGGAAGCGTACCGTTTATTCGGCGCACGGAGCGTCCGAATCCAGCGGCTGTATCATTTGGATGGCGACCCGTATATCCATTACACGCATTATTTGTCCGCATCGCTCGTCCATTCGGCGCCTGATGAGCTGCACATCCAATCGCTGTATGACTGGCTTGAAGAGCAGGATGTCGTGCCGGACCGCTACCGCGACGAGTTCGCCGCGGCTGCTGTGCCCGAAGCGGTGGCAGAAGCGCTGCGCGTGGGCCTGTCTGCCGTGCTGCTGAAGCGTTCGCGCTTCGCTTATGACCAGAGCGGCGATCTGGTGGAATATAGCGTCGGCTATTATAATACCGAACGGCATCCTTATGTCGTCAATTACGATGTATAACCGGTTAAGCCGTTGATGGACTCCCTTACGCTCGGAACGCAGCGTACAGGGAGTTTTATTTTCCCAATAATAAGATCACACTAAGCGACAGACAAAGCGTCGGAAAGCGAGGTCGTCATGAAGCATTGGCTTCTGAGGTCGTTGAAACGGAAAATTACGTTCCTTCTGCTGATCTCGGTCTTGGTGCCGCTCATATCGCTCGGACTGTTCTCTTACTTAACCGCCTCCAAGCTGACTGAAGAGAAAGCGAAGCAATCAGGTATGAGCACACTCGGGCAAATCGGCACGAACTTGGCGTTTATAGTGAAGGACATTGAGAATATGTCTCTGTTTCTAATCGGCAACAAGGATGTTCAACTCTATCTCAACAGCTCGGTGTTCGAGGCGCAAAGGCAGCAGACGCGCATGATTGAGTTCGTATCCAATCTGGTCTATTCCAAGCCATATATATCCGACATTACGATTTATCCGAGCAGTCAAGCGAATCCGATTGCGAATCTCACGATCTTCCGGACGGAATTGCCGGACTTATCGGCTAATCATCCGAATGAGCCGAAGTGGACAGCGCCTTGGTGGTCGCCGCGTTATAACATTCATACGGCAGCCGGCCGGAAGCAGGTGTTCTCGTTCCTGCGGCCGATTCGCAGTACGAGCACGTTCAAGACGATCGGGAGGCTGGTCATTAGTCTGGATGAAGCGGTCGTTGCCCAGATGCTGCGCAATTCCGGCATCGAAGGAGAAGGACAGATTGTGCTTCTGGATGCGGATAACCGGATATTGTCCAGCTCGTACGATCCGCAGCCGGTGAAGCTCGATGACGTTCTGCCGGGATTGAAGCCGCTGGCGGGTGAGTCCAGGGCGATCTCCTATCGCGGAGAAACCGACAAAACCGTTCTTTATATGAAGCTGGACGGAACGAACTGGAAGCTGCTCGGCATTATTCCGTCTGCTGAATACCGGTCTCAGAACCGTTATGTGCTCGCCTTGACGGCAATTGCGGTCGGCGTAGCTCTGCTCATCATCGCGCTGCTCGTCATGTTCTTCGTACAAAGGCTGACGCATCCGCTTCGGATGCTGTCCGAATTTCTGAAAAATACAGACCCTGAAATGCCGATGCGCACTTATCCGGTCGAGTCGATGGACGAGGTCGGACAGCTCGTCCGCAGCTATAATCGTCTAAGCGGACGAATCGAGCGGCTGACCGAACAGGTGAAGCAGACGGAGGCAGAGCGGGTGCGGGTCGATATGATGGCGCTGCAGGCGCAAATCAATCCTCATTTTCTGTACAATACGCTCTCGTCTATTCATTGGATGGTGCTGATGAATCAGGACCACAAGACGGCTGAGATGGTCGGCAGCCTGAGTGATTTTTTGCGGTTCAGCTTGAATAAAGGGGAGCAATACTGCACCGTTGATCAGGAAATTGCGCATGTGCGGCATTATGCCGGCATTCAAGCGATACGGTATCCCGACAAGTTCGACATGCTGTTTACGGTGGACCCTGAACTGCGCAGCGCCAGGATGCTGAAGCTGCTGCTGCAGCCGTTGATCGAGAATGCGCTCGTACACGGCATCCAGAAGAAGGCGGACAGAGGAACGATCAGCGTCAATGCGAGCATGCAAGGCGCTTTGATGGTGTTTACGGTGGAAGATACGGGCGTTGGGATCGAGCCGTTGAAGCTGCAACAGCTTATTCGATCATTGAACGCTCCTGAAGGCCCGGGGCAGCCGCCGCGTGAAAGTTACGGTCTGCGCAACGTTCATCAGCGGCTGATGCTTCATTATGGCGCGGATGCCGGACTTCGAATCGACAGCGAGAAGGGCGTCGGTACAAGGATTCAGTTTATCGTGCCTGTTACGGAGGATGTGGAAAGATGAAGCTGCTAATCGTCGACGACGAGGTTATTATCCGCAATGGCTTAAGTACCGTCATTAATTGGCAGGATCTAGGATTTACGCTGCTGGCCCCGGCTTCTTCCGCGGAAGAAGCGATGTCCCGCCTTGAGGAAGAACGACCGAATATTGTTCTTACGGACATTCAAATGGGCGGGATGGGCGGCTTGGAGCTTGCGGCAGAGGTTAAGAATCGGCTCCCGGATACAGAAGTGATCATATTAACCGGCTATGATACGTTCGCATACGTTCAGCAAGCGCTTCGCGATGGCGTCAGCGATTACTTGCTTAAGATGAGCCGGCCGGAAGAAATTATTATGGCGGCCATGAAAGCGAAGCAGCGAATTCTTGCACGGCGCGAAGCGGCAGCGCAGGATATCCGTTCACGCGCTGTCCTGCGTGACCAACTGCTGGAGCGGCTGCTGACGGCGAGCGGTACGGATTCGCCTTCGGCGGAAGCGGTGCACGGCTTGCTCCCTGGATTATCCCGGGAAGGAGCGTCCTATGAAGTCGTTATCGTTGCTGCCTCCGGCTGGGGAGACGGCCTCTACAACGTACAGCTTGCTCACTTTGCGGTAGCCAATATGGTGCAGGAACTCATTGCTTGCGAGATCCTGCTGCGCAAAGACTGCGTGCTGCTCATACTGAGCCGGGACCGTACAAGCATTACAGCTGCAGCATTTCGGCAATCGCTGCAGGATATGCTCGGACGTGTCAGCCGCAAGCTGAAGTGCAGGCTATTCGCCGGTTTCGGCTCTTGGGTTGACGATTGGGGAAGCATCAAGCAATCGTACGAAGAAGCATCGCTGGCATTCTCCTATCGATTGATCGAAGGAGAGGAAGGCTGGGTTGGCTACGAGGACGTCTATGAACGCAAGGGAGGGTCGACCGTGTGCTCGCAAGAGCAGGAGGCGGAGCTGGTCGCCGCTCTGAAGAGCGGCAGCGTCATTGAACTGCGGAGATGGGTGAAGGCTGTGATCGGCAGCCAGCTAGCCGATGCCAGGGTTACGCCCGACTCCTTGAGAGCGTATATCCAATCCATCATCATTTCCAGTCACCGCTGGCTGGAGAGAATGTTTCAGTCACCTGGAGAGCAGCCATTGCAAGGCGAGTTGGTTCGTCAGCCGGAACGGATCGATTATACGAAGCAACCTGATGAGGCGCTGTTTATTGCCTTGAATGCGGTAATGGAGCTGTATCGGGACAATGTGAGCGGCGAGCGGGTTCCTTATGTGAAGCGGGCAGTCCTGTATATCCGGGACAATCTGGACAAAAACTTGACGCTCCAGCAGGTCGCGAAGCATGTTCATCTTCATCCGAACCACTTCAGTGAAATATTTAAGCGCGAGTCCGGTACGACTTACATCGAGTTCGTGACGAAGGAGCGGATGAGCCGGGCGATGGAGCTGCTCGAGCGAACGCCGGCGAAGATTAGTGAGATTGCCGGCCTTGTCGGCTACGAGGATGTCAAATATTTCAGCCAGCTGTTCAAGAAGTCGACGGGACGGACACCTTCTGAATTCCGGAGCAATACCTGATCGATGTCTACCCTCAAGCTGAAGATTGTCCCCTGCCTCTAAAGCTTGGCTGCCTCTATACTGAAATTGTCCCACTCATTCAGACACCAAGACAAAGGCAATCTTCAATTACCAGGAGGGGTTCTAATGATGATGAAAAAGAAAGCAACCGTTTTTCTTACCCTTGCACTTGCAGCGTCGCTCGCATTGACTGGCTGCGGATCGAAAGATAATGAAACGAAAACAGAAGGCGGCAAAAATAAAGTAACGCTAACGCTCTGGCATAACTATTCCGGAGACGATCAACGCGCGAAGACGATGCGTTCGATTATCGAGCAATTCCAGTCCAGCCATCCCGACATTAAGCTCGATGTGCAAGCCATTCCGCCGGACGGCTACCGTACTAGGCTGAAGACAGTCGCAGCAGCGAACGAGATGCCAGATTTGTTCGTTATGTGGCCGGGCGTCATGACGAAGGAGTTCCAAGCGGGCAATCTGATTCAGCCGATTAATGAACTGCTGGACAGCAAGAAGGAATGGAAGGATGGATTCCTGCCGGGATCGTTCGACGGCTTCACAGTCGGCAGCGACATCTACAGTGCGCCGATCGCGCTGTCTCCGACTTCGATCCTGTTCTATAATCAATCGATTCTGGAGCAAAATGGCCTGCAAGTTCCGAAGACATGGGACGAGCTTCTCCATGCGGTCGACGTCCTGAAGGGCAATAAAATGACGCCGATTGCGCTTGGCAACAAGGCCGCTTGGCTGGCACAATCGAGTATTTTCAGCTCGTTGGCAGACCGCGTGACCGGAACGGAATGGTTCTTGAAGGCGGCAGCTCAAGACGGCGCTAAATTTACGGATCCGGAATTCGTTAAGGCGCTCGGCTACATGAAGCAGCTCGGCGATGCAGGGGCATTCCCAGCAGGCTTTAACGCGATGGACAATACGCAGATGGAGCAATATTTTGCACAAGGCAAAGCAGCTATGATGATCGACGGAGGTTGGGCGCTGACGAATCTGGCGACGAGTGCTTCCGCAGAGGCGATGGCTCAGATGGGCGCATCAGTGCTGCCGTCCATGCCGGATGGTAAGGGTGATCCGAACACGATTTCCGGCGTCGTCGGAACCGGTATTGCGATGAGCAACAAAGTGACGGCTGAAGAGAAGGATGCGGCGTACGAGCTCATGTATGCAATGGCAGGTCCTGATGCACAGAAACGCGTGCTTGAGAGCAATCAGCTCGTTAGCTACAAAGTTGATCTGGATACGAGCAAAGTGACGCCGATCTTCGCCAAAGTGTACGAGCTGGTCAACACCGTGAATCGGACGCCGGTCTATGACGGTGTGCTGGGTTCCGCGGCGGCTGATGAAGTGAACAATGGTCTTCAAGAATTACTCATGGGCGGCAAGCCGGAATCCATCGCGAAGAAGATTCAAGAAGCGCAGGCAAGAGCGGTCCAAACCGACAGCAAATAACGCAACGAAGCTCATGAGCGGCTCCGCTCTTCCGTTGGAACGGAGCCGCTCAATTCCGTCATTATCGTCAACATCATCTACATCGTTATCATGAATGAAAGGGAGGGGAATGATATGAATTCTGCCAACCGCACAAGAGCGTTCATAGCGGTAGGGCTTCTCCCCGCACTGCTGCTATTCGTCACATTCGTTATTCTTCCGATCTTATGGTCAGCTTATTATGGCTTCTATGATTGGAAAGGCATCGGCAAAGCCACTTACATCGGGTTCGATAACTACGCGGAGGTTATACAGGACCCCGTCTTCTGGAAGTCTCTCCAAAATAATATGCTCATCGTCGCAGCATCCGTATTCGGCCAAGTGCCTATCGCTCTTGTGCTGGCGCTGCTGCTGATGAAAGGCTCGCGTCTTCATACGTTCATTCGGAGCGCGGTGTTTATGCCAATGGTGCTGTCATCCGTCGTTGTCGGTATTATATGGGGTTACATTTATCATCCGGAAATTGGCGTATTGAATTTCGTGCTTGATTCGATTGGACTTGGATCGTGGAAGCAGCAGTGGTTGTCCGATCCGGACGTATCCATGTACTCGATCATGGTGCCAATTATTTGGAATTACATCGGTCCTTATCTTATTATGTTTATCGCTGCGCTTAACAACATTGGCAGCGACATGGACGATGCGGCGAAGATTGACGGGGCGGAAGGGTCCCGCAAGCTGTTCTCCGTCACGCTGCCGCTCATCTGGGACACGATTAAGGTTGCGGTCGTCCTATGTATTTCGGGAAGCTTGAAAGCGTTTGATTTGATCTATGTGATGACCGGAGGCGGCCCTGCGCATTCGACGGAGCTGCTCGCGTCCTATATGTACAACAACACCTTCTCGATCTACCGTTACGGTTACGGCAGCGCAGTGTCGACCACGATCATCATCGTCAGCCTTTTGCTTGTCGCAGGCAGCCAATATCTGATGAAAAGAGGTGACCGTCTATGATGCTGCGCCGAACGAAAAGCGGGATCGTGAACGGCCTCATGATCATCTACGCGCTTATTACGCTTTATCCGCTCATTTGGTTGTTCATCAGTTCACTGAAGTCGAACGAGGAGTTCTACTCCCGTCCGTTCCAACTGCCGACGAAGTGGCATTGGGACAGTTTCTCCAGAGCATGGAAAATATCCGATATGGGAACGAGCATGCTGAACTCCATTATCGTAACGGCCTTGTCGCTCGTCCTTACGCTGGCGATCGGAGCGTTGGCGGCTTATGTCCTGTCCCGCTTCCAATTCCGGTTCAAGCTGCTTGTCATGGGATTGTTCCTTCTCGGCATGCTTATTCCGATTCACAGCACGCTGGTTCCATTGTTTATTATGATGAATCAGACCCATCTGTTGAATACGTACGGTGCGCTCATCCTGCCTTATGTCGCGTTCGAGCTGCCGATTGCCATATTCATTATTCAAGCTTATATGAACACGTTTCCGAAAGAAATCGAGGAAGCGGCTTTCATCGACGGTATCGGCTATTGGGGCATTTTCTTGCGGATGATGCTTCCGCTGTCCACTCCGGCACTGTCGACCGTAGCGATTCTCGCTGTGCTCCGCTTCTGGAACGATTTCTCATTCGCGCTCGTCTTTATTAGCAAGCCGGCGTTAAAAACGCTGCCGTTAAGTCTCTCAATGTTCGCTACCGGCTATATGACCGATTATCAATTGACGATGGCGGCATTGGCGATGGCGGTTGTTCCGACGATTATCGTATATCTGATCTTCCAGCGATCGATTATGCAAGGCATGATCGCGGGCGCCGTGAAAGGCTAGCGAGGGGAGGAACATCCCGAATGATGATTCGGTTGGATGGGGAAATCACGGATTTGCTGCCTGGCATACAGGCGCTGACTCCGGCGCTTGGCATTACGGTAAGCCGGGAGGAAGGCTTGCTTGTCCGGGTCGAGCGCTCTGGCAGCGGACTTGCGGCAGGCTTGGATGATGGCGAAGCGTATATTCGGTACGAGCACAAACATCAATTTTACCGGGCGCTTGGGCTTTTCGTGCAGCATGCAAGGAACGGACAACCTTTCAATATGAAGGAACAGCAGCATTTTGCCCAAGTCGGGCCGATGTTTGATCTGTCCCGCAATGCCGTATTAACAGTAGACAGCTTCAAGCGGATGCTCAACATGCTGGCGCTGATGGGCATGAATACCGTTATGCTGTATATGGAGGATACGTACGCGATTGAAGTTGAACCGTATTTCGGTTATATGCGCGGCCGTTATTCGCCAGAGGAATTGAAGGAAATTGACGATTATGCCGATCAATTCGGCATCGAAGCGTTCCCGAGCATCCAGACGCTTGCGCATTTGGAGGAATTTCTGAAGTGGGAGCCGGTCTCCTATTATAAGGATACGAAAGGCGCGCTGCTCGTCGGGGATGAGCGTACAGATCAGCTCGTTGAACGAATGGTCGAAACGGCGACAGCACCGTTCCGCAGCCGTAAAATCCATATCGGCATGGATGAAGCGGAAGAACTGGGCCGCGGCAAATATTTGGACCGGAACGGATATACCGAACGATTCAACATCATGACGGCGCACTTGAACAAAGTGCTGGAATCCGTTCGCAGCCGCGGCTTGCAGCCGATGATGTGGAGCGATATGTTTCTGAAGCTCGCTTCAGCGGACGGCAGAGAATATTATGACACGGACACGGCGATTCCGGACGATATGGCGGCCCGTATTCCGCGCGGCGTCGATATGGTGTACTGGGATTATGTAAACACTGAGCGTGAGGTGTACGAGAAGCTTATTGCGGCCCACCGGCCGCTGGGCAATCGGCTCGTATTCGCCGGTGCCGTATGGATATTCAATACGTTCGGCGTCAACTATGGCTTGTCGCTCGGTGCATCGGATACGGCGCTTCAGGTGTGTAAGGAGCAAGGCATCGATGAAGTGTATGCGACGATGTGGGGCGATGACGGCAACGAGGGCAATCCGTTTGCGGCCATGCTCGGTCTGCAGCTCTATGCGGAGCATGCCTACACATCCGGCAAGCCGGCATGGGAGCAGATTGCTGAGCGCGTGAAGTTCTGTACGGGCATCGATGCGGATACGTATTTGCTGTTGAAGCATTTGGACGAAACGCCGGGCGCGGAGCCGGACAACCGGAAGCAGAGCAATCCGTCCAAGTTTCTATTGTATCAAGACGTGCTGCTTGGGCTGTTCGACAAGCAGATCGAAGGGCTTCCGCTCGATGCGCACTACGCAGAGTTGGGGGAACGAATCAAGCAGAGCAGGACGGCAGGGCTTCGCCAGGACGAAGCATTCGACGTACCGGAGAAGCTATGCGGCGTGCTGAAGTTAAAGAGCGAGATCGGCATCAAGCTGAAAGCCGCCTACGATGGCGGCGACCTCGAAGCGCTTGTCCGAATGGCGAAGGTGGAGCTTCCGGCCATATCAGAGGCAGTCGGCCAGCTGCGTGCCGTACACCGTGCATTATGGCTTCGTACGTTCAAGCCGTTCGGCTGGGAAGTGCTGGACATCCGGTACGGCGGCGTTGTGAATCGGCTGGAGACGGCATCGGTGCGGCTGCTCGATTATGCAGACGGCCGAATCGCCCGGATTGAGGAGCTGGAGCAGGAAAGGCTGGTGTATAGCTCGGCCAACCGCTTCAACAACCGCGGGCTTGGCTGGTGCAGCTATTATTACCGAATGGCATCGCCGAACGTGTTCTACCATATTGTGAATCCATTCTAAACGAAGTGCCCGCAGACGGTCCTAATGGACCATGCTTCGGGCTTTTTTTGACGTCTGCAGCTTCGCGAATCCGTAGGGAAGAAAGCGATTGCGGGCTGGGCGGACACGGCGTTATGATGAGGAAGAATATGCGTAGAGAGAGGATGAACAGACCGATGGAAGCGGCAGAGGATCAACACAAGGATAGCGGCGGCAGCAGCGTCATCAGTTATTTAGAGATCGTGGACGTTCAATCCGGCGAACGTACCGTAATAGCCGAATTTCAGGCGCTGATTGAAGCGCCGAACTGGCTGAAGGACGGCAATAAGCTTATTTATAACCGGCAAGGGCGGCTGTACGCATTTGATATAACGACACGGGAGAGCAAGGAGATCGATTCCGGCTTCGCGGTTCACTGCAATAACGACCACGTGCTGTCGCCGGATCACGCGCATATTGCGGTCAGCCACCATACGAGGGAGGACGGCAAGTCGCGCATCTATGTACTTCCAACGAGCGGCGGCCGGCCGGAGCTCATTACGCCGCTCGGCCCGAGCTATTTGCACGGCTGGTCGCCCGACGGCAGTACGCTCGTATACTGTGCAGAGCGCGGCGGTCAGTATGATATATATACCATTCCCGCAACAGGCGGCTTGGAAGTCCAGTTGACCGATACCCCTGGCTTGGATGACGGGCCGGAATATTCGCCGGACGGCCGCCACATTTGGTTCAACTCTGTCCGGACAGGTCTCATGCAGGTGTGGCGGATGAACGCGGACGGCAGTGAACAGACGCAGATGACGTTCGACGAGAGCAACAATTGGTTCCCGCATGTTTCGCCGGACGGCGAGACCGTTGCTTATTTGACGTACCGGAAGGGCGATGTCGCCCCTGGCGATCATCCGGCCAACCGCAATGTCGAGATCAGGCTCATGCCAAGCAGCGGCGGCGAATTCCGTACGCTCGTCCAATTGTTCGGCGGGCAAGGCACGATCAACGTCAACTCGTGGTCGCCGGACGGCAAGAGGCTTGCGTTCGTTAGCTATCGGATTGTTTAATCCAACAACAGCAAAGAGCATAGCCTGCCAGCACAAAATCAAGCGGTCCGCATCGATACGAGCCGGCTCCCTGCGGAGGTTCAACGTATAGGTTGACAAAAAACGCCACCGACTATTTAATGTGGTAAGAGACGACCTACATTATGTTGAAGGCAGGGTACATCAATGGCAATAACGATACAGGATGTTATAGACCGGCTGTCGGGTACAGGGCTTGCTCATACGGTCGACAAGCTGACGGGCGGCAACCCGTCCGATGAAGTAACAGGCATTGGCGTCGCATTCATGCCGACGGTTCAGGTTATTTCCAAGGCGGCTGAGCTGGGCGTGAACTTGCTCATCCCGCATGAGGCGCATTACTACAGTCATTTCAATCCGATTGGGGAACTGATGGAGGATCCTGTCTATCTGGATAAGCTGAGGCTGATCGAGCAATCGGGCGTTGCGATTTTCCGCAATCATGATCATGTACATTTCCAAAATCCGGATATCATTACGGCAGGGCTGATCGATGAGCTGAAATGGACCAATTATGTGGAGAAGCATCATCCAATCTCCTCGATCTTGAAATTGCCTCCTATGACGCTGCAAGACGTCGCTGCGCATATTAAGGCGTCACTGGGCATCGGCTATATTCGTGTCATCGGCGAACTGAACATGACATGCGAGCGCGCTGGCGTGCTCGTCGGCTACCGCGGCGGCGCCGCGACTGCAATTCCTCTCGTTCATCCTGAACAACTGGATTTGCTTATCGTAGGCGAAAGCCAAGAGTGGGAGACGCCGGAATATATTCGTGATGCCGTCCAGCAAGGAAGGCAGAAAGCGCTGATCGTGCTTGGACATGCGGAGAGCGAAGTGCCTGGCATGCGCATGTTCGCCGAGCAGCTGCGGACGATGTTCGCTAGCGTGAAGGTGCATTATATCGAGGAGCAGCCGCTCTTCCAGATCGTCTAGTCTTATGCTTTTATTGTAAAGCGTTCCGTCGAATAGGCGGGGCGCTTCTTTGGTTCCGCTTCGATAGTGTTGTATAATATAGGAAAATAATGCGACCTGTCTTCATGGTTGCACGGATGGGGGACTCGAGCTAAATATGGAGTGGAACTACTACAACACATTCATTAAAGCATCAGCCGACTGCCCGGTTGAGACGGGAACCGTCCCTCCTGGCCGCAAGTCCGGGCCGACGAAGGCGGGTATCGAATATGAGCTTGCATCAGAGCAGCCTTATCATTACACGCAGGAGCAGCTTATGTACGAGGTATTCGTCCGGCAGCAGCAATTCTCGCCCGATGAACTGGCCGAGCGCGGGGAAGAACTTAGACAATCGTTCTTCGGCAAGCCGCAAGCTTGTATGAGAGCCTCGATGCTGCCGAAGCGGTATGGCTGGGGCCTTCATTTCAATGCCGAAGGGAAGCTGGCGATCGTGCCGCTCGAATCGGAAGCGTACCGTTATTATGCAGACGGCGGAGAAGGCGGTCTTCGGGTACTGGCTGCCATGCGGAACCGGAGAGCGTAAGTTTAACATGCTGCGGCGGTGCAGAATCTTGCCAAAGTTTTCCTCATGATATACAATCTCATCGTCTAATAGAAAGGCGGTTCGATTCGGGAACCATAACCGCCATTGGGAGGAGAACCTATTGTCTGCGACATCACCTGGACTCGGATCGGAGCCCGCAAGCCCGGTCCGCCTTGTCGGCCCGTTGATTGCGATTATCGTCGGCATTTTTATGGTTATTCTGGACACGACAGCTGTCAATGTCGCCCTGCCCACGTTGGGAAAAGATTTTGACCGTTCGTTGACGGTCGTTCAATGGACGATTACTGGCTACGCGCTCGCGCAAGCTGCCGTTATTCCGCTCGCGGGATGGATGTCCGACCGATTCGGCGCCAAGCAGGTTTTTATCGTCTCGCTCATTTTGTTTACGATCGGTTCGTTGCTGTGCGCGTTGGCCGAAACAGCAGAGCAATTGATCGCGTTCCGCATTGTGCAAGGACTTGGCGGCGGGATGGTCGTACCGATCGCATTCGCCGTAACGTACCGGATCAGCCCTCCGGAGAAGGTCGGCAGTATTATGGGGATGATGGGCATTCCGATCCTTCTCGCCCCGGCTACAGGTCCGATCATCGCAGGTTATCTTGTCGACTATGTGAGTTGGCATTGGATCTTCCTTATTAATTTGCCGATTGGTGTTGTTGGCGTCATCCTATGCATCCTGCAATTGCCGAAGCTTCCAAGCAGCTCGGCCGCTGCGCTCGACTTCTGGGGTGTCGTGCTCGGACCTTTGGCCTTTGCCGGATTATCGTACGGCATTACGGAAGGGGGCACGAGCTGGTCGTCGGACCGGACGATTATCGGTATTGCGGTCGGAGTCGCTTCGCTGCTCGCATTCATTGCAGTAGAACTCCTTCGCAAGCAGCAGCCGCTCCTGGAGCTGCGCGTGTTCCGTTCTTCTCTGTTTACCCGGGGAATTATCGTACAGTGGGTGCTGCAGTTCGTCATGTTCGGCATTATCTTTATGATTCCGTATTTCATGCAGCGGCTGATGGGAATGGACGCATTCCATGCCGGCCTATGGACGCTCCCGCAAGCGCTGGCGGCTGCCGTGTTCATGCCGGTTGGCGGCCGTCTGTACGACCGGATCGGCGCCCGTCCTCTCCTCATTGTCGGATTAACGCTCGTAACCGTCGGCGCGTATTTGATTTCCCGCATCGGACCGGATGAGAGCGCCTGGGCATTTCTGTTCCCGCGCGCGATGCTCGGCATGGGGATGGGGTTGTCGTTCCTGCCGCTCAATACGTATCTGATCCAATCTGCGCCGCCAAACTTAGTGAGCCGCGTGACATCGCTCACGAGCGCTACCCAGCAAGTTGTCACTTCGTTCGCTGTAGCGGGATTGACCACGCTGTTGGTCAGCAGAACGGACCATTACGCCGCAGGCGGGAATACGCCGGCAACGGAGGCGATGGGCAATGCGTTCCGCGATACGTATATGATTTTGGCCGGAATAGCGGTGCTCGGACTTCTGTTAGGCGTCACTTTGCGTAAGCTCAAAGCAGCACCGGCTGCATCGCCGGAGCATTCGATGAACGAGATGATGGGATAACCGATCATCAGGGACGCCCCTTGGTTTACACAGTAAAGGACCTCAATTTCCGCAGTCAAGCGGAAGCTGAGGTCCTTTTTCTCGAAGATTCGGTTAAAAGCCTTTCAGCAGCCTTTATTCGCAAGCCACACCATCGCCGTCGCGGTCGAGCTTCTGACTATAACCGGGATCGTCCCGGTGAAGCGGTGCGGCGCCCGCTTCCCGGACAGCGGTGCAATTGCGGTATGTAATATCCGGCTGGGCGGGGCCGATGCTGGATCCAGAACTTGAGCTGCCGCTTGAATCGGCGTTTGCATCGGGGCTTGTATTGATGTTTATACTATCCTCAGTAATCGAATCTTGGTCAGGTTGTACGCTTTGCTGCTTCGCAGATTCGGCCGTTGCCGAAGTGCCAGCTTCCGAAGGTCCGTCTGCGCCTTCGACGACGATCAGCACTCTTGTGCCGTCGGTATAAGAATCGAGCTCATTGCCGATCCAAGATCCCGCTCCGCGGTTATCGCTTGGCGTTACATAGCGAATATCGGCGCCATCCCCGCCTTCGGCACACATCGCCATCGGCCATTCGTCGCGGTCGTAGCCTTTTTTGGTCGGAATGCCTTCAAGCGAAGCTTTCCGATGGGCATCGGCTTCGTTTCTATCGATTGTGCAGACAGGAGATTCGCCTTGTGCAATCGCGTCCCGAATATGGCCAGCCGTCTCCGGGTAACGGTCGGACGGAAACACGATCCTAACGTCGTAGCCTTCTTGATCCGGATTAGCGGCGGGACGGGCTGGCGTGCATGATGCGATTGAAACCGCTATTGCACATACTAGAACAATTGTCCACACGACTCCAATGATACGGGCAGTCTTGCGGATGCGCCGCCAGCTTGCCGGCAGCATAATGAACGGGAGAATAAGCCGAATAATCTTTCGAAACACTGTCGCTTCAGCCCCTTGCTTCTGATGTTGTCTCACCTATTTTACTATAGGAAGGACCTGCTGCGGAGAGGTGAAATAACAGACGCCGTTCTGCTCCATGAGGCTCGTGTAGTGCTTCTGCAGACACATGCTCCCATAGGATCACCTGTCGCTTGCGGCGGCGGTTATGGTATCATGAAAAATAATAGAGCATAAATCGCACATGAATTTCGTTCGTGGAAGCGCTATCCTGAGCGGCTATTGTGCATTATGCAGCCGGCGGCAGAACGAAGAAGGCGAACGGTGAACGACCTAGCAAAGGAGACACGTTTCTTGTATAAAGTATTTCTTGTCGATGATGAACCTTTAGTACTGGAAGGCTTGAAGTTGTTGGTCGATTGGGAGACACACGGATTCGAAATATGCGGTGAAGCGAGAGACGGCGAGGAGGCGCTGCAAGCAATCGGGCAGATTCGTCCCGATCTGGTCGTTACCGATATTCGGATGCCCGTTATGAGCGGACTTGAGCTCATCCGGCAAGCGCGGGAGAGCTTGAATTCCGATTCGCATTTTATCGTATTGAGCGGTTACAGCGATTTCAGCTATGCGCATACCGCTATGCGTTATGAAGCGACGGATTATTTGTTGAAGCCGATCGATTCCGAGGAGTTCGACCGGGCATTGCGGAAGCTTCGCGCCGATCTGGATAAGCACCGTCAGGCGGCGCTGGCAAAAGCAAACGAGAAGCTGGCGTTCGCCCGTTACTCGCTTACGATGCTTGTGCAAGGAATGGAATCGTCCGGCATTGCGCAGCAAGCCGCGAACCGTCTAGGAATCGGACCGGATACCGAAGTATGCGTCATTCTCGCGGAAGAGCGCCTTGCGGACCATAGAGAGTCTGTGCAACGGGCAATAGAGGATGTTACCGCCGGAGGCGCGGACATGTTGTTGTTCCCGTTCGACGACGGAATCGGCCGAACCGGACTTATCGCTGCAGGCAAACCTGCTAACGTTGTTAATGTCCTGTCCAATTTGCGGGCGAACATCGCTAAACACGCGGCTGCGGATGTCTGGTTGTATGTGAGCGATTGGGGATTGGGACCATCCTATATGCACAAGCTGTATGAGCAGGCTGTTCAGTTAAGGGACAATCGTCCGTTTGGAACGGTTCTCTTGGCGGAGGAAGTGTACGGTGTCTCGCACTCGGACAGTGATGAGCCGGTTCCCGCAATCGTCATGGACTATGAAGACGAACTGGTTAGATTCATGGAGTCCGGAGACCCGCAGTCCATTACAGAGGCGGTGGACAGTTTATTCGCCCGTTTGTACAGCGAAGGGACTCCTCCGTCAGTCGCGCGCGCTATTGCTTCCGATCTGTCGGTCGTGCTGCTTCGCCGATATCCGTCCTCCGATACAGAGATGGACCGCAGCCCGAACACCGTCTCGACGGCTTTGCCGTATGCAGGCATACGCGAACTTCAGTCCACACTTGTCCGTTTGTGCGTGAATGCGTCCGAGAAACTGGGCCGTTCGGAGAAGAAGCCCATGGTCGCCGAAGCGGTCCGAATTGTAAAAGAGAGGTTCCGCAAGCCGTTGAAATTGCGTGATCTGGCAGAGGAACTGCAGTATCAACCGGCTTATCTGGGGCAATTGTTCAAGAAGGAAACCGGTGTCTCCTTTCATGAATTTCTTAACACGACAAGAATTGAGGAGGCGAAGTCGCTGCTTCGCCGCACCGATATGAAGATTGCGGAAGTCGCCAAAAATGTCGGATTCTCCGACGCGGAAGATTTCTCCCGCCAATTCAAATCGATTGCCGGCATGCCGCCCTCCGCGTACAAAAACCAAGCAAAACGGGGGTCATAATTCGAATGCGCCTTTTTTCCGGTCTGTTCCGCAAAGTAAATGACATCTCGCTGAACTACAAGTTTAGCCTTATTTATTTGCTCTGCGTGCTTATCCCGATCATATCGATCAATGTGATGTTCTTCGAACAAGTATCCCGCAACATACAAGTAAGAGAAGAGCGGAACCTGCAGATTACGATGGACCGGGCCGTCAAGGAACTAAGGGATACTCTTCTCGGTGCAGTGACGCTTAGCCATTCGATATCGGTCGACCGTTCGTTTTATGAGAAGCTTGATGCGCAGTATGAGGATACAGTCGCATATTACGAATCGCTTAATTCAGGCCTGAGGGATAAAATGACGCCATTCCTGTCCGCTTATCCTTATGTCGACACCATCGGCGTCTATACGGATAACCCGACGATCGAGAGCGGAGGGAACTATTTCTTCTTGTCCGACAGTATCCGCAGCAGCGTCTGGTACGGTCTTATGCAGCAAGTCGGCGGGCCGATCGGCTTGCTCGTGCACAGAGAGCCTAGCCCGATGAACGCGGAGAAGAAGAAAACATATTTCAGCGTCGTACGCGAAATGAACGAGTACCCGATCTACAGCTCGTACCAGAAATGGCTGAAGATCGATATTAGCATTGGCCGGATCGATCAATTAATTAATCAGGATAAGCTGGACTTGGACTTGTCGCTCATTGATCCGTACGGCAGAATCGTATTCTCTACCAACCAACCGAGGCTTAACGACAATGAAGCTTTCCCTATATATAAGGAAAATGAGTCGGCAGACGAAGGCAATTCGCTCGTATTCGAACGTCCGCTCGGTCAAGCCAATTATTTCGCAGGCTGGAAGCTTATCGGCACGGCTGACCCGCATCGTATCTCTGCAGCACTGTTCGAGTCGAGGAAATTTATTTGGGTAGTCGGCATTGTAAGCACATTTGTTCCAACGGCGCTAATTATTATTATTCTCCGTTCGTATAATGACCGTATTAAACGTCTGCTGCGCCATATGACCAAAGTAAAGAACGGCAAGTTCGACTTGATCGAGACGATGGAAGGCAAGGATGAGATCGGCGGGCTCATCCGGAGCTTCAATATGATGACGACGAAAATTCATTCCCTTATCCATGACGTGTATGAGCTGGAGATCCAGAAGAAGGATCTGGAGCTTGAGAGCGTACGGGCCGAGATGAATTTGCTGCAAAGCCAGATGAATCCTCATTTCTTGTTTAATACGCTTAATGCGCTTCTCGTCGTCAGCGCCAAGAATAAGTATAAGGATATAACAGAAATTATTCGCAACTTATCGCTGCTGCTGCGCCGGATGATTGACTGGTCCGAGGATTTGGTGCCTTTGCGCGAGGAGCTTCATTTTACCGAAATGTATTTGCAAATCGAGAAATTCCGGTTCTCCGACCGGTTCGACTATACGATACGGATTGATGAAGGAGCAGAGGGGCTGCCGGTACCGAAGATGTGTGTGCAGACGCTTGTCGAGAATGCTTGCAAGCATGGACTTCAGGCGGTCAAGGGCATGCGCCAAATTCGGATCGATGTCAAAATTGTTTCAGCCTATATGATCGTCGAAGTTGAAGATAACGGCATCGGCATGAGTCCGGAGCAACTCGGCGCCATTAAGGAGCTGGTGCGGGAACCGCGAAGCAACGGTGAAAGCATAGGGTTGCGCAACGTCTATCAGCGGCTCCGATTGTACTATGACGACAGGGTCGACTTCCGGATCGACAGCGAGCCGGACAGCGGGACGAGAGTGATGTTTAGAATGCCGATTCGCGCTCAATTTCTAGAGAGAGGAGAGCTTCCGAATGTATAAAGCTTTGTTAGTCGACGATGAACCTCTCGCTATTGAAGGGTTAAAGCTGTTTATCGATTGGGAAGCCTACGGATTCGAAATATGCGGCACTTGCGAGAATGGGGAGGAAGCCGTTCAGGCGATTCAGGAACTGAAGCCTGATGTAGTCTTCACCGATATTCGTATGCCTGCTGTAGATGGATTGGAGCTGATTGAGCGGGCGAACGAACTAACCGATTATAAAATTCATTTCGTCGTGCTCAGCGGGTACAGTGATTTTGAATTTGCACAGCGGGCGCTGCGGAGCGGAGTTGCGCATTATTTGCTCAAGCCGATTATCCCAAGCGAAGCTTCTGCTGTTATGACCGATATCCAGCACAAGCTGGACGAAGAGCGCCGCGTGGCTGTCGAGCAGGGTCAAGACGGACGAGAGCATCCAGAGGAAGTGATGCATCGGCTGATCGGAAATGAAAGCCCTTTACTGACGGAAGCGGATTCCGCACTCGTTCAGACGTTGTCCGGGCAGTGCGGGGAATGGCGTGTGATGCTGCTGGAATGGAGCGGGGACGAGTCGATCGGGTTGCCGATCAAGCAGCTGTCGTCGGAATTCGAGCATCTCTATGTGCTTGTTCAGAGCGCAAGCACGTTTCTGCTCGTGCATGGAATGAAGCAAGGCAGCGGAGACTCGCAGCTTGTTATTGATGAACTGCAGCGGTTATTGTCGGCTTCGCAATATCGTATTTCTGTCGGTCTTCCGCAGCATGAGCTATCTGATATAAGGAAATCCTATTGGTCCGCATCCGAATGCATGAAAAACTTTTTCTTCGAGACATCCGGCAGCGAGTTGGTTCTTTATGCACAGGAAGATGCAGGCTTGGCTTCGTCTGAGCTTAACGGATGCTGGGAGAATCAGGTGTTGCTGGAGGCGGTGGAATGGGGCGATAAGTCCCGTCTCGCAGGCGAGATTGAACGGATGAAAGTCCTATTCCGCGAGCGGCGCGTTGATCCGGCGTGGATCGTCTCGTTCATCGAGCATCTCGTCTACCGCTGCCTGTTGCTGTTGAAAGAATCGGATATTGATACGTCCGCCGTGTTCAGAACATGGGAGGAGCGCGGAGCTTCCATGAATGCAATGAACGATCTGGAGAACCGGTTCGATACGTTCAACCGTTTTGCTATCGATGTTATTGACGAGCTGGTCAAGAAAAGGGAAGAGAGAGGCAAGCACCCGCTTAAGGAAGCGGAGAAATATATACTTGATCATTACCGCGAATCGATTACGGTCAAGGACCTCGCGGAACGTTTCTTCATGAATCCGTCTTACTTAGGCCAGGCGTTTCAAGCGCGCTACGACCGCGGCATCCTGGAGTATGTGCACGATTTGCGTATCGAGGATGCTAGACAGCAGATGCAGGCAGAGCCTCAGCGCAAGATGGTCGATATCGCGGAAAGCGTAGGCTATTCGCACTATAACCATTTTTTGAAAGAATATGAAAAGCGCTTTCATTCTAAGCCGACAGAATTCACGAACGTGTCGAATCCCCCCGTTGTTTCATAATTTTCGGGGGGGTTAACCTATAATACGTGAATTGTAACCGTATTCAAAAAGTAGATAATAAAAAGGGTACGGAACACCTTTAGATACTTCATAAACAGTTCCGTAAAAGTTAAGGAGGGACATTGCATGGGGGTTAACGTAAAAAGATCGGCTATGCTGAGCATGGCCACTGTTCTGACACTCGGCACTTTGTTGGTTGCTTGTTCGGACAAGAAGGAAGATCCTAAGCCAGCAGATGCAACCGCTACCACGACGACGGATACGGGAACGGATACGGCAAAAGATCCAGCCGCTGAGCAGGTAAAACCGATCACGATTTCGGCATTCATCGGTGCTCAAGGTCCAATTCCGAACGAAGACAACAAGATCTACAAAAAGATTAAAGACGAGCTCGGCGTAACGATGAAAGAGGAGTACCTCGTAGGCGACATCGAGCAAAAGCTCGGCGTAATGATCGCTGGCGGCGACTACCCGGACATCATCACAGCTAATCCTAAGCTGGTAAATGCCGGAGCAATGATTCCGCTGGAAGACCTGATCGAGCAAAACGCTCCGCGTCTGAAAGAGCACTATGCTAAAGTTTGGGAGCAAATGAAAGATCCAGCTGACGGCCACATCTACTGGCTGCCTAACTACGGCGTATACCAAGGTGAATTTGTAACGACGTTC
>NZ_BILZ01000073.1 GCF_004000825.1 Paenibacillus kobensis NBRC 15729 | reverse complement strand
GGCGGCACCAGCCGGTCCTCGCTATCGCCGCTGCCGTCTGCCTCGCGGCCAGCTTCATTGCGGTGCAATCTCCTTGGCATCCAACGGGCAGCGGCAGCGCGAACAAGCTCGGCAATTTCCCGTATCGTACGGCTTTCTCCCGAGCCGAGATTGTATAGCCCTGTGTCGGCCGCTTGCTTCCCCGTCTTCCCCGTCCGACCATCCGATTCGGTTGGTTCCGCTAACGATACCGGCATTTCCGCTGAATCGCTGACGGAATCAACCGGCAGTTCAACCGGCAGTTCAATTAGCAGTTCAGCCGCAACTGCAGCCGCCGCCGCATTGACGCCCCTCTCCGCAAGCGCGGCGAATGCATCCGCTGCATCGTCGACATACAGATAGTCCCACCGTTGCCCGCCCGGCGTCAGTGCCGGACTTTCTCCCGCCAGCAGCTGCCGCGTCATGGCCGGAATAAGCCAGACGCTGTTGTCGTCCGGACCGTATACGCTGAATATCCGCACCCAGCTGCCGCTAATCCCGAGATGCTGTGCCTCTGCGAGCGCCGCCTTCCCCGCCGCAAGCTTCGCTCTGCCGTAACCGGTCGTCGGCGCCTCAGCCGCCTCTTCATCCGCCCGTCCTTCGAGCCTGCCATATTCCGCCTGGGAGCCGGCTCCGATCCAACAGCAGCATCCGAGCCGAGCGGCCGTCCGCACCGATTCCAATACTGCCTCCACGTTCGAGGCTTGCACCGCATCGTTTCTCGCCGCTCCCGCTACGCCCGTCCAGCCGAGATGAAGCCATGCCCCGATTGGACCGCTGCGGCGTACAGCCTCTTCCAAACGCCCGGTCCATTCCGGCAGCCGCATCAAATCTCCTTCGATAAGATGAAGCGAAGGATGCTGCTCCGGCAGACGCCGGTTCGCCGACCCCGGCCGGACGACCGCGTATACGCGCCATCCGAGCGCAAGCAGCCGCCGGCAGACGGCGGCGCCGATAAACCCGGCGGCGCCAGTCACGACTGCCGCATGCTGTCTGCCGTCTGCATTCGGCATCCCGTTACGCATCCTGTCCATGACAATCCCTCACTTCAAAATATCGAGCATCGAAACGATCCGGTTCGGTGCGCCCGGAAGCTTCATGACCGCTTCGCGAATTTCGTCCATATAGCCGTAGCTGAATACGATCAGCGTATCGACCGGCTGCTGAGCCAATCGGCTTATGTCCGCCACCGGCACGCCCGATTTCGGCGCGCGCCTGCCGTGCAATCCGGTGTTGGCATCGCATACGTATGCCAACCGCCATGACGATGCCATCGCCGCCATCGTCATGACTCCGCGTCCTCCACCGCCATATCCGGCAATCCGCCGTCCGGCTGCCGCTTCGCGCTCGACGAACGCATCCAACGCAGCAATGCCGCTGTCCAGCTCGCGTTGAAATTCGTCATAATCGATCTGCGCTTCCTCGTCCACTAGAAGCAAGCGATCCGGCGAGTGTGCCGCATCGGTCGGTGCGGCTGCGATAAGCAGCGAGTTGCCTCGCCTTTCGTTCTCCGGCAGCAGATCCGTCGTCAGCAGCCGGAACCCGCTTCTTCCCAGCGCTTCGCCCAGCGTCCTCGCTGTCCAATAGGTGTAGTGCTCATGCTCGAACAAGCAATATTCCCTCCGCTCGACAATTCGAGCCAGATCGTGCACCTCAAGCACCAGCAACCCTTTTCCCGGATGCAGCACGTCACGCGCCGCGGCGAGCGTTCCTGCCGGATCAGGCAAATGATCAAACGTATAGGTCATTAACAGCACATCTGCGGGACGGAACGGCTCCGGCAGCAGCGCGGCCGTCTCTGGCTCGAACAACGCTTCCATCACGGGGACTCCCCGCTGCCGGCTCGCACGGCACAACTCCGACGAAGGCTCGACGCCGTATACGTCGGCACCCGCCCGCCGGAAGCACTCGAGCTGCGCGCCGTCGCCCGACCCGATCTCGATAACCGTGAAGCCCGGCTGCAGTCCGTACCGGTCGCGAACGGTATCCGCCAGCCGCTGCATGAACCGTGCCGCGAAAGGCGATTGGCCGACCGTATACCCGTAATCGACATAATACGGCGACAGATCGCGTTCGCCGACCGTCTGGGAGACGCCGCAATCGGCGCAAACGTACACATCGATGTCCGCAAGGAACGGAGCGGAACGATCGTCTAGCGGACGCAGTTCCTCCGTAAGCGGCATCGCGGGCAAATGCACCCATCTGCTCAACGGGCCGCTGCCGCACACCCGGCACCGACACGACTGTTTTGAAGCGGTATGTTCCGTCATCGCCGCAGACGCTTCCCGCCCTTCCGTTTCCGGTATCGGCAGCGCTCCCGCCAACCGTTCTTCCGCATCGTTGCCCATCGCTTTACCCCCCGCCTTCCGACTGCGGCCGGCTTGCCTGCTCCACCGCTTCGAACAGCCGCACCTGCCTCATGGTTACATCCTGCATCGGCACGCCTTGCAGCCATTGCGCATACCAATCCGCCGTATGCCGGATCGTTTCTTCCGCATCCCAGACAGGAAACCACCCTAACCGCGCCCGCGCCTTCGAGCTGTCCAGACGCAGCACGGCTGTCTCATGCGGTTGATCTGCTTCCGCATGCTCGATCGGAGCAGGCGCCCCTAATTTCGCAGCAATAGCGCCGGCTAGTTCGCGTACCGTCAGTTCCTGACCGGCCGGCGGCCCGAAATTCCACGCTTCCGCGTAAGCTGCTCCTTGTTCCTGGTATAGCCTCTCAGCAAGCTTCATATAACCTGACAGCGGATCAAGCGCATGCTGCCACGGCCGTACCGCCTCCGGATAGCGAAGCAGCAGCGGCGTCCCGGATTGCACCGATCGGACACAGTCCGGCACAATCCGCTCCGGCGCGAAATCGCCGCCGCCGATGACGTTGCCGGCGCGAACGGTCGCGACGGCGGCAGCCGCCGCAGTTCCCGCGTCCGCAATTCCTTTCGCCGCTGCCAATGCGCCAATGCTCCCCGCGCCCGGTGAATGCGCGAAGAAGGATCGCCGGTACGCATCGACGACAAGCTCCGCACACGCTTTGCTTACCGAATACGGGTCCGCCCCGCCGAGCGCATCATGCTCCCGGTAGCCATACTCCCATTGCCGGTTCGCATAGCATTTGTCCGAAGTCACAGCGACGACCGCCCGGACGGTCGGCTGGCGCCTGACTGCATCGAGCACGTTCGCTGTGCCCGTCACGTTAATGGCGATCGTCTCCGCGGGAGACGCATATGAACGGCGGACTAGCGGCTGAGCCGCCAGATGAAATACGATATCCGGCTTCGTGTCGCGCATCGATTGCTGCAGCTTATCTCCATCGCGCACATCGCCGCGTATCCATGGCAAATCAAGCTCGAGTCCGCAGATCCGGTACATCGCCGTCCCGGTCGGCAGCCCGTCACTGTAGCCAATGACCTCCGCGCCGCGCATCCGAAGCCACAAGCTCAGCCATGTCCCTTTGAACCCGGTATGTCCGGTCACGAATACCCGCTTACCTTCCCAAAACCGGTGTTTTCCGCTCACCGCTGCCTCACCGCTCCCTTATCCCGCCTGCCGATGCCCTTCACAAGCCGGCCGGCTGTCCTTCGCTCAATCCCAAACCTTCCACGGCGCGCCTTCCGAACGCCACTGCTCTTCCAGCATCGCTTTATCCCGCATCGTATCCATCGACTGCCAATATCCAGTATGCCGGTAAGCCATCAGCTCGCCTTCTCCCGCCAGCCGCTCGAGCGGTTCCTTCTCCAGCATCGTATCGTCTCCGTCGATCCGATCGAGCGCGCCCGGCTCCATAACGAAAAATCCGCCGCTTACCCAGTGACCGTCACCAGGGGGTTTTTCTGCAAAAGTCGTAACCGATTGATCGTCGTTCAATACGATCGTACCGAACCGTCCGACTGGCTGAACCGCCGTAACGGTTGACAATTTGCCGTGCGAACGGTGAAAGGCGAGCAGCTTCCGCAAATCCAGATTCGTCACTCCGTCTCCGTACGTCAGCATGAACGTCTCGTCTTTCAAATACCGCGCGGCCCGTTTCAGCCGTCCGCCCGTCATCGTTTCAAGCCCGGTATTGACGAGCGTTACCCGCCACGGCTCTGCCTGATGCCGGTGAATGATCCGCGCCGCTTGGTCGCCGCCAGTGAAGTCGAATGTCACGTCCGATTCGTGCAAAAAATAGTGGTCGAAGTATTCCTTCACCACGTATCCCTTGTATCCAAGGCAGACGACAAAGTCCGTGAAGCCGTAATGAGCGTAAATTTTCATAATATGCCATAAAATCGGCCGTCCGCCGATCTCGATCATCGGCTTCGGCTTGAGATGCGATTCCTCGCTAATTCTCGTTCCGAGCCCGCCTGCCAATATGACGACCTTCATTCCGGTGCGCCTCCTTTCCGCTTGCGGCACACGGCGACGATGTACATCGGTTCGCCGCTCCGGAACTGCCGGAACGGCAGAAGCTCGCTGCCGGTCTCGCGGATGACGTTCGCTTCACTTCGGTCCGCGCTCTGGTCATTCATTTGGCGGAGCCAGCGCATTGCCGCGAACCGAGAGTCGTCGACCCAATGCTGCCCATGCAGCTCCTCGATCGAATAATGCGCCAGCAAGTCGCCGATCAGCTCGCCGGTCCGGTACTCGAACCGGTGATGCGGATTGAACGGTTGATCTTCCCAATAGTTCGACGCATTCGTTACGGCCCGGTTCGGCGTCGAGACGATGAACCATCCGCCCGGCTTCAGCACGCGCGCGGATTCCCGTATCCAATCGTACCCGCTTTCGACATGCTCGATCGTCTCGAAGGAGACGACCGCGTCGAACGTTTCGTCTGCGAACGGCAAATTTAATACGTCGCCCTGCATGAAGACAATGCCCGGATGGCCGTAATCCCGCTGCGCGAGCCGGACTGTTTCGGCGTCGATATCGACGCCGATGACCGATGCGGCGCCTGCATCCCGAAGCATCCGCGCACCGTATCCCGCTCCGCAAGCGGCATCAAGCACATGCAAGCCGGATACGCGTCCTGCCGCGGCCTCATACCGCACGATATGCTCGTTGTAGACGTCGCGGAACAACGATTTCACTTCTTGGTTCACGACCAGCCGCTCGCCGGTAAACGCAACGTCGTTCTGCTCTTCCAACTGGTCCGAATCCGCCTCGGACGCCAAGCCTGGCGCAGCTGTTTCGGACGCCGCGCACTCTGCCGTCTCCACAGGTTCCGCAGTTCGCCCCGGTCCCTGCCACGGTCCCTGCCCTGGCCCCGCCTTCTCCGCCGCCTGACGCCCTGCCGTCCGCTCCTGCTCCGGCGCCTGCTCTAGCTCCAGTGCCTGCCGGCGCTGCGTCTCCTGCTCCGCCGTCTGCACGTACTCAGGCGCTGGCGCAGGAGCCTGCGCCTGCCGGGCCGCACGATCAGACGCGATCGCGGCCCGCTTGCCCGACAGCAGGAAGTAAGCGGAAGCCAGCTCTTCTTGCGGCACGCCTTCTTCCCGCTCGGCAGCCGCCGCCAGCGCAGCCTCGTCGCGGTCTGCGTTCGGCTCCAGCGCCAGCGCGTACCGGAGACGGCCGATGCCGGCCATTAGAAACCGCTCGCCCGCTTGGTCCGTCGCATACGCCGCTTGCTTTTTCTCCCCGCCGCCGCTGCCTCCGGTCTGATCGGCGTACCGGTAATACCGGCTATTCCGGAAACCGGCTATGATGCAGCCTCCCGGCCGAAGCTTGCGTATCAGCTTGTTCAGTTGATCGGTATGCTCTGCGTAGGCGTGCGCATTGCTAATCAGAATGAGGTCCAGCGTACCGTCCGGTATGGTCCAATCATCCGGCCGTCCGGACGCGAATATATGAATGCCTGCTGCCCTCGCGATTCGGGCCGCCGCTTCGGTCCGCTCTGCACCGAACAGCTCCGATCCCGGATAGCGGAACTTCAATGCCAGCAGCGTAGCTCCGCAAGCGCAGCCAATCTCGAGCGCGCGCAGAGGCGCGCCTTCCTCAAGCTGGTCCGTAAGAACACCCAGCATATCGAACCGGATGCTCATTGCCGATTCCGGATTGAGCCCCCATTTTTGTTGAAAGATATCCGTATTGCGGGCAAGCAGCTTAAGAAATTCAGACCGGTCATCGCCGAATGAAACGCTGCCGTAATGATGGATGAACGTATCGCGGCACAGCAGCAGCTTATAACCCGACAGCAGCATCCGGAAGCATAGATCATCGTCCTCGAAGTTGCCAATGCCGAACTGTTCGTCGAGCGGTCCTGCCTTCTCGTACGCTTCCCGCTTCATCAGCAGACAGAAGCCGATCAGCTTTATCCGCTCCTCCCATTTCGCCGGGTCCGAACGGTTATAGTCCGCGGCGAACGGCTCCATGTCATCCGTCGACGCATAGGGAACCGGTATGCTTGTTGAGTAGGAGGCGTTATTCGTGACAGGCCCGACCGCGCCGATATCGTCTCCGCTGAGCAGCGCCCGCTTCAAATTGTCCAGCCAGCCTGGCGCTGCGACCGTATCGTTGTTCAGCAGCATAAGCAAGTCGCCAGCCGCTTGCTCCAGCCCTTGATTGGTCGCCTTCGGAAAGCCTGCGTTCGAATCGTTCCGGATGAGCCGGACATCCGGCTGTTGTTCCAACCATTCAGGCGTCCCGTCTTCTGAGTTGTTATCGACGACAATCAGCTCGTAGGTTCCGTCTTCCGTATGCCGCCTAATGCTGTCGATACACTGCACGGTATAAGCCAGCTTGTTGTAGGTCACCATTACGATGCTCGTCAGCATGTCGTCTCCGATCCGCCGTCTTCAGCAGCAGCTGGTTCGTCCCCGCCGGCCTGCTTCGCTTCCGACAAGCCGAGCGCTTCCTCCAGACGCACCTTATTGTCGAGCAAATTTTCGTCCGCAGGCAAATAATGGAGCGCCTTCTCGTTATGCTCGTACGCCTTCTCCAATTCTCCAAGCCTCGCATAACAAATGCACAGCTGCACATGCGGCATCCATGTCCAACAGACCAGATTAAGCAGCCCCATATGGAACTTCGGCTTCGGCAGCGTTAACGCCGTTTCGTACCAATGAACCGCCGCCGGATAATTTCCCTTCCCTTCGAAGCAATAACCGATCGAGCAGCAGAAATCGGCCCGCGGCTTATCGTACTGCAGACTCAACAGCAGCGATTGCAGCTTATGGTCCAGTTGGCCGAGATGATGGTAACACTCCGCAAGCTTGCTGTACGCGAACACCCGGTCCTCCGGCGAGTCGCCCGGTGAAGAGACGAACCGCTCGTAATGTTCCACTGCCTCCGCATACATCTGCTGATCGACCAATTCGTTCGCATAATAAAACAAGCTGCGCCCTTCGAGCTCTGCCGAAGCACCTAGCAATTTTTTTTTGAAAATTTCCATATTCCTCGACGAATGATCTCCCATCCGTTCATGAGAGACGGCTGCTTCCGAAATAAACAATTTCCCTTCCCGAACGTCGAGAAACTCGTGAATCGGACTATGCCAACGGTATCCTTTCTCCCGTCTGACAATCCGGTTGCGCCTTGCTCCTGCCGCCGCATTGCCAGCCTTATCGAACGCCAAATGGTACTCCATAATAATAGAATCGATATCTTCCGGCATCTCTTCCTTCAGTTCGCGCAGCAGCTTCCGGTCTTTCTCCTTCAAAATGTCGTCGGCATCCAGCCACATGATGTGCGAGCAGGTTGCCTGATCGAACGAGAAGTTGCGCGCTGCCGCAAAGTCATCGATCCACTCAAAGTCGAAGATGCGGGCATTATACTTCGCCGCAATTTCCTTCGTGCTGTCCGTCGAGCCCGTATCGACGATGTTGATCTCATCCATCAGATCAGCGACCGAATCGAGACATCTTGCCAGTACCCCCTCCTCGTTCTTCACGATCATGCACAAGCTTATCGTTATCACGGGAGCCCTCCTTGCGCGCATATGTTGTTTCCTATCGTATGTAGCGCCCTCCCTATGCGTTTGGACACCCGCGCCCAAACGCAAAAAAGTTATGCGCCCGGCATGAGCGCATAACTTTTGGGGTTGCTAGTACATACGTTAGACCGTAGAGGAAGCGATGCCGAAGAACGTTTCAGGGCCGTTGCGAGCGCCTGTCAGAACAGCTAATGGTCCGCCAGAAATAAATGCCGAGTAGACCGTTTCTGCTGCTGCTGGTGCAAGCAAGTCTTGTGCGTTGAAGCTGTAAATGTCGGAACCGTTCAGTACGTTCAGAGCGATTGCTTGTTGAGCCGAGTAGATCGTCGTTCCGCCCGTAAGACCGCGAACGATTTCGATTGTGAACGTGTTGCCAAGTGCGCCGCCGCTAATGCCAACCGTGCCCGACAGCGTAACGATCGGGTTAGCTACGTTTCTCGTTTGCAGACCGATAATACCGAAAAGTTGAGGAGTAGTCGTCAAACTAACGCCGATAGAGCCGGATGCATTCGCGTTCATGGAACTTCTCATATCCAAAAAAGTACCCATTGCGATTCACCTCCTGTAATTCAAGTTACTATACAGTATGGAAATCGCATCGGCTTTGATTGGACAAACTACACGGGTTATACATTTATTTTGTCTGCAAGGCCGTGCGGTTCATCGCCGCCTTCCTTGCCACCCTGCGCGCGCCGATTACCAGCATGACGGCCGGAATGGCCATTTCAAAAACGAAGTTATACGGCATTAGAATATGGACCGCATTCCATATGTGGACGGCATAATTCCGTTCCACGAAGGTTGCGGCAAACAGCAGTCCGCCTACGCCCCAAGCGCATGCTTTCCAACTGCAGCGCAGCACGGGTTGTATGAGCAGCACCGTCGCCATATAGAGCACGGACAGCTTCACATATAAACCGAAGAACAGAAGCAGCGTCACGATAATGTCGAGCCGCTCGATGAACCCCCCAAGCTGAATCAGTTGAACGACCTCCAGCAGCGGGACGAAGGTTCCTGACGACATCTGCGGCCCGAGTACGGACATGATCACCGCATTGCCGTATACCAGCATGACCGTGACGGTCATGTAAGCGAGCAAAGTCGTTCTTGTCACTTTGCATGTTTCATTCGCAAATTGCCAGATCGCAAGAAACGTTATGATTTGGCCGAACGGAAAGACCATAATCTGCGGAATCGCGGCTCGTACGATCGTATCGAATCCGACGAACGGCATCAGCAGATGCCAATCGGGCAGCTTATTCAAATAAAGCATGGCAGCGATAAGCAAATAGCTGGCGAGCGTCAGCGGGAACAACAGCTCGATGACCCGAAACAACACTTCCACGCCCTTGATCACCGTATAAGTAGACAATAAGCATGCAATGAGCTTGATTAGCCAGGCTGGGGCGCTCCCAAGCAGCGTAAGCGATGTCAAGTCCGCATAATTCCATATTTGGTTCATCGCTTCATAGCCCTGCTCCGTCGCGTGCATGAGCGCAATTGCGCTGCCAAGCCACATGCCAAAATGCAGCCGGTACAATTCCGTCAATCCAGCTTCCGGGGCGCGGCGGTAAAGCCATAAATACATGCCCGCCAACAGCAAGCCAGCCGCGGATCCAACCAGCATCGCAAGCGGCGCGTTCTGCCGCGCTTTCACGCCAAGCTCGTACAATGGCGTGTTGCCTAGAATAAACATAATGATACCGACATAGAGCTGATGCGTTCCGATTCGCTGCATGTTACCCCGCCTTCCCTTCTGCTGCGGAAACTGGCGTATTCGTCTGCTTCGTCCCCCGAATGCGGAAGGCAGCGAGCAGCAACAGCACGACCGGTATGCCGACCTGCATGACGAGGCTGACCTTCAAGCTGATGCCGAGCCCGATCCACAGATGGACCGTATTGTTGCGTTCCAAGAAGGAGGTCCCATAAATCGCTGCCCCGATGATCACTGCTCCCCATTTGTACGAAATATGGAACAGCTCACGAAGAACAATGGCCGCCCCCAAATAGAAAGCGGTCAATTTAATATACAAACCAATGAACAGCAGCAGCGTGACGACGACGTCGAGCCGCTCGACGAAATTAGCGACCTGTACGAGTTGAACCACTTCCAAGTACGGCAATGCGGACACGGCAGCCAGCGGCCCAAGGACCGATACGATCATCGCATTCATGAGCACGATGAATAAGGCGCCAGCCGTGTAACCCCAATACGCGGTTTTTCGTATCGCCTTCCGGTTCGCCGCAAACTTCCAGAATACAAGAAAGATAACCCCTTGGGTGAACGGGAAGGAGAAGATATCCGGCAAAGCGGCGCGTACGACCGGCATCAAGCCTTGCTCCAGTACCGGGCGAAGCATTCGGACATTAGGAAGGCCCTTCAGCAGCACGAGCATCCCCAGCAGGAAATAGCTGCCGAGCACAACGATGAACAGCAGCTGCGTCGTCCGGAAGAACGACTCGTTCCCGTTAATGACTGTATACCAAGCTATAAACATAATAATGCCCATGATAATCCATTTCGGACTGTTCTGCAGCAGCGACAACGACGTCAGTTCGCCGAAATCGCGCACGTTGCGCATCGATTGATAGGCGAAGAATACGGCATACAGAAGTCCGATCACAACCGCCATCCAGCGTCCGACCGTTAGCCTCAGCAGCTCGATCAGCCCCGCATCGGGCTTTCTCTGCTGCAGCGCAACGAATACGGTCATGACGATGACTCCGGCCACAGCTCCTATCACTACGGCGATCCATGAGTCCTGCTTGGCCTTGCTGCCGAGCAGGAACAGAGGCGTGCTGCCGATATGAAACATGATAACCATAACGAACAACTGATACGATCCGATCCGGTTCATAATCCGCCCCTTTCCGCCCTTTAGCTGCCGCCAGCCTTTTTCTGCATCTTCCGGAATGAATCGGTGCTCATGCCGGTTCTCTCAATGACGACATCGACTTTCGTGTCAATCTTAGCTTCCGGAAAAATTTGCTCGTTCCACCGCTTCATTATGGCGTCCCATTGCCGCGGGTATTGAAGCCGGACGGCTACGCCCAAGCCGATGATGTCCGCCTTCTGTTCTTGAACGGCCTTGAAGCCTGAATTCGCCATGAGAGCGATTTTGTCCGCCGCCCGCCGCTCCAACGCCGCTATGCTGGCTGGCTTGCTAAGGTCCGCTTCGCAAGGATACTCCAGAAGCGTGCCTCTGGCCTTAATGCGGACATCCAGCTTCCAATTATCGCCGTCCTTCACCGCTTTGCGTTTCGTCTTCATATGATGAACTTTCATGACAGCCTTCTCCCCTGGATGGTTGTCGTCGCACGTGAACCATACGGTGCTTTGCTTGATTTGTCCGCGCACCCACATGACGCCGTAACTTTGGTCGCGCGTCAGCCAGCCGACCATCTTATCGTCTTGGAGAAGTCCTAGCTCCGCCAGCTTTATTTTGGAGCTGGAGTAGGTTTTGGCTGTTTTTTGCGTCGAATCGAGCGGATCGGTTCCCGAAATCTCCAAGCTCGGAATGCCCGACGATTTCGTAGGGCCAAGCAGCTCGAGCAGCGCCCGGTACACCGTCATATTCGGCAGCGTTGAACCATTGTTCTCTTCGTTTACGATCATCCTCGCAATGGCCGCACCCGGAATTTCCTCCAGTGGAATGAGGTGCTCAAGGATGTCCCGCGCGCTATGCTTTGTCAGGAAGATGTTGACCGTTTCACGCGAGTCGGGGTTGCGCAAGTACGCGTCGAACAAGCTCGTCAATCCGTGCTTTGCCGCACGCTCGCTGACGACGACGATTTGATTTTGCGAAAAATACAGCCGCCGCGACATCTCGTAGCTCGACTTGCTGATCGCTCCGCGTATCGAGTCGCCGGACGTCGAGAAGACGTTGATCGGCGCAGCGCCCGATGCTCCGCCGCCCATGCCGTGACTGGAAATCGCTTGCGGAAGCACGAGTTGATACGAGACGATCCATTTGCCGTCCTTCCAATCGATGCCGGAAGCCGACACGATACTAATCTCGTTAAGTTCGGTCCGGCCGCTGCAGCCGGTTATGATTGCGCTCATCAAGACTACCAGCATCGCACAGCAAGCCAATCGGTTCCCTCCGCAGCGCATATCACAATCCCCCCGTCGACAATGAATGAATGAATGAATGAATGAATGAACGGCTACTCCTTCTGATGGCGGGGCCTATGCCCTCTCTGCCTGCGCGGATTGACACTGCTCACCGCAACAAGCCGGAAGACGCGTGCCCACCACGGCAGACGAATAAGCATATCCAGCCAGGTCTCTCTTTTCACCGGAGCAAACGGCGCCATGTATGGCACGCCGAACGATCGCAGCCCCGTCATATGAATAATGAGGAACAGCATGCCGGCCATTATGCCGAATATGCCGAGCATGCCCGCAAGCAGCATAAGCGTGAACCGGATCAGCCGCGATGCGCTAGCCATGCTCATCTGCGGCGTCACGAAGTTCGAGATCGCCGTGAACGACACAACGATAACCATTGCAGGCGATACGAGTCCGGCTTGTACCGCCGACTGGCCGAGTACGAGTGCGCCGACGATGGAGATCGCCGGACCGACCGCCCGCGGCATCCTGACTCCCGCTTCCCGCAGCACCTCGAATGTCAACTCCATGAGCAGCGCTTCGACCAGCGCAGGGAAAGGAATGCCTTCGCGCTGCGACGCCAGGCTGATGAGCAGCGGCGTGGGCAGCATTTCCTGATGGAACGTTGTGATGGCGATAAAGAGCGAAGGCAGCAGCATCGATACGAGAAACGCTCCGTACCGAAGCAGCCTAAGAAACGTCGAAATGTCAAACCGCTGATAATTGTCTTCCGCCGAGCGGAAGAAATGAAAGAACGTTACCGGCCCGGCTAATGCGAACGGTGTTCCGTCCACCAGAATAATCATTTGACCGTCCAGCAAATACGTTGCGGCGGTATCCGGACGTTCCGTATTCATCATCGTCGGGAAAGGCGTATAGGTTTGGTCCGAAATAAACTCTTCGATATAGTTGCTTTCCAGAATGCCGTCGATATCGATCGCCTGGATTCGTTCTTCGACTTCTTTCACGACATGAAGGTCGGTAATATTGTTCATATATACTAGACCGACCGTCGTCCTTGTCTTCCGGCCTACGGTGTAGGATCGCAATCGGAAGTCAGCCGAACGGACAATCCGGCGCAGCAGTCCGATGTTCGTTGCGATGTTCTCGGTGAAGCTGTATTGCGGCCCGCGAATAACCGTTTGCGTATTCGGTTCTGCTACCGAGCGCTGCTCGCCTCCGCTCGTATCGGCGGCGATCGCTTCGCGGAATCCGTTGGTCAGTATGAGACATTGTCCGTCGAGCAGCGCATTGACCGCCTCCTCCTGCATCGAGACCTGCTTCGTCGACCCGGTCGTAATGACCCGTTGGCGCAGCGTCTCGATCCAGCTCGACTTGCCCGGCGGAGCAGACCATCCCATTACCGGGTTGATGACGTTCTGATGAATCGCGTCCTCTTCTACAATTCCTTTGATATAAGCGATCACCATCTCGACGCCTGGCATCGCGTCGCTGCGCAGTGCCCGGATGACGAAATCGCTGCTCTCCCCCAGCTTGGCGGTCAGCATCTTAATGTTTACGCCAAGGTTCGTACTGAGCGGCTCCGGCTTGCCGCTGTCCGGCTTCGGTCCGCTCGGGCCTTTCTCCTTGTTGCTGAACAAGCGCAAGCCCCCCTCTCCAATGAACGGTTTTCCAGCTAATTCTTATGTTGGATAATTGGGCCGATAATTATGTACGCGCAGACTGCCTCGTCTGCCATAGCAGCATAATGAGGGCTGCCGTTAACCGGCAGCCCCCTGTATCAATAGAATGATAAATTAGACATGCATGCTTCCAAATAAGATTAAGCCGAATACTCGTCGACGCCCTCGATATGCCGAATCTCGAACCATTCACCGTCTACCATGAACCGCCCGCGGTAATGGTCGATCCGTTCCACCGTCCCGATCACCTTCGTCTCCTCGTACGGATGATACATCCGCAGCGCAATTGGCTGCCGCAGCTCCATCGACTCTGCTACCGCGCGCGAAATCTGCTCCCACTCATGCTCGTCAAGCTCTGAAGGCTGCCGATACTTTGCCGCTTTGGCGCTGCTCACAATTTCGGCTTTATGCTCGGGCAGCATCATGCGGCTCGACTCCCACAAGCCGTTGCCTTGCAGTTTCTTACTCATTTGTAATGACCTCCGATTTTGCCGGAACGATCCCGCGCCTGACCGGCAGGCGTCATGGAAACCGCGCGCATGATGATCGAATCCCCGTATTTCTCCTTGAGAGCGTCCGTCGCCCGCTCCAGCGCCATCGAACGCTCGCGGTCATCGAACAGCGCCAACTGATAATGCTCGCTGTCTTGGAACTGCGCCAGCGTTACGCCTACCTTGCGGACCGGATTGCCGTCCCAGTACCGCTCCAGCAGTTGAACCGCAGCGCGGTACACCTGATTCGTCACATTCGTCGGGTCCATCATCTTCATCTGGCGGAAAAATCCGGTCGGCCGGTCGAAGTCGGCCCCTTGGCAGCCAACGGCGATAACCTGCCCCATAAACCCTTTGCCGCGGCACCGCTGGCATACAAGCTCCGTCAGTTCCAGCAGCACGACTTTAAGCTCCTCCAGCGTGCCGTAATCCCGGGGCAGCGTCATCTGATGACCGATCGACTTGGGCGCTTCCTCATGCGTCTGCGGTGTAACGGGACTATCGTCCTCGCCGTTGGCGATCCGCCAATACAGCTCTGCGTTAATGTCCGAGTTCTTGCCGAACTTGCGCCGCATAAGCAGCTTGAGCCGCTCCAGCGGCGTATTGGCGAGATCGCCGATCGTCTCGATGCCCATCGACCGGAAGTGGTGCGTCATCCGGTTGCCCGCCATGAACAGCTTCTGAATCGGCAGCGTCCAGAGCGTGCCCGCCAGTTTGTCCTTCGGCAACACATACACGCCGGACTCGTTCTTCTTCGCATAGTTATCGCAAGCGGTCTTCGCTAATATTTTGTTCTCCGAAATGCCGAAGCGGCAGTAAATGCCCGTCTCCGCCAGCACATGCTGCTGGATCTGCCTCGCCATCTCCTCGTAGTCGCCGCTATAACGGTGCAGCGCTCCCGTTACGTCGATGAACTGCTCGTCGATGCTGTACGGCTCCACCAGATCGGTATAGGAGCGGTAAATCTCCGATATTTGCAGCGATACCCGGATATATTCCGCCATCCGAGGGCGGACGATCACGACGTCCGGACACTTCGCTATCGCTTCGCCCAGCCGCTCGGCCGTCGTCACCCCTTTCGCCTTCGCGAGCGGGCAAGCAGCCAGCACAATGCCGGACCTCCGCTCGGGATCGCCCGCCACGACGACCGGCTTGCCCGCATATTCCGGATGATGCGCCTTCTCGACGCTGGCATAGAACGACTGGCAATCGGCCAGCATAATGGTACGACTAACGACAGCCATGGCGGCTCACCGGACGGCGCAGCGTCCTCGCGCGAGTGAGGGATGTACAGCAATCGGCAATCGGCTCCACTGTAATCAGCACTCTAACCCCTCCATATAAGCAAACATGCGTTCCTATTCCGTATTTATTATATACAGAACAAACGTTCTTATACCAGCCCATTTTTAATGCCAAAATATGACTGTCCGGCACAAGCGCAAAAAAGCAGAAGCCCTTGAGCGATCCTAAAGATCGACCGAAGAGCTGCTGCTATTAATGAGCCGCTATAAATGACAGGAGACATTGAATCCGTTTCCACGCGTTTAAACATTCAAAATCAGGAAACGGGCCAATAAATTGCATTTTACATTCCTCATCGTGAAGGGTAATATTCCTCTAGATAGTTTAATAGGTCAGACAAAAGCAGCCCCTATGCTGCGGAGCAGTCCGGGAGAGTAGACATTCTCTGCTCTGCCGGGCTATTTGGCATGCCCGTCAAGCCCACCCTTTGCTTATTTAGGAGCGTGATTTCTTTGATTGTAACCGATGAACCTCTGCTGAATCTCCGTCTCGGCAGCCCGCAGACAAGCAAACTGTCCTTCATCGAAGTATTTAAATGTGACGGTTATCCTGAACAACTACATACGAATCGATCGGCTGTCGATGCCGGCTTGCCAAGCGTTATATGGCTGCACCTCTACTCCGATGGGCTCTCCGGATGGGGCTGCTGTCTAATGGCACCTGCTGGACAGCGTTTCGATCTGATCCAATGGGCGTCGGTTTTCTCCAAATGGAGGGGGCTCTCAGCAACTGAATGCATGGAACTGGTGCGGAATGACGGAGATCGCTGGGGAACCGAAAGAAAAGAACTCGCCTTTTCAGCATTGCTTAACTTGAATGAGCGCTTCATTGGTCCGCATAGGAGCCTAAACGCCAATCAGCAAGATCAAGTTCCGCAACGCGCGGAACTTTTTGAACGTGCGCAATCCTACTTCTACTATTCATTGAATTGATTTGCGTCACTCGACGTTTACGCAGCAGTCTAGCCCGTGGCTGTTCCCCTTCACCTATATGGACAAAAAAATAAGAGTCCCAGAAGGACTCTTATTCCGAAAGTTACTTGATTAGAGACAGATTAAGAGTCTCTGCAAGACCCTTAATCCAGTCGACGACGCCGAAATAAACACGGAGCGAATGAATAAGTGTCTTCGGAGGACGCTTATTTCCAGCCGCGCCTCCCCAGCCAGCAAATAAGTGTCTTCTAGAGACTCTTATTTGCTCTCTGATCTCCCCATGCTCTATAGCCCGCTCATCCCCTAGCAGAGATTATGCCGACTGGACAATTCTACTCGAAACGCACCAGGAAGTAATTTTTCTTGCCGCGGCGAAGCACGGCGTACTTGCCATGCAGACGCTGCTCTTGGCCGACGACCGCCTCGATGCTCGTCGTCTTCTCTCCGTTGACGTACACCGCGCCGCTCTCGATGTCTTGACGCGCTTGGCGCTTAGACGGAGCCGCCTTCGCCGCCAACAGCAGATCGATCAGCAGCGGCTCTTCGCCAGCTGCCTGCTCGACCGTCGGCATGCCTGCGAGCGCTTCGACGAGCTCATCTTCACTGAGCTTCGTTACGTCGCCGGAGAACAGCGCCTCCGTAATGCGCTCTGCGCTGTCCACTGCTTCGCTGCCGTGCACAAGGCGCGTCACTTCGCGGGCCAGCTCACGCTGCGCCGCACGTTTCTCCGGTCGCTCGCGAACCTCGGCTTCGAACTCTTCGATGCGGTCGCGGTCCAAGAACGTGAAATATTTCAGGAACTTGATGACATCATTGTCATCCGTGTTGATCCAGAACTGATAGAACGTGTAGACGGATGTTTTCGTAGAATCGAGCCATACGGCGCCGGATTCCGACTTGCCGAACTTCTTGCCGTCGCTTTTCGTCACGAGCGGCATCGTCATGCCGTAAGCGTCGCCGCCGCCCATTTTGCCGATCAGGTCGAGACCAGCCGTAATGTTGCCCCATTGGTCGCTTCCGCCGATTTGGAGCGAACAGCCCTGCTCTTGCTGCAGCTTGTAGAAGTCATACGCTTGCAGAATCATGTAGCTGAATTCTGTGAACGAGATGCCGTTCGCCAGACGCGAATCGACCGAGTCTTTTGCCAGCATGTAGTTGACCGTAAAATATTTGCCTACGTCGCGCAGGAACGAAATCGTGTCGAGCGGCGCCAGCCAATCGTAGTTGCTGACGAGCTTTGCGGCGCTGCCGTCCTCTTTGAAATCGAGGAAGCGGGACAACTGGCGCTTCAGGCTGTCCGTCCATTGCGCAACCGTATCGGCCGTATTCAGCGAACGTTCCGTGGAGCGGCCGCTCGGATCGCCGATGAGGCCCGTACCGCCGCCGACAAGAGCGATTGGACGATGGCCAGCCAACTGGAAGCGGCGAAGCATCAGAATCGGCAGCAGGCTGCCGATGTGCAGGCTATCCGCCGTCGGGTCGAAGCCGCAATACAGGGAAACCGGCTCCGTGTTCAGCTTCTCTTGAAGCTCGTCGCGGTTCGTCGATTGATGAATAAGGCCGCGGTATTCCAGATCTTCAAGCAAATTAGTCGCAAGGCCGGTTGCAGTTGGTTGTGTCATAACAGAATCTCTCCTTTGAATTCATGATGAGCAGCAGCAGCGAATGCAATACAGGCCATCACAACAAAAAAAGACCCGTCCTGTCATCTGACAGGGACGAGTCATCGCGGTACCACCCTATATTGAACATGCGCCAAGCATATTCCACTCTATCGGATAACGGCCGACAGCCGTCTTGTCCTTCCGTTAACACGGTTTCGGTTCAAGAAGCTCAGGGACGTAATTCGCGTCTGGTCGTGTACCGGCTTGCACCAACCGCCGGCTCTCTGGAACATCGTGCACGGACGCTACTGTTTCCCTTCGTTGCTTGTGCTTATTGTTCATTTTATACCATTGTTTGCGGCCGTGTGTCAATCGGCATGTCGGTATTGGGCTACTCCTTCCCGTCTAGCAGGTCCGGAATCCGGTGCGAGGCGGCAGCCGCGAGCTCCAGCTTATCCAGCAAGAATCCGTATTCATTCGTCATTTCGAACGTGGATGGCAGCGGCAAGTTGGCAAAATAAGGCTCGACAGCCGAGGCGCTGACGAACCAGTCCCCCGACTCAGGAGGCAAAACGGGGACGTCTGGCCATGCTGCGCTAAGCTCTGGACTGAACGGCGGCTCGGCTCCGGGTTTTAGCAGGCCGCCTTTTAGACGCTCGTTGTAGGGCTTCTCCGGCAAACCTTGCCGGACCGGGGCGAACAATTGCGGCGCATAATCAGCTCTGGAGCCGGTGTGCCGGACGCTCGATACGAATGATCGGACACCCGCAGCAACCGTCGGTACGCCGAACAGGACGGCATAGAGCCGCTTGCCGAATTCAATTCGCTCCCGGACGCTGCTGAATCGCTCGATAATAAGGCCGGCCACCCGCATACCGCCCGGCTCCGTTCCATGCGCATAAGGCAGGAGAACCGCGTTCAGCTGCAGCAGCGACTGCATGCCGAAAAACAGCGTATCGACGACACGCTTACGGTAATACGGATTGGCAACGATCCGCTTCTCGATGTAGTGCTGTTCGTTAACGATCAGCGCAACGGTAAGAATGGCGCTGTCGCGGGTTGCCCAGAACCTTTCCCATACCGGCGCCATAAAGCGGGTTACGCCCAGAGCGGGCAGCAAATGAAACAGCGGGCGGCCGGCCCTTACGCTGTGCTCATACAGCAGCAGCTGCGGATAAGCGTCGCCGAAAATAAGGGCATTGGCCCGTTCGAGAAACCGGAACACGTCGTTTCTTTTCGGTTCGCTGAGCAGCCTCGGAAGCCACTCCCCTTGCAGATCGGTCATGTTCCAGCCGCCGTTGCGCGATACAAGATGCGCCAGAAGCGCCCAATGCAGCTCCGGCCGGCGCTCGTAAACGGTATAATAAGCCATCGTGCGCGTCACATTGTTACGGTTTCGCAGCATCGTTTCCTCTCGGATATTGGCCAGCAACTCCCGCTCCTGCCTACTCAGACCGCTCTCCTTCGGTTCGCCCGAATGTGCGGCTGGCACACGCTCAAGCTTTCTCCATGCTTCGGCAAGCGATGCTGCTGCCATAGCGTCTAGCGAAGGCAGATCGGCTAGATCGGCCATCGCGTCGGACGAAGCCATCGCTTTCCATTTGCCTGCAGCATACCGGGCTGCATATACAGCCGCGTCCACCGGCAGCCGGAGAAAGCGAAGCATACCGGATGCTGCGGCGGCACTTAGCCGTTTGACGCGCGCAGCTGCCGGCCCCCATTGCAACTTATTTGCCACGCGCATGCTCCCTTCCCGCAGAAACCTCCGCATACTTACCAATATGGTCTTATATGTACGCGCCATCTTTATATTATTTACACACTGACGGAGTGAGGGACAGAGCGGCTCCAATAGTATCCGCCCGAATCCATCGAGCTAATCAGCCGGTTGCGATGTATAATAGAGGCACTATAGGATGGATCGATATCAATATTTGTGAAAAGAGGAATGAGCAGATGTGCGGACGATATACGCTTACGGTGTCGCTCGAGGAAATGATGCTCCGGTTTATGATCGGCCAATCGTCGGTGCCGTACCACCGCCCCAAATATAACGTCGCACCGGGACAGCTCGTCATGGCGATTGTAAGCGACGGACAGCAGAACCGGCTGGGCGAGCTGAAATGGGGCCTCGTGCCGCCATGGGCGGACGATCCGAAGATCGGGAACAAAATGTTGAACGCGCGGGCCGAAAGCGCAGCGGACAAGCCCGCATTCCGCGAAGCTCTCCGCCGTAAGAGGTGTCTCGTGCCGGCTGACGGCTTCTATGAATGGCAGACGAAGCAAGACGGGACAAAGCAGCCGATGCGCATCGTCATGAAGGACCGAAAGACGTTCTCCATGGCCGGCTTATATGAAACATGGATCGCGCCGGACGGCTCGAAGCTGAGCACTTGCACCGTGCTTACGACGACGCCGAATGGACTAATGGCTCCGATCCATAACCGGATGCCGGTGCTGCTGCGCCCAGAGGACGAGCCGTTATGGCTTGACCGGACTGTACAGGATCCG
>NZ_BILZ01000072.1 GCF_004000825.1 Paenibacillus kobensis NBRC 15729 | reverse complement strand
ATCTGCTCCGGCAGCACCGAATGTGACTGCTGATGATGCAACATCTGAAACTACAAGCTCAGGCATGAATGTGCTTATTAATGGCAAGGCGGAAAAAATAGGGACAGCAACAACGACCACAGTGGATAATAGGCAAGTCACGACCATTACGGTTGACCAGAAGAAACTGGAGGAAAAGCTTGAGGCTGAAGGTCAAGGAGCAGTGGTGACCCTAATAGTAACACCGCAGGTGAACGATGTGATTAGCCAGTTCAACGGTCAAATGGTCAAAAACATGGAGGGTAATCAAGCCGTTCTGGTGATCAAAACAGGACCGACAACTTACACACTCCCTGCGCATCAACTCAACATTGACGCCATATCCGATCAGATCGGCCAATCCGTCAGCTTGCAAGATATTAAGGTTATGATTGAAATCTCAGAGCCGACAGCAGCTATGGTGAACGTGGTCGAGAATGCAGCGCAGAAAGGAACCTTCACTCTCGTAGCTCCGCCGATCAGCTATACAATCAAGGGTACGTACGGGGATCGGACTATTACGATTGAGAAGTTCGATGCTTACGTGGAACGGACCATCGAGATTCCTGACGGGGTGGATCCAAACAAAATCACAACAGGCGTTGTCGTAGATCCAGATGGGACTGTCCATCATGTACCGACCAAGATTATAATGAAAGACGGCAAATATTACGCGGTCATCAACAGCTTGTCGAATAGTACGTATGCGCTAGTATGGCATCCAATTGAATTCGACGATGTGGCAAACCATTGGTCGAAGAAGGCCGTCAATGACATGGGATCGCGAATGGTTATCGGCGGTACGGGGAACGGACAGTTCAATCCAGATCGCAACATCACTCGTGCCGAGTTCGCGGCAATCCTTGTTCGCGGCCTGGGGCTTAAACTGGAGAGCGGGGATTCTGTATTCACGGATGTGAAGGCGTCGGATTGGTTCAGCAGCTACATTAATACCGCTTATGAATATAAGTTGATTAATGGATATAGCGATGGTTCCTTCGGTCCGAATGACAACATCACGCGCGAACAAGCGATGGCGATGATCTCCAAAGCTATGACCATTACGAGTTTAAAGGCAGAGCTGCCTGTTCAATCCGTAGAGATAACTCTTCATCCTTATATGGATGCAGCGAAAGCTTCGGAATGGGCAATAAGCAGTATAGCGGACAGTGTACAGTCCGGCATTGTGACAGGTAGAATGAGTGCGGAACTTGCGCCGAAGGCATTTATTACAAGAGCTGAAGTGGCGGTTATTATCCAACGTCTGCTTGAGAAATCCAACTTAATTTAATTTCACTTTTACAAAGAACGGGTATCCTGCTTTGGCTCGCAAGAGCCAGGCGGGATGCCCGTTCTTTAATACTAAGTTTGCGGACCTCGAATGGTTCATGGCTTTCGGGGTATTTCTTTCCAATGATGAATGAGCTAACTTTTAATCACTCACATGCGACAAAGATATTTACACTGGATGAAGTGGTACGACATTCTATGTCGTACCGCTTTTTGTATGATGAGAGAGCAAACAAGCAAGACCAACACTCGATCGACAAGGGGATGTCCACACAATGGTAAAAACAAAACGGGGCCGCGTACTTTGGAGCATGCCTTCCCGAGGCCGGGGCACTTGCCCGGTATGCCGCGCAACGCGCATTAAGCTGCTGTATCCGCGTACGCAAACCGGCGGAACGGGAGTAAAGGTGTGCAAAAGATGCCAGAACGCATCCGCAGCCGCAATAGATGCGATTACGGTTTAAGCTAGCCGCGCGATAAGGAAAAGTCCGCTCGTTCTGTACGGCGGATTTTTCTATGAAAACAGTTGCCAATCGGTTCATTTCCGGTACGCTTATAGAAGAAGGAAGAGCGAATGCCCGGGAGGGGACGAAAGCTTGAGCAACACGCACCGCATTCAATGGTTCGACCAACAAATTAGAGAGTCGCGTTATCCGAACAGCGGCCATCTCGCGGAGCAGTTCGAAATATCCAGGCGGCAAGCGCAGCGCGATATTGAATATATGGCGGAATCGCTGCGGGCGCCGCTCATGTACGACGCGAAGCGGCGCGGATATAAGTACGAGGACAATACCTATATGCTGCCGCTGCTCTATATGACCGATGATGAGAAGCAGGTGCTGAAATATTTGGTGCACCGGTACCGCCAATACAATTACGATCACGCGGATGCGGCCCATCGAGTCGCTCTTCTGCTCGACCGGTTCACGGACGAGGCGGAGTCGGAACTATACGGGCGATTGCCGGTGTTCTACGCCGATCCGAAGCGGATGCAGACGGTGCTCATGCTGACGGAGGCGATCAAGCAGTCGCGCGCGGTCGATATCGTCTATGAAGGACGTTGTCTCAGCATTCAGCCGCTCAGACTGCGAAGCCGTTACAATGAAGATTACGTGGAAGCATACTCGGAGCAGGATGGGGAGCAGCGGCAGTTCCGGCTGTCGGCTATCGAGCAAGCTGCTCTGACTAACCGTTCGTTCACGGACCAGCCTCTCCCTACTCCTTCGGCAGCGCAGGGAGAGGCGCCTATTCGCAAGCCGTTCGTCGCGAAGGTAAGGCTGCATCATCCATTAAACGGAAGTTCATGGAACGGATTCACTGCCGTTGCCGGGAGAGACGAGGACGGCTTGCAATACGAGATTGAATTTTATGATACGGACGCATTCCTGCGGCAACTGATGGCTTCCGAATGGGCAGAGCTGCAGTCCCCGAAATGGTTGAAGGAGAAGCTGAAGCGGGCGGCATCAGAATTGCTAGCGCGTTTGAATACGGAGGCATAGACGATGTCAGGCATCTATTTGCACGAAATCAACATGAAGCGGGAATCGAAGTCGTTCACGGATGCGCTCTATGCAGTGCTGACGGCAGCCGGATTGTTCGAAGGGCCGAAATATATGCTGTCCGGGCTTTCTGGCATGGCGTTCAAATTTACCGTTCACGAGCAACTGCTTCCTTTCTCGGTCACCGCTTACGGACAGTGGGGGCTCGAGCATGGACCTGCAATTGATAACCTTGGCCTGTGGACGGCATTCGACGCTGGCCGCACACGTCATCCGACGTTCCGTTTTTATCAACAGGATGCCCTCCGCTGGATCCGAGAAAGCTTGGATCGTGGCGTAGGCGTCATCTATTGGATTCCCGAGTTCGGCGTCATTCGCGGTTACGATGACGATGACGGCGTATTTTACGTGCAGAACGGCTGGTCGGAGGACGATGAGATCGTGCTGTACGACAACATGGGGATTAACTTCACTCCATTCTGGTATGTGCGCGTGTTCGCCGAACGCGTGGAGGTGCCGCTCGATCAGCAGGTGCTCGAATCGGTCCGGCTCGCGATTCACGATTGGGATACTCCGTTCAAGACGCTGCCGGACAAAGCTATCGCTTCCGGGAAGCTGGCTTATATGTTTCTGGCACAGGGACTGGAGAGCGGACAGTTCGATGAAGGCGGAGCGAAGTACATTATCGATTCATATAAATACTCTCGGCTTGAGATCAAGCAGTATCTAGCGGATGTGAGGACATTGTGGCCGGAGCTTGATCAAGCCTATTCGTTCTATGCAGAGCTCGCAGAGGCGGTGTCGGATATCGGTCTCGGGCAAGACGGCGGAATATCCCGGGCTATCGAACGGCTTCGCCTAGCAGAGAAGCTGGAAGACCTGGCGGTGGATCAATTCCGACTGCTGTCCGCACAGTACCCCGACCTGAAACGGTCGATCGTGACGAGATGGAGCGCGCATACGGCAAGATAGCGGAGGAGAATGACGATGAATACAGATGCACTTCACATAATGTCATCGCGTAAGTCGACCTATCCGCGTTCTTACGTCGATGCGATGCACACCATACTGACGAAAGCTGGCTGGATGGATTGCACGAGACCGATGCTGTCCGGCATGACCGTGAACGGTTTTCGCTTCTCGGTGAATCGGCGGCTGTCGGAGGAATCGCCTACTGCATACAACTGGCATGCGGAGCATTTTCTAGCGGCGGATTTTATCGGGGTGACATGCTCGTCGAGCATGGGCTTTAACTTCGTGCCGACCTTTCCTTTGTACCGTAAGCAGGCAATCCTAGATATAAAAGCCTCTATCGATCGGGGGATTGGCGCGATTATTTGGCATGAAGGTTTTGTCGTTGCAGAGACGTACGATGATCAAGATGGAGAAGGCGCCCTCCTTTACTCGGATGGTTTTTCAGAGCAGCTTCAGCGTCTGTCGTATGCAGCATTCGGCGGGGGCCCGTCTCCGTATTGGTATTATCAAGTAATGGAGAGCCGCATATCGATGGACGATGCTGCTGTGATCAAGGAATCGTTTCTTCAAGCGATTTTCAAATGGGAGACGCACGATCTGACGCTGCCGGAGCAAGATTATGCATGCGGACGAGCAGCTTATGAGGCGATTATTAATGCATTGGAAAGCGGCGATTATGACCGGGAAGGCGCTAAGGTGACGTTCGATTATTACGAGGAAGCGAAGCGGGATATTTCCGTTTATATGCGGGAAGCGGAGCTGCCGCACCTTGCGACTGGCGCTGCAGCGGCTTGCTATGAGCAAGTAGCGGAGCTGTTCTCGCACATTATCGGCACAGATATAGAAGATTCGGAACGATTGTGCCAATTATTCCGGGAAGCGCTGCAAGCGGAGGAGCAGGCTATAAAGCAGCTGCGTCTGCTCGTTCGGGAAGAGGCTGACAACCGGTTCCATGATATTGGACTGAGATAAATAGAGAGATCGAAGAAGGAGAATGCGGTTGAATCAGGTGATGTTGCGGGAGCTTAATCTGCCCGAGGACTACGAGCTGTTAGCGGAGTTGCTGAACACGTGGCTGTCGGAGCCGACGACGGCGGAACGGCTGAAGCAAGAGGATGATCAGATGTTTACCGTTGGCGACACGTACAAGGATGCGGACGGACGGCTTGCAGGCTATGACCGGACGCGAATGGTTGCGGTCGATGAACGTGACCGAATCGTCGGATTCGTCTCGACATGGCGGGCGCCATGGACAGAGCCGGGCGTATTGAACAATACGTTTCTAGTGGCGGAGGATAGCCGCGGGCAAGGAATCGGGGATGCTCTGTATTGCCATGCCGCTGAATGGGGAACTATGCTCGGGGCGGATACGCTCTACTCGGAAGTGTGGGATGACTGCCCGGAGTCGGTCCGCTTCGCGGAACGAAGAGGGTTCCGTAAGGACCGCCATATGTTCCAGTCGGTGCTGCAGCTTGACGGATTCAATCCGAACGACGAAGAGGATAAGCTTACGCTGGAACGGTTGACTGGTGGTGGCATCCGATTGACGACGCTGGCGGAGGAGTCCGGCGAAGCAAGCGAGCGGAATCTGCATGAGCTGTACTGCGAGACATTGCCTGATATTCCGGGATATGTCGGAGAAGTGCCGTACTTCGAAGAGTGGCGCAAATGGCATCTTGCTGTAGAAGGCTATGCGGAAGATAGGGTTCTGATTGCCGCTGACGGCGACCGGTATATCGGCGTATCGAACGTGCTCTACAACGAGCAAACGAATGGGATGTACCACGAATATACAGGCGTTAGCGGGGCTTACCGTGGCAGAGGAATTGCTTTGGGGTTGAAAATAGCAGCCGCACGTCTCGCCCATCAGCGCAACGCCAGCTACATTCGGACAGATAACGACTCGTTGAACGGTCCGATTCTAAGCATTAACCGCAAGCTCGGTTACGAGCCGCTTCGCGGTAAATACCGGATCGTTGCGCAGCTTGGCGAAACGAGATTGTAAAAATGATCGGCAGCATGCGCCAGTACGCGTGCTGCCTTTTTTGTCCGTCAGAAGATGACTCGTGAATCCAGAATAGCCTGACTGCCTGGCTGGGCACATTATCCAGAGAGGGAACGCTGACATCTTCGAATTCATTTACGGGAATTGGGGGGCGAATAGATGGAAAAAGGAATCGCTAATTTGTCCTTGGAATATGTAGAAGAATCATATGATAATCCAAAAGTTATTACTCTCTATGCTGATGGTAATCTCATAGTCGATAAACAGGATCTACGTGAAAATATGAATTATAGTATTTCCGCTGCAACGATAAAAATCGTTATAGAGAGTATTAAAAATAAAGGAATTAAGCATAAACTTTTATTTTACCTCCTTTCAATTTTAGATATCTATAATGGTTTTGGACTAAAGAGTATTGTTCATTCAAGAATGAGATATGTATTAATTCTAAAAGTCACAGGCAATGAAGCATACATAACCGTTAAGTTTGATGCTGAACAGACGAAAGACCCCTTTTCAATAAGGAAGTCGAATCATGTAGAAGTCGTCAGTTGGGAGAAAACAACAAGGAATAAATAAGACCTCGCTTTTATTCATAAGCGTTAATGTCCCTTGCGCCGCCTTAAACCTAAGGCGGTTTTTTTGTCTGTAATCAACATTAAGATTTAAAAAAGTACAAAAAATGACAGTCGAATAGTCATATTTGTGCATAGACCATTATTTTCATTCGCTGTACGTTCAGAGTACAGCGAGAATGTCAGATGAGGACCATCTTCCTTGTCCATTGCTGGTTGGCTCGAAAGGAGGAGAACGAGGAAGAGTGTTGTAGGTGGACGGATGGGAAGAGACAGGCGTTTATTCCTAAACTATTGCGAATTGACGGGAGGAAATAAGTAGTGAAGAAGCTAGGCATGATCGCATTAAGCGCGTTGATCGCCCTTGCTATTATTGTACCGCCGAAGAGTGCAACCCCTGTAGCGAGCGCGGATACGGTCAAAGTCACGAACGGATTCGAAGACGGCACGCTGCAGGGCTGGGGGCCTCGGCTCGGTACCGAGACGGTAACCGTCGTCGGCGCGGCAGGCGCAAGAACCGGATCGCAGGGCATGTTCGTCGACACGCGCACACAGAACTATCATGGCGCGAGCAAAGATTTGACGTCGCTGCTGAATTTGGGCATTAACTATACGGTCCGCGGCTGGGTGAAGCTGCCGAACGGTTCGGGAAATACCAACGTTACGATGTCGATGCAGAGAACGGAAGGCACGACGACGAACTACGAGAACCTCGCTACGCAATCGGTGACCTCCAACGGATGGGTCAAGCTGGAAGCGTCGTACCGCTTGAGCGCTGTTCCAGACGCTATCTCCGTTTACTTCGAATCATCGTCGGCAACCCAATCGTTCTACGTGGACGATTTCGAGGTGGTCGAAATTACGCCGCCGGCGATCGAGACGAGTATTCCTTCGCTGAAGACGGTATTCGCGAACGATTTCCCGATCGGAACCGCCATTCTGAATGACGAAATGTTCGGCCCGAACGGCGATCTGCTCACGAAGCACTTTGCCAGCATTACACCGGGCAACAACTTGAAGTGGGATGCGACGGAACCTGTGGAGAACGAGTTCCATTTTGATGGACCGGATGCGGTCATTCAGTTCGCCCAAGACCATAACATGAAGGTTCGCGGTCATACGCTCGTCTGGCACAGCCAAGCGCCGGATTGGATTTTCCGTGATGCGAACGGCAATCTTGTATCGAAGACGGTCTTGTATGCGCGTCTGAAGAATCATATCGATACGGTCGTAGGCCGTTATAAAGGCAAGATCTATGCATGGGACGTTGCGAACGAAGTGATCGACGAGTCGCAGCCGAACGGCATGCGCAACAGCTTGTGGTATCAGATCGCAGGCGAAGAGTATATCGAGAAAGCGTTCGAATATGCGCACGCAGCCGATCCGAACGCGAAGCTGTACATTAACGATTACAACACGCACATTCCTCAGAAGGCACAATTCCTGTACGACCTTGTAAAGCGTTTGAAAGCGAAAGGCGTGCCGATTGACGGCGTCGGCCATCAAACGCACATTAACATTGAATATCCGCAATTGAGCCAAATCGAAGATTCGATCGTGAAATTCTCCGATCTTGGCGTCCTGCAGGACATTACCGAGCTGGACATGAGTATTTACAACAACAACGGCACGAAATACGACACGCTGTCGACAACGCTGGCGCAGCAGCAAGCGACTCGTTATAAAGCGTTGTTCGATATTTTCGTGAAACATAAAGATTTGCTGTCGAACGTCATTTTCTGGGGTCAAGACGATGGCCATACGTGGCTGCGCACTTATCCAACGACGCGGAACGATTGGCCGCTTCTGTTCAATGAACAACTGCAATCGAAGCCGGCATTCTGGTCGCTGGTAGGCAATCCGAATGCGGTGCCGGCAGCTCCGACGGGCTTGACAGCAACAGCGGGCAACGGCTCGGTATCGCTGGCATGGACGGCATCGACCGGTGCAACCTCTTATAATGTGAAGCGCGCGGCGACGAGCGGCGGTACTTATACGACGGTTGCAACAGGCGTGACAGGGACGACCTATACGAATACGTCGCTGACGAACGGCACGACGTACTACTATGTCGTGACGGCGGTGAATGCGACTGGCGAAAGCACGGCATCGACGCAAGCAAGCGCAACGCCGACGGCAGGCGTATCGGTACCGGCAGTACCGACGGGCGTAACGGCAACGGCGGGCAATGGCTCGGTCACGCTGGCGTGGACGGCATCGAGCGGCGCGACGTCTTATAACGTGAAACGCGCGACGACGAGCGGCGGTCCGTACACGACGGTAGCAACGGCAGTAACGGGCACGACGTACACGAACAGCTCGCTGACGAACGGTACGACGTACTACTATGTCGTCACGGCGGTGAACTCGGCAGGCGAGAGCACGTCATCGGCGCAAGCAAGCGCGACGCCGGCGGCGGTCGTAACGGTACCGGCAGCACCGACGGGCGTAACGGCAACGGCGGGCAATGGCTCGGTCACGCTGGCATGGACGGCATCGAGCGGCGCGACGTCATACAACGTGAAACGCGCGACGACGAGCGGCGGTCCGTACACGACGGCAGCAACGGCTATAACGGGCACGACGTACACGAACAGCTCGCTGACGAACGGCACGACGTACTACTACGTCGTCACGGCTGTGAACTCGGCAGGCGAGAGCACGGCATCGGCGCAAGCAAGCGCGACGCCGACGGGCGGCACGACCACGACTTCGAGCCTCGTCCTGCAATACCGTGCGGGCGACACGAATGTGAACGACAATGCGATTAAGCCGTTCTTCAACATTAAGAACACGGGCACGACACCGGTCAACCTGAGCGGCTTGAAAATCCGTTACTACTTCACGAAGGACAGCAGCGCAGCGCTCAATTCGTGGGTCGATTATGCGGTGGTCGGCGGGGCTAACATCAGCCGTACGTTCGGCACGGCATCGGCAACGGGCGCGGATACGTACATTGAGCTGAGCTTCTCGGCTTCCGCGGGCGTCATTCAGCCAGGCGGCCAATCCGGTGAAATCCAGCTCCGCATCAGCAAGTCGGACTGGTCGAACTTCAGCGAAGCGAACGACTACTCGTTCGATGCGACGAAGAACACGGCCTTCGCCGACTGGAACAAAATTACGCTGTACCAAGACGGCGTAAAAGTATGGGGCTTGGAGCCGTAAAAGGAATGGATTCAACCCGTCCGAATGTGATTCGGGCGGGTTGTTTTTGGTAGATGCCGACCGACGTTGCCGTTCGCACAGCTGTTGTTCTCCGGTGATGCTTACCGCGCACAAACTTGTAACGAATCCTATAGCGCTTATTTTGCCGGATAGGGCTAGTTATAGAAGCTAGCGAATCCCAGCGTGCTTATTTGGTCCCAAAGTGGAGAAAAGCTACCCAAAACGACGAAATAAGGCTCGTCAGATTCGTTACGTTGCGGAAACGCCAAATAATGGGCAAATAGCGTTCATATGATTCGTTAGCGCGCAGGGGGATAGCCGGAACAAACCAAAAACTCCCGAACCAAAGTTCGGGAGTCTAACAAGCTTGTGCAATGCGCAGCTCGAGAATGCGGTTAATCGTGACCCCATTCCGCCATCTTCTTCGTGTAAGCGTCGAGCAGCTCGGGCGTCCATTTGGGCCCCTCGAACAGCTCGCCCGACTGGGCGGAGGCGATGAGTTGTTCGAGCCATTGGCGCTCGATCTGGCTGAAGCGGATAATGCCTTCGATCATCTTCACGGAGCCGCCGGGCAAGTATTCGCCTTTCATCTCAAGCACCTCGTTCAGCCGCTCCTGGCGTGCATCGCAATTGGCGATTTGCGCTTCAAGGAGCGGCAGTACCGCGTCCACTTGACCGTGCCGGACGAACGGCAGCGCCATCAATACCGGATGCTGCGGGTAAGCGTTCTGACGCATTTGCTCGTACAGCAGCTTTTGGAATGCGGATTGGCCGGCATCCGTAATGCGGAAAATCGTTTTGTCCGGACGGTTGTCGCCTGGGACAGGAACCACTTCCGCTGCTTCGATCAGGCCGTCATCGCGCAGTTGGTCGACCGCATAGTAGAGCGAGCCGTCGCGCAGCTTGAACGCTTCATTCCAGCCGCGCGCTTTGATCGTCTGGCGGATTTCGTACGGATGCTTGTCGCCCTCCATGAGCAGGCCGAGAACGAACAATCTCATCGACGACATCCGCGATCAACCTTTCTGATAGGAAGGATCCGGTTTGCCGGTACCGCCTGCGCCTTGTGGTCCGGAGCCCGGAGCGCCTTGCTGGCCTTGCTGTCCGACGATGAGACGAGCGCGGCCCATCATGAGCACGAATACGAATGCGATAACCGGCAGCAGCGCCGCCCATTGGAAGACGAAAATAATCGAGTCCGAAAGCTTGCCAAGCATCAAGTTGACGACTTCCGCCGGAATTTTCATTTGTGCTTGAACGGCTGGGTCGAGCAGCGCTTGACCGCCTTTGATTTTCTCTGCCATTTCGGCGCTCATGTTCGGCAGCGCGCCGATGCTCGATTGAAAATCATGCTTCTGAAGCGCGCCGAACACGGTGATGCCGAGTGCGGAACCGATCGTCCGGAAGAACATGATGAGTGACGATGCGGAGCCTTTGTACTGCGGCGGAACCGCGTTCAGCGTCGAAATGTTAAGCAGCGAGAACGATACGCCCATGCCGAGACCGACGATGATCATATAGACCGTAATGAGGGCGCGGCTCGTATCTTGATCCATCGCGAAGCCGAGCAGCGACGTGCCGACGATCAGCGTAATCGCAGAGACGACCATGATGCTGCGGTATGCGAATTTGTTCGCGATGCGGCCGCCGATTTGTGCACTCACGACGACGCCGAGCATCATCGGGATGAGGACGGTACTCGTCTCCGTTGCTGTTTTGTGGAAGACGCCTTGGATGAAGATCGGAATGTACGAAGCGCTTGCGATCATAATGCCGCCATACAACAGGCAGATCATCATGCTGCTCGTGAACAGCTTCGAGCCGAACAGCGTCAGCTTGATGATTGGATCTTTTGCTTTCAACTCGGCCAGTAAGAACAGCGCGATGAAAACAGCAGCGCCGACGAAGAGCAGGATCGTCTTGAACGAATCCCAAGCCCAGCCATCCGTGCCGCCAAGCTCAAGCCCGAACATGAGGAGCAGAATCGATGCGGTCAGCGTAATCGCGCCCAGCCAGTCGATATTTTGCTTACGCGTGTTCTTCGTTTCGTGATAGCCCTTCATAATGAACAGGACGGCGAGGATACCGATCGGAACGTTAATGTAGAAAATCCAGCGCCACGACATGTTGTCCGTAATAGCGCCGCCCAGAATCGGGCCGAATACGCTGGAGATGCCGAATACGGCGCCGAACAGACCCATCATTTTGCCGCGCTTCTCAGCAGGGAACGTGTCGAAAATAATGGTGAATGCGATCGGCATGAGCGCACCGCCGCCGATGCCCTGAATGGCACGGAATACGATGAGCTGTTCCATATTTTGTGCTAATCCGCATAATACGGAGCCGGCAACGAACAGAACGAGTCCGGCGAGAAAATACCGTTTGCGTCCGTACATGTCGGACAGCTTGCCGATGATCGGCGTCGAGACGACCATGGCGATCATGTAGGCGGAGTACACCCAAATGAAGCTTTCAAAACCGCCGAGCTTCTTAATAATGGTCGTCATTGCCGTCGATACGATCGTCTGATCGAGCGAGGCCATGAACAATCCGAGAAGCAGGCCGGCAACGACCAGCTTCACACTGCTATTTTTAGCGTCCATCTTCAACTTCCTTTCGTGATCGATATGTCGATCGACCGTTACTCAAATTTGATTACCTTTGCTTATTATACTCAAATTTGAGTTCGATACAACCATCTTTTTGAAAGGATGGATTCCGGAAATTTGAAAGCGATTTCTTGACAGCGTCAAAGGGTGAACCTAATCTGGTATAGAACGCTAGCTATGATCATACATGCGGGAAGCCACAATTAATCGAGGAGAAAGAGGGAAGATGATGAGAACGTTCAAGGCGAGACATTTGATCGTATCATTTATGGCGGGGTCGGTGTTTTTTAGCGGGATCGGCTACGCGGCAAGCAATGCCAAGATCGAGGCTTTATTGTCACCGGTGAAATATTTTTTTGACGGCGTAGAGAAGAAAGCACCGGACAAGCAGCAGGGCATCAACTATAACGGTACGACGTATGTCCCCCTGCGGTTCGTAGCAGAATCGCTTGGACAGCAGGTCCGATATGACAGCAAGCAAGGTTCGATTTATATCAGTCCGAAGCAAAAAGGCAAACCTTTCGCCGACGGATCTTCCGCTGTGGCGAAGGTGAACGGCATCGGCATTTCGGAGCATTCGTTGTATGAAACGTTGCTGAAAGGCGGAAACGGCATAAGCGCGCTCGACCGTTTGATCGTAGACGAGCTCCTCAAGCAAGAGGCGGACAAGAACGGAATCGTCATTTCGAGTGCTGATCTGGATAAGGAACTCGCGCTGCTCAAGGAAAATTTCGGCTCGGAAGAAGAGTTCAACCAAGCGCTTGTGCAGTATGGCATGACGCTGGAAGATTTGCAGCCGGATCTGCTTCAACAAGCCCGGCTGCGCAAGCTGCTGCAGCCTAAAGTGAAGATTACGGATCAAGACATTCAGACTTATTACGACCAGAATAAAGCCTCATTCGAGACGCCGGAGCAGGTTCGCGCCTCGCATATTCTTGTCACGACGAAGGAAGAAGCGGAACAGATTGCGTCGAAGCTGAAGAACGGCGGCGACTTCGCCGCAATAGCGAAAGCGCAATCGTTAGATACCGGCTCGAAGGAACAGGGCGGCGATTTAGGGTATTTTGAGCGGGGCGCTATGGTGGCTGAGTTCGAGGATGCTGCCTTCTCGCTGAAGGCTGGCGAAGTTAGCGGGCCTGTCCAGACCACGTTCGGCTACCATATTATTAAAGTAACCGACCATAAGGCGGCAGTGAAGCCAACGCTCGAGGAAGCGAAGCCGCGCATTGTTCAGGAGATGACTAGCCAACAAATTTATACGCTGTCGCAGGCGCTAGTACAGGAGCTTCGGGAGAAAGCGAAGATTGAGAACAGCTTGACCGACAGCGGCAAGACGGCAGGAAAGTAACAAGCAAACGATTAAATGCATGGGCAGGAACGTAAATAATGCTTGCGGCTTCGTCGTATGAGTCTTTTTCAAATCGGCACAATAAAGAGGAAATTCATTCTCGATGTATCGGAGCTGATTATTCAGATGACGAAGATCGCCATGTATGCACTGACTGGCTGCTTAGCGGCAACGTTTGTTGCAGGAAGTGCGGAAGCTGCTGATTATACGGCAAGAACACCGTCAGACCTTGAAGACATCGCTTACCAGAATCAGGTGTACAATCGCAGCGGCACGATATATAACAACGGAGCAGACGGATTTAATGCTTACAGTACAAACCGCCACGAAATAAATACGGGCAACCATTATAATAACGGGACATACCGGACACGCGCATTGACGGATAATAACGACCGCGGATTTGACTGGGGTTGGCTTGGTCTGCTTGGTTTATTAGGATTGGCTGGAATGAGAAGCCGAAGCCGGGAACGTGATCGGGCATAGATTTCGAAACAAGAACAAGAACAAGAACCAACGGTTGCACGATGCGCTGCCGTTGGTTCTTGTTTCTGTAAGGGGTCAAATAAACTTCCGGCTCGTCTTCTTCCCGTCGCAGCTGAATACGATCTTCTTATCTTCGATGATCGTCTCGAGGTGGATCGACTTGCCCCACAGCTGCACAATGTAAGGGAGGGTGCGCTCGAGGTATTTCAGATCAAGTTCGACGCCCTCGTAACGATGCTTCAAGTACATTTCGCCAATCCGGTTGAAATCGCCGTCCTGGACGACAAGCGATGGGAAGCCTCCGTTGACGCGGGACACGACGAGCTGGTCGCGGATGTTTTCCCACGTTTTGTCGGTAATTTTCCACTCTGGACCTTTCTTCTCGAACACGTACAGATCGAGATCCTTCACGAGCTTCTTGTCGAGATAGTTGCGCAGGAATGAAATGTCCGAGTCCTCTTCGCGCACTTCAAAAATTTTCTCCCGTCCCCGTCCCGGCTTCATGCCGAACCGGTCGCGCTCCTCCTGCGTTGGATTGTCCCAGCGGTTCTCAATATGCTCGAAAATCTTCAGCCCGAGATAATACGGATTGAGCGTATGGCGCGACGGGACGACAACCGAGCTGTTCAGCTTCGCGAACTCGATCGTTTCCTCGCTCGTCAGATCCAGCTCGCGAATGATGCGCTGATGCCAGTAGGAGGCCCAGCCTTCGTTCATAATTTTCGTCTCCAACTGAGGCCAGAAGTAGAGCATTTCGTCGCGCAGCATCGACATAATGTCGCGCTGCCAATCCTCCAGAACCGTGGAGTACTCCTCAATGAACCAGATCAGATCCTTCTCCGGCTCCGGGGGGAACCGCTTCGTATGCGTATCCGCCGATTCATCCGCCGACTTGTCATCGTCCAGCGACCAAATATCATCATAAGCGCTAACCGATTCCGATAGGTTGGCTGACCGTTTGCTCTCCTTCATCAACAGTTCGATATACCGCGTCTTGTCGAGGTTGTACGGCTTAATAATCGTCGGGTCGACATGCTCTTGGATGGCGAGCACGGCATCGATAAATTTCTCCACCCGCTCAGTTCCATATTCCAACTCGTACTGCTGTACACGCTCTGCCGTGGCGGACATGCTCTCGACCATGTTGCGGTTCGTTTGGCTGAAACGGGCGTTGTTCTTGAAAAAGTCGCAGTGCGCAAGCACGTGAGCGACGATCAGCTTGTTCTGGATGAGGGAGTTGCCGTCAAGGAGGAACGCGTAGCACGGATTCGAGTTAATGACGAGCTCGTAAATTTTGCTGAGACCGAAATCGTACTGCATCTTCATCTTGTTGAACGTCTTGCCGAAGCTCCAGTGGCTGAACCGTGTCGGCATGCCGTACGCCCCGAATGTGTAGATGATGTCTGCGGGACAAATCTCGTAGCGCATCGGATAAAAGTCGAGACCGAACCCTTGGGCAATTTCGGTAATTTCATCGATCGCCCGTTCGAGCTGGCGTATTTCGTCTTGTTTCATCGGCGTGATCCCTCCGAGCGAGAAAATAACGTTTCATACCATAGGTATGTCTTCACGGAGTGGGATATGCTTGGGGCTGGCGCCGGAATGTACGGCGTCAGCTTTTTTGCCGGGAGCAATTTCGAAACTGATCGGCATGAAACTTTTGACAGCATCCGAGCGTTCAATTGTCTAGAAGGGGGCTGCAGAAGATGTCTACTCCAGCGACCATGCAGAAGACAATGAATGGCGTTCATTATTACTGGGCGCATTTTTTTGCGATAATACTATCCACGATGCTTAGCACCATCCTGTATTCAAGCTTGTGGCTGCACGCGAACGAGGAAGAATTCGGGCTTATGTTCGTTGTGTTCGGCTTGTTCACTCTTGCAGGGGGCATCCCGTGCTCGCTGCTGATCGAACATTACCTGAAACGAAATAACATCTATGTCTATGCGGTCAAAGCGGTGCTGTATCCCGCTGCGGGCGTGCTGCTTGTCTATCTCTTCATCCAGTTGATCGGCGGCACGGCTCGCTTATTGTTCTACTCGTATACAGGCACTTTGATGGTCTATGCAGGCTTGCTGCAGAGTTGGGTATACTTCTTGTTTTATTCGGTTATTTGCTTTCTGGTAAGACGTTCTTTGCAGAGGCGGGATGGCCTGGTTGGCGAAGAAGCGTCCGAGGCAAGCGAGGAATAGAGTGACGATGCAGGTCATACAAGTCAAGCGCGGTCAAACTTATAATTAGTGGCGGACTCTTTACGAGTAATAAATGGTTCGGTTGGACATTGATATAGACATCCGAAATGCATTTATTGCCTGTTATGGGGAGGCTGTACCGTATGGACCGTTTGTTTCAAATCACTGCTAGAGGCAGCCGCATCTCGACTGAACTGCTGGCCGGAGTGACGACGTTCCTGACGATGGTGTACATCGTGATCGTCAATCCGGGCATTCTGAGCGAGGCGGGCATGGATTTCCACGGCGTCTTCGTCGCGACGGTGCTGGCAAGCATTATCGCAACGCTCATTATGGCACTTGCCTCCAACTATCCGATCGTCATTGCGCCCGGCATGGGTCTGAACGCTTACTTCGCGTTCAGCGTCGTCGGAGGAGAAGGCGTCTCATGGCAGATCGCATTAGGCGCTGTCTTCGTCGCGGGCGTGCTGTTCGTTCTGCTATCGTTAACCTCGTTCCGCTACATGCTGCTCGATGCGATCCCGACCGGGCTGAAGCATGCGATAACGGCCGGCATCGGCTTGTTCATCACCTTCATAGGGCTGCAAAAAGCGAGCATCATCGTCGCCTCGCCGTCGACGCTCATTACGCTCGGTACCTTGTCGGAGCCGATGACATACCTGACGATCATCGGATTGATGATATCGCTTATTCTCATGTCGTACCGTGTCCAGGGCTATCTGTTCATTGGCATGATTATTACGGCGATCCTCGCTTGGATTATGGGGCTGCTCGACATGCCGGCCACGTTCGCCGCGATGCCGAGCGGCTTGAATGCCACCGCCTTCCAACTGGATATCGCTGGGGTGTTCGAGGAAGGCTTGTACGCGGTCATCTTCACCTTCTTGCTCATTACGCTGTTCGATACGACCGGCACGATGTTAGGTGTTGCGGAGCAAGCGGGTTTGTTGAAGGACAACAAATTTCCGCGCTCCAGAGGCGCTCTCATGGCGGATGCAGTCGGCACAGCGAGCGGCGCGCTTCTCGGCACAAGTCCGACGTCGGCTTACATCGAATCGAGCGCAGGCGTCGCAGTAGGCGGCAGGACAGGGCTGACGGCGGTAACGGTCAGCGTGCTGCTGGCATTGACGCTGTTCTTCTCGCCGACCGTTGCCGTACTGGCCAACATTCCTGCGATTACAGCACCGGCGCTTATTATCGTTGGATTTCTGATGATCAACGTGCTGCGCCAGATCGAATGGAACGACATCGAGGAAGCGTTCCCTGCTTTTCTGATCGTCGTGCTGATGCCTCTCACATACAGCATCGCGACCGGAATCGGCATCGGCTTTATCGCCTACCCGATTCTGAAGCTCATCCGAGGCAAGGGCAGAGATGTTCATCCGATTTTGTACGTGTTCGCCGTATTGTTTTTTGTGCAGATCGTGTTTTTTAACCACTAGAAGAGAAGACCGCAAGCAGCCCGCTCTCCGCTCAGGAGGAGCGGGTTATTCTATTAGGCGCGAACAGCGTGGTACTATGGGATTTAGAACTGCCAAAGTTATCCATTCGCTGCTGCGATTAGTGGCAAGCAAGAATGACTATTGAGCGAATGGAGCGGTAGCAATGAAACGGGTATATCAAGCGTGGCTTCTATTTCTCACGGTTTTTGGATCGTCTTTTATAAGCGCGTTGATATTACATTTGGCGAGTGGAGAAGCGTTTGGGATGTTTGTGTTGGGGATCTCCTATTTTACAATTCTATTCGGCGTGCCGTGCTCGCTCATTATCCGCATTGTGATCAGACGCAAAGACCGTCTCGGGTATATCCTTCAAGGTGCGCTACATATCATTGCGGGCTTTGCCATCGTATTAGTAACGAATGCGGACAAGTTATCAGACGGAGATTGGACAGACTGGATCGAGCTGATCGGGGACGGCGGGACGTTGTTAATCGCTGCGCAAGCTGGGGTTTTTTATGCGGTGTATTTCCTCATGCGACACTCGCTCCATATGGATGACCCGATGTGGGGGAAAGAACGTGAAGTACAATGAAAGAGGCTGTCGCGTTGGAAAGATAGGGTTCGTTGTATTGCATACTTGGAGAGATGATGGATAAAGGTTGAATCGCGGCATTAGGCGGTTGAGCCTTTTTCGTCGTTGTCATGCTAGCGAACTGGAGAAGCCTTATTTGGCGCCAAATAGCCCTTTTCGGATTCTAACGAATCGAGCAAACGCTATTCAGCCTATAAAGTGGAAAAACAGGCGATTGTGGGGCAAATAAGGATTCCTGGGTTCGTTACGCGTTCGATTATGTCAATTTCCCTTTAATAAGGTCGCTAGGGTTCGTTAGATCGATCGTGACCCTCTCATGACGGAGCGAGAATTGTGATTCGTAAGACCTCTCCTCCCTCGTGCGGGAGGCAGTTGCTATCGGTCGCACCTCGTTCAGGAGCGGGTTGGGATCCGTAAGACCGTGCACCTCATGTTGGCGGAATGCAGGCTGCTTGTTTTTTGATCCACATCGACTCTTAGTCTCCATTTCCAGCAAAACATTTGTTCGCTTGACTGCCATCTGTCTTGAACATGGGCTACAATAGAATAGCGATATTGAATGCTAGATAATCAGACCAACTCATAGATTAATATACAATGGAGCGTGACCTACGATGAAGCTGTTTCACACGGCCGACTGGCATCTCGGCAAGCTCGTCCAAGGCGTCTATATGACGGACGACCAGCGCTTTGCGCTCGAGCAATTCGTACAAGCTGTAGCGGAAGAGAAGCCCGATGCCGTCATTATTGCCGGCGATCTGTACGACCGCGCGATCCCGCCGACGGAGGCGGTCGAGCTGCTCGATGAGCTGCTGCGCAAGCTCGTCATGGAGCTCGAAACGCCGGTGCTGGCGATATCGGGCAACCATGACAGCCCGGACCGTCTCGACTTCGGCACCCGGCTGATGGAGAGCCGCGGACTGCATCTTGCCGGCCGGCTGCGCCGGGAGCTGAAGCCGGTCGTCCTGCGGGACGAGCATGGCGAAGTTCATTTTTACCTCATTCCCTATGCGGACCCGTCGCAAGTGAGGCTGACGATGGAGGACGAGGCGATCCGGTCGCATGACGACGCGATGAGGGCTATTGCTGCTGCGATTGAAGCGGATGCCGATCCGAAAGCGCGGCGCGTATTCGTCGGACATGCGTTCGTTACGGTGGGCGGCGAGCCGCAGCCGAACACAAGCGAATCCGAGCGGCCGCTCGCGATAGGCGGTGCGGAGCATGTCAGTGCGGCGCATTTTGCCGGCTTCCACTATACGGCGCTTGGCCATCTCCACCAGGCTCATCACGTCGGAGACGAACGAATCCGGTATTCGGGCTCGCCGCTGAAGTATTCGATCTCGGAGGAAAATCACCGCAAAGGCTGGCTTGTCGTCGAGATTGACGCAGATGGCGGCATTACGGTGGAGAAGCGCGAGCTGAAACCGCAGCGCGACATGCGACGCGTGTCAGCGCCGATCGAAGAGATTGAGACGGCGCATCAGTCCAGCGACGACTATGTGTTCGTCACGCTGCTGAACGACAATCCGGTACTGTTCCCGATGGAGAAGGTACGGGCCGTCTATCCGAACGCACTGCATGTCGAGCGGCGGCTGAAGACGGCGCGGATTGAACGGGAGGACGGAGCGGCTGAGGACGGCGCAGCCGAAAGCCGGCGGAGCGCTGATCCGGCCCAGTTGTTCGCCTCTTTTTACCGCGAAGTGAAGGGCATTGAGCTCGAGGACGGGAAGCGGAAGCTGTTCGAAGAGACGTTCATGGACGTTCTGAAGTCGGAAGGGGGCGGCGCGCAATGAGACCGATTAAGCTGAGACTGACTGCTTTCGGACCGTACCGTGACGGAGAGACGATCGATTTCACGGAGCTTGGCGACCGCCGGCTGTTCGTGATTTCGGGCAACACGGGCGCTGGCAAAACGACGATCTTCGATGCGATCTGCTTCGCCTTGTATGGGGCGGCGAGCGGCGAGGACCGCGCGGAAATCCGGATGCTGCGAAGCCATTTTGCCGATGACGAGACGTTCACGACGGTTGAATTCGACTTCGCGGTCGGGAAGCGTTCGTACCGGGTTGTTCGTCAAATGGCGCACAAGAAAGCGGGCAACAAGAGCGAGACGCCAGGTAAAGCGGAATTGTACGAGACGACGTCCGGGGAGTTGGTGCCATGTGTCGACCGGTTCATGGTAACCGATGTGAATGCGAAGCTGGAGTCGATTATCGGTTTAACGAAGGATCAATTCAATCAGATCGTCATGCTGCCGCAGGGGGAATTCCGCAAGCTGCTGACGAGCGATACGGAGAATAAAGAAGATATACTGCGCCGCATCTTCCGTACGGACTTGTTCCGCAAGCTGGAGGAGCGGTTCCAGCAGCAGCACCGCGAGCTGAAGGACGAGGCTTCGAAGGCGCGGACGCGGCTGGACGTCATGATCGGCCAAGCCGGCGAGACGCTGCCGGTACGCGCGGACAGCGCGCTGGCGGCCGTGTTGGCGCAGCCGTACCGCAGCCCGGCGCAAATGCTGGACGCGCTTGCGCAGGAGGCGGCGATGTACCGCGAAGCGGCTGGCGCGGCGGAAGGCCGCAAGACGCAAGCGGCGGAGCGGCTCGGCGCCGAGGAGGCGCGGCTTCGCGAAGCGCTTGCGCTGAACGGCCGCTTCGCGGAGCTGGCGAAGCGGCAGGCGCACGCGGCCGAGCTGGCGCAGCAGCGGCCGGAGGCGGAGGC
>NZ_BILZ01000071.1 GCF_004000825.1 Paenibacillus kobensis NBRC 15729 | reverse complement strand
GAGCCGTGTCAGCGGCGGGAGCGAGAGCAGGCAAGCTGCGCGTTATCGTCGCCGATTTCGACCGGATGACGGAGGCGTTATCCGACGTTGAAGCGGATGTTGTCTATTGTGCCCTTGGGACCACGATTCGCAAGGCGAAGACGAAGGAAGCGTTTCGTAAGGTTGATTTCGACTACCCGTTAATGCTGGGTGAATGGGCGAAAAACCGCGGCAGCCGCAAGGTTGTGGCGGTAACCGCGATGGGCGCGTCAACGTCTTCGCCATTCTTTTATAGCCGGGTGAAGGGTGAGCTGGAGGAAGAGCTGGCGGAATTGAAGCTTCCGGAGCTGCATTTGTTCCGGCCATCGCTGTTGCTCGGCAAGCGCCAGGAGCTTCGGATTGGCGAGCTGTTCGGATCTTGGGCGGCAGTAGCGATTCGGCCCTTCATGATGGGCGGACTGCGGCGCTATCGCCCGATTGGCGGCGATACGGTCGCAGCGGCCATGCTGGAAGCCGGGACACGTCCCGCTGCGGAAGGCGTCTATGTGTACAATTCGGCGGATACGGCTGCGCTTGGCTCAGAGCCAAGCGGAGGCAAGAAGAACGAAAGCTCGGACAGCAGCATGATGGGGTGAAGGACAAGTGAGAATCAATAAATTTATTAGCGAGACCGGATTCTGCTCCCGGAGGGAAGCCGACAAGCTCGTGGAGGAAGGCCGCGTTACGATCAACGGCGTCGTCGCACAGCTTGGCAGCCAGGCGGAGCAGGGCGACGACGTGCGGGTGAACGGCAAGCGGATCGGCGAGTCGAAGCGGCATGTCTATATCGCGCTGAACAAGCCGGTCGGCATTACGAGCACGACCGAGCAGCAAATCAAGGGCAACATTGTCGACTTCGTCGGACACCGTGAACGGATTTTTCCGATTGGACGGCTCGATAAGGACTCGGAAGGTCTTATTCTGCTGACGAACGACGGCGATATCGTGAACAAGATTTTACGTTCTGAGGGCAAGCATGAGAAGGAGTACATCGTGACCGTGGACCGGCCCGTGACGGACATGTTCTTGAGAGGGATGAGCGGGGGCGTCCGCATTCTTGGTACGATGACGCTGCCATGCAAAGTGACGCGCGTAGCGGAACGCGTGTTCAAGATCATTCTGACCGAGGGGAAGAACCGTCAGATTCGCCGTATGTGCGAAGCGTTCGGCTATAATGTCGTCCGGCTGCGCCGGATGCGGATCATGAACATCCATCTCGGCGATCTGGCGATCGGCCGCTGGCGCGATTTGCACCGTGACGAGTTGAACGAGCTGTTCACGATGTTGAACTACAGACCGTCAGACCAATGAATAAAAAAGAGAGGCTGGAACGATATCGCTTCAAGCGATAAACGTTCCGGCCTCTTCTTTATTTTACGGCGACGGCTACATCGTCAGGTGTTACTTTGTCGCCCGTATATTTGCGCATGAGCGATACTTCGACACGGCGGTTCTTCGCCCGTCCTGCGTTGGTATTGCTCGTATCCAGCGGACGGTATTCGCCGTAGCCGGTCGAACTGATCAGCTTCGGATCGAGTTTCGCGCTATTCAGCAGAACTTCCATGAAATTAAGCGCGCGCTGCGAGCTCAGCTCCCAGTTGTTGCGGAATTCGCTGTTCGAGATCGGCTGGTCATCCGTATGGCCGGCGACGATAATCTCGTATCCAGGATACTTGTACAGCATCTTCGAGATCGCTTGTCCAAGCTTGCGGGCCTCCGGCTTCACGGCAGCACTGCCGGAAGCGTACAGCGCGTTGTCGCTGATCGTGATGAGGAGCTGCGATTGGTTCAGCTTCGTGTCGAGCTGAGTCGTCAGCCCGGCTGACTTAATATAGGAGTCCAGCTGCTTCTTCAGCTTCTCGAGATCTTCTTGCTCCTTCTTGCGAAGCTTCTCGAGATCGTCGTTGTTCTGCTTGTTCTGGACCGTCTGCGCTTGCTGATTGGATTGTTCTTTGTACTTGTACTTCTCATCCTCGGTCTTGCTCGAAGGATTCTCTTCGATCGTCCGAAGTCCGTCCAGTACGCCAACCCCGCCGTCAAGCGCCATGTTGAACGCACGGCTCATCTCATCGAACCGTTTCGCATCGACGGAGCTCATGGAGAATAGAACGATAAAGAGCGCAAGCAACAGTGTCATCAAGTCAGCATATGGAATGAGCCACGATTCGTCCGCATGCTCCTCGTGTTCTTCGTGTCTACGCCTTCTGCTCACCGTTCCTCTCCTCCTTCTCCAACATCTTCGCGCGCTCTGTAGGCGTCAAGTATACCGACAGCTTCTGATTGATGGCGATCGTCGAGACGCCGGTCTGGATGGACAGCAATCCCTCTACCATCATCAGGCGAATGTCCGATTCGCGGCGGGACAGACGCTTCAGCTTATTCGAAATTGGATGCCACAAGACGTAACCGGTGAAAATACCAAGCAGCGTCGCGATGAACGCGGCTGCGATTGCATGAGACAGCTTCTCCATGTCGCTCATATCCGCCAGAGCGGCGATGAGGCCGATAACGGCGCCGAGTACCCCGAGGGTAGGCGCGTACATGCCGGCTTGGGAGAAAATAAGCGCGCCGGTTTTGTGCCGTTGTTCTGTCGCGGCAATATCTTCAAGCAGAACGTCACGGACGAAATCTTGGTCATTACCGTCAATAATCATCCGCATGCCATTGCGAAGGAACGTGTCTTCGATTTCATCGACTTTCGCTTCCAGTGCAAGCAGGCCTTCACGGCGGGTAATCGTAGCCCATTCCATGAACAGGCGGATCAGTTCTTCGCGTTCAGGAAGCAATTGCCGTTTGAAAATAATCTTGAACAAGGTCGGGATTTTCTTGATTTCCGCAAGCGGGAACCCGACGAACAGCGATGCGGCCGTACCGACTATGATAATAACGTACGCAGCCGGGTTGTTTACCAGATTGACGATCGGCGCTCCCTTGAGATACATCCCGAACACGACGGCTACAAGGCCGAGTCCAATACCGATACCAGTTGATTTCTCCATAATACACCCCGTCCAATAGTAGAAAGTTCGACGTACAATGACGCTTTGTCTGGATGCCCAAAGCATCCCATTTCCTTTTATATCGTCATGATGGGGGGCAGAAATTAGAGGTTTTAGTCCTTTTTGTCGGAGGAAAGGTCGAAAAGTATCGTGGAGTGTCGTCAAAAGGCGATGCAGGTGCATGTGCTTATGGGACGATGCTGTAAAAATGTATGGCAGGCGAAGCTTGTCGGCAATGAAAGCGGAAGGTTTTTGGTGTAAAATGGAGAGACCACTACGAACACTAACAGAAGAGGCGAAGGGACGGGATTCGAATGGGCGTTAGACACGCGCGCGAATATGCGGATATATTGAAGGATTTGACGGAGGCTGTAAGCGCGATTCCGAATAGCTTTGAGTTTTTTGAAATGACGAAGGAAGAATGGGATGCGCTCGGCGGCGAAGAGAAGGCGGAAGTGATGGAAGCGCTGGCCGATGACGTGTTCTACGGTCTTGGGCAGCAAGCGGATATCCGTGTCGGCGACGGCGCCGTCGTCTATGTGGCGAAGCATCACATTATTGAAGTTGTGCAGGCGGGAAATGTTACGCAGGTCGTTCGGCTGATTTAAAGCTGGAGAGCAGCCGCTTCAGGCCGCGGCATAGCAACAGCTGACTTACCTGGCCTGGCCTGGAAGGGGAGAAGGCCCATGCTCAAGCATCGGGTCCTGTGTAGACCATGCAGTGGAATTCGGCGTTCCCGGAGGGCGTTGGACGATCATAGGTATCCTCGATAACGAAGCCTGCCTTCTCGTAAGCGCGGATGGCGCGGGTGTTCCAGGTGAGCACCTCGAGATCGACGGCGTCGCCGGATGCGCGCCGGAGCGCTTCTTCGGCAGCTGCCCGCGCGAATGCCGGGCCGAGTCCATGGCCGCACAGGTCGGGACGGAGTCCAAGGCCAAGCCGGGTTACGCCGAGTATCGGAAACAACTGCGCGAAGCCGATCATACGGCCCTCGTCATCCACGGCGGCCGTATATTGTCGTTCACGAATGGCGCTGTCGCCGAATTCGATGCCTTCGGATTCCATACGGGACCAGTCGGACCAGCCGTACAGACCGAACGGCGGCTCGTAGCGCCAGCCGCACAGCTCAGCTGCTTGTTCCCGGCTCATCGGTACGAAGCGGAACGTTATGCTTGGCATTTGGTTATCAACGTTGTCGGGTTGTATGCGGGGCATGGCGATCATCTCCAATTTTGTCACGAAAGATTCGAACCCGGAGCAACCAATCGGCGGTATGCAGTGGTATGATGATGAAGTCGGTTTTGGGAGAAGCTGATACCGACCTTTTGCATTCGGGTTAAATATAGGATAACAGATATGGAAGATAAAAAGGATCAGTCCCCGCTGTGGTGGGCTTGATCGCTCGAGTTTTCGTGGCGGTTCCTGCATAAAGTGCAGGGACTGCATCTCATGAAGCTTCTAATGATGAGAAACCTGCACTTTGTGCATGCTTTTTAGGGACTATCCCCGATATCATGCTCGGAATGATGCTAATTACAGCATTTATTGCAGCAATTTCTTCTCGGGATGCCATTAGTCCTCATGAAGCCTGCACTTTGTACATGATTTGTGCGAGATGCAGTGTTTGATTTCCCGCAAGCAAAACCTTAGCCTGTACTTACGATGCAGGTTTCGCTCTACATTGGCTCATTGCAGAGCCGATACCATTCCGCAAAACCTTAGCTTATGCTTACGATGCAAGGTTTTGCTGCACTAATGGTTCATATATGAACCCATACCACTATCCGCAAAACCTTTAAGGAGTTCCTATGCGTAAACTGATTGCCGTCGGCAGCTTATCATACTTTCTCATCGGTCTGGCTATGGTTCTGACGGGAGCAGTGCTGGAGCCGATGATCGCGCATTATAAACTCGATTATAAAGAAGGCAGTCTGTGGATTACGAGTCAATTCGTCGGGTATTTGCTCGGCGTACTGGCTGCACCGATGATCACTTCGCGAATCGGCAAAAGAAGCACGCTCGTCATAGCGTTCGGCTGCTTAACCGTTGCGGAAGCCTCTTACAGCATGTTGGGGCCGTGGACGCTTATGCTTCTAATCGCTCCGTTCGCCGGAGTCGGCTTCGGCATGGCAGAGGCGATCGTTGGCGCGACGATTATAGAGCTGTCGGAAGCGAAGAAGGCATCCTCGATGGCTTTTCTGGAAGTGTTCTTCGGCGTAGGCGCACTCGTGATGCCGATCGGAGCGGCTTATTTGATTCACATGGGCGTCTGGCAGCTGGCCTTCCCGGCGCTCACTGCGATATCGGGCGTGACGATGCTGCTCTGGCTGACGATGTCCTTCGGACCAGCGGACGACCGGATCGGTTGGCCGGCCAGGCCGTCGGAAGCGACAGACGCAGCGGGCGGCAAGAAACCGGAGCGGGCGAGACCGCCTCGGCAGCGCTACAACCGGCAGGCGGTTCCTTTTCTGCTGTTCGGCGTGCTGTTCTTCATGATCTATGTCGGGTTAGAAATGAGCTACTCGAACTATCTGGCTTCCTTCATGATCGAGCGCACGGGGACGACCGATACGAACGCGACGTCTGTGCTCAGCTTATTCTGGGCGTTCATGGTTATCGGCCGTTTGTTCGCAGGCAACCTGGCGGACCGGATCGGGTTCCCCATCTATCTGGCGGTGTCGTCGCTTGGATCGATTATCGTCCTGACGATGTCGGTATTCACGATGTCGTTCAACGGACTCGTTATCTGGACCTGTCTGGCCGGTCTTGTCATGTCTGGTATGTTCGCCGTAGCGCTCGTCTACGCGAACAGCCGCATACAAGGAATGACGGAGCGAACGACAAGCTTGATGGTCGCGGCGGGCGGAATCGGAGGAGCGATCTTCCCGCGTATCGCGGGCTGGCTGATGGACAGCTATGGCACGACGACTACGATGTGGATGATCGCCGGTCTTGCGGCTGCGATGCTCGTGACGTTCCTGCTCATGGTCATGTCGGGCCGAAGAACGTCGGCAGGCGAGGAGCCAGATCCGGTTACAGCGGCATAGCGGATGTATGTATAATGAACGAAGCCCTGCGCCTATGAGGCGTGGGGCTTCGTTGCATTTTGTGCAATGAGATGAAGGGGTTCATGTCTTAGAGAAGGTTTAATTGTATTCTATACAATCAGAATATAGAGTCAGTCCGCGTAGTCGGGTGCAAGCGACGTTCTGGCCAATTTCTCATTGTACAGAATACAACGAGGCGGCTCACTGGAGGGGTGTTTAACGGACTTCATTGTACTCCATACAATGAAGACCCGAGGGTGTGATTGTACTTTGCGCACTTCCGCACCAATTGATGCCTAATGTTACGGAACAGACGAAGCCCCGCACCTGATAGGTACGGGGCTCGTTATAGAGTGCGGATCAACCGCTTATCCGTCTCCGGGCGAGGAATTGCTTCCATTGGAAGTACATGAAGCAGCCGAGGCAGAACCCGCTGAGTGCGAGAATGACAGCGACGCTAAGGAAGCCGACGAAGATGTATCCGACAACGTCGCTGCCTGCTGCGAATCCAATCACAGCTCCCAGCAGGAACAGAATCGCCAGCAGGTTGTTGAACCGCAGCAGTTCCCGGCTTTCGGTTCTTGTGCTGACGGGGAAGATCCGAGCGAATAATCGAACGAATACGTTGTAACGGACGCCCCATGTGCGGCTAATAATCTGTACAGCGAGCGGTACGAGAAGCAGCCATAGCTGCTGAGTTGCAACGCTTATTATAATAAATAGCAGAATACCAAGCTGATTGCCTCTTACACGGTGCAGCGGAACGTCGTCAACGCAGTTCAAATCCGTGTTCAATGGATGGGATGCCATCGTCGAAGCCCTCCTTTATAGGTGAGGAACCGTTGATCGATATAAGGATGTTTTAATTCCTAGTATTTTGATAAGCATAATGTAACATAAGTTGGCGGCTAAGTACATAACAAATAATTCAGATGAATTCAAGGACGCTTCACGTTCGGCAGAGATATAAAAAAATCCTCAAGCGCCTGCCGCATGCAGATTGCATGAGCAGATACTTGAGGAGTTCGCCATTCTCGGATTAATAGGTAAGCGCAGGGTCAGTCGTGTGAACGGATTGCGCAGAAATCTCAGGAGTTACAGGCTTCGCCGGTTTCACATGATGACGGCCGATCGGCACGATCAGCGGCGTTCCGGATACCGGGTCTTGAATGACCGTGCTATCCATGCCGAAGATGTCCTTCACGAGCTCACTCGTGATCACCTTGGACGGTGCGCCCTCTGCCACCAGCTGGCCCTGACGCAGTGCGAAGATATGATCGGCATAACGCGAAGACAAATTGATATCATGAAGCACCATGACGATCGTCGTTCCGTGCTTGCGGTTAAGGTCGGTAAGCAGATCTAGAATTTCGACCTGATACGTAATATCCAAGAAGGTTGTCGGCTCATCCAGGAACAAAATATCTGTCTGCTGCGCCAGCGCCATCGCAATCCAGACACGCTGCCTCTGGCCGCCCGACAGCTCGTCGATGTTCTGATTCGCCAGCTCGGTAATCTTCATAATTTCCATCGCTTCGGCGACGGCCTCGTAGTCCTTCTTCGACCAGCCGCTGAACAGCGTCTGATGCGGGAACCGTCCGCGGCCGATGAGGTCCGCGACCGAGATGCCTTCCGGGACGATCGGCGATTGCGGCAGCAGTCCGAGCACTCTGGCCAGCTGCTTCGGCGGGATCCGATCAATCTGCTTGCCATCCAATGTAATACTTCCGGAGATGGGCTTGATGAGCCTCGCCAGCGTCTTCAGCAGCGTGGACTTGCCGCAGGCGTTCGCACCGATAATGACGCTTATTTGGTTGCTTGGAATCGACAGGCTTATGCCTTTGACAATTGTTTTGTTCTCATAGCCCGAAACCGTCTGTTCCGCTTGAAACGTATGTGTCGCCTTCATTATAAGTCTCCCTTCCGATTCATTCGGATTAGCAAGTAGATCAAGTACGGTGCCCCGAGTATGCCCGTTATAATGCCGACAGGGAATCTGGTCTCAAAAGCAAATTGTCCGATAAGATCTGATGCCAATACCAGAATAACGCCGACTAAACCGGCAGGAATGGCGCTGGAGAAGCCTGCTCCTACTAATCGCTTGGCAATGGGACCTGAAAGAAAGGCCACAAAGGCAATCGGACCCGTGATCGCAGTAGCAACCGAGATCAGAATGACCGCGCTCACAATAAGCGCGATTCGCGTCTTGTTCGCGCTGACGCCAAGCGAGGTGGCGGATTGCTCGCCAAGCTCCAATATGCTTAGATGTTTGCCCAGCAGAATAATGATTGGAGCAAAGACAACGAGCGTAGCCGCAAGCGGCGGAAGCTCATTGATTTTCGAGCCGTTGAGACTGCCGCTAAGCCATCTCATCACCGCCGGGAGATCATATTGCGCGCTTTTCAGCATCAAATACGAAATAACAGCATCCAACATCGCTTGAATCCCGATGCCGATCAGAATCAATCGGCCGATCGCGAACGTTCTGCCATTGCCCGACAGCAAATAAATAATGATGGTCGTCGCAAGACCGGCAGCAACCGAAGCCATCGACACGACCGTATCGCTAGCATGAAGCATGGTAATGCAGAACACAGCCGCCGCACCCGAGCCGGACGTAATGCCGATCACATTCGGGTTCGCCAGCGGGTTGCGAAGCATCGTCTGGAACGTATGGCCGGCAAGGCCGAAAGCAAAGCCAGCCATCATGCCGGCCAGCATTCTTGGCAAACGAATCGTATTCACGGCGAAGGAGACGCCTTTAATCTTCTCGCCCATGACCGCACGAATAACGTCTTGGACCGGATAGACCGTATTCCCCAGCATCAGCATGGTGCAGCACAGCACGACCGACAGGACGGCCAGTATGCTCGTAACCACAATCCAACGACGATGGCGAGCGCGTCTTCCTTCCATAATGTAAGCAATCGTATTAGTTGTCATAATGAACGCACTTTCGCTTTCATCGCTATTATTATCAGAATTGGAGCACCGACGAATGCGGTCACAACACCGACTTCGAGTTCGCCAGGGCTGCCGACCACTCTGCCGATGACGTCCGACAGGGTGAGTACAATCGCTCCGGAAAGGGCCGACATCGGAATGACGAACCGCAGGTCAGATCCAAGCACTAGACGCATCAAGTGTGTAGCCAGCAGTCCGATGAACCCGATCGGTCCAGCCAGTGCCGTCGCCGCGCCGCACAGCAGGACGCCCGCAACAGCAGCAACCAATCGGAGCGTTCCCGTACGAACGCCAAGGCCGGTCGCGACTTCGTCCCCGAGAGCCAGCGCATTCAATGCAGGAGCGGTAACGAACGCCAGTATAATCCCGACGATCAGAAATGGCGCGAACGTTCCGACGACATCCCAATTCCCGACCCCGACGCTGCCGACTTGCCAGAACCGGAATTGGTCCATGACGTAGGAGCGCGGAATCATAATCGCACTAACGAGTGAAGTAAGGGCAGCGCTTGTGGCGGCTCCTGCTAATACAAGCTTAAGGGGCGTGGCGCCGCCACGTCCCATAGAGCCGATTCCATATACGAATATTGCGGTGAGCAACGCACCGGCCAATGCCAGCCAAATATATTGGCCCGCGGTGCTGATATGCAAGAACGCAATCCCACAAACAACAAACAGCGATGCCCCTGTATTGACGCCTAGAATACTAGGGTCTGCGATCGGGTTTCGAGTAACCGCCTGCATAAGCGATCCCGATACACCTAGTGCTGCTCCGCAGCACAGGGCGAAGACCGTCCGCGAGATCCGCTTATGGATGACACTCGCCTCGAAGGAATCGGCGTCCGAGTGGAACAGTCCGTCAATTAGACCGTTCCACGAGATCACGCGAGATCCGAACACGAGTGAAGCAACCACACATAGAGCAAGCAGGATGACGCAGGTCACCAGCACTTTCGTAAAATGCTTCGGGATGATCAGGCTTACCTGTTGGTTGGTTGAAGCCGTCGTACTAGCCATTGATCTTAGCAACTGCCGCGTCGAGCAGACCTACATATTCGTCAATCGTGTACGCGATCGAGAGCGGGTTCGGGTTGCCTGCTGCCGCGAGCGGCGTATTATCTTTAATGAATACGACAGAGCCTCTTTTGATTGCTGGGATTTTGCCGAATACAGGATCTGCTTGCAGCGCCTTCAGCACAGAGTCATCCGCATAGCTGACAATAATATCGGCGTCGTTCAATACGTCAGCGTTCTCCGCGCTCAATTGGAGATAGAAGCCGGACTCGTCCGTAACCAGTTTCTTCACGCTGTCCGGGAATACCATGCCGAGCTCTTCCAGGAACGCGCCGCGCGGATCGCCAGGCGTATAGATCGAGACGGAGGACAAGTCTTGCGGCGAGATATAGGCGAATACCGCTTTCTTGCCTTTGATGCTCGGATGTTCGTTAGCCTTATCGGCAATCAGCTTCTCCGTATCTTTAATGAGCTGCTGACCTTCTTGCTCCATGCCCATGGCTTTAGAGTTGAATTCAACTTGCTCACGCCAGGACGTTACCCAAGGTTGCGTTTGGTAAGCGACAACCGGAGCGATCTGGCTCAGCGTCTCATACTCTTCCTTCGTAATGCCGGAGTATGCCGCAAGGATGACATCCGGGTTCGCATCCGAGATCGCTTCGAAATCAAGGCCGTCCGTATCTTGGAAAATATTCGGCTTATCCGCGCCAAGCTCTTTCAGCTTAGCAGCCGTCCAAGGAAGCAGTCCGCTGCCGTCTTCAACGCCATAGTTCGCCGCCGAGAAGCCTACAGGCACAACGCCGAGTGCGAGCGCAACGTCTTGGTTCGCCCACGAGATCGTAGCGACACGTTCCGGCTTTTTCTCAATTACAGCTTCGCCGAGTGCGTGTTTGATCGTGATTGGATATTGCACTTCTGCAGCAGGAGCTTCGGTTGTCGTCGTCCCCGTGCTTGCCGTTTCGCTAGTTGTTGCTGCTGTTCCCGTCGCTGCTTCTTTCTTGTCGCTTCCGCAGCCAGCGAGCGCAATGATCAGAGCGGATGAGAGGATTACAAGTGATTTGAGAGAGATGTTACGTTTTGCATTCATTGTGGGTTACCCTTCCTTTATGTAAAGTATATTAATTACCGTTGATAATGATTATCAAAGTCACTATAAAACGTTTGAGAATCGTTGTCAATACAAAAATTGTTATGCAGTTCGCATCAAATGCACGGCGAAACGTCAATTCATGCAGGTTATGGCGTAAATCTCATACGTTATAGATTAAATTTAGTGAAGCTTTTGTTGATCACCACTGCATTCTAAAGGAGTGGGATTACACGGATTAAGAGGTGTAATGAAAATCATGAACATTATGTGAAGTCCCGATTGGCAGGGTGTGCGAGACGGGGGTGTTGATAGATGTGCAGGGGCGGTCGTGATGCGGGACTAGAAGCATTTTCCTAATGGTGCGGTGGAGTGCTATGATAGTGCTAGTGAAAGCTGACAACGGCATCGGAGAATGAGGCGGTTCGATTCGCAACCGTGTGAGCAGATGAAAGGGAGGGAAACAGGAATGACTAATGGAGTAAGCGGCTTGATTCATGAGGCGTTCGTGCTGGAACGTGGAGGAGATTCAAGGATTCGGGGAGACGTGCGGGTATTGAATGCGGAAGGGGCCTCGGTGGAACGACGGCCTGTAATTGTGCTGCTGCATGGGTTCAAAGGGTTTAAGGATTGGGGCAGCTTCCCCTATGCGGCGGAGAGACTGGCGGGGCACGGCTTCGCGGTCGTGACGTTCAACTTCTCGCATAATGGTGTGGGAGAGACCGACTTCGACGAACTGGACAAGTTCGCGCTCAATACGCATACGCTGGAGCTGGGCGATATCGAGACAGTGCTGAAGGCGGTCCGGGAAGGCGGACTGCCGCTGTCGGAGCAGCTCGATGCGGGGCGGATCGTGCTTGTCGGCCACAGCCGGGGCGGCGGCGATTGTGTTCTATACGCGGCGGAGCATGAAGCGGAGCTGCGCGGCATCGTGTCGTGGAACGGGATTGCAGATTGCGATCTGTTCGACGACGAATTCCGCGATCTGGTGCTAGAAGATGGCGTGGGGTATGTACCGAATGCGCGGACGAAGCAGGAGATGCCGATTTCGGCGGCATTTTTCAAGGATCTCGACCAGAATGAGGAGCGCTACGATATCGTGGCACGTGCGGCGGCGCTGAAGACGCCGGCTTTGTTCCTGCAGGGCGACAGCGATTCGCCTAGGCTGGTGTATGGATTCGAAGAGCTGCAAGAGAACGCGCCGCAGCACCGGTATGTCGTGCTCGAAGGGGCGAATCACACGTTCGGAGCGGTGCATCCGTGGGCTGGGACGACGGACGATTTGGAGCGGGTGATCGCGCTTACGGCGGATTTTGCGGCGGAGGTTACGAAGGGATAGCAGGTTGATGGAGGAACAAGGGCTGAGCGATTAGATGTATGGATAGATGAGTGAACAGATAAGTGGACGAATGAATAGATGCTTGGATAGATGCATGAAGAGATGCATGAATAGATAAGTGAGCTTTCGAGTGAATGTTGAGGATTCGATCACGCTAGGCCAAAACGACAAAGGAGTGATTCGATATGTCATATGTGAAGTCGGCGGAGTGGGTACTGGAGCGGTTAGGGAAAGACGGGCTCGTCGTTGTTGATGCGCGTTATGTGCTGAGCGACACGAATGCGGGGCGTAATGCTTATGCGGAGGGGCATTTGCCGGGGGCTTACTATTTGAATCTCAGCCACGATCTGTCATCGCCGAAGCGGGAAGACGGACGCGGCGGACGCCATCCGCTGCCGGAGCCAGCGGTGCTGGCTGAGACGCTCGGCCGCATTGGGATTAGCAATGATACGCCGGTTGTGGCGTACGACGACCAAGGCGGGGCGATGGCATCGCGTCTTCTGTGGCTGCTGCAATGGACAGGCCATAAAGGCGAGGCGGTGCTGCTCGAAGGCGGTTATGCGGGCTGGGTTGCGGCCGGTCATCCGGTCACGACGGAAGTTCCTGCGGAAGTGTCGGGAGTTGTGTACACGCCTAGCGTGCAAGAGCATATGCTGGTCAGCCAGGATGAGGTACGCGAGCGGATCGGCCGTGCGGGCACGGTCATTATCGATTCGCGCGATCCGGGGCGCTACCGCGGCGAGAATGAGACGATGGACCCGGTGGGCGGCCATATTCCGTCGGCGATCAACCGCTTCTGGACCGAAGGCCGCGGTGCGGATGGGAAGTGGAAGAACGCAGAGGAGCAGGCTGCTCGGTTCGAAGGTATCTCGAAGGATGACGAGGTTATCGTCTACTGCGGATCTGGTGTGACGGCAACGCCGAACGTATTCGCGCTGCAAGAAGCGGGATACAAGAACGTGAAGCTGTATGCGGGTAGTTGGAGTGATTGGAGTAGCTATGAGGGGAATCCGGTTGCTACCGGAGAATAGGTGAACCAAAAGACGAATAGCAGTACTTAAATGATGAATACATCGCCAAGTTGCCCAAAGGCTCTGGCGATGTATTTTTTTGTTTCCGGAGTCAAGATGAAGTGGACTTGTCGATCCCAATGGGCAGTAACTGTATGCATGAAATAATGCCCATATCATAAAAACGAGGGTTATGAACCAAGGTGTTGAGTAAAGGAGATAACGGGATGAGTTATCAGTATTATCGTGGGCTAGTAACGAGCCATCCGAGTATCGTAGCGTTCGCACAGGGCGATGTGACGGGAGACGGGGTATTGGACAACGTGTATCTTACGGGAGTTCGGACCCCGGACAGTCCGTTTATTCAACAAATCACGTTGGTCGTGCAAGACGGAAGTAGTGGCAGAGTCACCCATACGCCATTGCAGGATAATGCGGGGTATAATCCGACTCTTTTTTTAGGCGACTTTACCGGGAACAGGGTTAATGACATTCTGATTAGCATTAATTCCGGCGGGAGCGGAGGGATCATGTATCATTTTGTATATTCGTACTTAAATAACGTTGCGCAAATCATTTTCAACTACAAGGCGTATAATGAGCTCTATCAATACGCGGTGACTTTCCAGGATTATTACAAAGTTAAGGTTGTCAGCAAACTGAACAAGATGGAATACATCATCGACATCTCCAACCGAGACAAGGAGTATCTTGGAGAGATCTACCGGGCTAACGGAAAGCTGAAGCAGCCGATATCAGGATTCGTAAATCCGCTAAGCGGATTGTATCCCGTCGATTTCGATGGGAATAACGTTTACGAGCTGCTCGCCTATCAGAAGATTGCCGGGAGATATAACGCAGATGCCTTGGGTTATTTCTTGAACATCTTGGCGTGGAATGGCAATCAGTTCGCTTTGAGCGATCAGAACGTGGCGATCTTTGGTTCGCCGATTCAATAAAGTAATTGCTATAGCCTGCGAGTTTAAAAAACAGGGCATGGGCAAGAGCTGCCATTGCACTGTTTTTGTAGATGGGAAATTCCGCAGTTGGAGTGATTGGAGTTCCAATACCGGCAACCCTGTAGCGACTGGAGACGAAGAAAAGTCGAGCAAGGCATAGCAGTATGTAATCGATGAATACATCGCCAGGTGGCCTAAACGCCCCGGCGATGTATTTTTTACAACCACTACTTATATTTTCGAACAAATTCCGCTCGTAGTCTGACGGCAGTGCTTATGGTATAAAGTCCTCATCTTTATATTCGATCCTTGAGTCCTTGCTTATTTTCTGGAGTGACATTGGTGTTGCCCTATAATCAATATGACTAAATCCCCAACTGCACATCTCGATCAAAACCATACTTAACGTTCTTCCATGATCAGATAAAGAGTATTCAACCTTCGGAGGGATCGTCTGAAATACTTTGCGAACAATGAGTCCATCCTGCTCCAGCTCCCGAAGCTGATTCGTAAGCATACCTTGTGTAACCTTTGGAAGCAAACGACGTAATTCCCCAAACCGTTTGGGTTCCTCTTTCAGCAAAATAAATAAGAGTAGCGGCTTCCACTTGCCCCCAATGACTTGCAGAGTCGTCAATATTCCCTGTCTTCTATACGTCGGATTAACACCAGCACCCATGTTCTCAACTCATGACATACAAGATCCGAATCCATTCCCCGATTCTACCTAAGTATGCGGTTATTAAGAAGTACTATTCTTTTCCGTACATAGTACGGTTGATCGTAATTCGTAATGCCGTACGCTTTAGTACGGTTTTCAAGACTAAGTATGAATAAAAAGCGTACTTTTCAAAAATAGTATCTGACTCAATAATTGGTGGTATATAACCCCACTTTACAGGCAGGGAGGAATAAGTATAATCTTGGTGATCTTGGCACAGCCGCTATTAAAAAATGGTTCGACTTACAACTACGACGGATGGTCCGGAAAATTGCTATCGAGTGGGAGGAGACAATTGGTTTACGATCAGCGAATTTTTAAGACCGATCTAAAGAACGATTACCAAATGTAATGGCCGTTTTCTTCCCTCTTTTGTTGCTTACAGCGCATCACAGGGGGACAATGCCTTTCTCTCTCAAGTAGCTAAAAGATATGTTGATCATATGCTTTCTTCCCCGAGCTTGCTTGTTCATCAATAGAAAGAGGAGATAATCAAATGAGTAAATTTGATTGGGGACCAAAGTCAGCAACATTTTGGTCAGTGGGTGTTATTACACTGTTGATGCTGTTTTTAGGAGTAAAAGGCTTTATCCAGCCAGAAGCTGCGATTCGGGGATTTGGTATACCACTGCATGACACTGCCGACAAAAATCTTGTGTATATAAAAGCGGATCGTGATCTGTTCATTGGCATCTTCCTGTTAGTCTTGATGATCCTTCGTATGAGAAAAGCATTACTTGTTGGTATGTTAACTTCAATTATCATGCCTATAATAGATGCAACCTTGGTATTAACGCATGCGACGGATAAAGCACCATCCTGGATTCATATTGTTAGTGCCGTATATGGGCTTGTTATCAGTTGGATCTTGTATCGAGAAGAACGGCAAGCCAACACAACAACTAAATAGGGAGTGAGGGGATATGTATAATTACCTGTTGTTCATCCATATCTTCTCCGCCGTGACAGCCACAGCCGTAGTCATCTGCTATCCCATCATCATGAGCTAAGTCCGGACAGTGGGTCAGGCCAAATTCGCGCTTTCGTTGCTGGAGAAGACGGCAATCCTGCCGAAACTTGGTGGTACGCTACTGCTTCTTACGGGTCTTACGATTGGGTTTCAGAAACCCTATTTATTTCGAGAGCAGTGGTATCTGTCTTCGATTGTCGTCTTCTTTATCATTTTGGTCATCTTTGCTGGACTTCTTCCTGCCGGCATCAAGCAGCAGCTAATGCTGCTGCAGCAGACGCAGGGCGATGATCTACCCGATGCGTATCGACTGAGTCGTAGACGCTCCGCCTGGCTAGAAGCAGTCGCTAATCTTGCCGTTTTCATCTCAATTCTGCTAATGGTATTCAAACCGTGAGATGGGACTCCCGGTAGTGCAGTGCCTGCGAGTTGAGCAGCAGCGTTCCGCCTAATCCAGCCGCGTGTTGCCTACGTCGACCTCTTGTGCACAGCGTAGAGAATCTAGACGTTTAGTATCCGACCTCCGATTCTTGCTCAACCTTTTGTTACACGTTAGTGATAGTTCCGGCTGCTGTTGCTCCGCAATATAATAATTTTGAACAAATAAAGGTAAATCGTACCATTTGTCGAATGGTGTAAAGTGATTTGAACGGAAAGAATTTTATTGGATGAGGCAAGTTATGATCCGGGCGCTACGTTTAACAATGTACCGGAAGGAGAATATTAAAATGTCACTAGAGAGCACCGACCCAAAAGTTACACAGTACATCGAAAACGCTGAGGATTTTGCCAGACCCATCCTCAACCATCTTAGAGAGCAGATACACAAAAACTGCCCTAATGTAGTGGAATCAATGAAGTGGGCCCTCCCGCATTTTGATTACAAAAACGATTTCATGTGCGTGTTAGCCTCATCTAAAAACCACTGTTCGCTCACATTCATAAAATCTGAGTTCATGAACGATCCCCGATTTGCTGGTGGCAAGAAGGTAAAGCCAAGCCAGCGATTTATGAGCAGAATCACGAGTATGTCCGAGCTGCCGTCAGATGAAGAACTCGCAGGCTTTATCAAAGAAGCGATGGATTTAAATGACCGAGGCGTGAAACTGGACAAGACAGCCAAAGCGGCGCCGGGTAGCAACCCAGTGGAAACTCCGGTATATTTCCTAGAAGCACTATCGAAAAATCCTACTGCTCAACAAGTTTTTGAGAACCAATCACCGTCATTCCGCAAGAACTACATCGTATGGCTTGAAAGTGCAAAGACCGATGCCACAAAACAACAGCGAATCGATGAAGCCCTGGAATGGATCGCCGAAGGCAAAGGTCGATTCTGGAAATACGAAAAGTAAGAACATACGAGCAAGACATAGCAGTAAAAAATTTTAAATAGACCGCCATTCGGCTTTTATGTGCCGAAGTCAACAAGGAGTCAACGCTTGGTTACTGAAACCGTGTTTCGCTACCGTGGCGAAGTCGAGAGAAAGCTGGCGCTGCTCAGTATTTTTTTATTGGAGGAAGTTAACAAGCGTTAATCGTTAAATTCAGTGATTGCCAACAAGATTTAGATTGTTTTAAACTCTACGAAGATAATGATTCAAAATGGAGGAAGCAGATGACAACGGTTAAAAGAAGTCTGCATTGGTCGGCAGTAGTCGGAGTGGCTTGTTCATTTTGGTTATTACTGTGGCTTTTCGGTATCGTAACAACTCTTTACGATCTCAAACAATTAGATGATGCCGACAATTCAGGTAGCAACAATTTCATGATCATTGTAGGCGTACTCGCACTATGGGCGGGGTATCGGGCAATGAAACGCCTAGCTCTCTTAAGGTATGGGGAGTTTCGCCAAGTGAAGGTCGTTAAGCAAACTGAAGAAAGCTATGACGTGAATTCGGGTCTCACGGGTAAGGTATCCCTTTACCGTTATAGTTTCATGTTGAATGATCGCAGATATACGAAGTTTCTTTTGTATGCTATTGGTCTTAAGAACAGAAATAACGTGGAAATCATCTACAATACTCGCAAACCGAATAACAATTCTATTTCCGGCAAACTTCGAGCCAGGTTCGATTCTTCTTCGAATCAGTGGCAATCCTCCATGTGGCACGTTATTCTAAGGCTAACATTATTGGTTGTTATTGTAGCGGCTATCTTAGCGCTATTGTTTATGGACTCCCTTCCATCGTTCAATTCACTGTAATGGGGGAATGCGGTGGCGAAGGGCGAGGAGTAAGGGTGGAAAGGCTTATATTAGGGTGTAAAGTTTAAAACAGAGCACGGCGAGGGATGCCGGTGCTCTGTGTTTTTTATTGGCTGAAATCAATGCTTTCTCAAGCCCATTCTTTTGCAAAAAGTGTAAAAGCACGCTGCCAGCTCCCTTATCAGTTAGTTATTCATTGTATAAGGCGAGATAGATTACTATAATTATACATATTAAAGATTATTACTTCATTACGGGGGGTAAAGCATTGAGAGCTTTTCAGTTGAGAGGATTAAAAGTTCTGAGTTTTGCTTTATTAGCGATGCTACTAGTAATGGTACCGGTAGCGCAAGCGTCAGGAATAAAGCTGATCGTAAATGATCAAGTCGTAAAGGAAGGCGTGCCGTCGATTAATCAAAAAGGAACCACGCTTGTCCGAGTTCAAGATATTGTTTCCGCATTAGGTGCGGTATATGAATGGAACACGGCAACCAAAACGCTGGTCATAACCAAAGGCAAAACGATCGTTAAGCTCAAGGAGAAAGTTGCAAAGGCATCGGTTGTGTTCGGTTCGATTACGACGGAGTCGGTGTTAAGCCAGCCGCTGCAGAAAATCGACAATGAGCTCATGGTTCCGCTTCGTTTCGTAGCTGAAATATTCGGAGCGTCGGTTTCTTGGGACAAGGAACAGCAGGCTTTTCACCTTATCTGGCTCGGAACGACTGGCGATAAAGGCGAGCCAGGCGAAGTCGGCCCAGCAGGAGCGACAGGATTAACAGGCGCGACAGGTCCAGCAGGCGCGACAGGTGCGACAGGCCCAGCAGGCGCGACAGGTCCAGCAGGTCCAGCAGGAGCGGCAGGCCCAGTAGGAGCGGCAGGTCCGGAAGGTCCAGCAGGTCCAGCAGGAGCGGCAGGAGCGGCAGGCGCGATAGGCCCGGCAGGTCCAGCAGGAGCGACAGGTGCGATAGGTCCGGAAGGTCCAGCAGGTCCGGCAGGCCCGGCAGGCCCGGTAGGCGCGATAGGTCCGGAAGGTCCAGCGGGTCCGGCAGGTGCGATAGGTCCGGAAGGTCCAGCAGGCGCGACAGGTGCGATAGGTCCGGCGGGTCCAGCAGGTCCAGCAGGAGCGACAGGCGCGATAGGTCCAGCAGGTCCAGCAGGGGTGACAGGCGCGATAGGTCCGGAAGGTCCAGCGGGTCCAACAGGAGCGACAGGTGCGATAGGTCCGGCGGGTCCAGCAGGCGCGACAGGCGCGATGGGTCCGGCAGGTCCAGCAGGCGCGACAGGTGCGATAGGTCCGGCGGGTCCAGCAGGCGTGACAGGTGCGATAGGTCCGGCGGGTCCAGCAGGCGCGACAGGTGCGATAGGTCCGGCGGGTCCAGCAGGCGCGACAGGCGCGATAGGTCCGGCGGGTCCAGCAGGGGCGACAGGTGCGATAGGTCCGGCGGGTCCAGCAGGCGCGACAGGCGCGATAGGCCCGGCAGGTCCGGCGGGTCCAGCAGGCGCGACAGGCGCGATAGGTCCTGAAGGTCCAGCAGGTGCGATAGGTCCGGCAGGTCCAGCAGGAGCGACAGGTGCGATAGGTCCGGCGGGTCCAGCAGGAGCGACAGGCGCGATAGGCCCGGCAGGTCCGGAAGGTCCAGCAGGAGCGACAGGCGCGATAGGTCCGGCAGGCCCGACGGGTCCGATGGGTCCAGCAGGCGCGATAGGCCCAGTAGGCCCAGCAGGTTCAAGCGGGGTGAATTATGCAGACGAAGGATTTTCAGCGCATTTGAATATGATGAGTGCCAATAATTCTGCCCAATTGAGTGGTTGGGATATAATTGCCCCTTATTACGGGAGCGGTAATTTTGATCCTGCAACCGGTACGTTTGTCGTTCCTTCCACGGGTAAGTACTCGATTAAAGCGACAATAAATTACGCGTTGGCTAATGCAGTTAACGTTTCTCTGGGAGCAGGTGTTGATCCGACCTTCTCCATTGACCGCATGGCTCCTACCATGTCGCCTTTACTTACAGGGGTCTTGCCTATTTTGAACGTGAACATTGCTTTAGTACTTACCATGAGAGCGCCTTTAAGCCAAGGAACCGTTACATTGGAAGGCGATGTGTTATTGAACGCGGGCGATATACTGGCGCTGAATTACAAGGCGGATGGCTTTACTCAATTCATAAACATCGGTGGGAACAATGGTGAAGGCGTTGTGTGGTCGATTCATCAGCTATCATAATAGAAATAGTTACGGCATTAGAACGGAATGGTAGAGTACCGAGGGCAACTCTACAGTTGGAGTGATTGGAGTAGTAATGTGGGATATGCGGTAGCAGTGGGGGACGAAGAAAAATTGAGTAAGGCATAGCAGTGTCTAAACAACAAACAACCACCATGCAGTCCAAGGCCATGACGGCTTGTTTGTGTACCCGAAGTCAACAGCGAGTCAACGACGCCGGTCTGACAGTCGCTCTGGAAGTACTTACAGAGCAGAGTGACGTTTATGCTTATCATGTTCGTGTATACAGATAAAGAGTCGGGACGTCCCACCGTAGCGGTGGTAGATCCCCGGCACTTATGCACGAGTCAACAATTATTACGGAACAAGATATACGGAACAAGAAAGAAACTCTACATGAAGTCAACAAAAAAGAGGGGCGTAGCCCCTCTTTTTTTATAGATGGTTCAGAATTAGTTTAGCAATGACGGTAACGAGAACACCGATTACAAGACGGGTAGTAAAGCTAACCCAATAACCGGGTGTACATGACCGCTTACGTAAAATCTGAAAGAAATTCTTCATTTTGTTCCCTCCGACCCTTTTATTGGAGTGGGAGGTGGAGGGCAACGAGACTAAGCGCCAGAAGCTGCTCTAATAGTCATAAAATTACCTCTTCATGAGTTTAGTATCTATTTTTTCACGCTTCAATAGTCATAAAGTTAACGA
>NZ_BILZ01000070.1 GCF_004000825.1 Paenibacillus kobensis NBRC 15729 | reverse complement strand
GAGTCTATCGAACAAGCCGTTCGCACGGTCGTGAGCGAGCTTGCCGCGGCGGGGGGGCTCAAGCGGGGCCAGCTCGTCGTCATCGGCTGCAGCACGAGCGAAGTGCTCGGCCAGCGTATCGGCACATCCGGCACGACGGCGGCGGCGGCGGCTATCTACGGAGGCATCGAATCGGTTAGGCGCGAGGTTGGCTTCTATCCGGTCTTCCAATGCTGCGAGCATTTGAACCGGGCGCTCGTACTGGAGCGGGAGGCGGCCGAGAAGTACGGCTTCGAGGAGGTTTCCGCTGTTCCGGTACCGAAGGCTGGCGGCTCGATGGCCGCTTTCGCTTACCGAGCGCTGGGCGATGCCGTGCTTGTTGAATCGGTTCGCGCTCACGCGGGCATCGATATCGGCGATACGTTCATCGGCATGCACTTGCGCCCGGTGGCCGTGCCGGTTCGGCCTTCGGTCCGCGAGATCGGGCAGGCGCACGTCACGATGGCTGTCACGCGGCCGAAGCTGATTGGCGGCGAACGGGCGGTATACAAGCTCGAAGCTCCCGTCTTGAAGCCGGAGCAGCAAAGCGGCACTTGCGATTGAACCAGAACCATACCAGCAGTTTATTGTTTGATGTGTTATAGCAGTGAACAGCGACCATGCGGGCAACCGCTTGAGCATATAGGCATGACCCATGCAACTATTCGAAGGAGGACTTTAAATCATGGAAAATTTGCGTAAACAAGATCCGGAACTCGTCAAAGCGCTCGGACTCGAGCTGCAGCGTCAACGCGACAACATCGAGTTGATTGCATCGGAGAACATTGTCAGCGAAGCGGTACTGGAAGCAATGGGTACGGTTCTGACGAACAAATATGCAGAAGGCTACCCAGGCAAACGCTACTATGGCGGTTGTGAACACGTCGACATCGTCGAAAATATTGCACGCGACCGTGCAAAAGAATTGTTCGGCGCAGAGCACGCGAACGTTCAGCCTCACTCCGGCGCACAAGCGAACATGGCTGTATACCTGGCTTGCCTCAACCCTGGCGACACGGTTCTCGGCATGAACCTGGCGCACGGCGGCCACTTGACGCACGGCAGCCCGGTTAACGCATCCGGTCTCCTGTACAACTTCGTGCCTTACGGCGTTCAAGAAGATTCGTTCACGATCGATTATGAAGAAGTGCGCAAGCTGGCGTTCAAGCACCGTCCTCGTCTGATCGTTGCCGGCGCAAGTGCTTACCCGCGCATTATCGATTTCGAGAAGCTCGGCCAAATCGCGCAAGACGTAGGCGCGCTGTTCATGGTGGACATGGCGCACATCGCAGGTCTCGTAGCAGCTGGTCTGCATCCGAGCCCGGTTCCGCACGCTCACTTCGTCACGACGACGACGCACAAAACGCTGCGCGGACCTCGCGGCGGTATGATCCTGTGCCGCAAGCCTTGGGCTGCTGCGATCGACAAAGCGGTATTCCCTGGTTCGCAGGGCGGCCCGCTCATGCACATCATCGCAGCCAAAGCTGTTGCCTTCGGCGAAGCTCTTGAGCCTTCGTTCAAAGAATACGGCAAGAACGTCGTCGACAACGCACGCGTTCTCGCTGACGCGCTGGTTGGCCATGGCCTGAACCTCGTATCCGGCGGCACGGACAATCACCTCATGCTGATTGACCTTCGCAATCTGGGCATTACGGGCAAAGACGCGGAGCACGTTCTCGACTCCGTTCAAATTACGTGCAACAAGAACGCGATTCCATTCGACCCTACGAGCCCGTTCGTCACGAGCGGCATCCGGATCGGTACGCCTGCGGCTACGGCGCGCGGCATGAACACGGAAGCGATGAAAGTGATCGCAGACGTTATTGCTATGACGCTGAAGAATCCGAAGGACGAAGCCGTTCTTGCAGAAGCTCGCGCGAAAGTGCAAGCACTGACGGCACAATATCCGCTGTACCCAGGTATGGCGTACTAATATAACGCTGTTGCAGCAAGACCAAGACGCCTTTCTCCGAATCGGGGGAGGCGTCTTTTTGTGATGAAGCAGATGAACCGGATGCAACCAGTCGTTCTGATTCCTGTTCATTGCATTTTGTACAATCAGGCTCCCCCGCTTAAGCTGTTCCAGGTGGATATAGACGCTCTCGTGAAATAAGTGCTCAGCCCATCCGTTAAGGTAGCCGGAGGTTAGTGCATGGGTTTAATGCGTCAACAGATTCACCAATAAGGCCATGCTGCCTTTTATGTGAATATCGGTGAATCGGTTCCGCTCCCATGCTATACTCATTACAAAAATGGAAATTAGAGAGGTGTTTGGGAGTGGAGCTCTTTATGATCGGGATTGGTCTTGTTACGTTCATAATCGTTCTAAATGTAATCGGGAATCCGAAATCCCGTTCGAGTTCCTACAAAGGGGGACGGTCATTCCGTTCAACTGTCAGAAGACCGTATCCGGCCGCATGGCCGCGCGAAGCGCCGCCGGCTGCGCTCGGGCTTGCGGCCGGTCATCCTGCCCGCAGTGCGGCGGAGAGGCTGGATGCCGCGCTTGGCGCAGACTTCGAGGCTCGCGTTCAATACCGCGTCCAAGCGGCAAATCCGGGCATGTCGAAGGAAGAGTGGTCTTGGACCTGGTTCGAGTTGAAGAGGTATTTTCTCATGTGCGCCTTGCTGCGGAACGTGCCGATGTATAGTGCGAAGGCGGACGATGTATGGCATGAGATGCTGATGTTTACCCGGGAGTATGAAAGCTTCTGCCAGCAATTTTGCGGAGCTTACATTCACCATGCGCCGCATGGGCAAGATGACAATAATAAGCCGGAGGCAGGCAGCCGGGCATGGTTCGATTGGCTGTATGCAGAGTTGTTCGAACTGTCGCCCGTAAGCGGAAGAGTGTGGGGACCGTTCTTCAGGGAGCCGCTCTCGCGCAATCGTCTGTCCCAATTGGACTCGATGAGCGAAGCTGACATTCGAAGCGAATGGTTCCGCAGCGACACGGCGTCCGGTTATGAGGATCTGGACCGTACTGCAGCTCAGCTCGCCGCTTCGGCGAAGCGCCAGATTGATGCCGCCCGACAAGGCGGGCATGGAGCATCCGTTTACGCGAAACCGAACCTGGGCAAATCCGCTTCGGATAACCATTCGTCTAACGATATCTCGGCTGTCATGACCGGCAGTTGGCTGCTGCTCTATTATTCTGCTGTAGAACCAGGCCATCTGGAGCAGCGGATGGGTGAACATTTCCGCCGCGATGACGATCGGAACGGAAGCTCTTCGGCATGCTCCTCGTACAGCGGGGACGATTCTTCACGTCACGGCGGATCATCCCATCACGGGCACGGCCACCATGACGGCGGCGGTTCTCATGACGGCGGATCGTCCTCTTGCGGCGGGGGTTCTTCTTGCGGAGGAGGAGGAGACTAGATCTCTGACCCTGCGTGTGAAAGATCTTGCCGCCCCAGATGCAACGTCTCTTTTACAATGCTATAATAAACGGGATCATTTGCACGAAATATCTAAATGCATAACCAGGAGGCAGAGTCCCCATGAGCAAATTAGTCATTTGCGACCACCCGTTAATTCAGCATAAGCTGACATTTATCCGCGACAAAAATACAAACACCAAAGACTTCCGCGAGCTCGTCGATGAGGTAGCAATGCTGATGGCGTACGAAATTACGCGCGACGTGCCCCTTCAGTCGATTCAAGTGGAAACGCCGGTTCAGGTGACGGAATCGAAAGTGGTATCCGGGCGCATGCTTGGTCTGATTCCGATTCTGCGTGCCGGACTCGGAATGGTGGACGGGATGCTCAAGATGATTCCTGCCGCCAAGATCGGCCACATCGGATTGTTCCGCGATCCGAACACGCTTCAGCCGGTTGAATATTACATAAACCTGCCGACTGATGCATCGAACCGTCTGCTCATCGTCATCGATCCCATGCTGGCGACAGGCGGGTCTGCGATTGCGGCGATTAATTCGCTCAAGAAGCGCGGCTGCGAGCAAATCAAAATGATGTGCCTCATCTCCGCTCCTGAGGGCGTTGCGGCACTGCAGCAGGCGCATCCAGACGTCGACATTTATACGGCGGCGCTCGATGAGAAGCTTAACGATCACGGCTATATCGTGCCGGGTCTCGGCGATGCCGGCGACCGGATGTTCGGCACGCACTAAATATTTTGCATACGCGTGACATGATGGGAGATGACCTTTTTGTCTAAGTTGAAAGTAATGACGATTTTCGGCGTGCGGCCGGAAGCGATTAAGATGGCGCCGCTCATTCTTGAATTGCAGCGCCATCCTGAGCAGATCGAATCGATCGTCTGTGTGACCGCACAGCATCGCCAAATGCTCGATCAAGTGCTCGAAGTGTTCAATATTCAGCCGGATTATGATCTGGACGTCATGAAGGACCGCCAGACGCTGAACGAAATTACGATTCGCGTGCTGCAAGGTCTGGAGCCGGTGCTGCGAGAAGCGAAGCCGGATATCGTGCTCGTCCACGGCGACACGCTGACGACGTTCCTGGCCAGCTATGCCTCGTTCCTGCAGCAGATTCAAGTCGGCCATGTCGAGGCGGGGCTGCGTACGTGGAACAAGCTGTCACCGTACCCAGAGGAGATGAACCGCCAACTGACAGGCGTGCTGGCTGATGTTCATTTCGCGCCGACTGATTGGTCCGCAGGCAATCTTCGCAAGGAGAATAAGCCGGAGGAGCGCATTTATGTTACCGGCAACACGGTTACGGACGTATTCCAATACACCGTGAAAAAAGACTTCTCGCATCCGGTGCTCGATTGGGCGCAGGGCAAACGCCTCGTGCTGATGACGGCGCACCGCCGGGAAGCGCAGGGCGAGCCGCACCGCAACATTTTCCGCGCCGTACGGCGTATCGCAGACGAGTTCGAAGACATCGCCATCGTCTATCCGGTGCATCCGAGTCCGGCTGTGAAGGAACCGGCACAAGAATTGCTCGGCGATCATCCGCGCATTAAGCTGATCGACCCGCTCGATGTCGTCGATTTGCACAATTTCTATCCGCATACGCATCTGATTCTGACGGATTCGGGCGGTCTTCAAGAAGAAGCTCCGTCGTTCGGCGTGCCGGTGCTCGTCCTGCGGGACACAACGGAACGTCCGGAGGGGATCGACGCAGGCACGCTGGAGCTGGTCGGTACGGATGAGGCAGCCGTGTACGAGCGTACGAAGGCGCTTCTGACGGATACGGAACTGTATGACCGGATGAGTCAGGCAGCCAATCCATACGGCGACGGACAAGCCTCTGTTCGCATTGTACAAGCGCTTCTGCACCATTTTGGCAAAGCGGACAATCGTCCGGTTCCGTTCACACAACGTTCATAGTTTCGAGCTGGAAATCGGCAAACGCTTAGACAGTACAGCATACAGTTGTACTGTACGGTTTGAAAGTCGGAAAATCCTTGCTGCGCAAGGGTTTTCGGGCACCCGTTCACTAAATGTTTGAATTTATATGAATTGACAGAATGGACGACGCTTCGCTAAAATAAATGAGAGTTTTGGAGTGATTCTATGAATCCATCCAATGAGAAACCACCATCAGAAAAGGATCGGAACACGCGGGAAAGTGGCCTTGGCGACAACCCGTGGCGTGCGATGGGGCTGGTCGGCACCGTAGGGGCTGACCTTGCTGTATGTTTAGGGGCAGGCGTGTGGCTCGGTACGAAGGCGGATGCCGCTTACGGCACCAACTATTGGTACATGGTCGGAATGCTTGCAGGACTGGCTGTCGGCGTAGTCACGATCTATTTTCTAATCCGAGTGTTTACGGGGGGCAACAGAAAGTAATGGACAACATGTCGGCCCACCTGAAAACCGTTACAAGATTTATGTTCGCTTTATTATCCGTTAGCTTCATTGGCTGGGCGCTTTTTCCGGAGCATGAGGTTTGGTGGGGCGGATTCGTCATCGGCGCGATAGCGAGTCTAGTGAATGCGCTTCATCTAGCTTGGAAAGTGAACACAATAGGCGCCAACGCCGCTGCAGGCAACAAGAGACGTTCGACGCTCGGGTATTTCACCCGCGCATGCATTGGACTTCTTGCGGCTGTCATTGCGACGGGGACGTTCGATTTCCGGATTGAAGCAGTTGCCACGGGATTATTTACCGCTCAATTGGCAACACTTCTACTGGGATTTTGGGCCATTCGCAAACGGGAACGCATGCAATCCGTCGATGAAAGGGGTGAAAACAACTAATGGAACACATTTCTCCTGTCGTTCACAAGTGGGGACTGGACTTTGACTTTGCGGCCATTACTATGATTCTTGTCACCAGCATCATCGTACTCGTGCTTGCATTGCTGGCCGTGCGCGGTGCTTCGGTCGATAAGCCTACCAAGATGCAGAACTTCCTGGAATGGGTTATCGAATTCGTCATCAACATCATCGGTACAACGATGGATGTGAAGAAGGGCCGTCCTTACCTGATTTTGGGACTGTCGCTGATTATGTATATTTTTGTCGGCAACATGCTCGGACTTCCTTTCGGTATCGTGACGGAAGCGCATCACGGCGCAACGCTGTTCGGCCTGGAGCTCGATCTGAAGGGCGAAGAGGAAGCGCATCTCGCGTGGTGGAAATCGCCAACGGCTGACGTTGCAGTAACGGCTGCATTGACGATTATTGTCGTACTGCTGACGCACATCGAAGGTATGCGCCGCAATACGAAGCATTACTTTAAACACTACTTCGAGCCGTACATTCCTTTCCTTCCGCTGAACTTGATCAAGGAAGTATCGAAACCACTGTCTCTTGCGCTTCGTCTCTACGGTAACATCTTTGCCGGCGAGGTTATGATCGGCGTAATCGTGAGCGGACTGGGATGGGTCGGGATTATCCCGCTCGTCGTATGGCAAGGCTTCAGCGTGTTCGTCGGTGCGATCCAAGCTTTCGTCTTCGTTATGTTGACGATGGTATACATGTCGCAGTCGATCATTCACGAAGAGAAACACTAATAGGGTAATGGAATTTACCCGGATATTCACGGTTTCAAACCCGAGATGCAGGAACAATGGCCTGTCATCGGGCCACCATATACTACATTCACAATTTTGAGGAGGATTTTTCTAATGGGTCCATTAGCATTGGTTGCAGCAGCAATCGTATTCGGTTTGGGTGCACTGGGTGCAGGTATCGGTAACGGTTTGATCGTAGGTCGTACGGTAGAGGGTATCTCCCGTCAACCAGAACTGCGCGGCACGCTCCAAACGACGATGTTCATCGGTGTTGCACTCGTCGAGGCACTTCCAGTTATCACGCTCGTCTTGGCATTCATGTTCCAAGGCAAAGCTTAATAACCGTATAAGTTTGAATGGCGGGGAGTGCCTTTGCCTCCGCGCCTTCCTTTTGCCCGAACAGGAAAGTTCGAACCGGCTTCCGGCTGGACTCTATGAACTTTCCTTTCGGTGAATTATGAGCACATTACAGATCACAATCGATTGCTATAGAAGGGAGTGACGCCCAGTGGATATCAACTGGACCACTTTTGGTATTCAATTAGTTGCGTTCCTGCTTCTTCTCTGGCTGCTGAAACGCTATGCGTTCGGTCCTTTGCTCGGCATTATGGAGCAACGCAAGCAACTGGTACAAGACCAGCTCGCTAACGCAGAGAACAGCCGTAAGCAGGCATCGCAGCATCTTGAAGAGCAGAAACAAGCGCTTCAACAAGCACGCAAAGAAGCATTCGACATCATCGAGCAAGCCCGGTCGACGAGCTCCAAGCAAGCAGACGATATTATCGCTGTTGCGAAGAACGAAGCGTCCCGCTTGAAGGACGATGCTGTTAAGGATATCGAGAGCGAAAAGAACAAAGCAATCGCAGCTCTGCGCGGCGAAGTTGGCGGCATGTCCGTCAAGATCGCTTCGAAGATCATCGAGAAGCAAATCGACGAGAAGTCGCAGGAGCAACTGGTTGATCAATACCTGAAAGAGGTATCGAGCAAATGAGCCGCGATGTCGTAGTAGCGAAGCGCTACGCCAAAGCACTGTTCGACATCGCGCAGCAGCAGTCGGTCGTCTCTGAAGTAGAAGGCCAGCTGAAGCAAATCGTGGATGCAATCGGACAAGACGACATGATTAAGAAATTTATGTCGTTCCCGTCGATCGATGCAAAACGTAAGATCGAGCTGTTCCGCAGCGCGTTTGCGGACCGCGTTTCGTATATTTTGCTCAACACGCTGGAACTGCTGATCAACAACGGCCGTCAAGACATCATCGGCGATGTCTATGAGGCATACGTGAAGATCGCAGGCGAGGCACTCGGCGAAGCTCGTGCGACGGTATATACGGCACAAGCGCTTAGCGCAGAGGAATTGGCCAAAGTAGCGGCGCAATTCAGCCAAATCTCCGGCAAGAAAATTACGGCTGAGCAGGTTGTGAATTCGGATCTGCTTGGAGGCATTCAAGTTCGCATTGGCGACCGTCTGTATGACGGCAGCCTGGCGGGCAAGTTGAACCGTTTGGCCAAATCGTTGAACAAACGAGCACTGTAGATAGGGGTGAGCGAATTGAGTATCAGACCTGATGAAATCAGCACATTGCTGAAGCAGCAGATCGAACAATATAAATCTGAGATTCAAGTGGTTGACGTTGGTACGGTTATCTCCGTAGGTGACGGTATCGCGCGCGTTCACGGTCTTGAGAATGCGATGCAAGGTGAGCTTCTGGAGTTCTCCAACGGCGTAATCGGCATGGCACTCAACCTTGAAGAAAGCAACGTCGGTGTCGTTATCATGGGTCCTTACAAAGGTATCCGCGAAGGCGACCAAGTAAAACGTACGGGCCGCATCATGGAAGTTCCAGTAGGCGAAGCGCTGCTTGGCCGCGTTGTTAACGCACTGGGCGAGCCAGTTGACGGCAACGGTCCAATCAACACGACGGCTACTCGTCCTGTCGAATCTCCAGCTCCGGGCGTAATGGCTCGTAAGTCGGTATTCGAACCTATGCAGACGGGTATTAAAGCAATCGACGCGATGATTCCAATCGGCCGCGGCCAACGGGAATTGATCATCGGCGACCGTCAAACGGGTAAAACGCAAATCGCGATCGACACGATCGTGAACCAAAAAGGAAACGGCGTTATTTGTATCTACGTCGCTATCGGCCAAAAGCAATCGACGGTTCGTACCGTTGTTGAGTCGCTCCGTAAGCAAGGCGCGCTGGATTACACGATCGTCGTAACGGCGAGCGCATCCGAGCCGTCCCCAATGCTGTACATTGCACCGTACACGGGCTGCTCTATGGGCGAATATTTCATGTACCAAGGCAAGCACGTCCTGGTTGTATACGATGACCTGTCGAAACAAGCGGCAGCATACCGCGAGCTCTCGCTCTTGCTCCGCCGTCCGCCGGGCCGGGAAGCATACCCGGGTGACGTATTCTACCTGCACTCCCGCCTTCTCGAGCGCGCAGCTAAGCTGAACGACGAACTGGGCGGCGGTTCCCTGACGGCACTGCCGTTCATCGAAACGCAAGCAGGCGATATCTCGGCCTATATCCCAACGAACGTAATCTCGATTACGGACGGTCAGATCTTCCTCGAGTCCGACCTGTTCTACTCCGGTCAGCGTCCAGCGGTTAACGTTGGTAACTCTGTATCCCGTGTAGGTAGCGCAGCTCAAATTAAAGCAATCAAAAAGGTTGCAGGCACGCTCAAAACCGACCTTGCGCAATACCGCGAACTCGCAGCATTCGCAGCGTTCGGTTCCGACCTCGACCGCGTCACGAAGTCCCGTCTGGACCGTGGCGAGCGCACACTCGAAATTCTTAAGCAAGGCATCAATGCTCCGATGCCAGTAGAGCGCCAAGTTGTCGCGATCTACTGTGTAACGCGCGGCCATGTGGATGAAATTCCAGTACAAGACGTCCGCCGTTTCGAGGGCGAGTTCCTTGCATACGTGGATGCAAACAAACCTGAAATTTTCGCTTCCATCCGCGATACGAAAGATTTGACTTCCGATAACGAGAAAGTTCTTGTTGAAGCGATCAACACGTTCAAGAAGAGCTTCGCACCGTCGGTATAAACCATATCTTCACAATAACGCGGTATAGAACTGGATAAAGGGAGAACCTCGGTTCCTCCCTTAGGTTCAGTAATAAGGTGGTGACAACGAATGGCTAAAGGTATGCGCGAAATTAAGCGCTCGATTAAGAGTACGCAGAACACGAAGCAGATTACGAAGGCGATGGAGATGGTTGCGTCCGCCAAGCTCAAACGGGCTCAAGACGCAGCAGTAGCATCCCGTCCATATACCGACAAGATCCGCGACGTAGTAGCGAGCATCGCGTCGGGCGGCGGCACGATCAAGCATCCCATGCTGCAGTCCCGCGAAATCAAGCGTACGGCTTACTTGGTCGTCACGTCGGACCGCGGTCTGGCAGGCGGCTACAACTCCAACGTACTCCGTAAAGTATGGACGGAGATTCAAGAGAAGCACGCGTCTTCCGCTGAATACGATGTTTTCGTTATCGGACGCAAAGGCCGTGACTACTTCAAACGCCGCAACGTCAATATTGTGGAAGAGGTAGTTGGACTTTCCGATTCTCCGACGTTTGCTGACATCAAGTCGTTGGCTGCTGCTGCAGTTAAAGGCTTTGAAGAAGGTAAATATGACGAGCTCAAGCTGGTGTACAACCGGTTCGTTAACGCCATCTCACAAATTCCGACAATCAAGCAGCTGCTTCCATTGGATGCAACGCAATTGTCTGGCGGCAACACAGAAGGCGTGAAGGCGAGCTACGAATACGAGCCATCGGCTGAAGCAGTTCTCGACGTTCTTCTTCCGAAATACGCGGAGACGGTAATCTACAGCGCGGTATTGGAAGGCAAGGCGAGCGAGTTCGGTGCACGGATGACCGCAATGGGCAACGCAACGAAGAATGCGACGAAGATGATCGCAAGCTTGACGTTGACGTACAACCGTGCGCGTCAGGCAGCGATTACGCAAGAAATTGCGGAGATCGTCGGCGGAGCGAATGCTCAGCAACAATAACGTTTCGTTCAATGCGACCTCTGACAGGCCGCACTGCTTCACCGTGGTGCGGTAATGAGGCCTCGCGAATGATAACCATAAGGAGGTACAGGAATGAGCAAGGGACGTGTAGTCCAGGTAATGGGTCCGGTTGTCGACATTGCGTTCGACAATGGTCAACTGCCTGATATTCTTAACGCGATCAAGATCGAAAGAAAAGCTCAAAACCCAGGCGAAGTCGACATCAACCTGACGGTTGAAGTTGCAACTCACCTTGGCGACAATATGGTTCGTGCCGTAGCAATGTCTTCTACGGACGGATTGGTAAGAGGTATTGAAGCTGTTGATACGGGTGCTGCAATCACGGTACCAGTAGGTCCTGCAACGCTGGGCCGCGTATTCAACGTACTTGGCGATCCAATCGATAACAGCGGTTCGGTTGACCGTTCGATCTCGAGCCCAATTCACCGTCAAGCGCCAGAGTTCGAAGAGCTCTCGACGCAACAAGAAATGCTCGTAACGGGTATCAAAGTTATCGACCTCATGGCTCCATACGCGAAGGGCGGCAAAATCGGCCTCTTCGGCGGTGCAGGCGTAGGTAAAACGGTAACGCTTCAAGAACTGATCCACAACATCGCACAAGAGCTCGGCGGTATCTCCGTATTCGCCGGCGTCGGCGAGCGTACTCGTGAAGGTAATGACCTTTACCACGAGATGAGCGATTCCGGCGTTATCAACAAAACGGCGATGGTATTCGGTCAGATGAACGAGCCTCCAGGCGCACGTCTTCGCGTAGCACTGACGGGTCTGACGATGGCAGAATACTTCCGCGACCAAGAAGGCCGCGACGTGCTTCTGCTGATCGACAACATCTTCCGTTTCACGCAAGCAGGTTCCGAAGTATCCGCACTGCTCGGCCGTATGCCATCGGCAGTAGGTTACCAACCGACGCTCGCGACGGAGATGGGCCAGCTGCAAGAACGTATCACGTCGACGAAGAAAGGTTCCGTTACTTCCATCCAAGCGATCTACGTTCCTGCCGATGACTATACGGACCCGGCTCCAGCAACGGCGTTTGCCCACTTGGATGCAACGACGAACCTTGAGCGCGGCATCGCGGCAATGGGTATCTTCCCTGCCGTTGACCCGCTTGCATCGTCTTCGCGTATCCTGACGCCTGAGATTCTTGGCGAAGAGCACTACAACGTAGCGCAAGGCGTTAAGAAAATCTTGCAACGTTACAAAGAGCTTCTCGATATCATCGCGATCCTCGGTATGGACGAGTTGTCTGAAGAAGACAAGCTGATCGTTCTCCGTGCGCGCCGTATCCAGAACTTCCTGTCCCAGCCGCTGCACGTTGCAGAACCGTTCAACGGCATTCCGGGCGTATACGTTCCGATCAAAGAAACGGTACGCAGCTTCAAAGAAATTCTCGAAGGCAAGCATGACAGCCTTCCAGAAACAGCGTTCCATAACGTTGGTACGATCGAAGACGCTGTGGCGAAAGCTAAAACGCTGTAAGGCGTTTAGGCGGGAGGAATACTCATGAGCACCCTTTTATTGGAGATCGTTACGCCTGAGCGTACGGTGTACGCACAGGAAGTCAACATGGTGAGCGTGAAGGGCGCAGACGGCGAGCTCGGCATACTGCCGAACCACATTCCGCTTGTTACCCCTCTTCGCATCGCTCCGGTTATCGTGAAGAAGGATGGCGTATCGGAGAAAATCGCTGTATCTGGCGGTTTCATCGAGATCCGTAAGGATAAAGTCGTCATTCTGGCTGAAAGCGCGGAACTGGCGTCGAACGTCGACGTTACCCGTGCCGAAGCAGCGAAGAAGCGTGCGGAAGATCGTCTTTCCACGAAGCAAAGCGACGTCGATCAAGTTCGTGCCGAGCTTGCTCTGCAACGCGCGCTGAACCGGATCAACATCAACAAATAATAGAACCGAAGCCGAGCAATCGGCAGCGGTCCGATAAGAGCACCGTCAAGCTGTTGGCTTGGCGGTGCTTTTTTCTGTGCTATAATGACGTATAACGGCAATCGCGGATCGGAGTGTTCCTTGATGATCGATATTCATAATCACATACTGCCGGGCATCGATGACGGTCCGGCCGATTGGCAAGCGGCGCTCGAGCTTGCGCGCAATGCAGTGGCGAATGGGATATCGACCGTAATCGCAACTCCGCATCATGTTCATGAACGATATAATAACCGGGCGGAAACGGTTGTTGCTTTAACGGAACAGATGAATGGCAAGCTGCAGCAAGCGGATATTCCGCTGCGTATCCTTGCCGGACAAGAAATTCGCATGCACCGGGAGATGCTGGACCGCTGGGAGCAAGGAGCGGCCGGCGGGTTGCGGACGCTTGCCGGTACGCGCTATTTATTGATGGAGCTGCCTTCGGCGAATGTGCCTGACGGAACGCACGAGCTGATCTACGAGCTGTCCTTGAAGGATGTTACGGTCATTATAGCGCATCCCGAGCGTAACCGGGAGTTGGCGGCCGATACGAACAAGCTGCTACGGCTGATTGAATGCGGGGCATTAGCGCAAGTAACAGCTCATTCGCTGCTCGGATTGTTCGGCAGAGGCGTGGAGCGGACGGCTTGGACAATGTGTAAGCAAGGCTTTATTCATTTTGTCGCGTCAGACGCGCATAATACAGGCCGGAGGGATTTCCGCCTGCGTGAAGCTTATGAACGAATCGGAGAACGGATGGGCAGCAATGCAGCTGCCTTCTATATGCGAAATGCAGAACAGCTGGTAGCCAACCAATTTATCCGATCGGCGCTCGTGCAAGCTTCTTCGCCGGCAGGGGCATGGGGCAGAATGAAACGGTTGTTCGGCAGAGGCTCGGAATAATGAGACCCCATCAAATCGAAAGACCGTAAGCTCACGACGGAGCTTACGGTCTTTGCCTTTTATACGGCAGTTCTTTCAGGTGCATTACGCGGTCCCTTCCCCATGGAGAACGCTAGGACCAGACCCAGATGGGGCGGGGGAGTGTTCATCTTGAGCCGGACCGCTGCGGAACAACGCTATGATATACAGCAGCAGCGGGATACAAATATTCCCGAGCGTGTAGTAGTACAGAACAATGTAGGCGAGGAAGTTATAAGTCGTTATGTCAGGTATGGACCAGAACGTAAGCAGAACAATCAAAAGTCCGACCGGCAGCGTGATCGGCTTATACGACGGGAGCTGGAACCATTGAGAGAAGCCGCTGACCGCCGCATAATACATCACAATGGTTCTTATAAATACGTCGAGCACCCACAAAATCATAATTAAAGCATCCAGGTGGGTCATAAAGCTGGCGATTGTAACATATCGGCTAAGAAGCAAGAACGGGTACGAGAAATGCTGAGACGCAGCTCCCATCGACATGACGATATACAGAAAAGAAAGAGTAAAGATCGTTGTTGACCAGCAGACGCCCCAGTTCAGCCAACGACGGGCTTTGTTTATATCCGAGACATAGGGCAGAAACATGGCTGCATAAATGTAAGTCGGAAACCATATTTGCAGTGCGAAGGCGCCGCGCAGAATCGGAGCCGCGCCGTCTGCCATGAACGGAAGCAGCTGATCCGGCTCCATACCCCGGATCAGCGGAAGAATAAGCACTGCTACAATAATGATGATAATAGGCGTAAATAGCAACGATAGCCTGCCGATCAGCTCGATTCCGAGATTCACGACGATGGCACCGACAAGCATCATGCTTACGGCAAAGATGATGATTGGCGTATTCACCATGAAGGCCAGCTTCATTAATTCGGCGAATTGGCGCAGCTGGTTCGCGTTCATTTGCAGACAGACGAACAGGAAGACGAGGCTAATGGGCTTCCCTAGCCATTTGGTCAGGATGAGGTCGCTGTATTGAATGAGGGTGCAACCCGGATATCGGCGATATAGTGCGAGTGAAAGCGCGACGGTCAGGAACCCGCCGAGACTGCCGATTAGCGGCGTCATCCACATGTCGTTTTTCGCGATGCCATAGGCAAGCGAAGGGGAGGTGAGCATGGAGGTCGCAAGAATCGACAGAAACAGCATGCAGGCGAGCTGAGCGGACGTGATCTTATCATTATTCATGAACGATCCTCCTTTCTTCGTATTCCATGAACAGCTAATGCTTCAATAGCAGCTTGGCCAGCGGCAAGAACAGCGGGCGAAGCACCTGGGTAGGCCCGGGCAAATTCGGGTTAATCACTAGCAGGAAGGCTATTGTGAAACCGCTGATATATAAAGTCAGGTATGCGATAATCGTGCGGGCTCCGCGCAGCTTCCGCCAATCATAGGCGAGCATACCGGCAGCTGCGACTATGAGGAGAATCAAATGGTTGACAGGTGCGTTCATGCGGAGGTCTCTCCTTCGGGGTAACCCGGCGAGTCGGATTCGGCGAACAGCTGTCTGATTCCATAAACAACTAACAACAGGAAAGGGAGCATCATCCCGAACAATGTGTAGTATACGACCATGGAGGGAGACGACACGAACTGGGCGTTCTCGATTCCCCAGAGACTGAACAGCAGGATCAGCATGCAGATCGGCGGCACCATCGGCTTATAGCCTGTCAGTCCGAAACATTGCGCCATACCGAGAGCCGCACCATATAAGCCGAATGAAATGCGGATGACGATCTGAATGACCCAGATCATCATGACAATGGATTCCAAGTGCTCGAAAAATTCAGTGAAACTGATATACCGGGCCAGTATCATGAACGGATAGGTATAGTTCACTACAGCGGCACCAATAACCGTGTATACAATCACGAAGGTGACACTTAACGTAAGAGTAACGACGACGACAGAGCCGAGTGACCAGTACAGCAGATGCTTGCGGTTGTTCAAATAGGGCATGTAGAAATTCATAATCGAAAACGCGGGCATCCAGGACAACAGACGGAACGCGCCGATTAGCGAAGGGACAGCCCCTTTCTCCATCACGGGGGTCAATCTTTCGAATCTAATATCGGCAATGCTGGGCGTGTAGATCATGAGCACGAACAAGGTGACAAGCGGCAGCAGCAGCATCGGGAGCCGAGCGACGGTCTCGATGCCGGAGCGCGCGACAAGCCAACAGACAAGCAGCATACAGCCGCTGATGACGAAGTCAGGTGTAGTGAGCAGAAATGTCAGCTTGATGAAATCGGTAAACTGTCGCAGCACGTTAGCCGTTGCGAAAATGACGAAGACAAGATACAAGGCGGCCACGGTCTTGCCGGCAAAGCGTCCCAGTATGGAGACGGCATATTCGACCAGCGTTTGATCGGGATAGGCTTGATTCAGCTTATATAGCGTCCAGACCAGGATGAAGCCGGCGGAAGAGATCCATATCGGCGAAATCCACATATCTTGCTTGGCATCGATCGCCACGATCCCAGGTGCAGTAAGCAGGGATGTGGCGAGTACGGACATGCCGGCAAGGATGGAGAACTGAGCGGCTGATATGCGCCCTTTTTCGAGCATGATCGGTGCCTCCTAACGATGCTTGATTTAAGAGGGAAGCCAAGAGGAGATGTATGGGTCGACCATATGCTCCCATAGCTGCAACGGGCCGGGCATACGAGGAATGACCGTAATCATCGCGCTCATGCAATAGCTGAAGAAAACCAGAACAAGAAAGACGGCTTTCATTCGCATGTTAACCAAGGATGGCCATTCCAACCAAGTAATCCCCCCTGCTATAACCCCCAACATCAGAAGGAACAAGATGTGCATCACGAGTTGTTCCCTCCGCCGCTTTGCAGCGTTGCGTTCTTGCCTGTCAGTCCGTTGCGAGCTATCGTTAGCCGGATTTTGTAGCGGACTTCGATTTTAGGAAACCGAGTATCCCAATCTTTCTTAGCTGCAAGCCAATGCTTCGGATAATGGCGGTGGTACTGCTCGGCAAAGCCGAGGTAGTCAATGCCGCTTCGCTGAGCTTTCTTCACCGTTTTGTCGATTCTTGACTGGATAATGCCTTCGAACGTTCGCTCCAGCCGTTTCACATTCGCTTCCTTGGTGATGTCCAGGGTGCTTGCATTCTCGTTCAAGTTGCTTGTCGCCTCAATTGCGACGAGCATGCTCCACTTGTTCCCTTTAATGGACGGAACCAGCTTGGAATTGGCGGAGTAAATGTATACCGAGGCGTAATCGCCGCCAGGGTAAGCTGGCGCAGTAAGGGTGGCAAACTTGATCTCGTTGCGCAGCCAGAGCAGCCCTCGGGTTTCAAGGGAGTCAAGCTTGGCCGCCTGCCGCAAATCTTTGATCGCAACGGTGCCGCCGATGAACGGAACCTCCGGTTTCTTGCGCATTATGCGAACAACAGGAATCACGGCCGTATGCGCCTCCTCCGCCAACTCTTCAATTACTTGCAGGATCGAAGTATTCAGGCCCGTCTGCAGAACGGCCATTTCCCGCAGCGTCTCCGCGCTGTTGCGTTCGATGGGAGTTTTCCACTTGACAATTTCTTCTGCTTCTCCGTCGCTAACGAACAGATTGGCACGCTCACGCGGATGCGGGTGACGGGTAAGAAAGTCCATCGGTTCCTTGATGCTGCGTTTCGCCAGTTTCTCGCCGAAGATGAACACGTCTGCCTGCCCCCAGAACAGCCGCCTCGACATCATCTCTTGAAGTCTAGCGGCCGCATCCGCCATATCCAGTCCCGTAGCGTAGCGAATGATCGTCTTGTTGCTCGCTCCTGGTGAAGATGTCGAGCTCCCTTGCTCGGAGGAGGGAGGAGAAGGCACGAACAGCTGAACGGAAAGCTTGATCTTGCCGTCATCTGCCAGATCCATGCCTGCTGCCGTAATGATAGCAAGGTCGTTAATTTCGGTTCGATCCCAGCAACCGGATAACAGCGCCGCTAGCAGCAGTGGAGCGGCAACCCGGACGCAGGAGCAGCGAATGAACCGGGCTGATGCATGCATGGACAGACGCATATCAGTTGTTCCTCCTCGCCTTATACAGATCTACGCGCATCCGGATTCGGTTGTAGAACGATCCGGTAAAGTGCGGTCTTGTGTCCATATGCGTGCTCTTTGTCCGCATGAGCGTATCTTTGAGCTCGCTCGTCAATAGTGGTGCGAGAGGCGATAAATACGGCACGCCGAACGTCCGCAGTGTCATAAGGTGAATTAAGACGACGAGCGCAGACAGCACGATGCCGTACAGACCAAGCGCGCCGGCGCACAGCATGATCGGAAAGCGAATGAAGCGAATCGCAATGCCAAGCGAGTAGTTCGGAATAAGAAACGAACTGACAGCCGTCACAGCAACGACCATGACCATTGGCGAAGAGACGATGCCGGCCGAGATAGCGGCTTGGCCGATGACGAGAGCGCCGACGATACTGACCGCTGAGCCGACCTGCCTCGGCAGCCGAATGCCAGCTTCCCGGAGCGCCTCGAACGTGATTTCCATCAGAAGCGCCTCGACGAGGGCCGGAAATGGAATTTGTTCGCGCGATTGAGCGATCGTCAGCAGCAGCGACGTCGGAATCATTTCTTGGTGATACGACAGGACAGCGACATAGAAGGACGGCATAAAGACGGCAATAAACGAGAACAGCATCCGCAGCCAGCGTATGCCGGTCGCGACAAGCGAACGCTGGTAGAAATCTTCCGGAGATTGCATCATGCTCAGCAGCGGAGCAGGTGCGACAAGCGCAACGGGCGAGCCGTCCGCCAGAACGGCGATCCTTCCCTCCAGAAGATGTGACGTTACAACGTCAGGCCGTTCCGTCGACATCAGCTGAGGGAACGGCGACAGTGGGTTGTCCTCGACCCATTCCTCGATCAAGGACGTATCCAACATGCCGTCAACGTCGATGACAGACAGACGGCTTTCCATCTCTTGCACTAGCGCAGGGTCGGCAATCCCTTCGATATAGACGATAACGGTAGCCGTCTTCGAGTAGCGTCCGATGAAGAACGGCTTTGTTTTTAACGTCGGCGTGTGCAGACGGCGGCGAAGCAGCGAAGTATTGACCCGAAGCGATTCGACGAATCCTTCGCGCGGTCCGCGGACAACCGTTTCCGCTTGCGGCTCTTCGATCGAGCGCAGCTCTTGGAACGACAAGGCATAGATCAACGCCGAAGTAATGCCATCGGCGAGCAGCACGACATTGCCGTATCCGATCTTATCTACGGCATCTTTGATACAGTCGACCTCGAGCATCGCGGATATCGTCACGCAATGAACGATAGCTTCCTTGCTTCTGTCGCCGGAAGTGCCATCATGCTGAAGCCTCATCAGCAGTTGCGTATCGATGTCTTTGATGTCAACCATGCCGTCAATATAGACGATGACCGCAGCGGGACCATTGCGTATGTCGAATTCGTGAATGATGACGTCGGAGCAGTCCGCGTACAACTGCCGGATAACGTCGATGTTGTCTTGAAGTTTAACGGAGAGCGGCTTGGCAAGCAGCTCCCGCTGATGGTCTATCGTCTCTTGTACTGTCGGAGACTTCTGCGCTTGACCGCCGGTTGAGGCGGACGACAGGTTCTGTTCATCTACAGAAGAAGGGGGCGGGGCCCCGTTATCCGGCTGCAGAGTGCGCTCATCTTTCGGATGGCCCATCGGAATCTCCCCATTCCTGATTTGCGGTTATTTTGTTCATTTTTCCAGCTGAATAATACATCGAATTGTTTAAAATGCTAATTTTGTTCAGGATGAACGAATCGAAGGGAGATGCGATCAAGTGGTCAACGAAACGATAGAAGCCGTAAAACCTGTCAGCAGCGGAGATATTATTGCATCGCTTAACGGCCAGTTGGCTGATTGGAGCGTGCTGTACGTAAAGCTTCACGATTATCACTGGCATGTCAAAGGGCCAAATTTCTACACGCTGCATGCTAAATTCGAGGAGCTGTATACAGAGGCGGCCGCTTTCGTCGATGAAGTGGCGGAGCGTGTGCTGGCGCTTGGCGGCAAGCCGACTTCGACGATGAAGCGGTATTTGGAGCAGTCGGCAATAGCCGAAGCATCGGGCAGCGAAGATGCGACGGCCATGGTTCGGTCGCTTGTGAGCGACTTCACGGGTATCGTTGAACGGTTGAAGCAAGCGGCAGAGCAGGCGGATGACGCTGGTGACGGCCCGACGGCCGACTTGCTCATTACCAAGCGCGAGCAAGTGCAGAAGCATCTGTGGATGCTTCGGGCATTTCTGGGCTAGGGCAGCAGGGGGGCTAGGAAGGGCCGCAAAGGCGGCGAAACAGGCAGGATGAGGCTGAAAACGCTCCAAGCGGAGCGTTTTTTTGTTGTGCGGGTGCAGGGGAGAGAGAGGCATGGAGGTGATTCTCTACGTGCGAAGAGTGCTGGAGAAGCGCTAGCATGGGAAGATGGACGGTACCTTTGATCGTTCCCCCGCCGCCAGCGGCTTATGCTGCAAGTTACACCGCTAGCGACTCAACAACCGCCTCTTCGTTCCCCCGCGATTCGCATCGTGTGCAGCTCCCAGCACGGGATAGGTGGTACGGGTGTCGAGCACACCTCGATGTATTTTGTACAATGAACACCATACTTGTAGCGCGCTTTGGGAGGGACGTTGTATTTTGTACAACAAGAAACGGGCAAGTGATGCATTTTACAGGCATTTGATCGACTTCGGAGCATTTTGGATTGTACGATTTGCAATGAAGCATCTGTAAGACAGCTAAATCGAACTATCTCATTGTACAAAGTACAACTAACTTCGAAACGTGACGAACACGTCATAACCCGTCCTCGTTGTGAATAGGCATAGCAGACAAGGTTTTTCCGAGTCTAAGGAGCGATGGGCCGGCCAGTATTGCAGCATAGACGCTTGTTACAGCATTTGTTATAATTGTGAGGTAAATTTGTCCAGCATCCTGTTCTGCATTGCGGCTTATAGAACTTACGGAGGCGATCGGATGAACCTGTATATGAATTATTACGTGGTCGTTGCGATTTTCGTGCTGCTCGGCATCTTGCTGCCTGTTGTTGCTCTGACTGTGGGGTGGATGCTTCGGCCGCATAAGCCGACAGATACCAAGAAGACGACGTATGAGAGCGGCAACGAGCCGGTAGGGGAAGGGCAGGTCCGGTTCAACGTACGGTATTATTTGTTTGCACTGATGTTTGTTATTTTTGATGTGGAAACCGTTTTCTTATATCCATGGGCCGTTGCTTACGGAAAGCTCGGCCTTTTTGCGCTGATTGAGATGCTTATATTCGCTGGTCTGCTTGTTCTCGGTCTTGCCTATGCCTGGAAGAAGAAGGTGCTGAAATGGAATTCCGTTTAGATTGGATTTCGCAAGAGGAGCGTCTTGAGCTGGAGCGCAATGTGTTTCTGGGAACGCTCGAACAGGTGAAAGCCTGGGCGCGAAGCAACTCGTTATGGCCGCTTACGTTCGGTCTGGCATGCTGCGCAATCGAGATGATGGGGACGGGGGCGTCCCACTACGATTTGGACCGGTTCGGGGTCATGTTCCGGACATCGCCGAGACAGGCAGACGTCATGATCGTGGCAGGTACCGTTACGAAAAAAATGGGACCGCTGCTGCGCCGGCTGTATGACCAGATGCCGGAACCGAAGTGGGTTATTGCGATGGGTTCGTGCGCGACGGCGGGCGGCCCGTATGTGAAGTCATACGCCGTTGTTAAAGGCGTTGACCAGATCGTGCCGGTCGATGTCTATATTCCAGGCTGCCCGCCAAGCCCGGCGGCGCTAATCTACGGCATTAACAAGCTGCAGGAGAAGATCCGATACGAGGCGAAAACCGGGAAGCAGGTGAATTAAGGCGTGAGCGACCGCAACGATGAGTTGAAAGACGAAGCTGCGAAAGCGGCGGAGATGGACGATACGCCGGAGACGGCTAAGGGGACGACAGCGGACGAAGCGGCGGAAGCGGGCGGCGAAGCGCCAGCGGAAGCGAGTGTGAGCGCGGTAAGCGACGCAGCAGAGA
>NZ_BILZ01000069.1 GCF_004000825.1 Paenibacillus kobensis NBRC 15729 | reverse complement strand
AATTATAAACTTTATAAGTCGCCCTATGGGGCGGCTTTTTTGCTGTTTCATCGTTTAGGTATCGATAGCCACAATCGCAGAAGAAATTGGTCGATATCTTCTATTGACCACCGAATAAGGGAGGACTACACTTACGAGAGATATGATGGGCAAGAAGCTGGGAGAGGAAAGGGATATACAGCCATGGAGCAACAACATTCAAACCGGCGGCATCATGAGGTCGTGAAGCTAGGACTTACGATGATCCCTCGAGTCTGGTTCAATGCGCGGATCGATTTTATGGCGACTATGATCTTCTCGGTGTTCAACGTCGTGATGAACCAGTTTTTTATGCCGTTCGCGATTCGCGAAGGGGCAAGCAATCTGCAGGTCGGGCTGCTGTCGGCAGCGCCGGCGATCGGACTTATATTTTCACCTGTATGGGCAGGCATGATCGAGCGTACGGGCAGGCCTTGGCCGTTTTTCTTCATACCGAATTACATTGGAAGGCTGCTGCTTATATTTCCGGCGCTGTTTCCTCATCCGGCCGTCTATGTTGTTACGGCAATTTGTTTTCAGCTGTTGATGGGAATTCAGGCCCCTGCATATGCGTCCTTAGTGTCCCGAATGTATCCTGGTGATGTGCGCGGCCGATTGATGGGGTATGTCCGGGTTGCGATGGGAGCGCTTATGATTCCGCTCGCTTATGTGGTCGGCAGTTGGTCGGATGCCTCAGGGCCTATGGGGCCATTGATTACGGCTGCTGTGTTCGGTACGGTATCGCTTGCTTTATTCAACACAATGCGGCTCGGGAAACAGCCAAGTACTGCGGCGCCTGTTCAAAGGAACAAACGGTCGGCCAAAACGACCTTGATGGAGCAGTGGGACTTGGTCAAAGGCAACCGAATTCTGGTCGTGTTTCTGCTCGCGACCACATTCGCAGGCTTCGGCAACATGCTGGCCAATCCGCTGTATCAGATTATCCAGGTTGATGAGTTGGGCCTGACGAACGCTCAGATCGGTATGGGGCGTATCTCTTACTATACGATTCTGCTTGTGACGTATTTGTTCGCGGGATGGATGATTGACCGATTCGATATTCGTTATACGCTAATGGCCGGGATCGGTGCCTATGCCATTGTACCGATGATTTATGGACTATGGGGAACGTACAGCGCGGTTATTATCGGCAATGGCATTCAAGGGCTGGGCGAGGCGATCTGGGACATCGGTATTCTATCATTTGTTTCGCGGCTAGTGCCGGGACGAGAGGCGACGGTATTCGGCATCCATCTGATGCTGTTCGGCTTCCGGGGAACGCTCGGACCGCTGCTTGGCGCGGGGCTGTCGGAGTCGGTGTCCTTATCGACGCTGCTCGTTATTGCATCCATCTGCGGCTGGATTGGAACCGTTCTGTTCGTGGCGGGCAGCCGTCAGCGGTCCATCGTTAACTCGACATAGGATCAGACTGAGCAAGCCTATAATTGATGCTGCGGAATATGATAATGAAAAAGCGGCTTGGAGCAGTGGGGCAATAACGCCCGAATGCTTCAAGCCGCTTTTTATTGCTGTCCTTTAGACCGGCTGCTGCTCCTTCAGCAGCAGCAAATCGATGAACTGCTCTTTGGTCACGTTACCGAAGTAGTAGTTTGCCTCTATACCTTCAAGCGCCGCCATAATCGCAGACTCTTCATACCTTACGCCGGTAAGCCGTTGCTCGATGTCCGCGACGTCGCCGACGCCGAAGAAATCGCCGAATACACGGATCGCACTAATCAGCCCTTCCTCCACATCCAGCCGAACATCGATAATGCCTGCGCCGAACTTGTAGGCGTTCTGAATGTTGCATTTTGGCGATCGGCCGTAATTCCAGTCCCAATTGCGGTAGCGTGTCTCAGACAGTTCGCGGATCGCTTTCCAATCTTCTTCCGTAAGCTTGTATTGCGGAACTTCCGATGGTTCCATGCCGAAAATACGCCGTAGCAGCTCGTCTCTGAATTGCTCGATGGTCATAGGCGACTGCAAAAACTCCGTAATATTCGCGACGCGGGAACGAACGGATTTGGTCGATTTGGACTCGACCTTCATCGGCTTCACTTTGAGCGCGGATGAAACATGCTCCATCTCCGAAGCGAACAACAGCGTACCATGGCTGAACATTCTGCCGCGTGTAGCGAACATAGCGTTGCCGGACACTTTGCGCTCACCGATCTGAATGTCGTTGCGTCCGCTCAACTCCGCATCAACGCCTAGCGCTTGCAGCGCATCGATGACCGGCTGCGTAAATTTGCGGAAATTATGAAACGACTGTCCGTCGTCCTTCGTCAGAAAGCTGAAGTTCAGATTGCCGGTATCATGATAGACGGCGCCGCCTCCCGATAGACGGCGAACGACATGAATACCGCGTTCCTCTACATACTCGGAGTTGATTTCCTCGACGGTGTTCTGATTTTTGCCAATGATGATTGAAGGTTCATTAATATAAAACAGCAGGTAGCTGTCCGTCATCGGCAGCTGCCGAAGCACATATTCCTCGATGGCGAGATTAATGGTCGGATCGGTAATTCCCTGGTTATCGATAAATAGCAAGTCAGGTACCCCCTTACGATTGCTCATGATGCTCGTACGTTATCGTACCATATTCAAGGCTTCGATTCTAATCGGCAGCACTCTGCTTGTAGTAGGTACGGAACACGATATCTTGATCGTAATTGCCGAATCCCCGGCCGTACAAGGTCATCCCGCCGACATGCGCCGCATCCTCGTCGACCGAGAACCGCAGCGTCCATTGGTTGCGTTCCGGCTCGATTTGACGAAGGCCAACGGATGACATCATCATGCCGTCAATGAAGGTGCCTTCTTCCGTAATGCGAAGCACCTTCAGATAGCCGTATTGGTTAATTTGGTCCGGCCACCAGTCGGGCGTGAAGGAGCCGCGTCCGTTGCCGGAGTCGCCAGGGCTTGTCCAACTGCCAAGAGAGGTTCGATTCAGCTCGAACCGGATATCGCTCGGCCAGTTCGGATTCGTGCCGGGCGCTTCCGACGATATTTCCATCGATATTTCGATCTCCGTCAACTGCTGCGAAGCAAGCAGATAGTTCGGTATTTTGTATTCGACGAACCCTTTGCCGAACCACAAGATGTTGGCATGCATCCGCTCCGGGGAGAAGAAGTAACGCGGATCGTCAAATTGGCCGATATATTGCGACCTCGTGGCGAGTCCGCAGGTCGGGTGAATATCGAAGGAAGTATAATGGCCAATGGGAACCGATACTTCATGCATTAAGCGGGCGGGCTCTTCTGCATGAGGCAGATCAATCTCGACCCGTTCCTCGGCTAACGAGTTCAGCTTATGCGTTCCGCCGTTCATTCGAACCATATCGGAACGGATAAGGCCTGCCTGCTGAAGCTTGCGAATGTGCATCGTCACAATGGCAGGGCTCAACTGCAATTTCTCAGCGATATCTTTGTTGTTCATCGGCTTGCCGGCAAGCAGCTTTAATATTCGAAGACGTACATCACTGGCCAGCGCCTCGTATAACGGCAGCCACTGGGCATCCGTATTTGCTTTGATCATAAGCCCTATTCCTCCACAGCAGCATCAGTCTGATACAAGGAACTCAATTACATCTCAATTAATATATACATAAAATCAATAAAAGAAAAGAGCTTTTGTTCAGAAAAGGGTTGCATAAGCAGGAGGAATCGTATTAAATAAGGGTATGGATTAACTTTGTTGATTATAGATTAATAATATTATTAATTCAGTAAAAGGGGCGTTATCAGCATGACTTTAAAAGCAAAGATGATTGTCGACAAAGATTTTGCAATCTCCGAAATCGATAACCGTATTTACGGTTCTTTCATTGAACATCTTGGCCGCGCCGTATATAACGGCATCTATGAGCCTGGCCATCAATCGGCCGATGAGAGCGGATTCCGCAGCGACGTAATGGAGATGATCCGCGAGTTGCAAGTGCCGATCGTCCGTTACCCTGGCGGCAACTTTGTATCCGGTTACAACTGGGAAGATACGGTTGGACCGAAGGAGCTGCGCAAGCGCCGGCTTGAGCTCGCATGGCGCGTGGTGGAGACGAACCAATTCGGATTCAACGAATTCGTCGATTGGTCGAAGAAAGCGAACTCGGAAGTGATGATGGCCGTCAATCTCGGCACGCGCGGCGCTGATGACGCACGCAATCTGATCGAGTACAGCAACCATCCGGGCGGCTCCTATTGGAGCGACCTGCGCCGTTCGCACGGCTATGAGCAGCCGCACAATATCAAGACATGGTGCCTCGGCAACGAGATGGATGGTCCATGGCAGATCGGCGCCAAGACAGCTACGGAGTACGGCAGGCTCGCTGTCGAGACGGCGAAAGTCATGAAATGGGTCGATCCGACGATCGAACTGGTCGCCTGCGGCAGCTCTGGCCTTGGTATGCCGACGTTCCCGGAATGGGAGTCGACGGTACTGGATCATACGTACGATCATGTCGAATATTTGTCGCTTCACCAATATTACGGCAACCAAGAGAACGATACGCCGACGTTCCTTGCCCGCTCGCTCCAGATGGAAGAGTTCATCCGTACAGTAGCGGCGACTTGCGATTATATGAAGGCGAAGAAGCGCAGCAAGAAGAAGATGCTCCTCTCGTTCGACGAATGGAATGTATGGTATCACTCGAATGCGGCGGACAGCAAACGGGAGCCTTGGGACATCGCGCCTCCGCAGCTGGAGGACATCTACAACCACGAGGACGCACTCGTCGTCGGTACGATGCTGATCGCTATGCTGAAGCATTCGGACCGCGTCAGAATGGCGTGCATGGCTCAGCTCGTCAATGTTATTGCGCCGATTATGACATCGAACGGCGGCGGCGCTTGGCGTCAGACGATTTTCTATCCATACCTGCATGCGTCGCTGTTCGGCCGAGGCAAAGCACTTGTGCCGCTCGTGCAATCTTCGAAGTATGACACGAAAGAAATTACGGACGTGCCTTACCTGGAATCGATCGCTGTATACAATGAAGAGAAGAGCGAAGTGACGATTTTTGCAGTCAACCGTCATCTGGAGGAGCAGCTTCCGGTCGAGATTGATCTGCGCAGCTTCGGAGAGTGCTCGATCATCGAGCATATCGTAATGGAGAACGATGACCTGAAGGCGGTTAACACCGAACTTGAGCCGAACCGCGTGGCGCCGCATAACCGCGGCAACGCTTCGGTGGACGGTTCGACGATTCAAGCGAAGCTCGCGAAGGCGTCGTGGAACGTTATCCGCGTGAAAGTATAATATACGGTTAGATCAATAAAGGCTATCCATCCAGCATCAGCTTGGACGGATAGCCTTTGTCGTTCATCGGCAGAACCCGTTTAGAACGTCGGTTTCACGATCATAAGAATAAATAAAATGATGCCAAACACTGTAGCAACATAATGAATCAAATGAATTCGGGCAACAAGTTCCCTGTATTCGACAGGTACGGAATTCGAAGACGGTTCCAACGCTTGGTTGAACAGCCACTGGAATACGCGCTTCTGCGCCGGGGCTGCGAAGCCGACCATAAGAATCTGGATGATGACGTAGATGGCAATCGATGCATAAATCCATACATCCTTGAATTGATAATCTCCGGCAATGACGAGGCCAATGCCGCTTAATACGGCAATCGTTCCGCCTATCTTGGGGAACAACTCTAGAATTGCGCCGAGACGGAAGGAGTGGCGAAGCTGATCAAGCGGCTGGCCGGAACGAAGCAGTACAGGTGCGAAGAACGCAGGCCCAATTCCGATTATAGCGGTCATCACATGCACGACAACCAATACTAAATACCAATCCCAATCCATCCTTCGAATCATCCCCCAAAGGTTAAATGTGACAAAAGTCCGAACTTTATGTTATAACAATTTTCCTCTTCTTTCAATAATAAACATGCAAAAGACGGAACGAGGTGGGCCTAGGAGCCGAAAGTGTCGATATGGTATGCTAAGGCACGGAGGGATGACGATGAACGCGGACGATGTTATAGGCTCGAAGACGGATAAGCCGATACCCGATAAAGGCAAGTCACATTATTGGTTCGCCGGCGTACAGCCTTCTCTGCCCATCTACGTCGAGAGTATCGGATACAATCCGGTACAGGAATCGATCGACCGTCAAGATGGTTACCCGTGCTTTCATTGGCTGCATACCGTTCATGGGGAAGGGCTGATCGAGGTGGCGGGTCAGCAGATGACGCTCCCGGCGCATACAGGCATTCTTCTCTATCCGCATATCAAGCATAGTTATAAGCCAAGCAGCGACAGCTGGTCAACGGAGTATATCACGTTCGACGGACCGCAGGCTGCATCGATGTTGACGTCGCTCGGCTTCCGCCATTCGGAATGGTTCCGGTGGGAGGAAGGGACCGAGTTCGGCGGGCATTTGGGCCGAATGGTGGAGACGATCTCGAGAGAGGATGACCGTTCCGGACTGGATGCGTCGAGCGGGTTGTACCGGTTTCTGCTGCTGCTCAAAAAATATGGCCAAGTCCGCACCGGCTCCTCCTTGTTCCAACATATGGAGAAGCTGAATCCTCTGCTTGCGTGGCTGGATAACGGTTACAGCGATCCGTCCGTCGGCTTGCCGGAAATGGCGGAGCGGCTGCTCGTAACGCCCCGCTATCTGAACATGATGTTCCACAAGGCGTTCGGGATGACCGCCTATACGTACTTAATTCGCTTAAGGCTGACTAAGGCAAAAGAGCTGCTGACCGGCGGGGAGCGCAAGAGCATCCAATCGATTGCGCAACAGGTCGGCTACCGGGATGCCAGCCATTTCATTGCGGTGTTCCGCAAGACCGAAGGGCTGACGCCCGAACAATTTCGAAAGCTCCATTAATCAGAATCGTGTATAATAGGTGACAAAATTCGCCGCCATCCGGTATGCGCGGTGCGAACAGGCAGGTATCGACTATGCCCCGGTTGTTATCCAGATGGCTGAACAATATGAAACTGCGAACGAAGCTCTTTATATCGCTGCTGCTCGTCGTAGCTGTGCCGGTGTTGATCGTCGGTCTGTTCCTGACGGTGCAGTTCCGCGGCAAAGTGCTCGATGACGCGGTGGCACAATCGATGAACAACGTCGACCGGATTAAACAGCGTACGTCCACGCTGTTGTCGGTGCCGATTGAGGCATCGAATACGTTTATGTACGACGAACAGTTGAAACAGATCGTGAACACCAATTTCGAAAGGCCGATCGACGTTTTCCTTGCTTACCGCGAATACACGGCATTCAAGAATCTGTTGAGTTTGCATAAGGAATTAAGCAGCATCCGGCTCTATACGAGCAATCCGACGCTGCTCGATAACTGGGAGTTAATGAAGCTTACACCGGCGACGGAGCAGACGTTCTGGTACAAGGCGGCGCAGGAGGATTCGCTTGCCCAGTGGTACTATATCGATGAGGTGACGAACCCGGGCGTGAAGAAGCTGAGTCTTGTTCGCCGGATGGATCCTGTCGGATATCGAACAGGCGCCGTGCTCGTCATTACGGTGAACCGGACGGAGTTGGCCACGATTCTGATGAATGAGCCGTTCGATACGATGATTGTCGATTCCAACAACTTCGTCGTCGCTTCTTCCCGAAGATCGGACGAAGGTCGCGAGCTTACGGACGTCAATATCGGACAACTGCTCGATGGGAACAAGGACGGAACCTACAATACCGTGGTGGACGGAACGCGAGCTAAGGTAGTTGTTGAATCGCTGCATCCGTCATCGAGCCGCAATGGACTAAGAATCGTTTCAGTTATCCGGATCGACAGTGTCGTGAAGGACGCGAACCGGATTAGCTACCTTGGACTAAGCATTATGCTGATCAGCTTTATCGTGGCCATTATTATTATATCGTTCGTATCCAAGTTGTTGTCTAACCGGCTTCTTGTCCTTAGCCGGCAGATGAACAAGGTAGCCGCAGGCAACTTGAATGGTTCGCTGCAGATCGATGGCAACGATGAGATTGCCCTGTTGTCGCGGCAGTTCAATGGTATGATGAACAGCATCCGCGATCTGATGGATGAAGTGCAGGAGACGAATCATCAGCGCAACATGCTGCAGATCAAACAGAAGGAAATAAAGCTGAGGATGATGGCCAGCCAAATCAATCCCCACTTTCTGTTCAATGCGCTGGAGTCGATTCGGATGAAAGCCCATATGAACAAGCAGACGGAGATTGCTCAGACCGTGAAGTTGCTTGGAACGCTGATGCGTAAAAATTTGGAAATCGGCGGTCATAGCATTGCCTTGAGCGATGAAATCGAAATCGTTCGCTGTTATTCGGAGATTCAACGGTTCCGGTTCGGAGAACGGCTCTCCTTCGAGCTGGATATCGCACCAGACTCGTTGTCTGTCCGGGTACCTCCGCTCATCGTGCAGCCGCTTGTCGAGAATGCGGTCGTGCATGGCCTGGAGACGAAGGAAGAAGGCGGCTGCGTCGTTATTCGAACACTGGTTACCGATGATTTCGAGAAGCTGATTATCGAGATCGCGGATAACGGACAAGGGATGGAAGAGCAGCGGCTGCGCCAACTGCTAGATTCGCTTGAAGATATGGAAGATCGCGAGGGCTATCGAATCGGAATGAGAAACGTGCATCAACGGTTGAAGCTGATGCACGGGGACGCCTATACTCTGACGCTGGAGAGTACGCCTGAGCAGGGAACTTTTATCCGGCTTGAGCTGCCGACAAGGAGTGACGCCTATGTATAAAGTGATGATTGTTGACGATGAGCCGGCAATCCGGGAAGGTATGACGACGCTAATCGAATGGGAGACATACGGTTTTACCGTATGCGGTACGGCTGCGAATGGCAGAGAAGCGCTGGCGAAGGCGGAGGAGCTGCTGCCGGATCTGATGCTCGTAGACATTCGGATGCCGGGGATGAGCGGCCTGGAGCTGATCGAGCGGATACGGGAGAAGAACGATCAATGCCATTTCCTCATCTTGAGCGGATACTCTGACTTTGAATACGCGAGGAGAGCGATCGGCTTCCGGGTCGACGGGTATATGCTCAAGCCCGTTAATGAGGACGAGCTGTGTGAGAACTTGGAACGGATCCAAGAAAGTCTCATCGCGGAGAAAGAAGCGCAGCGCCAGCATGACGAGGACGTTGCTTGGCGCGCCGAGCAGTTGGTAAAGTCGATCGTATCCGGCTCGGCCGGCGATGGATTAACGGATGAGCTGTGGCAGCCGATCGCGGTGCGGCTGTCGATCGAATGGCCCGGCTACAAGGTGGCGCTGGCGGAGGTCGAACCGGGTGAAGACAGCGATCCAGGCAAGATGAATTTAATCAAACGCAGATGGAGCAAGGAGCTGCAAGCCGGAAATCGCGGGTTCGTCTTCCTGATGGAGCCGTATATCGGAATCTTGCTGCGGCAAGAGGCAGGAGTCAGCTTGACGGATGCGGAGCTGCTGCGGCTGCTGCTGGCGAACGGGTATTCAGACCATATCTTCGTCTCCGTCGGTCGTACGGTAACGTCGTTCCAGAACGCCACCCTTTCCTACGATAGCGCGATTGCGGGATTGCGTCACCGGTTCGTGCTCGGTACCGGCGTCATCGTGAACGCGGATGAGGAGACGGCCATGAATCAGGAGCAGGCGGACGAGCTGCCGATTGATGATCTAGCGGAGCATCTGTTCTACGCTATGGATATCGGCAATAAGGAAAGCGCTGTCCGGACGATTGAGGCTGCTGCTCAGCGAATGACCGAGCTGCGTTTCACCGAAGAGATGCGAAGTCGAATTTTGCCCATATGCTGTCTACTGCCTTCAATAAGCTTGCCGCAGCCAATCCGAGAAATTTCTCGTCAGCGCAGCCATTCACGCCAGCGATCTCGGACATCTTCCGGCAGAAGAGCATGAGTGCGCTCATTGCGCATGCGAAGCAAATGATCGAAGAGACCGTCCGACAGTCGGCCGACCATGGACCGGAGACGATCATTAAGCAGATCGAAGATTTTATCCGGCGCAACTACAGCGAGAACTTGAAGCTGGAGACGCTTGCCGACCTGTTCAACTATAACAGCAGTTACTTGGGCAAGCTGTTCAAGACGCATACCGGAGACCATTTCAACACGTATCTCGACAAAGTCCGGATCGACCGGGCGAAGGATCTGCTGGCGCAAGGGCTGAAGGTGCATCAAGTGGCGGAAAAAGTCGGATATGGCAGCGTCGATTACTTTCATACGAAGTTCAAAAAGTACGAAGGAGCTTCGCCGTCTGCATTCAAGGGCGGCAAGTCTTGAGCGAATAGGGAACAATGGACTAGCGAACCGTGCGGCGATGCCGTGCGGTTTATTCATGTTGGACGGACGAACGGAGCAAACAATGTCGGATTTGTACCGGATTTTATGGCTTATTTGTCGGGTAGGTTTGAAGGCAGGGGTGGTGTACGATAGATATACAAACGAGCTGAAACCGCTTACAGCATAGTGAAATCGCATGTGCCCCATAATAATTGGGTTAAGTGGACTGACGGAATTTTATATGATTTTTGCGCGAATCTATCGGGTGTAAACCATATATGAGCATCCTTTATGATGGAGATATACAAAAGGAGGGCTAACATGGAAGCGATAACAAACCACAACAAAAAGCCCGGCGGACTGAAACGAAACAGCTTCTTGTATAAGATGCTTCAGCAGAAGTATCTGTACCTCATGTCCATTCCGTTCGTCATATGGGTGTTCGTATTCAGCTACTTGCCGATCTGGGGCTGGACGATGGCGTTCCAGAAATTCAGACCGGCCCGCTCGTTCTGGGATCAGGATTGGGTAGGGTTCAAACATTTTGTCGACCTGTTCTCGGACGACCGGTTCTTCCTCGTTATGCGCAATACGCTAGCGATGAGCTTCATGGGACTCGTGGCCAACTTTACGATTCCGATCCTGTTCGCCGTATTGCTTAACGAGCTGCGCCATCAAGTGTTCAAACGGTTCGTGCAGACGGTGTCGTACTTGCCTCACTTCGTTTCTTGGGTCGTCGTGGCGGGTATCGTGACCAAAATGCTGTCGATCGACGGCGGCGTCGTGAACCAAATGCTGATGGGCTTAAATCTGATTGACAAACCGATTCAGTTCATGGGCGAGCCGCACTATTTCTGGTCCATCGTCACCGCTTCAGATATCTGGAAAGAGATGGGCTGGACCACGATTATCTATCTCGCAGCCATTACGGGAATCGATCCGGAGCAATACGAAGCAGCACGTGTCGACGGCGCAGGGCGTTGGCGTCAAATCTGGCACATTACGCTGCCAGGCATTCGGACGACGATCTCGATCCTGCTCATTATGTCGATCGGCCATCTGATTCAGATTGGCTTCGAGAAGCAGTTCTTGCTCGGCAACCCGCTCGTCATCGATTATTCGGAAGTATTGGACTTATACGCTCTTAATAACGGTATTACACAAAATAGGTACTCATTCGGTACGGCTATCAGCATATTCAACTCGGTTGTTAGTATTATTCTGCTCTTCGTGGCCAATGGCATATTCAAACGGGTGACGAAAGAAAGCATCATGTAAAGGAGGATGCCATCCATGACTCAACCAAAAAGGAAACTGATGAGCACGTCGATGAGCGACAAGCTGTTCGACGGAACGAACATCGTCGTGATGTGCATCATCCTGATCGTCACGCTTTACCCGTTCTTGAACGTGCTGGCAATCTCGTTTAACGATTCTCACGATACGGTCCGCGGCGGACTAACGATCTACCCGCGCGCCTTCACGCTCAAAAACTATGAAACGATATTCGCGTACCAGGGCCTCATTACGGGCTTCTATATGTCCGTCCTTCGTACGGTAGTAGGTACATTATTCGGATTGATTAGCGGCTCGATGCTGGCATTCGTTCTGGCCCGGGCAGATTTCCAAGCTAGAAAATTCGTCTCGACGTTCCTTGCTCTGACGATGTATGTATCCGGCGGTCTGATTCCGGTGTATATGCTGATGCGGGACTTGAATCTGATGAATTCGTTCTGGGTATACGTTCTGCCGGGACTCGTCAGCGCCTTTAACGTTTTCGTCATCCGTTCGTTCATCGACGGTCTGCCGTTTGCCCTGCAGGAATCGGCGAAAATCGACGGGGCGAACGACTTCACGATCTACTGGCGGGTTATTCTTCCGCTCTGTAAGCCGGTTCTTGCCACGATCGCATTGTTCCTGGCGGTTGGCCAATGGAATTCCTGGTTCGATACGTATCTGTACAACGGCAGCTCGCCAAGTCTGACGACGCTGCAATACGAATTGACGAAGGTGCTCCAATCGACGACGAACTCGGCAGATTTCCGCGGCAAGAACATTACCGAACTTGTCACAAGCGTATCGCCGGAATCGATCAAGATGGCGATTACGATCGTCGTATCGCTGCCGATTCTTATCATCTATCCATTCCTGCAGCGTTACTTCGTAAAAGGCATGACGCTTGGCGCTGTCAAATCTTAACTATAGGTATTAACGAGGGCAGGCATCCTGTCCAGTGATACAATATAAGTTTTATTCATTATAGGAGGGTCCTTATATGAAACGTAAGATTCTAAAAGGAACAAGCTTGCTGCTTGCTAACGTCATGCTCGTATCGGCGCTTGCAGCATGCGGCTCATCCGGAGACAAGGAAGAAACGAAACAGCCAGAATCGACAGATGCCGGCAAGACGGAGACGACAACAGAGACGACTCAACCGGCAATGGATACGACGCCAATTACGTACACGATGCTTGCAGCTGACCCAAGTCCAGACTGGAACCAAATGCAAGACGACGTCGGCAAGCAAATTACGGCGAAGACGGGCATTACACTCAAAATGGATTTCGCAACGGATGCGAACAAAGTATCGCTCGTCGCGGCAAGCGGCGAATATCCGGACATCATCTCCGCGAAAGGCAGCTCGAACCTGTTCGTTGATGCAGGCGCGGTGCTTGAATTGTCCGATCTGATCGACAAGTACGGCCCGAACCTGAAGAAGGTATACGGCGATTACTGGAATCGTCTGAAATGGAGCACGGATGACGAGGGCATCTATGTCCTTCCAACGTATGACGGCGTGAACAACACGTATTTCGATGCAGGCGGCGCATTCACCCTTCAGCATCAAGCGGTAGAAGAAGCAGGCTATCCGCAAATCAAAACGGTTAAAGACTACGAGAAAGTAATCGCTGATTATGTGGCGAAGCATCCGACGACGGCTGACGGCCAAAAAACGCTCGGCTTGTCGCTGCTCGCAGACGATTGGCGCATCATGATTTCCGTAACGAACCCGGCATTCCAAGCGACTGGCGCATCGGACGACGGCGAAATCTACATCGATCCGAAGACGTATCAGGCGACGTTCCACTACCGCCGTCCGGAAGAGAAAGAATACTTCCGCTGGCTGAACCATATGAACGACATCGGCTTGCTTGATCCGGAATCGTTCGTACAGAAGGAAGACCAATACAGATCCAAAATCGCTCAAGGCCGCGTCGTCGGCGTCATCGACCAGAAGTGGGGCTTCCAACAAGCGATCGACACGTTGAAAAAAGACGGCAAGCTGAGCGCAACATACGGCTTCTACTCCGTACAATTGGACGACAAGACGGTTGACCATACGTTCGAGCCTACGGGCTTCATGGGCGGATACGGCATCATGATCTCGAAAGACGCGAAAAATCCAGAGCGTATCATCCAATTGCTCGACTACCTCGCATCTGAAGAAGGCCAAGTGCTGGTTAACTGGGGTATCGAAGGCAAGCATTACAACGTAGAAAACGGCAAACGCGTCATCCCGCAAGACGTGCAAGACAAAAAGCTGAACGACGCTTCGAACTTCAAGAAAACGACGGGTATCGGTCTGTGGAACAACTATGGTCCGCACTATGGTGACGGCGTACAGGATTCGACGGGCAACTACTTCACGACGAACTTCCCGGAGCAAATTCAAAACTCATACTCGGATGAAGACAAAAAAGTGCTCGCGGCTTACGGTAAAACGACGTGGAAAGACTTCTTCCCTTCGGAGAAAGAATTCGCGGCTAAACCTTGGGGCGCAGCATGGAACTTGCCGGTTCCAAGCGATTCCGACGCTAACATCATCTACAACAAGCTGACGCCGATCGTTCGCAAGCGTATTCCAGAAATCATCCTGTCGAAGCCATCCGAGTTCGACGCGAAATGGGATGCGTTCATGGCAGAGCTCGACAAGAACGATGTGAAGAAATACGAAGAAGAGTACACGAAATATATTCAAGCGCGCGTAGATCTGTGGAGCGGCAAATAAGTTAAGCTTCCAGCGGCAGCAGCGTAAGTCAATACAGAAGAAGAACCGTTCGTGCCGAATAGCACGGGCGGTTCTTTTGGTATTGTCATAACTAGAAAATATTAGTTGACAGCATTAACCAATTCATATAACATCCGTTATATAACATATGTTATATAAAAGCGGAGGTGACCGGGTGCCCCCTAAAGCAGAATTAACGAAAGAAAAGATAATGAATGCTGCCTTCGGGCTCGTAAGGGAGGAAGGACTCGAGGCGTTGACGACCCGCCGCATTGCGCAGCGGCTTCATTGCTCGACGCAGCCGATTTACAGTGTATGCGGGAGTATGGAGGAAATTCGCAGCGGCGTGTACGAGATGATAAGCGAATGCGCGACAGCCTATATGACAGGGTATAAGGACGACCATAAGTCATCAGCGCTTAATCTCGCTTTAGGCTTCATGCTGTTCGCGCAGAAGGAGAAGCAGATGTTCCGCGCACTGTATCTGACCGGACATCTTCAATATAATCCGGATAAAGATATGCTGCTCGGCGTCCATCTGTTGGGCGAAGAGGCGAGCGGGCAATATTTTCGCAGCAGCAGCCGTATTCATAAGCTGTCGGCGGAGCAGCGCAGACGTACTTATATGAAGCTGTCGATTTATCTCGTGGGCATCGGAACGATGCTGAACACGGGCACGCTGCAGCTGGACATGGACGAGGTCGCCGAGATGGTGAACGAGATGTACGAGATGCTGCTCGCCAAGGAAGGCATTCAGGGATGACAACTTTTGCGATCGGGGGATACAAACCTATGAATCAGAAGCTGGGGAACAAGATCGGCGAGGGCGGCTGCGCGGAAGTGTTTGAATGGGAGGACGGCAGCAAAGCGGTCAAGCTGGCAAAGCCGAATACGAACGCTTATGCGATACGCCGCGAGTTAAGCAATACCCGGATCGCTTGGGAAATCGGGCTGCCGGTGCCGAAGCCCTATGAGTTTATTGAAGTCGACGGCCGTCCGGGCGCTGTCTTCGAGCGGATCGCAGGCGAGTCGTTGATGCAAAGTTTTATGCGCATGCTGATGCAGAAGGACCGTCCGCAGGCCGGTTCCGGCGAGCCGGCGTTCTCGGATGAAGTTATTGCGCAGACCGTCAAGCTGCTGCATCGGATTCATGCCGTTACGGCTGCGGATATGCCGTCGCAAAGAGAGGATATCGAGGACGGAATCCGTCGCCAGCGCTATCTGAACGAAGAAGAGACCGAATCGGTTATTGCGATGCTGGAACGGCTTCCGAAGAAACGGCAATTGTGCCACGGCGATCCGAATCCGGGCAACATCATCATACAGAACGGCGAGCCCGTCATCATCGATTGGAACAATGCGACACACGGAAGTCCGGAAGGAGATATCGCTGAATATATCGTGATGCTCCGTTACGGAATACTTCCGCCTGAGCTGCCGGCTGAAGCGGGGACGGTGTTCGATACGATTCGCGAGCCTTTCATCGAACGGTTCATGGAGCAGTACACCAAGCTGACCGGCATCACGTATGCGGATGTTGATCTGTGGATCGCACCGATTGCGGCCCGAAAGCTGTCTGCGGATGGAATAAGCGATGAGGAGAAGCAGAGTCTTGCGGCCGAAGTAAGAAGGCGGATTGCGCTCGACCGATTAACAGGTACCTCGAATTAGAGATAGAGAGAGACAAGAGAGGCAGACTGAGGGGGCTGGATGCAAGGCTATGGGTCAGACGAAATCAGAATCCAATGCAACAAAACAATCGTACCAATGGGCTCTTACGTTTCTGCTTCCCTATAAGAAGCAAATTGCGCTTCTCGTCATGTGCGGCGTATTCGCAGTAGCGGGCGACTTGCTTACGCCGAAAGTGATCCAATATATGATCGACCACGTTGTGGAAGCAGGAGATTTTCACGTATTCTATGCGTTGCTTGGCATGCTCGTAGCGGTCAACCTGCTCATGCTGATCGCCAAGAACGGACGCAATCTGCTGCAGCGGACGATCGGAGCGCTCGCCTCGCGTGATATGCAGAGCGCTATATTCAAACATCTGCGCAAGCTCGGCTTCGCGCATTATGAACGGCATCCGGCAGGGGAAACGCTGTCGATGTTCAACTCCGAGGTCGTATCCGTGCAGCGAATCTACAGCCAATACTTGCCGGGCATCATCGATAACATTTTGTACGTCGTGGTCGCTGTAGCGCTGCTTGTCGGGATCAACGGCTGGCTGACGCTCATTATGGTGCCGACGTTCTGCTTGTACTATCTGTTCGGCCCCTACTTCGAGAGGAAGGCGGCGCACTACGGCAAGCTGTCGGGCCAGGGACGCATCGCCTTTAATCAGAAGGTATACGAGAGCGTCTCGGGCTTTCGCGAGTTTCGGGCGTTCGGTGCGCAGCGCTGGTACCATGAACGGACTTATGCGGAGCATAAGGCTTGGTCGCGCGATTATTTGCTGGCGGCGACGTTCGGGTTCGCAAGGGGAAGCTTCCGCCGGTTCACGTTCTATGCAGGCGCCATCGCCCTGTTTCTAACCGGGTATTATATGCTTCAGCACGATTATGTTACGCTTGGCGGCTTCGTCGCTTTCACGCTGTTGTATATGTCCACCATGTTCAAGCTGACGCTTCTCGTGACGCAGTTGACGGAGCAGCGGCTTATCATTCATCAGACCGCTCCATTGTATGCATTCATGCATAAACCGATCGAGATCGAAGAGCCGGCAGATCCAATCGAGCCCGTTCAGGCAGAAGGACGATTAACGTTCGAAGGCGTCGAATTCGGATACCCGGACCAGCCGCCGGTTATAAAAGGCTTCGATCTGAACATTCGCCCAGGCGAGAAAATCGCGTTCGTCGGTCCAAGCGGCGGCGGCAAGACGACGCTGTTCAAAATGGTCGGCCGATTCTATGATCCGACAAGCGGCATCGTGAAGCTGGACGGCGTTCCGCTGCGCTCCATGCCACTCGAACGGCTTCGTGATTCCATCGGTTACGTGTTCCAGGAAACGTACTTGTTCGGGTCGTCCGTGAAGGACAATATCCGGTTCGGCAAGCCGGATGCGACCGATGAAGAAGTGACTGCAGCGGCCAAAGCGGCTTATGCCCACGACTTCATTATGGAGCTGCCGGAAGGCTATGATACGGCGGTCGGGGAACGGGGCATTAAGCTGTCCGGCGGCCAGAAGCAGCGGATCGCGATCGCCCGAATGTTCATTAAGCAGCCGACTGTCATTCTGCTTGATGAAGCGACCTCATCGCTCGACAACGTCAGCGAGCGGGAAGTTCAGCAGGCGCTTGATCGGGTTCTGGTCGGCAGGACGACGATCGCGATCGCGCATCGGCTGTCGACGGTGAAACATTTTGACCGGATCGTCTTCCTGCATGAAGGGCGCGCGGCGGAAGTCGGCACCTATGAGGAACTGATGGAGCGCAGAGGACTGCTGTATGAGCTGGAGCTCGGGCAGTCCGGCGCCGCGGAAGGCAGAGAAGAGGTGAAGGCGGGATGAACTACTGGCATTTTATTAGCCGGAATCTGCTGATCGTGAAGCGGACCTACCTGCTCGTGATGCTGTTTCTCGTGCTGGAATCGTGTGCGAACTATTCCCTTGTATATGTGCAAAAAATATTGATCGACGACGTATTCGGCGCCGGGCACTACAGCTTGCTTGCAGGTGTCATCGCCGTATTCGCGGCAGCGGGGCTAGTCCATGCGCTCATGTTCACGATGACGAGCCGGTATCTCGTGAAGAACGAATTCGCGATCAGCCATTCGCTGCTGCGCGGCATGCTCGGACGGATCGAGAATGTGCCGGTCGAGCGGTTCGGAAGGGACCGTAACGGCAAATATGTGTATACGATGACGCAGGATTTGTTCCAGGCGGCGAGCTTCCTCGGCTGGCAGCTGCCAAGAGGCGGACAGGAAATATTGAACTTGCTCATACTGATTGGCTTTATCGGCTTCGCAAGCCCGGTGCTGCTGCTTATGGTGCTAGTCATGTGCGGGTTCTATCTGGCGGCGGGCTACTATTTCTCGCCGAAGCTGAAGGAAGCGGCGAAGAAAGTGTCCGAGCGGCGGACGGCGCTGATCATTCAGATCGAGGAGGGAGTCGCGTCAACTCGCGAGGTCATTGCCTTTCATCGGCTGAAGTGGGAGGAGAAGCTGTATAATAAGCTGTTCGACCAATATTTTGAGCAAATGATGGAGGAAGGCAAGCTAGTTAATAGGCAAATGCGCTGGAGCGACCCGATGAAGTGGGGCACCGGCCTCATCGTACTCGGCTATGGCGGTTATGAGCTTATGCACGGCCGAATTTCGATCGGCACATTCGTCGTCGTCTTCCAGTTCGCGACCCAAATGTCCGATTCATGCTATAACGTGTTCCAATTCTTCATGGGCTTCTCCAGCCAGCTGGCGTATATGGAGCGGGTAAACAGCATCATCACCTTGGAGCAAAATAAACCCGGCGTGCTCAAGCTGAGCGAACAGCCGAAGACGATCGACTTCGACGAGGTCCGGTTCCGTTACTCAGACGAGCTGCCGGACGTTCTCCAGTCGCTGACCGCAGAGCTTCCGGCTGGACGCAAGCTCGCCTTCGTCGGCTCATCCGGCGGCGGCAAGTCGACGATCGCGCAGCTGCTCGTTCGATTCTATGATCCGTCGCAAGGGGAGGTCCGGTTGAACGGCATTCCGCTTCATGAGCTGGACCGCCGGCAGTGGACAGACGGCTTGTCGATCGTCTTCCAGGACCCATATATGTTCCCGGATACGATTCGCGCCAATCTGCTGCTTGGGCGAGAAGAGCTGTCCGAGGAAGATATGGCGGAAGCTTGCCGGATCGCGCAGATCGACAACTTTATTGAAGGGCTGCCGGACGGCTACGATACGCAGGTCGGCGAGCGCGGCATTAAGCTGTCTGGCGGACAGCGCCAACGGCTCGCGATTGCGCGGGCGATTCTTGGCGATCCGTCGATCCTCGTGCTCGACGAAGCGACCTCCGCGCTCGATCTGGAGACGGAGCGCCGGCTGCTTGCCGCACTCGATGAGCGCCGGGACGGGCTGACGACGATTATGATCGCGCACCGGCTATCGACGATTGAGAACGCCGACCGCATCTATGTGCTCGACGGCGGCCGTCTGGCCGATTGCGGCACGCACGCGGAGCTGCTCGAGCGCCCTGGCGGCGTATACGGTGAGCTGCTGATGGCGCAGCGGTAGGAAATAGACAACGCCCCTCTGCTGGAATGAGCAGGGGGGCGTTGCTGTTGCGCGAAAGGAAAGCGAGCGGTGGATATTCCGAAACGTTACTATGGCGAATCCAAGTCCGTTGCTGCTTCGAACCAGAAATAGCCGCCCGTTTCGGAGCTATCACAGCCTGTTAGCGCGTAATGGGCTGCACGCTCGCCCTCTTGCGGCTTCAGCTCGACCGCCCGGCATATCGTGCTCGGCCGCTTCAAATCGACGCCAAAACCGTCCCTTGAATTGTCATACGTATACGTGATCGCTTCAGCACCATCGTAAACAAGCTCATCCCAAATCGGATGGCCTTCAGTCGTATACGTTGTTATGCGTACTTGGTCGGGAATGCCGACATCGAGGTTGGACAGAAACAGCTTCCATCGGTCTTCGTTCAGCAACTTGCCATGTACGTTCACCACATCACCGTTCGCCTCCGCTTGTTCGGCAGAATAAGGGTCCGAGACGGCAGGGAAGCTTGGCGCTTTGCGGGGAGCTGGCGCATCAGGCGCTTTTGTAGAAGAGGCAGTAGTCGAACTGCCGGAAGTGCCAGTAGAATTGTCGCTTCCGCAGCCTGATAAGAGCAGTAAGATTGCCGCTGTTGTGATCCACCATTTGATCATCGTTCTATCACCTCGACTAATAGACGGATAAGCATGAGCTAAAGTTACACCTACTGTCGGACAAGAGCTGCAGTGCCGTTTGACATAGGCGGCCATTTCGTAATACCTTGGTTCTATAGACAAGCGCCTAGTGCGAAAGGACAGCCAGCGGGCTGCCGTCAGGCGCTAGCAGATGAACGATAGAATGGAGCCGTCAACATGTATCGCAGTTTAGAAGAATGCATCGTCGATTTGGAAAAGCATGGCCATCTCGTCCGTATCCGCGAAGAGGTCGATCCTCATCTGGAAATGGCCGCGATTCATTTGAAAGTATATGAAGCGGGCGGACCAGCCCTGCTGTTCGAGAATGTAAAAGGCTCGAAGTTCCGCGCCGTATCGAATCTGTTCGGCACGATCGAGCGCAGCAAGTTTATTTTCCGCCAGACATGGGAAGCGGCACAGAACGTCATCGCGCTGCGCAACGATCCGATGCAGGCGCTTCGCAATCCGTTCAAGCATGCCGGCACGGGGATGGCGGCTTGGAAGGCATTGCCTGCGAAGCGCTCCGGCAAGCCGCCTGTCGCGGCGCAGGAAATTCGCATTTCTGACTTGCCGCTCATTAAGCATTGGCCGATGGACGGGGGCGCATTCGTTACGCTGCCGCAGGTGTATTCAGAGGATCCTGCGAAGCCGGGCATTATGAATTCCAACCTGGGCATGTACCGCGTACAGCTCACCGGCAACGATTATGCGACCGACCGGGAGATCGGGCTGCACTATCAAATCCACCGTGGGATCGGCGTTCATCAAGAGAAGGCTGCCCGTAAGGGCGAGCCGCTGAAGGTGAGCATATTCGTCGGGGGACCGCCTGCGCATACGCTGTCGGCCGTTATGCCGCTGCCCGAAGGGCTGAGCGAGATGACATTCGCGGGAATGCTTGCGGGACGCCGGTTCCGCTACAGCTACATCGACGGCTATTGCATTAGCCATGATGCCGATTTCGTCATTACGGGCGAGATTCACCCGGGCGAGACGAAGCCGGAAGGACCGTTCGGCGATCATCTGGGCTATTACAGCCTGACCCACGAGTTTCCGCTTATGAAAGTGCAAAAAGTGTACGCGCGGCCTAACGCGATATGGCCGTTCACCGTCGTTGGCCGTCCTCCGCAGGAGGATACTTCGTTCGGCGAGCTTATTCATGAGCTGACGGGGGACGCGATTAAGCAGGAGATTCCGGGCGTCAAGGAAGTGCATGCGGTCGACGCTGCAGGCGTTCATCCGCTTCTGTTCGCCATCGGCAGCGAGCGGTATACGCCTTATCAGCAGGTGAAGCAGCCGATGGAGCTTCTGACGATCGCCAATCGGATACTCGGGACCGGACAATTGAGCTTGGCGAAATATTTGTTCATTACGGCGGAAGACAAGCGTCCGCTCGATACGCATAACGAGGTCGACTTCCTAACTTATATATTAGAAAGAATCGATTTGCGGCGGGATATTCATTTTCAGACGAACACGACGATCGACACGCTCGACTATTCCGGCACCGGCCTTAACAGCGGCAGCAAAGTGGTGTTCGCGGCCTACGGGGAGCAGAAGCGGGAGCTGTGCACAGAAGTGCCAGACGGGCTGAAGAGCATCCGCGGCTTCGATAACGCGCGGCTGGTGATGCCGGGCGTCATCTCGGTGCAGGCGTCGGCGTTCACCGACTATGCAGCAGCGGAGCAGGAGATGCGGACTCTTGGCGAGGCGATTCATGCCGGCGGCGGCTTGCCGTCCTGCCCGGTCATTATCGTGTGCGACGACAGCACGTTCATGAGCGAGACGGTGAGCAACTTCCTGTGGGCGACGTTCACGCGAAGCAATCCTTCGCATGATATTTACGGTGTGAACGCCGGCTATGAGTTCAAACATTGGGGCTGCGACAATGTCATCATTGACGCGCGCGTGAAGCCGCATCAAGCGCCGCCGCTCGTGCCTGATCCGGCAGTGGAGAAGCGAATTGAGCGGCTGTTCGCCAAAGGCGCGGTGCTTGGCGGACTGCTGTAAGCCTTATCTTGAAGAGTCTCCGAATGTTGTTCGGAGACTCTTTATTTTATCCCGACTGATGGACAAACGCGACGAATAAGAGTCCTTCGGGGACTCTTATTGATCTCCAACGGGTGGTTTGCGCGGCGAATGGTTGTTTTAAGGGTCTTTC
>NZ_BILZ01000068.1 GCF_004000825.1 Paenibacillus kobensis NBRC 15729 | reverse complement strand
TGTGTCGCTATCGCGCCGCCGGAGCTACAACACATGTATACCCCAATAATAACCAAATCGATATAATAGAATTAACTTTTATGTCGATAAACTTTTTGCGATTTTGTCAGAAATCGAAATGCCCTGGCAACTTACATATAGAGACGATATTTGCGCAGGAGAGGTGCAGGAAGATGAACGATCCGAGGGTCAGGCAGCAGCAGCCGGTTCAACCGATCGATGCTCATACGGATGAACAGTTGGTCATGAAGGCGAGGGCAGGGGAGCGGGGGGCGTTCGATGAGCTGGTCAGACGGCATCGGATGAAAGCTTTCTCTTGGGCGTCGCGTATTTCGAAAGATCCGCACTTGTCGGAGGACATTGTGCAGGAGGCTCTTATTCGGGCTTTCATGGGACTTAGCCAACTGTCGGGTGACGCCCGGTTTCTCGGCTGGCTGAAGGGCATCGTCCGTAACCAGGCGCTCATGCGGATGCGGCGGGGCGGGCCTTACGCGAAGGAAATGCCGCTTACAGCCTGCCAGTTGCCGTCCGTTCAAGGCAAGCCGCTCGATCCGTACGATCTGGACAGCATTATGGATTATTTGATGTCCCGTTCCCCTGCACCGACAGCGAATGGATCGCAGGCCAATGGAGATCCGCAGCTGCAGTTGGAGCGCTCCGAATGGTACAGCATGGTGCGGCAGTTGCTGCGCTGTCTGACGCCAAAGGAGCGCAAAGTGTTCGAATCCCACTTCTTCGAGCAATGCTCGCCTCAAGAAATTGCCGAACTGTTCGGCTTAAGCACGGGGAACGTGTATCAGATCTTGTCCCGTTCCAGACATAAAGTGCAGGAGGAGCGTGTTCATTTTCTCGTGCGGGCGCACATTCGGCAGCGGAGGGAGGAGGGTTGCATGACGCAAGCGAGACTGGATCCGGATGCACTTGCTATAGCGGGCGGGGCGACGGAGACCGGTACTGAGATGCTGCACCGGTTCGTAAGGGCGCGGTATCCGGGAAGGACGCTGCCTTATACGAACGGGTTCTTACTGGGAGCGTTTCTGCTCAACATCGAGAAGACAAGAGTCGATATGTCCAGCGTGAATATGATCGACCGTAATTATTACATAACGAACGGCATGCGCAATCTAGGCATCGAAGCTCGTTACGTCGAGGCGTTCGATTTCGATCCGCCTGATCCGAAGCTGATGACCGAGGCAGTCGCGCTCGTTCAGCAGTCGGTCGACCGAGGCATACCGGCGATGGTATGGGAGCTTATCCGTTCGGAATTCGGATTAATCTACGGATACGATGACCGGCGCCAGCTGTTCGAAGCGATGGATTCCGTGTCGTCGGAGCAAGTACCGTACGACCGTTTAGGCCGTTTGCAGACGAGCTCGCTGTTTGTGCTCGGCTATCATGGGGACCGGCCGATCGGCCAATCGGATGCCTTATGGCGGCTATGCACGATGGTCAGCCGTCACGCCCGGGGCGGCGATGCGACGTTCACCGGATATGTGAACGGTTTGGCCGCATACGACACGTGGATGGACGTATTCCGCAAGCGGGCGATTGAGCCGCTGGGCCACGCGTACACCGTTAGCGTGGTGCTTGAGAATCGGAGACATGCTGCAGCGTTCCTGCATGAATTGATCTGCGAATGGAACGCGCGTACACAATCGGAGGAACGGACTGTCGTGATCAGAATGCTCGAGGAAGCGTCCGGCCATTACGCTAGCGCAGTTGAAGGGCTTGAGCAGATGGTACGGCGGTTCCCTGCTCCGTCAGGAGGGGAGCCGCGCGAGCCGGCCAATACAGCGGCTGCTCTCCAGCTTCTCGAGCAGATCAAGCAGGCCGAGACGCAAGGCGTCGAGACGTTGGAGAAGCTGGCGGCCGAGCTGGAACGGCTGTCCTCCCGCGCACATGTCACGCCGATCGTTGACAATCCGCCAAGAGCTTACTATATGTGAGGGGATTAGAATACGATGAATACGACCGCAATGACATCATCACATGTAATGAATCAAGAAGTTCTTGAAGTAATGGCATCGGGCCACTGGATGGCGCAGAAGAACGAGGAAGGCTATACGCTCGATTCCGGCGAGAAGCTGGACAATGTCTATATCGTAACGCCGAAAGCATACAAGGTGCCATTCCGCTTAGAGGCGGTAGCGCGCACTGATACGCATAATATCCGATTCATGTATGGGAAAGCGAAGCTTATTTTTAACTGGGAGCGGGATTTCGACTCGCTGCGCGCGAATGAGCCAGCCAAAGGGAAGACGTGCCATTCTGAAGGGACAGGCCGCGTACCTGTAGGCGAATGGGTTCATTTCGAGTGGGTCGTCGATCCGGATTATATGGCCGTTCGCGTGAACGGCGAGGAGCGGCTGCGGGTAGAGGGCAAATTCGCGCGGGTCAAAGGACAGGCCGGAATCGGACCGGCGTTCCGCAGCAAGGTGACCGTCGCCTCGTTCAAAGTTTCGGGAGAAGAGACGAAGCCAGCTCCGCCTAAGCCGATTCCGATGCGCTACGAGCTGGATGAATGCATGATCTTCGTGCCGGATGAGAAGCACGGCGAAGCGGTCGACTGGTACTGCCGCAACCTGCGGATGGTTGTTCAGCCGAACTCGATGGTAAGTCCAATCTATCCGGGATTTCGCGGCGCGTTAGTCGAGTTCAGAGGAAGCCAAGGGACGATCGGCATTGTCTCCGTGCTAAAAGGGCATGAGCATTTTCGGTTCGAGCATGGCAGCAGTGACGGCATCCGGTTCAATCTGGGCACGGGCCATCTGCGGGCGACCCGCCACGCGTTCATTGAACGGGGTATCCGAACGGGCAAAATAACGACAGGCGAGAACGGGACGGAACGGTTCGATTTCTTCGATCCGTACGGCAATCGGCTCACGGCGGTGCAGGATGCTAGGCTCGATCCGACGACCTCAGGCATCGCAGGCTGTATGATGCCGACGGTGAAGGTAAACGATCTGAAGGTTTCCGCCGATTGGTATAAGATGTGCTTGCAGTTGAAGCCGAATAAGAGATCGCAGAAGGAGCGCGCTCTCCTGCTTGATGGCTACTGGCGCTTCAATGAGGCTGCAGAAGGCGTGTTGTGGTTAGAGCAGCAGCAAGAACCGATGGGCGAGAAGCCGAATGCCGGCAATGCGGCACGTATGTATTTCTACGTCGAGCCGAGACGGTTCGTCGATTCCTTCGAGCGGCTGCGCCGCGCTGGTGTATCGATTCACGGCTTGTCGAATAACACCTATCATTGCTTTGATCCAGACGGGAATCAAATCAATGTGTTCTCTATATAACAAGTAAGTAAAAGCAAAAGGAGGGCGGCAACTTGCCGTCCTCCTTTCTATATTGTAATCCCCAGCTCTCGTGCTGCTGTTCGTTAACCGGTAAACTCCTGCACCCATGCGTTGTTGTAGAAGCCGACGCCAAGCTTCGTATAGCTGCTGTTGAGAATGTTCGCGCGGTGGCCGGCGCTGTTCATCCAGTCGTTCATAACTTGCTGCGCGGTCGTCTGGCCTTTGGCGATATTCTCGCCGGCCGAGCGGTACGAAATGCCGAACTGCTTCATCATGTCGAACGGCGATCCATATGTCGGCGAGTTGTGATCGAAATAATTGTTATTGATCATATCTTTAGCTTTCACAAGCGCCATGTTCGACAGCGCGCTATCGAGCGTCAGTGCGCCAAGGCCGTTGTTTTTACGCTGCGCGTTCACAAGGTCGAGCACCTGCTTCGCTTGAGTAGAAGCCGTTCCTGTCGTGCCGCCTCCGCTTGTACCGCCGCCGCCTGTTGGCGTTGTAGGAGGAGTTGCGGGCTTTGCCGGTGTCGTTGGCTGGGCCGGCGTCGTCGGATAAGACGGATTTGATGGATTCGACGGGTATTGCGGATAGACTTGGAATCCGGCAGGCAACTTAATATTGTCCCAGTTGAAATTGCCGCCGTTGCCGCCGATGACGATCCAGCGCTGATTCGCGTTAGGATATGATTGCGCCGTGTAAGAATTTTTGGTCGATTTTGCAGAAATTTTTCCATACTTCATCTGCTTAGTGCCATGATCCCCGGCTCCGCAACCTGTTAACAGAGCGGATAGAACGACAGCGGCGGCCACATATTTCTTCATGCTGATGACAGCACCTCTTTTCTGATGTGATACGAATACTTTCTCCTGCAATGCCGGCCGCTATGCTGCATGATGCTGTATTTGAAGGGCCGCAATGGCAGTTGGCAGTTGGATGCTGAGCTTCATTTCGTTCATTTGGACTTCTTGCTAATCTTCATGTTGACCTCATCTGACCTATGGACCTTCATGTTGATCTTCATTATTGACCTTCACGTTGAACTCCGCGATGACTTGCATGTTGACTTCACCGGAACGCGCAAGTATGCTGGCAGAAAACGACTGTAGGGAAGAGGGCATTATCATGAAGAATTCGAACATTATTCCATTGTGGGCAGGTTCTTATAATACAGCGGACAACGAGGGCATTCGTTCGCTCGCGTTCGATGCGTCAACGGGTGTTCTGCGTTCGGTTGAAGGGCTGGCAGGCGTTGACAATCCGTCGTTTCTTGCGTATGAGAAGGAGACGGACAGACTGTTTGCGGTAAGCGAAACGTCGTTAGGCGAAAGCGCTGTTGTCGCGTTCCGCAGAGAGAGCGAAGGGCTTGCAGAGTTGAACAGACAGCCGTCCAACGGGGATTATCCGTGCCATCTGACGATCGATGCTTCTGGGAAATGGCTGCTTCTCGTTAATTACGGCGGCGGACCGGTATGCGTCTACCCGATTGCGAACGATGGATCGATCGGCCCGGTATCAGACACGATTAAGCATGAAGGAAGCAGCGTGAATGCGGAACGCCAGGAGTGCTCGCATCCGCATTCGATTTACCCGGTTCCGGATACCGATCTGTATCTTGTGAACGATCTGGGCACGGATACGGTCTATACATACCGGCTGGACCGGGAACATGGCAAGCTTGCGCTGCAGCAGGAGACGAAAGCAGCGCCGGGAGCGGGCCCGCGCCATCTCGCCTTTCATCCGGCGAAGCCGTTCATCTATGTCATTGAGGAGCTGACGAATGCGGTTTCTGTATTCGCGCTGGACAAGTCGGCGGGAAGCTTGACTCATCTTCAGACGTTGCCAACGCTGCCGCCCGAGTTCACAGGGTCCAACACTTGTGCAGAAATCGCCGTATCCGAAGACGGGCGCTATGTGTATGGCTCGAACCGCGGCCACGACAGCATCGTATCGTTCCGCGCAGGCGAGGACGGCTTGTTGGAACTAATCGGGCATACGCCGTCGGGCGGTCATGCGCCGCGCCACTTCCTGCTCGTGTCTGGCGGCCGTTGGCTGCTTGCCGCGAATCAAGAGTCGGACCGGATCGCAGTTCTCTCGATCGGCGAGGACGGTTATCCGGCACTGACAGACCACTATGTTGAGATGGCGAAGCCCGTGTGCATTCGTCCCCGTTAAACAGGCAGGGGGAAAATTTTCCTTGTCTCTTTCGGAGTGCTGCCTAAAATTTCACCCTTGACGGAAACGGTTACATCACCTATATTTGAGTTGTTTCATTCGGCGTGTTACTAGCTTAAGCTGGGCATGAGCCGGAGGAAACGGACATTCTCGATTGATATCGGGAACCGTCCGTTTCTTCCGGCTCTTTTTGTTGTCATCCTTGCCCGGGAGCGGTCTAGATTCAAAGTTTTCGGGAACTTTAACATTGAAGGAAGGGATGCAGCATTGAATAAGGGCCGTCTGCAAATCGAACGCGTTGTCGGCAATAACGTCGTGCTTACCGTTAGTCCGGATAACGGCAAAGAATACGTGTTGTTCGGCAAAGGAATTGGATTTAATGCGAAGCCTGGTCAATACCTCGATAAGAGCGATGAACGAATTGAGAAAAGATACCGGCTGGACGATGAGGTGCCGCTGCAGCAGTTCCGGGATTTGGTCGACGAAGTCGATCCTGATTGCCTGCAGATTGCCGAGCAAGTCATCGACAGAATCAAGGAACGAATCGGCATGCCGATTCATCCGAAAGTTTATTTCGCACTGCCGAACCATATACAATTTGCCGTATACCGTCTTCGCAAAGGTATGGACATCCGTTATCCGTTCCTGATGGAAACGAAGCGCGATTATCCGGTTGAGTATGAGATCGCCGAGGAAGCGGCAGCTCTTATCGCAGCCAAGTTCGGGATTCAAGTTCCGGTTGACGAAGTCGGCTTTCTGACGCTGCACGTCCGCTCCGCGGAAGGACCGGTGTCGGCAGAGCCGCGCAATTGATCACAGTCCTAAGGCCATACAGCCATACTGCATAACAAGCAAGGAGTGAAGAGAAAATGTTTAATAAAATTTTCGGCGGAGCGTCTAAGACCAAAACAATAGATGCCGCTTCGCCGCTGACAGGCAAGCTGGTTCCGCTTAGCGAAGTGCCCGACGAAGCGTTCGCTCAAGGCTACATGGGAGCGGGAGGCGCGATCGAGCCGACGGAAGGCGTTGTAATCGCTCCGTTCGACGGAACGGTCAGCCATCTGATCGACACGCATCACGCTGTAATCGTGGAGAATGCAGCCGGTTTGCAGGTGCTAATCCATGTCGGCATTAACACGGTGCAGTTGAAGGGCGAAGGATTCAAAGCGCTGGTCAAGACAGGCGACGCCGTGAAGCAAGGCCAGACGCTGATCGAGTTCGATGCCGACCGCATCCGGGCGGCAGGTTATCCGCTTATTACGCCGTTTCTCGTCGTTAGCGAAGAGCATCCGGCTGAAAGCGTAACATGCGCTTATGGCGATGTTAAAGCGGGACAACCAGCGGTTTTGCAAGTGCAAATCAAATAATCTAATCGACGTCAAAGGAGAGTATGATCGCAATGCTCGCATTCCTTCAAAAAATCGGCCGTTCTCTGCAGCTGCCTATCGCGGCTTTGCCGGCGGCAGGCCTTATGCTTCGTTTCGGTGCTATTGACTATGTGAAAGACTTCCATCTCGGTAGCTTTGGCGAGTGGCTGAACCATTATATCGCTCCGTTCCTCGCCGCTGGCGGCGGCGCCATCTTCGACAATCTGCCGATTCTGTTCGCCATCGGCATCTCGATCGGCATGGCGGGCGACGCGGTGGCTACGCTGGCAGCCGTCATCGCCTATTACGTACTTACGCAAGTGCTTAGTAAAATCCCGACCGTGTTCCCGGATCTTGTCAAAGAGGGAATGACGCTGAACATGGGCGTACTCGGCGGCATTCTGTCTGGTCTGGTCGCATCCTACATGTATAAACGGTACCATGACATCAAGCTGGTCGATTGGCTGGGCTTCTTCTCCGGCAAGCGTTTCGTCCCTATTATTACGTCGCTTGTCATGGTTATCGTCGGTATCGTATTCGGCATCATCTGGGGTCCGGTTCAAGTGGCGCTCGACGAATTCGGCCGTTGGACGGTCGAACTTGGCGGTATTGGCGCATTTATCTTCATGACCGCGAACCGGTTGCTTATTCCTTTCGGCTTGCATCAAGTTATTAACACCATTTCGTGGTTCCAGATCGGCGATTTCACCGATGCCGCAGGCAAAGTCGTTCACGGCGACTTGAACCGCTTCTTCGCTGGCGATCCAAGCGCGGGGCTGTTCATGACCGGCTTCTTCCCGATCATGATGTTCGCGATGCCGGCAGTAGCACTGGCTATTATTCATACGGCGCGTCCGGAACGCCGCAAAGCGGTGTCCTCGATCTTCGTCGGCGCAGCGCTCACGTCGTTCATCTGCGGCATTACAGAGCCACTCGAATTCGCTTTCATGTTCTTGGCGCCAGTACTGTATGTCGTGCATGCGCTGCTCACTGGTTTGAGCGGTTTCATCGTGACCGAGCTCGGCATTCATCACGGCTTTACGTTCTCGGCGGGCTTCCTTGACTATGTGATCAACTATCCGCTCGCGCAGAAGCCGCTGCTGCTCATTCCGATCGGTCTTGCTTTTGCAGTCGTGTATTACTTCTTGTTCCGTTTCATTATCGTGAAATTTAATTTGAGCACGCCAGGCCGCGAGAAGGAAGAGGTTACCGAGACAGTGGAATCAGCTGCGCCGGTGTCGATGGACGACAAGGCGGGTCTCGTTCTGACGGCGCTTGGCGGCTCGTCCAACATCAAGAGCATCGATGCCTGCATCACGCGGCTTCGTCTGGTCGTTAACGACGATAAGGCGGTAGACGACAACGCTTTGAAGAAGCTGGGCGCTGCTGGCGTCATCCGGCTGGGCAAAGGCAGCGTGCAGGCAATCTTCGGCACGCAAGCTGAGAAGCTGAAGGATCAAATTAAGACGAAGCTGTAATAACTCGGCACGGCAGTTGTACAGCAGCATGTATATACTGGAGGTTGTAAAAATGCAAATGCAAAAAACGTTCGAAATCGCTAATCCGACCGGCATTCATGCCCGTCCAGCGCGCAAAATCGTCGAGGCGGCAAAGCCGTTCCCGTTCGATGTGTTTCTAGAGAAGGAAGGCGGCAGCCGGTTCAGCGCGAAAAGTCTTGTGAAAGTCCTGTCGCTTGGCGGCAAGCAAGGCGATCAAGTGACGGTCATCGCAGAGGGCGACGATGCAGAAGCGGCGGTTGACGCAGTCGGTGCCGTGTTGACGGCGACGGAAAGCCACTAACGAATATATTTCTATAAAAAGGCGGCAGCGGCTATTATATAGCGCTGCTGCTGCCTTTTGTGCAAGAGAAAGGAGCTTTACGCTATGCAAATATACGGCATCGGAGCGTCCTCCGGCATCGCTTGGGGGCGCGCTTACTGGATTCGGAGCGAGCATCCGCAGGAGGATACAGGTCAGATCGATCCTGCACAGGCAGAAGCGGAGTCGGCACGGCTGGATGAAGCGGTGAGCCGGTCGCTCGCGGCGCTGGAGTCGATTCGGGAGAAGCTGGCGGGCGAAGGCCGGGAGCATGAGGCAGAGATATTCGAAGCGCATCTTATGCTGCTGGAGGATGAGGAGCTCGTCGGCGCGGCGCGCGACAAGATCACGACGGAATACTTCAGCGCAGAAGCAGCGATGGCATCGTCGGCTGACGAAGTGGCGGCGGTCATCGCCTCGCTCGACGATCCGTATTTGCGGGAGCGGGCAGCCGACATTTATGACATAAGCCGCCGAGTCATTCGAACTCTTCGCGGCGAGACGGACGAGGGCATAACCGTAGGTGAAGACGGAATGAAGCGGATTCTGATCGCCGAAGATCTGTCCCCTTCCGATACTGCCCAGCTCGACGTGAGCGTTGTGGGCGGCTTCGTGACGATGGCCGGCGGCAGCACGTCGCATTCAGCGATTATTGCCCGTTCGGTCGGCATTCCGGCGATCGTCGGCGCAGGCGTAGCCCTTACGGATATTGAAGACGGCCAGCTCGTCGCCATTGACGGTACGAGCGGCGAGATTATCGTTGAGCCGAGCGAGAGCGTGCTGCGCGATTTTCGCGGGAAGCATGAAGCGGATGAGCTTCGCAAAACGGAGCATGAGGCGTTCCGCTTTGCGCCTTCGGCCAGCGCGGACGGTGTAACGGTGGAGCTGGTCGCCAATATCGGGTCGGTTGCCGATGCGAAGGCGGCGAAGGAGCTTGGCGCCGAAGGGATTGGCCTGTTCCGGACGGAGTTTCTGTATATGGGCCGCGAACAGCTGCCTAACGAAGAGGATCAGTTCGAAGCGTACCGTGCCGTTGCCGAGGCGTTCGGCGACGGAGCTCCGGTCGTCATTCGGACGATGGACATCGGCGGAGACAAGGAGCTCGCGTCCTTGCAGCTGGAGAAAGAGGACAACCCGTTTCTCGGCTATCGGGCTATCCGGATTTGTCTGGACCGGACGGACTTGTTCAAGACGCAGCTGCGGGCCATTCTTCGCGCTAGCGCCTACGGAGGCGGGATGAAGATTATGTTCCCGATGATTGCCACGCTTAGCGAATGGAGACAGGCGAAGGCGTTGGTCGAAGAGTCGAAAGCGGAATTGGCGTCGGAGGGCGTTCCTTTCAACAATCAGATTGAGGTCGGCATTATGATCGAAATTCCGGCTGCCGCGATGATGGCGGATCGCTTCGCCAAGGAAGTCGACTTCTTCAGCATCGGTACGAACGATCTCGTGCAATATACGATGGCGGCGGACCGGATGAATCCGAAGCTGCGGAAGCTGACCGATCCGCTTCATCCGCCGGTGCTTCGGCTGATCGACCGCGTCATCCGGGCGGCGCATGCCGAAGGCAAGTGGGCCGGCATGTGCGGCGAGATGGCGGGCCAGCCGCTGGCGCTGCCGATTCTTCTCGGCATGGGACTCGATGAGTTCAGCATGAGTGCAGGCTCGGTCGCTCAGGCCCGCTGGCTGCTCGCGAAGCTGAGCAAGGAGCGTCTCGCTTTGGTAGCGGAAGCGGTGCTGGAGCTGGACGATGCGTCCGAGGTGCGCCGCTACATCGAAGCGAACGTGCCGGAAGCGGCTGGGCATTAGATTAGGCAAGCGGGTTGATCAAGTGTAGCTCTTCAAGAAGTTGTCCCATTAGGGGCAGCTTCTTTTCTTTTTGGGAAGCATGCCGTAAACGTGATGGAGAGCTAAACGTAAGAGAGCAAGGAATATGAGAATACCCCATCGAAGAATAACGGACAGGATGCTTCTAATATGTAGGCAGGAGTCAGACAAGCGTTAGGAGGGGATTCCGATAAGCAAGTGGATCGGGGCAGCAGCTATTTGCGTCAATTCTGACAATCAAGTTCTCATGGTACTTCAAGGTAAACCAGAAGAAGAGAAACGATGGTCGGTGCCATCTGGCGGGAAAGAACAAGATGAAACCCTAGAAGAATGCTGTATTAGGGAAGTGTATGAGGAGACAGGCTATCGTTGTGAAATTATCCAGGTAATAAAAGATAAGGCGGGGGCTTTTGGACCAGTAAAATATCATGTGAAATATTTCGAAATTGCAATTGTAGGCGGTCAACCCACTCTTCATGACCCTGATGGACTCATTTATGAAATTGCGTGGAAAACTGCTGCACAGCTGAATGAACTGCATTTTTCCTTTCCCGAGGATAAGGAGTTCTTGTTGCGGTATATCGAACAGAGGGCATTGGACTAAAGCCCCGCTCAGCAGATGGCCATTAGGTAATTGTTGGTTTTCGCTAAAATGAAAGGGGATGCTCCACGCAGTGCGGGCATCCCCTTCTTCTTTTACACCGGCGCCGCCATGCCGAAGTTTGCCCACTGCTCCTTGGTCGGTCCGTAGACGCTTACGAGCGGCAGACCGGCTTGGCGCATGAGGACGGTAAGCTGGCCGCGGTGATGAATCTCGTGCTTCAAGAATACGTAGAGCGTATAGCCGTGCTGCCACTCGAATCCGTATACGTTAGCGGTTTGCTGCAGATCGGCATCCGTCCACTGGATGCGGATTGCGTCCAGAAGCTTGTTCGTAGCTTCACGGTAGCTCTTGGCGATGGCGGGAGCTGTTGAAGGAGGTTCGCTGCCGATGGCCGGAGATTTGAACTGCAGTCCTATTGGTTCTAACAAGCCGACGTTCGTCGGAACAAGATGCCAGGCCAGTCGGCTGATCGTACGATAGTCTTCGTTTACGCTCTGTTGGAGCGTCTCATCCGTTAACGCTTGAAGCAGTTGGAAGGTGATATTCGATTCATGCGTATATTCTTCGATAAAACTATCAATGGTTCGGAACAAAATGACCGCCTCCTCTGAATGGTTACAGTAGTTAGTATAGTAGATGCCTTGGACAACCGTATGTCAGTATTCGCTGTCGGATAAACAAAATATTTGTGAGCCTAAGGCGGGCGCTAGGCGTCTGCATCGCCTACGCATGCCGGCTGCACCGCGAATACTGTATAGCATTTCACTTGCAGGAGGCGATCCCTTGGCAACGATCACGATTGCCGCGATAGGCGATCTGTTGATGAAAGGCCCGATTATCGCGTCGGCCCGCCGCGCAGGCTCGAAAGGCTATCATTTTGATCCGCTGTTCGCTGGCGTCAAATCCGATCTTCGCAGTCCTGATCTGACGATTGGCAATCTGGAGACGACATTCTCCGGGCCTCCGGGGCCGTCCGGCAAATATGAGCTGCGCAAAGCGCATACCGGCTGGCCGTCATTCAATTGCCCCGATCAATTCGCCGGCACGCTGAAGCGGCTCGGCTTCGGTCTGCTGACAACGGCGAACAACCACTGCGTCGACCGCGGCTCTGCGGGCTTGAAGAGGACGCTTCGAATACTGGACCAGCACGGACTTCGCCATACGGGAACGTCCCGTACGTTGGCGGAGTCCCGGCGTTATACGGTTATTAATGTAAAGGGGATCAAGGTCGGCATTCTATCCTACACGACCGGGACGAACCGAAACCCGGTGGCGCAGCCGTTTCTCGTGAATAAAATCCGTCTGCCGCGGATTGCCGCCGATGTCAGAGCGCTGAAAAAGCGGGCGGACATCATTATCGCTTGCCTTCATTTCGGCGTGGAGTATAAGAGGACGCCGAATGCGAAGCAGCGCAGAATCGTACAGGCGTTGTTCCGGTACGGCGTTAATGCGGTAATCGGCGCCCACCCGCATGTCCTGCAGCCGATTACATTCGGCAAAGTGAAGGATGCGAACGGCCTCGTCAAGCATCGGGTGGCGGCGTACTCGCTGGGCAATTTTATATCGACGAAGCTGTATAATAACGAGCACACGGTGCGAAGCCTTATTTTACGTATGAAAGTGACGAAAGACAGCGGCGGCAAGACCGACATTACGAGCATCTCCCGCATCCATACGAGGGTGAAGCGCAGCAGCGCGAACGGGAGAGCGGTCTATCGGGTTGTGCGCGGCTAATGGACGAGAAACGCTTCCGTCAGTTGAACTGGCGGGAGCGTTTTTTGCTGCTGCATATCAACGGTTGACGGCATTCTGTTCATGGTACAAAATGGTCATACAGCACAGTGTCGCCTAGAGATTGGAAGTAAAAGATGACTTGAAAATCAGGAGGGACGATTGGTGCTGAATGTAGCGACTCTAGTCGTGATTATGGTTGTAACGGGTGTCATCGGAGGCGGCGTCAGCCATTTGCTCGTGCCCGTCAATGTCAGCGGAACACCGAATACGCCGGGCGGACAGCAGGGAGCTGGACAGGCAGCAGCTGAAATGGCCGGCATCTCATCGTTCTTCCGGGATGTCGAACTGTACAAATCGATGGTGTTCGGAGTTGCAGCCGTTTTTCTGCTTCCGCTCTTTTTTAGAATGATTAACTATGACATTATGGACCAAATTTTTGCCCAAGGGCCGTCGGCGGTTACAGCGGCTACAACCGGTTCGGCGGACGTCGGGAGTGCAAATGCGGACGTAACGGAAAATTTCAACAACTTGATGCTGTACATCAGCTATTGCTTAGTCGCCGCTATTTCGTCCAAGAAGTTTATACAAGCGATATCGAACAAAGCGTTTCTTTCCTTGAAGGAAGAGACCGAAAGCTTGAAGCAGGCGAATCAGAACTTGAACAGCGAAATGAAAGCCGTGAAAGAAAGTATGACCGAAGACGAGAAGCCAGCGCCGCAAGCGGAAGCTATGCCTGAATCGGAGCCTGCCGGGATGCGGCTGTTGTCAGCCAGTCCGAATCCGCTTCCCTCTAACCAGAATAGTGTGCTGCAGGCGCTCGCCGGTTCGAGGTACATATTCCGGACAACCGAAGGCATCGCCGAAGACTGCGGGCTGGATTCGGCTGAAGTGACGGAAGTGCTTCGCCAACTGATCGGCCAGAAGCTGGTCGAGCAGACGCTTCAAGCCAAAGGATTAAGGTTTCATATTACGTCGGAAGGCAAGCAGCACTGCAGTTAGAATGAATTATGCCTATTCGAAATAAGCCAGGGAGGGACTAGCACAACCATGACAGTCTATATTGCATTGCTGCGCGGCATTAATGTGGGCGGGAACAATAAGATTAAGATGGCTGATCTGAGGAAGGCATGCGAAGCCATCGGCTTGCGCCGGGTTCAGACGTATATCCAGAGCGGCAATGTTTTGTTCGAAACGGAGGAAGCGGCGGAGGAAGTGCTGCGGTCCCGTCTGGAGCAAATGATTGAAGAAAAGTTCGGCATCAAGCTGTACGTCGTCTTGCGGACAGCGGACGAGCTGCGGCAAATCGCGGCGGGCTTCCCTTATTCGGAGGAAGCAATCGGAGAAGCAGATGCGGCGTCTGACGCAGTCAGCGAATATGTAGCGATGCTGCTGGAGGCGCCGGGACCTGAGCAGGACGCGGCGCTCAGCCCGTACAGCAATGAGGCGGAACAGTACCGGATCATTGGCCGGGAAATTTATTTGCTCGTCCATCAGAGCATTGCCGACTCGAAGCTCGCAACCCAGCTCATGAAGCTGAAAGTACCGGCGACCGTACGTAACCGGAATACGATGAACAAACTGGTTGCGCTGGCGAATGCCATGGAAGAAGCGTAGAACTGGAATAGGAAGAAGCCGGGCAGACGGAAATCTGCTCGGCTTTTTTGATGCGAACGCGGCCAGTCGGAACTTGGATTCTATTTGTCGTGCGTCGGCAGTGTGAACGTGAACGATGAGCCAGTGCCGACCGTGCTGTCGACGGAGATGGTACCGCCGTGCGCTTCGATGATCGACTGCGAGATGGACAAGCCGAGACCTGCGCCGCCATGCTTGCGGGTACGCGACACGTCGCTGCGGTAGAATCGGTCGAATACGTGCAGCAGATGGTCTGCCGCGATGCCGCCGCCGTTATCGCGAATCGAGATTACAGCGTGATGATCTGCGGAATATAGGGATACCTCGATTTCGCCATTCTGCGAATCGGTATGCTGCACCGCATTATGGAACAGATTTAGGATAACCTGTTTGATTTTATCCGTGTCGCAGACGGCTTGAACGTTAGGCTTCACTTCGAAGCGGACAAGCCTTTGCTCTGCGAGCATATGCATGTGCGGCTCCATCTCGGCCATCAGCAGATCCAAGCGGGCCGTCGACAGATGAAGCTGCGGCGCGCGGTCCAGCTTCGCGAGCGTAAGCAAGTCTTCGACTAGCTTCTTGATTCGCGTCGACTCGCCATGCATGCTGTTCAGCGCCATATACAGCTGTTCCTTCCGTTCCGCCGCTCCGCGCAGCAGCACTTCGATAAAACCGTGGATCGAGGTCAGCGGCGTGCGCAGCTCATGCGAAGCGTCAGCGATAAAGCGTCGCATCTGTTCCTTAGCTTCCCGTTCCGTCTGGAATGACCGCTCCAACCGTTCGAGCATGCCGTTGAACGAATCGGCGAGACGGTCGATTTCGAGCTGTCCCTGTCCGGATGGCGACCGTTCGTTCAAGCTGCCTGCGTCGATTCTCTCGACGGTCTCGACCATCCGGTTCAACGGACGAAGCGTCCTTCTTAGAATAGGGAGATAGAGCAGAAGCCCGCCTGCGAGCGCGAGAATGGATAAGGCAGCAAAAATGAGCAGCTGACGCATAAGCAGATCCGTAAGCGGTTTAGTCGTCTGCCCGAGCTGAATGATCTGGCCGCTGCCCGGATTCAATGTAAGGAATACGAGCAGCTGCTCCGTTCCGTCGCTTGCGACCGCGACTTGATAATGGACAGCATTACGCGGAGCGGACTTCGAACGGATCTGGTCATATTCAGCGCCGGTCAGCTGCGGCGGCGTGACACCCGTATCCGCTGACACGTTGATGAATGTTCCGTCCACATCAATGATGGCCAGCGATTTATCGAGCATGAACAGGAACGGGCTGTCAGGGCGTCTTCCGCCGTATTCTCCGTTCATGCCGTTGTCGGAGGAAGTTTTGTCTTTGTCTGCCGCGTTCGACCCGCCGCCCGTATGGTCCTCTTTGGGATAAGGCTTCTGATATCCTCCGAAAGGGCCGCCGCCGTCGAACAGCTCGTGCGGCAAATTGCGAAGCTCCGACATCATCGACTCCGCCTGGTTTCGGTATAAGAAATCCCTCATGATGACATATTGCAACGCGCCGATCAGCAAGAGCAAGGCAGCCAGAATAAGAAGCGATCTGGCAAGCAATTGCGACCGGAGGGAGCGGGGCGACAGCTTCAGCTTCTGCATGAAGGATGCCGCGGTCATGGCAGATCGATTCGGTATCCGGCGCCGCGCAGCGTCCGGATCAACCGGTGCTCCTTATCTTTCAGCTTGTCTCGAAGAGAGCGGACGTACACCTCGACAATATTTTCTTCCCCGCCGAAATCGTATCCCCACACCTTGTCCAGAATCGTCGATTTGCTCAGCACGATACCGTGGTTGGTGATCATATATTTCAGCAGCTCGTACTCGGTCGGAGACAGCTCCAGCGGAGCGCCCTCGTACGATATTTCCTTGCGGCGGTCATCGACGCGGAACGGGCCGGCCGTCACTTCGCCGAACAGCATCGGGAACTGGTTGCGCAGCCTTGCGCGGATGCGGGCGAGCAGCTCTTCGAAGCTGAACGGCTTCACGAGATAATCGTCGGCGCCGAGCGTCAGGCCCTTCACTCGGTCGTCGACCTCGTCCTTGGCAGTCAGCATAATAACGGCCATTTCGCTGCCGCTCTTCTTCAGCATCCGGCACGTTTCGAAGCCGTCCATGCCCGGCATCATGACGTCGAGAATGACGACATGCGGAGCGAACTGCTGCGCCACGTTAATAGCCGTCATGCCGTCGGGAGCGGTCCGTACCTCGAAGCCCTCATTCGTTAATCCTATTTCAAGAAATTGCACAATGTGCGGCTCGTCGTCGACGAGCAATATTTTGATACCGGGGATCGGTTTCATCGCTGTTCCTCCAAATCAACGCAGTGCGTCATGAACGGCTGCGATTCATTCTATAGCCCTATTATAGCCTTTATCGGCCAGGCACAGGCTGAAGCTTTGCTGAATGCGGAGTGATCGATACTCGGGGGAGGAATGTTGTGTAGCACAAAACTATGACTTTTGTACTATTTTGACGAAAGAAGTAATATACGATCGAAATTTAAGAGGAAATATTTCCTTTACATAGAATGAAACTTTAATGTCGAATGGAATTAGTCATGGGTCATTCGGCTTGCATACGGTCGATAAGACCAACGTTTTCGAACGGGAAGAGGCGTGAGTAGTGCTACTGGGCTACGCGGCAAAGACCTCTGTACGGGAAGAAAATACAATCGATCGTCATGCAATACCGACTTGTGGACAGGAGAGGGTCAACGAATGAAGAGAGGTTTTAGGGGGCATGTCCGGCTGATAAGTTTGATGCTCTCGTTTCTGCTTGTTTTACCGGGGATCGATGCCGCTTACGCGGCCGGTCCAACGGACAATAGCAGTGCGGGAAGCCGTTCCGCTGGACAGTCAATAACCGGATCGCTTGCTCCGCGCATTCCGAGTCCGCCAGTTATCAGTCTCCCTTCGGAGCAGAATCAGTTGGCGGGCAATCATGTCCTGCTATCGGGAACGCAGAATAATGAACATCAAGCGATCCCAAGCATTCCGCTTCCCGGATTAGGGACGGAAATAAAGCGCTACATGCAATCGGAGCTGGCTGCGCTGGAACTGCAGTGGCAGGCTTACCGTCACGATGCCGTCGATTGCAGCGGCTGCGATGCGGCGGGAATCGCGAATGCGATCCAAGCAAGCAAAGCATCGACCACGTATGTAAAGGCCGGTCATTTGAACTTGGATAATTCGGTTACGTTCGGTTCTCCCGATAAGCCCGTCGTTGTTGAGACGAGCGGAATTAACACGAACCGGAAGCTAACGCTGACCGTCTACGGCACGCTGATCGTTAACGGCGGGGTGAATGCCAACCAGGGAGCGGAAATAATCGTACGCAGCCCGAATAAGCCAGGGGTCCCGGTTCGATCCGACCTGAGAGTTACGGGAGCGTTCCATCTTAATAACGATTCGGTCGTCCAAGTAGACGGCGATTTGGCTGCGGGCAGCTTAACGTTTAACAACGGCCAGTTGAATGTATCGGCGGGCCGGTTGATCGTGGAGAACAGTCTGCACATTAATACGAAGGTCGATATGACGATCCGCGAGGAAATGCTCGTTGGGGATCTTGTATCGAATAACGAAACGGCCAATATTCGGATTTCGGATGGAGATTTGTTTATTCAGGGCGACGTTCATGTCAACAATCATCTGAATATCCAGACCGGCGGCGTATGGGCGATGGGTGGAAATTTGACGTCCAACTCTAAACCAATGGTTCGAACGGGAGCCGGCGGCTTGGGCCGCACGAAGCTTAAATACTCGTTGTCGGGATTAAAGGCCGAATATTTTGAAGAACGTGATTTGAGCGGAAATATAACAACGGTGTTGGATCCGAACATCGATCTAAAGAATAAATTCCCGGTCGTCTCGGCAGGCTTGACGGACGGCGGATATTCGGTTCGCTGGAGCGGTCAAGTTGAAGTATACAGCTTGGGTACGTATACGTTCGCTGCATCGGTTCGTGGCGGCGTCCGGTTGTGGATCGACGGGGTGAAGCTGATCGATAACTGGAACGCGTCGGGCGACATTCGGCAAGAGGGCCGGGTCGATCTGGAGGGCGGCAAACGTTACAACATTCGAATGGAGTATACCGGAAGCGGCAATCAGCCGAGAGCGAATCTGACTTGGGCCAGCTCGGCGATCAAGGAAGAGACAGTGCCGTCGCCGCAACTGCTTCCTTTTGTTCAGCCGTCCTTGACGGCAACGCCTTCCGACTCTGACATGACTTTGGACTGGACGGAAGCGTTTAATGCGAACGGTTATGAGCTGGAAGTTGATGGGGATATTATTCTGCTTGGCACGCTAACGGAATACATTCACGGTCCGTTGGAGTCCGGAACGGTCCATCGGTACCGGGTTCGCGCGAACAGCGGGGCGCTGCACGGCGAATGGTCCGATCTGAACGAAGTATGGACGCTTCCCGGCGTTCCCGGCCCGATAAGTCTGCGGTCGACGAGCGATTCGATCGTGCTGGAATGGGATCCGGTCCGTGGCGCGGTGTCTTACGAGATCGAAGCGGACAACTCCATTATCGATAACGGAGCAGCCGTCACTTATACCGAGTCGAATCTTAATCCGAACCTGCAGCGGTCGTTCCGCGTCCGGGCGGTCAACGGCAGCGGCCCGGGCAAATGGAGTGAGGTCGTTGCCATGGCGACCCTTCCAGGCGTGCCAGGCGCACTCGAAGCCAGAGCGACTGATACCTCTGTATCCATTGCATGGGATCCGGTATCCGGCGCTAAGTGGTACGAACTGGAGATCGACGGCACGGTAGAGCGGGTAACGGCAAGCTCGTATATGCACGGGAATCTATTGCCGAATACGGAGCACAGCTATCGGGTTCGCGCGGGCAACGACGAAGGAACGAGTCTGTGGAGCGACATCGTCAAGGTGACGACGCTTCCTTCGGTGCCGGGGGGGCTTCAAGCCGTCGTCGATACAAGCAGCATTGAAGTAAGCTGGAGCTCTGTTCCAGGCGCAACGGGATATGATATCGAAGCAGACGGCGTTGTGAGCGATAACGGGACGAGCACGACGTATACAGCGCAAGGACTTGCTTCCAATACGGACCATTCCTATCGAGTCCGGGCCAAGAACGGCAGCGTCATCGGAAGCTGGAGCGCGTTATTGATGAAGACGACATTGTCGGATGTGCCGGTCAATCTGCGCACAGTACCATCCGGAACGACAGTAACCTTGTCATGGGACCCCGTACCGGGAGCGTCGGGTTATGAGGTTGAAGCAGATGGCGTCATCCGAAGCACAGGTCTGGAGTTGACGTTCGAGCATACCGGACTTGCGGCTAATTCGGAGCATCACTATCGCGTTCGGGCTATTAACAGCGGCGGAACGGGGAGGTGGAGCGCTACGGTGACGGCCGTGACAGAGTTAGGGAAGGCAGGGAACGTTCGCCTTGCCACGACGGCCTCGTCCATCCTCGTAAGCTGGGACCCTATTCCAGGGGCTGCATCATATGAGATCGCTGCAGATGGCGTCGTCGTTGAGGTCGCAGGCGTAACGAGCTGGGAGCATACCGGCCTAACGCCATCTTCGGTGCATGTCTATCGTGTACGGGCTAAGAGCGGCAACCTGACGGGACAATGGAGCCCGGCTGTGACAGGGACGACGATGCTGGGCGTGCCTGTCATCAAGGATGTCATAGCATCCAGCCAGTTCATATGGGTTAGTTGGGAAGCCGTCGAAGGCGCGGACAGTTACGACATCGAGGCAGACGGCAAGATCGAATCGACAGGCGGGGACACCGTGTTTGTGCACGATGGTCTTGCGCCGAACAGCGGCCATACCTATCGGGTCCGGGCGCGAAGCGGTTCGGAAGCCGGCGAATGGAGTCCGTTAATCGGTGGAGCAACATTGTTGGATATTTTGACCTTCAAGACGGTTAAGGCAACATCGGATTCGATCACACTGACTTGGACGGCGGCGTCAGGATACGCCTATGATTTGGAAGTTGACGGAGAGATTGTTACGGGTATAACCACCAATAGTTATATCCATAAATCGCTTGAGCCGAACACGCTGCACACCTATCGGGTCCGTGCAAGATCAGGAGGCAGCCAATTCGGCCCTTGGTCCATGTCGGTGGAGAAGAAGACGGCATCTGCTATGGTTGCCAACCCAGGCAAAGACAATATATTTAATTTCGTCGTCGTTACTCCACCGGCAGTCTACGGTGTAATGGATCGGACGATTACGGTGACGTATGACCCTAATGCGCTGGAAGTGCTCGATCTAAGCACGGTGACGCCGGGCGTTGAGCTGTCGGCGGGAGTGATCGCGAAGTCGGGCATGACGGTCGTATCGTTTAAACCGGGCGAAATTGTAATCTCGGTTATTAATCCGTACAAGACGTTCGTCAACGGCATTCGTCTGCTGGCCAAAACGAACAATCCGACGAAGGTTACTTACACCGTGGAATAGGTTGCCGATAAAGGAGTGAATGCATTGAAACGGGCGATTTCGGTTCTTGTTTGTATAGCTATTATTTTCTCATCGTTCATGCTGCGCCCTTCGACGGCATCGGCGAATAGCCGGGTGGATATTATGTTTGTGATCGACGGGACCATAATACATGGCTCGTCGATGTGGGCAGTAAAAGCCGAAGTGAATGAATTTATCTATCCGTTTCTTCCCACAAGCGGCCTATCGTTTAGGCTCGGTCTCATTTCCTACAACTATAACATAGGCTTAATGACAGCCGGGCTGACTAGCGATATGAGAGAGTTTGGACAGGGACTTGGATATATTCCCAATGACACCATACCATGGTGGGCGCATGGCTTGGACGGGATCGCTAGAGGGATCGAGGATTTTGATGATGATAATGCTTCGAAATATATGATTGTGATTGGCGACGAGGGCCTTACTAGCTTAGAAGGTCGTAATTCAGATGCTGATATCATTCAAGCATTGCAGAAAAAACAAATTAAGGTGATTGGTGTAGGTAATTCATATAGTCAGGATCAATTACTCAATTTCGCGAGCCAGACTGGCGGGTATTTTCTGGACCTGAGCAGTGATTTCAGTACAGAGCTGATGAGCATCATCGGTCATCAAGCTCCAACGCTGGAGATCCAATCACCGGCAGCAGGACAGACGTTGAGTGACCTCAACACGATTATCCCTTCGGTTAAAGTAACAGACCCGGATACGGATACGCTGCAGATAAGTTATTACATCGACGGGGAAACATGGCCGCGGGATACGAGGACCGCCACGAATACGAAAACGGCTCAGATCGTCAATTTCAATGCCCTGAGCGTAGGCTCCTTGAATGAAGGGCCGCATTCGATGCGGTACACGGTTAACGACGGCAGCACGGAGACGGTCCAAGACAGCGTGTCGTTCGTCGTAGATAACAATGCGCCGTCGCTTTCGGAGCCGGCGATTGCCGCTACCGCGACAACGATCCAATTGTCGGGTACTGCGACAGACGGCGTCTCCGGCCTTAACGTATTGCCTTACCGGTTCACGGTCGGCGGAGCGTCGTCCGGATGGACGAACCTGACGTCGTATACGGCAGGCGGCTTGACGCCGAACTCATCTTACCCTGTCAGCTTCGAGGCGAAGGATGCGGTCGGTCATGTCGGGACAGTTGCAAGAACGGTTCAAACCGATGCGCAAGCGCCGGCACTCTCCCGAACCGCTTCGTCCGTTACGAGCGCCGAGTTATCGCTGGCCGACGCGAATCCTGCGGGCACTGCTTATCAGCTTAGAGCGGGAAATTTATACGTGAACGAGCTTGGTTTGCTGACTTCGACGCCGACCTGGATCTCGCCAACGGGCAAGAAAGTGACGGTCAACGGCCTGACGGCGAATACCGACTACACGTTCGAAGCCAAAGCACGTAATTCAAGCGGCAAGGAAACGGCCTTCGGCGCCGCAATCAACGTTCGGACGCTAGCGCAGCCGCCGTCAACGGTGACGGCCGTGCCGGAGCAGCGCTCGATTAAGCTAAGCTGGGCTGCTATACCTGGCGCAATGTCTTACGAGGTCGAAGCTGACGGCGCCGTAGTGAACAACGGACCTTCCGCAGCTTATACGCATAGCGGCTTGGCTCCGAACACGAAGCATACGTACCGGGTGAGAGTGAACAATGCAGGGGGAAGCAGCCAATGGAGCCAGCCAACGGTCGTCTACACGCTGCTGGACCCGCCGGCCAAGCCGTCCAACGTGAGCATTGCGCCGCTTCAGACAGAGGCAACGGTCACGTGGGATGCAGTTGCACTAGCGGACAGCTATGACGTCGAAGCGGACGGCATTGTATACCATGCCGGAGCGGTCCCTTCTTATACACATAAAGGGCTGCTGGCGAAGACGGAGCATACGTACCGGGTAAGGGCAATCAACGCAGGCGGCATTGGCGAATGGAGCGCACCGGTGCAGACTCGAACGCTGCCGTACCCTCCGCTTGCACCGGTTGGAATCAAGGGCAAGCCGCTGATGAACCAAATTACGGTTTCTTGGGATGAGGCAACCGAGACGGACCGGTATGAGATCGAAGTCGATGGATTGATCTTTAATAACGGCAGCGAGCTGTCGTATGTGCATGAAGGCTTGCGGCCGCTTACGACGCACACTTATCGGGTTCGGTCAGTCAACTCCGGCGGGAAGAGCGGCTGGAGCGCACCGTTCACGATGACGACACACCCGGATAAACCGGTCAAGCCGACTAGCATTATGACGATGGCGAACGAAACGGACATCACGCTTACCTGGTATCAGGTCACGCATGCGGAGGATTACCAGATCGAATTGGACGGCGGTTCGATCATTACCATGACCGATAACCAGTACGTCCACACAGGACTCGCGCCGGGCAGCGCGCATACGTACAGGCTGCGTGCGCATAACGTCAGCGGCTACAGCGAATGGACCGCGCCTGTGAAGATATCGACCTTCCCTGACGGCGAGTCCGAGAACCGGTCGATTACGAACATGGCGGCAATCGTTACGAACCGGGCGATTACGTTGTCGTGGGATACCATCGCTAAGAATGCGAAATATGAGATCGAAGTGGACGGCATCATGTCCGATAACGGTGATAACACCACTTTTCACCATGGCGGGCTGAAGGCCAATGAATTCCATACGTACAAAATCCGGCTGAAGGACGGCAGCGGCGGCCGATGGGTGGCGGTGCTATCATTGTCGACTCTTCCAGATCCCCCAGATGCTCCGAAAGAATTGAAGGCATTCACCGATACGAACCAGATCGAGCTTAGATGGGATGCAGTCAACGGCGCATCGGGCTATGATCTCGAAATCGACGGCGTAACAGTCGATGCGGGAACGGCGGATCAGTACATCCATGACAACCTCGATCCGGGCACTTCGCACACGTACCGGTTAAGAGCCAAGAACGAGACAGGCGTTACGGCTTGGGGCTCGGCTATTACGAGCAGCACGACAAGTCCGACCTATTACGTATCCGCCCGCAAGGGCGAGACGTTCGATCTGTCGCTGTTGGCGTCCAACGTGCAGGATTTCAGTGAGATGACGTTTGTCGTGGAGTACGATCCAAGCCAGATTACGCCGGTTGATCTGTATCAATACACGCCGGCTGCCGATCTGATGGCTTCGGGTACGATACCGGGCTCGTCGCTCGACGTTACCTATAAGCCGGGCCGTATCACATACAAGCTCAAGCATAATATCGTCCCTGGCACATCGTGGTCCGGTGAGGTTGCGACGCTTACGTTTAGGTCGGCAATCAACGGACAGGCGGCAGTCGATGTCGCAGTGGAATAAAAGAATAAATGGCGGTGAGTCCAACATGAAACGCAAGTGGAAAACGAGTTATACGATCATCGCGGTCGCACTGACCCTGGCGATGGCCGCGCAGTCGATCATCTGGGCGAACGGTATAGGCGGGGGCTCTGCTCCCGCCGCTTCTACGG
>NZ_BILZ01000067.1 GCF_004000825.1 Paenibacillus kobensis NBRC 15729 | reverse complement strand
GACCCTTAATTCACTGCTCCGGGGCGACCCCGTGCCAGAACAGGTCAATAAGCGTCTTGGCAAGCTCGGCCGTCGAAGGGGCGGCTTCGGCAGGCTGCGGGCGGTTGCCGAGCATGAGCAGCGCGTTCAGCGCATGCGACAGCAGCAGCGGATCGGCAGGGCGGAGCAGGCCGCTGTCCATCGCCGCGCGGAAATGCGCGGACAGCACGTCGTGAATGCCGTGTTCCGCCTGGCGGATTCGGAGCAGCTGCTCTTCGCTCAAGTGAGGAGCAGCATCCCGCATCATCGATTCGAAGTCGACATGATGCGTGGACATTTTGACAACGGCTAGACGTTCCAGACCGCTGCGAATATCGGACGATTCCTTCAGTACTCTTTCCGTGCCGCTGAGGGCGCGGGAGAGAGTCCAGACGAGCGATTCCGTGAACAACTCTGCCTTATTGGCAAAATGATAATAAAGCGACGCTTTCGTTACGTCGCATACTTGCGCAATTTGGTTCAACGAGACTGGCTCATAGCTGTACTCCATAAATAAACGGGCGGCTTCCGCAATAATCGTCTCATTCGTCGAGTAACGCTGGTCGGCTCGCTTCGGCCGGCCTAGCGATTTCGGCTTATCCGCATTCATTATGTCTCACACCTTCATCTGATTAACAAAGTTCGCATTTCTGTCGTTGATTAATTAACCGACCGGTATATATAATTATTATATCACCGAATAACGGATTCGCAGACAGAAGCAGCGCATCCAATCTTATTATTCATATCATGCGGAGGAGTGGAATGGCAAATGAATACCTTTAATCGAATAAGCGGCTTTGTGACGGGCAGGAGGGGCCGGTGGGTGACGCTGCTCGTATGGCTGGTGCTGGCAGTGGTGCTGACTTTGGCGCTGCCCGGGGCCGGAGACGAGGAGGTTAATAACGCTCCGAATATGGACAGCTCGAAGCCTTCGCTGCAAGCTGCGGCGATCGAAGCGCGCGAGTTCCCGAATGAGAGCGGGCTTCCTGCGCTGCTCGTTCTGCATCGGGAAGGCGGGATATCCTCCGCCGATCTGGCGAAGGTACAGCAGCTTGCCGCAGATTGGGAGGCGAATCCGCTGCCGCATCAGAGCGCGGTGCCTCCGCTGCACAAGCTGCCGCTGCCTGCACTGAACGAGCAGCTGTCCGCTGACGGCAGCACAATTATTATGCCGGTTACCTTCGAGGCGAATGCCGATACGGAGCAACTAGAGAAGAGCCTTGACCAACTGAGGGAAGATGTGACGGCGGCATTCGGCGGCGAGCCGTTCGAGACGGCGGCCGATCAGCCGGCCTCGTTAAGCGCCCGCGTCACCGGACCGGTCGGCATTCAAGTCGACGCGACCGGCCTCTTCAAGAATGCCGATGTGTCGCTGCTTATGGCGACCGTGCTGATCGTTCTTGTTATTTTGCTGCTGATCTACCGTTCGCCGGTACTGGCCTTCATTCCGCTTATCGCGGTCGGATTCGCTTATATGGTCGTGGGGCCGATTCTTGGCGCCATGGCGCATGAGGGGTGGATCACGATTGATTCGCAAGGGATCTCGATTATGACGGTGCTGCTGTTCGGGGCAGGTACCGATTACTGCTTGTTCCTTATCTCGCAATTCCGCGACCGGCTGAGCTCCGAGAAGGAGAAGAGAAGCGCGCTGCTGCAGGCAATGACGGGCTCGTCCGGCGCCATCGCAATGAGCGGTCTGACGGTCGTGCTCTCGTTGCTCGCTCTGTTGTTCGCGCAATATGGCGCCTATCACCGGTTCGCCATCCCGTTCAGCTTATCGATCTTCATCATGGCGATTGCGAGCTTGACGCTTGTACCTGCGCTGCTTGCTATATTTGGCCGGGCTTCGTTCTATCCGTTCGTGCCCCGTACGCCGGATATGATAGCCGAGCGTGCGCAGCGCAAAGGGAAGCCGGCGCCAACGCCGAAACCAGTGAGTAAGGAGGGATTGGTCGGCCGTCTCGTTGTCCGCCGTCCGTGGACGGTCGTTCTGTCGACGACGATTGTATTGGCTGTTCTGGCTGGCTTCTCTTCACAGCTTAAAGTATCATTCGACATTTTGTCGTCGTTCCCGAAAGATATGGAGTCGAGAGAAGGCTTCGCCATTATCGGCGAGGAGTTCACGGAAGGAAGTCTTGCTCCGGTTCGGGTCATCGTTGACGCGGACGGCAACGATGCAGAGCCGATAAGGCAGCATCTGTCGGCGCTTCCGTACGTGTCAAGCGTGTCGAAGCTTGAACAGGGAAGCGTGAACCCGAACATCTATGCGATGGACGTTAGTCTCTCGATGAACCCGTACTCGCAGGAAGCGATGGATCTTATTCCGAAGCTGCGCGATGAGACGATGGCGGCGCTCGCGGCAGCGGGCAACGGGGGGCTGACGGCGGAGCGGGTATGGATCGGCGGCCAGACGGCGGAGCAATATGATACGAAGGCGACGGGAGACCGCGATACGCGCGTCATTATCCCGATCGTCATCGGATTGATCACGCTCCTGCTGCTCGGTTATTTACGCTCGATCGTCGCGACGGCGTATTTGATCGGAACAGTGATCTTGTCGTATTTTGCTGCGCTCGGACTTGGATGGATCATCATTCATTACGCACTCGGCGCTGATGCAATATCGGGTTCGATTCCGCTGTACTCGTTCGTGTTCCTTGTGGCATTGGGCGAGGATTACAACATCTTCATGATCTCCAGCATATGGGACAAAAGAAAACGGATGCCGCTCAGCCGTGCCATCAGCGAAGGGGTGAAGGAGACGGGCTCCGTTATTACGTCGGCAGGCATCATACTCGCAGGCACGTTCGCGGTGCTCGCGTCGCTGCCGATTCAAGTGCTGGTCCACTTCGGCATCGTCACGGCCGTCGGCGTCCTGCTCGATACGTTCATCGTCCGGCCGTTCCTCGTGCCTGCGATTACGGCTTTGCTAGGCCGCGCCGCCTTCTGGCCGGGCAAGCACGTGCCGGTGGAGGACAGCGGTTCCCGCGAGGTCGGACGTACGGAATCGCACTAACCAGCATCCCGCTATAACGAATAAAAGGCTGCCTTACCGTCATGCTTCGGATGACAGGGAGGCAGCCTTTTATCATTAATGGATTTGTTACGATTGACGGTTCGCCTTCGAAGTCGACTTGGCTTGCGGGCTGGCCGGCGATTCTTCGTCCTCTTGCGCGGAGGCGTGAACGACTTTGTCATAGTACAGCCGGAACATAATGTCCTGCTTGTAGTTGCCGAAGCCGCTGCCGAACAGCGTGAAGCCGCCGATATTACGGGAGTCGTTCTCGATCGCGATGCGCAGTGTCCACTGCTTGTCCCAAATATTAATCTGGTCCAGCGTCACATCGGAGATCGGATGGCCGTCCATCCGGGTGCCGGCATTCGTTATCGTCAGATGCTTCAACAGCCCGTATTGGTTAATGTCATCCGGCCACCACGGCGGATTGTACTTGCCGCGCTTGTCGCCGAAGTCGCCGGGGCTGGTCCATGTGCCGAGATTGACGTTGTTCATATAGAACGTAAGATCGGACGGCCAATTGTTGTTCGTCAGCGGCGCCTCCGAAGCGATCTCCATCGAGATGACAAGCTCCGTCGGATTCTCGGTCGAGAGCAGGAAGTTCGGAATCTTGTATTCAATGAAACCTTCGCTGAACCAGACGATCTTCGCTTGGAACCGTTCCGCGTCCAAGAAGGAGCGCGGGTCGTCGACGATGCCGATGAACTTCTCCGTCGTCGCAAGGCCGCAGGTCGGTTCGACCTGGAAATCGGTGAAGTGGCCGACGGAAATCTCGCTCTGATGATATTCCCGGATATGCTCAAGCTTGTTCGGGAACACAATCTCTGCACCTTCCACTTGCAAGGAGCAAATCTTCTGCACGCCTCCCCGGCTTGGCAGCATCTCGCTGTGCACGATTCCGGCTTTCTCCAGCTTCTTAATATGCATCGTCATAATGGCGCTGCTCAGGCCGACCGCTTCGGACAGCTCCCGAATGTTCATCGGCCGCTTGGCCAGCAGACGAATAACCTTCAAGCGAACGCTGCTCGCAAGCGCTTCGTATACCGGTAGAGACTTATCCGTAATATCGAGATTCATATAAGATCCTCCAAAGGATGGAATGTCGAAATGAAGCGAAAATAGCGTTGTACTAATACTATATATTTTTATTAACGAAATGGCAACAATGACAAGAGGTGAGAGTGCTAAGTCGCCATATTTCGCGGATATTCCGACATATAGTTAATAAAAACATTAACGTTAAAATAAATCTGTTTATAAATTTGTTGACGTGTAAGCGCTTTTTTGATATTGTTAATGCAAGCCAAATATATTTGTGCAAATGTTAATGTTTGGATTGACGGATTCATCCTTATGCCGTGGAAGACGGCGGAGCGGTAATCAGCAAGGGACAGACATTAGAAGTTAACCGGCTCTGAAGGCAGACTTCCTTAGGCGAAACTGTATGCGTTTACATTAGGCAAGCCCAGTGAAAGTTACTTAAACATTGGAGGGGTTCTTGCAATGAAGACAAAAGGTTGGATGACAGCACTTACGTTAGTCGTATCGGCGGGATTGGTTCTGACGGGATGCGGCGGCGGCAACAAGGACAACGAGGAAACGAAAGCGCCGGCAGAGAGCACGAGCACTAGCACGACGACAACGGGCGATGCGGGCAAGACGGATCTAGGGAAAGCAGAACTGACGTTCATGTTCCGCGGCGGTCCAGACGAACAGACGGCGTATAACAAGACGGTCGACCAGTTCGAGAAGGATCATCCGGGCGTGAAGGTGAAAGTCATCTCGACCGCAGCCGATCAATACGCAACGAAGCTGAAGGCGGCGATCACGGGCAAAAGCGTACCGGACGTGTTCTATTACGATCCGGGCGATCTGATGGCTTATGCGAACGGCGGCGTACTTCTGAATCTGACCCAATATGTAGAGAACAACAAGGATATCGACATCAATAAGATTTGGCAAAAAGGCGTTGACCTGTACCGTTACGACGGCGCGACGGTCGGTCAAGGCGACATCTACGGCTTGCCGAAGGACCTCGGTCCATTCTCGATGGGCTACAACAAGACGATGTTCGAGAAGGCAGGCATTGCGCTGCCGGACAAAGACAAGCCGTATACGTGGGACGAATTCATGAATGTCGCTCAGCAGCTGACGAAGGATAACAACGGCGACGGCAAGCTCGATCAATGGGGAACGGGCCTCAACGTGACGTGGAACCTTCAATCACTCGTATGGAGCAACGGCGCGGACTGGATCGATCCTACCCATACGAAAGTAACGGTCGACGATCCGAAGTTCGCGGAAGCGCTGCAGTATTTTGCCGATATGCAGAACAAATACCATGTCACGCCTTCGATTGCCGAAGCGCAGACGCTGGACACGTACCAACGGTGGATGCAAGGACAGATCGGCTTCTTCCCGGTCGGTCCATGGGATATGAGCACGTATGAGAAGCTTCCGTTCGATTATGACCTCATTCCGTATCCGGCAGGATCTACAGGCCAATCGGCAACGTGGCTCGGCTCGCTCGGCATCGGAGTATCGAGCAAGACGAAGTATCCGGAAGCGGCAGCAGCGCTCACGATGTATCTGACCGGTTCCGAAGAAGGCATGAAGCTGTTGTCTGATGCTAAGGTGCAGATTCCGAACTTGACTGATATGGCAACGACATGGGCAGCTGACGCTTCGTCTAAACCGGCCAACAAGGAAGAGTTCCTGCAGATCGTCAACGAGTACGGCCGTCCGATTCCAGGCATTCTGACGTATAACGCGGAATGGTATAACCTGTTCTTCACGGACATTCAACCGGTGCTCGACGGTAAAATTACGGCAGCCGATTACGTGAAGGAAGAGCAGCCGAAGATGCAGAAGCTGCTCGACAAGGCAATCGAATCGATGAACAAATCCATGAACAAATAAGTTCACGACTCTTGGCGAACATAACGCTCGTTCCCGCTGCCGTAAGCTGGCACCGGGAACGAGCGTTATGGAAGACGCCGGAATTTCCGAGGTGAACCATGACAACCAAATCAAAGCTTTACCGCAAAGAAGCCTATTGGGGCTATCTGTTCATCCTGCCGCCGGTGCTTGGTCTGCTCATCTTCGCCCTGTTCCCGGTCATCTACTCGGTATACGGATCGTTCACCGATTGGGACGGGCTTGGACAGATGAATTTTATCGGACTGGATAACTATAAGGAACTGTTCCATGACGAGCTGTTCTACAAGGCGATGAGAAATACGCTGTACATGATGCTCGGCATCCCGCTCGGTCTCTTGCTGGCGCTGATGCTTGCGCTTGGTTTGAACCGCGGCATACCGGGGACGACAGCGTTCCGCGTTGTCTATTATGTTCCGGTTATTTCGTCGCTCGCAGCGATCTCGATCATGTGGAATTTGGCGTACAACGGCGACTTCGGCCTCGTGAACCAATTCCTCGACTTATTCGGCATCAAGGGGCCGAACTGGCTCATGGATAAGAGCACGGTCAAGCCGGCGATTATGCTGATGATGATCTGGAAAGGGCTCGGGTATACAATGCTGCTGTATTTGGCTGCGCTTCAAAGCGTGCCGAAGGACTACTACGAAGCAGCGGAGCTGGACGGAGCGAATGCATTCAGCCGTCTGCGCCATATTACTTGGCCGATGGTTAAGCCGGTTACGTTCTTCGTCGTCGTGACGAACATTATCGGCGGCTCGCAGGTCTTCACCGAGATCAACATTATGACGTCCACGGGCGGTCCGGAATTCAGCTCGGCCTCCGTCGTGTTCTATGTATGGCAGAAGGCGTTCGGCAATTTGCAGATGGGCTACGCATCGGCGATGACCGTCATTCTGGGTCTGTTTATTTTCATCGTGACGCTCGTTCAGTTCAAGCTGGACCGGTCGTCGGAAATTAACGAATAAGGTCGCGGGGAAGGGAGGAAAGGACTGTGGCGCTCAGAAGAAAATGGGCCAATTCATTCATCTTCGCGATTCTGTTGGTCGGCGGGGTGTTCATGATTGCCCCACTGCTGTGGATGTTTACGACTTCCGTCAAGGATCGTATGGACGTGTTCGCATTGCCGCCCGTATGGATTCCGAATCCGATGCATTTCGGCAAGTACTCGGAGATTTGGGACAAAGGACCGCTGCTCAGCGGGATTAAGAATAGCGTCTTCGTCGCCGTGACGGTAACCGTCGTCGGGACGTTCACGTCCAGCTTGGCTGCGTTCTCGTTCGCGAAGCTTCGTTTTCCGGGGAAGAACAAAATCTTCCTGCTTATGATTTCGTCATTGATGATTCCATATCCATCGATTATGATTCCGCAATTTATGATGTTTTCCAAAATGGGATGGGTCGACACGCTGCTTCCGCTTATCGTGCCGGGTCTGTTCGGCAATATCGTGATGATCTTCTTCTTGCGGCAGTATCTAGCCAGTGTGCCGAACGCGCTGATCGAAGCGGCGAAGATCGATGGCAGCTCGTATGCGGGTATTTATGCACGGATTGTCCTTCCGCTTATTAAGCCGGCTGTTGCCGCTCAGCTCATTCTGTGGTTCATGGCCATCTGGAACGACTATCTGGCTCCGATCATCTATCTGAATTCGCCAGAGAAGCAGACGCTGCAGCTCGTTATTGCGAACTTTAATGCAACGTATGCGATTCAGACGGACTATCCGCTCATTATGGCCGCTTCCGTAGTCGCGCTGCTGCCGATGCTGATCGTCTTCCTGGTGTTCCAGAAACAAATTATCGAATCCGTCGCCATCTCCGGCGTGAAGGGATAAAGGATAAGGGATAAAGGATAAACCATTCTCGGCATTTTGTCATACGTCGGCTGGTCCGGCTATACCGCCAGGGCTGGCCGCAGACGGCAACCATCCCGGCTCGGGGAGGCGGGATCTTTATGCTGTGAACAGCACCGCCCTGAGGTGCTGTTGCATCACTATTTGTGTCACAAGAGAGGGGTGCAGGCGGAAATAGAGGCTGTTGCATCACTTTTAGTGTCACACCAGAGTGTTTAACCGTCGCTTAGGTGCTGTTGCATTACTTTTAGTGTCACACCACGAGTGTTTAACTGTCCGAGGGTTTGCCTAGCTAGCTATCCTGGCTCCACCGGCTTCCGCCGGGAGCAGGGCAGTTGTTGCGCGTAAGCTTCGCCCGCACTTGGATGTAACAGCCGCAGTGGGCGCAAGTCGTTCCGTTCTGGAGAGAGGAGCAGGCTGCACATGCGGCCAAGCGGCGCTCGTAAGCGGCATCCGGCACGCAGTCGTCCGGGAAGCGGGACAGCTTGTCCACCATAATGTTGATCTGCTCTTGCGACACTTGAAAGTCTGGGGAGCAGCCTTTGCAAAGAGATGAGGTCGTCTTCATGCTTGTCGTCTCCTTCGTCCGTGTGAATGACCCCATCATAGCACCTAACCATTCGATTCGACAGATAGAAATCATACAAACTACTATAACAGCGTTGGAGTGAGAGCCATGTTGAATTCAATATCGAAATCCGAAGTCGTCTACCGTGATCCTATCGTCTGGCAGCGGGCCGACCCATGGATATACAAACATACGGACGGCTTTTATTATTTTACGGGCTCAGTTCCGGCATACGATGGCATCGAGCTGCGCAGAGCGAAGACGATAGACGGGCTGTACGACGCGGAAGCGGCCGTCGTCTGGAAGAAATATGAGAGCGGCCCGCTGAGCGCGAATATTTGGGCTCCGGAAATTCATTTTATCGGCGGCAAATGGTATATCTACTTCGCGGCGGCACGTACCTCGGAAACGCAGGACGGCCTGTTCGACCACCGCATGTTCGTACTCGAGTGCGGTGCGGACAACCCGCTTGAAGGCCCATGGGTAGAGAAAGGACAGCTCGTTACCAACTGGGAGTCGTTCTCGCTCGATGCGACGACGTTCGAACACCGGGGTGTCCGCTACCTCGTCTGGGCGCAAGGCGACCCGGCGATTGCCGGCAACTCCAATCTGTACATTGCAGAGATGGATACGCCTTGGTCGATCAAGGGGCAGCAGGTGATGCTGACCAAGCCGGAATTCGACTGGGAATGCATCGGTTTTCTCGTTAACGAAGGGGCAGCAGTGCTTATTCGCAATGGCAAAATATTTCTGACCTACTCCGGCAGTGCGACGAACCATCATTACTGCATGGGCATGCTGACGGCTTCGGAGGATGCCGATCTGCTCGATCCGGCTTCGTGGACGAAATCGCCGGTGTCGGTCTTCCACACCAGCGAACGGGTAAGCCGATTCGGACCGGGCCATAACAGCTTCACCGTATCGGAGGACGGCAAGACGGATCTGCTCGTCTACCATGCGCGCGATTACAAGGAAATCATCGGCGATCCGCTCTACGATCCGAACAGGCACGCCCGCATTCAGGCGATTGAATGGCGCGACGGCGTCCCTCATTTCGGAGAACCGAAGCCGGGCAGAACGGCGGAAGCATGAATCGAACGCTGAAGGGGTGCTTGGCGATGCTATTGATGGGATTGCCGCTGCTCGGATGCTCGGCTCAGGATGAGCCCAAGTTCGTCTACCCTGACAAGCCGGTTCAGTATCCGATGTACGACAAGTCGACGCTTAATAATGAAGCCGACTGGCATATCAACAATGCCCACGATCCTTCTATTATAAAAGCGGAAGACGGCACCTACTATGCGGTCAGCACCGACGTTCGCGTCGGTTCGCCGCCAAAGCCGGGCATTATGGTGCGCAAGTCGAAAGATTTGATCGCATGGGATTGGGTCGGGTATGCCTTCAATGGCATTCCGGCAGAAGCGGCGGCGTGGACGGGGGCGGCCAATCTGTGGGCGCCGGACGTCCATAAGTTCGGCGAGAAGTATTATTTGTACTATGCGGCCTCCACCTTCGGCACGAATCAGTCGTATATCGGCGTTGCGACAAGCGCTTCGATGGAAGGGCCGTGGGAGGATCAAGGCGAAGTCGTGAAGTCGCAAAAGGGCGATGAGGCGAACGCGATCGATCCGAACATCGTCATCGATGCCGACGGCAAGCCTTGGATGGCGTACGGCTCCTTTTTCGGCGGTATCTATGTGATGGCAATCGATCCCGCCACCGGCAAGCCGGCGCAGCCAGGCGACAAAGGGCAGAGGATCGCAAGACGCGATCCGGCCACCGAGGAAGGCGCGATGGAAGGGCCTTATATCGTCTACAACGAGCAGTTCAAGCAATATTACTTGTTCGTCTCCTATGACTCGCTGTTCTCCGATTACAATGTGCGGGTGGGCCGGTCGGACAGCATTACGGGGCCTTATACGGATATGAACGGCCAGCGGATGGACGACATCGACTTTTTGCCGCAGTACGAGATTGGCAACAAGATTATGGGCGGGTACCGATTCTCCGAAGGGGAAGGCTGGATTGCGCCCGGGCACAATTCGGTTCTGAACGACGATGGTGATTTTTATATCGTTCATCATGCTCGTCCAGAAGGGGACAAAAACTGGATGTACCTGCATGTTCGGCGCATTGTATGGACGAAGGACGGCTGGCCGGTCGTCTCTCCGGAACGGTATGCGGGCGAGCAGGTGCAGAAGGTCGCGAAGTCAGACATCGCCGGTGATTGGGAGCGGATCGTATTCGATAAGGATACGGACGGCCAATCGGAGGCGGAGCCGCTTAAGCTGATCGCTGACGGACATGTCGGCACGAAGGACAGCAAGGACGAGTGGACGTTCGACGGCGACCATACGGTGACGCTTACTTGGTATGAGGAAGACGGCTCAGTGGCCTCCACGGAGGAATTGCTGCTGCTCCCGTCCTGGGATTGGGAGCGGGATATGCCGGTGCTGACGTTCACCGGTTTGCGCAGCGACGGCACAGGCGTCTGGGGCAAGAAGCAAGAAGGCGCAGGCAATAGCAAGAAGTAGACAAAGGCAAGGGTTAAGTTAAAGGAACAAGACGAGGATGGATGAACCATCCTGTCTATGCTGATAGAGATGTGGCAAAGGGACGAGGGCGGCTTTATGCTCTTCGTCCCTTATCTGCCAGGAGGAAAGGTGATGAATTATATGACAAAACAGCGCGTGGTCATTCATGCAGATTGGACACTAGGCACGATCAACAAGAACATTTACGGACATTTTGCTGAGCATCTAGGACGCTGTATATATGAAGGCTTGTGGGTCGGAGAAGACTCGCCAATTCCGAATACGCAAGGAATTCGAAGCGACGTGCTGGAGGCGCTGCGCAAGCTGCAGGTGCCGCTGCTGCGTTGGCCGGGCGGCTGCTTCGCCGACGAGTACCATTGGAAGGATGGCGTCGGCCCGCGCGAGAATCGCAAGCGGATGGTGAACACGCATTGGGGCGGCGTGGTGGAGAACAATCATTTTGGCACACACGAGTTTTTCCGGTTGTGCGAGCTGTTGGGGGCCGAACCGTACATTTGCGGCAACGTCGGAAGCGGTACGGTACAGGAGATGTCCGAATGGGTGGAGTACATGACGTTCGATGGCGAATCTCCAATGGCAGGCTGGCGCCGGGCGAATGGCCAAGAGAAGCCGTGGAAGCTGCAATATTTTGGCGTCGGTAATGAGAACTGGGGCTGCGGCGGCAACATGAAGCCGGACCACTACGCGAATTTGTACCGGAACTATCAGACGTACGTCCGCCAGTACGGCACCAACAAGCTGTACAAAATCGCGGGCGGAGCTAATATTGACGATTACAACTGGACGGATGTGCTGATGCGCGAGGCTCATTGGCTCATGGATGGGCTAAGTCTGCACTATTATACGATTCCTGGACGTTGGGAGGACAAACTTCCAGCAACCGGCTTTGATGAGAGCGGCTGGTTCGAAGCCATGCAGAAGTCACTGTTCATGGACGAGCTGGTTACGCGGCATAGCACGATCATGGACCGCTACGATCCAGGGAAGCGGGTCGGGCTGATCGTTGATGAGTGGGGCACTTGGTTCCTGCCGGAGCCGGGTACGAACCCGGGGTTCCTGTACCAGCAGAACACGATGCGCGACGCGCTTGTCGCGGCGATCCATTTGCACGTGTTCCACAAACACTGCGACCGGGTGCAGATGGCGAATCTGGCGCAGATGGTCAATGTGCTGCAGGCAGTCATTCTGACTGAAGGCGACCGCATGCTGCTGACGCCAACCTATCACGTCATGGAGATGTTCAAGGTGCATCAGGATGCCGAAGCACTGGCGATGCACGGCGCGTTCGGCGAATATGAGCTAAACGGCGTACGGCTGCCGCAAGTTAGCGTATCCGCGTCGAAGAAGGACGGCAAGGTGCATATTAGTCTGGCCAATTTGAGCCATACGGATGACGTCGAGTTAGAGCTGGAACTGCGCGGAGCGGAGCAGGCTTATGCTTGCCGCGGCGACATTGTGGCCGCGGACGACATCGGCGCGCACAATACGTTCGAGCAGCCGGAGCGGGTAACAAAGCAGCCGTTCGAAGGCGCGGAGCTCGCGGACGGCAAGCTGCAGTTGACGCTGCCGGCGGCATCGGTCGTGTTGTTGACGCTGGAGTAGTTGCGGGTATGCCGCTAACGCACTGAAGTGTGTCGTTAGCGAGCCGCGTCAGACTCCCCCGGCTTGGTGATGGCTGCGGGCAAGGAGCTTCATTGTACAAACCGTTCGTCTGAGCTTCGATACGCCGTCCAACTTCATGTATAATGTAGGAATAGATACAGCAATGCATGAGGTGGGATAGAGAGTGGCAGGCAGCAAAACCAAAACAGCAGAAGTCGGCAAGAAGGCGCCGAACTTTACGCTTGATAGCTCAGACGGCAAGCCGGTATCGCTGAGCGATTATGCCGGCAAAAAAGTCATTATATTTTTTTATCCGAAAGATATGACGACAGCGTGTACTCAGGAAGCGTGCGACTTCCGGGACGCGAATGAGCAGTTCCAAGAGCATAATGCCGTTATTATCGGGATAAGCAACGATGATATCGGACGGCATAACAAATTTATCGCCAAGTACGAGCTGCCTTACGTCCTGCTGGCGGACACGGATCACCGGGTATGCGAACAGTACGGCGTCTGGCAGTTGAAAAAACTGTACGGCCGCGAGTATATGGGGCTCGTTCGATCCACTTTCCTCATTGATGAGAAAGGCAAGCTCGTGCAGGAATGGCGCAACATTCGGGTCAAAGGCCATGCGGACGAAGTGCTCGCAGCTGTTGCTGAGGCGGTTCGGACGAAACGCAAGTCATAATACTACTGTAATCTGAAAAGCCCGGCGCTGCGCTATTTCCGCAATCAGCGGAAGTAACGTAACGCCGGGCTTTATCGTCTCATTCATACTTTATCGTACTTTATTGTTTCATTAAAAACCGAGTCGTTTCACTTATACGACGAGAGGTTCATGGAGAGTGTCGGACTTTTCAAGCTGCAGTGTTGCATGCTTGAGCTCGAATTCGGATTCGAGCTTAGCAAGCGCCTCGCGAAGGATATGCTGGCAATCGCCGTCGTCTTCAACTCTTAAGTGTCCGCTAAGCGCAGGTATTCCGGACGTAATCGTCCATATATGCAGGTCGTGTACATCACGGACGCCGCTAATGCCGAGCAGCACTTGCTTGACCGCGTCAGGATCGATACCGTCAGGGGCTCCTTCCATTAGAATATGGATGACCGACTTGAGTATACTCCAAGCTCCTCTTAGAATGAGCAGAGCAACGAGCACACTGACAAGCGGATCGGCCCAATTCCAGTCGAATACGGCAACCAGCAAGCCGGCAAGGATCGCACCGACAGAGCCCAGCGCATCACCAAGAATGTGCAAATAAGCAGATCGTACGTTCAAATTATGCTCGACGTCTCCTTTGCGTATAAGCGCCCAGGCACTAATCAAGTTGGCGAGCAGTCCGACGGAAGCGATCAGCATCATCGGTAACCCGGCCACTTCCGGCGGTTCGCCGAACCGATGGTAGGCTTCGATTGCGATCATCCCGGCAATGACGAACAGCGTCAGCGCGTTGAACAGCGCGGCCAAAATTTCGAATCGGTGATATCCATATGTTTTGGACGCGGTGGCAGGCTTAGCGGCGAACCAGAATGCGAGAAGGCTTAGCGCAATCGCAGCCGTGTCGCTTAGCATGTGCCCGGAGTCGCTCAGCAGCGCCAGAGAGTTGGTCAGCAGTCCGCCGAAAAATTCGAGCACCATAATGCCGCCTGTAATAAGGAGTGCGATTGCGAGTCCTTTCCGGTTGCCCGCATTGCCGTGTGAATGTCCGTGTCCATGATGGCTATGCCCGTGATGTCCGTGTGAATGTCCATGCCCGTGCGAATGTCCGTGCCTATGTTCGGCTCCGTGATTATGCCCTTGCTCATGTCCGTGCGAGCATCCTTGCGTATCCGCTGCTTCATCCCGGTTAACTTTATGCTCATGTCCGCAGGAATCTGGGGCTGAATGATGCTCATGCTCCTGTTTACGGCCGTTAGTATCGCTCATTGACGCCACCCTCCAAATCAACATATGAATAATTGCTCATATATTAACTTCATAATACCAGCGGGCCTCGCGAAGTGCAAGACTTTATGCAGAATATGTCATGCGAAAGTGTCGAATAGGGCCTAGTTGACCGCTGCAATCCATGGTTTGCAATCCATATTATGACTATTGTTCAAGCCGTTCTATTTCGATGTATAATGGATTCCAGGTGGTGACGATATCGTGGAAAAATGTGATCCGGTATGCGAGGGAACCAGCCCAGAAATAGCCGATCAAGTGAAGGCGGAATTGCTGGAGGACCGTTCGGCTGTTTCAATCGCAGATTTGTTCAAAGCGTTAGGCGACCCTACGCGAATCAAAATTATTCATGCGCTGTCGCTGCACGAACTATGCGTTCATGATCTGACGATCGTGCTCGGGATGGGACAATCGGCTGTCTCTCATCAACTTCGTTATTTGCGCAACTTGCGGATCGTGAAGCGGCGTAAGGAAGGGAAGACGGTCTATTATTCGCTGGACGACAACCATATTGAACAGCTGTTCGTGCTGACCAGACAACATCTGGAGCATGATTGACATGTTGTGCACGCACTAGCATACGCTGATCGACCGGAGGATGTGGCCCCATGCGGTAAGATTCACTGCATATACCGCAGATGCATTCGTATGCTGCGACGTCCTAAAGCGTGCGCATGATCGGAGTTGAAAGTGCTTTCATCCTACATCATTGCGAGAGAGGAGCTTCGCCTATGCACAGCGCCATATTAGTAGATGACGAGCAGTTCGTACGGCTGGGACTGCGAGCGCTGATCGACTGGGAAGCGATCGGGTTTCATATTATCGGCGAGTCGGACAACGGGGAGGACGCACTGGCGTTAATCAGCCAGTTAAAGCCGGACCTCGTTGTGACGGACATTCGGATGCCGGTATTGGATGGTCTTGAGCTGATCCGGCGGACGCGCTCCGGCTTGGACGCAGCGTCAGGATCGGCGACGAGCTTCATTATTATTAGCGGCTTCGACGATTTTAAATATGCTCAGCAGGCGGTGCGGCACGGAGTGAACGACTTTCTGCTGAAGCCAATCGACGAGGAAGAACTAAGAACCGCGCTGGTACGGTTAAGCGATGAGCTGAACCGGGACAAGGTTCTTCGCGGCAAGAAGGAACAGCTTGTGAACGGCAGCGTGATGGAGTCGCTCATCAAAGGCGAGATGAATGAAGCGGAAGTCGATCATTGGGCGGCGAGGCTCGGGATCGAACACGGAACGAATCTGTACTATATGTTCATCGAACCGAACGATCTTCATCCATGGCGGCAGGGAGAATATTATTCCTTTGATGACGAGCGGCTATACGAAGCGGTGAAGGAAGCGCTGGTAAGCGCGCTGGGAAGAACGGTAAGTCCTTATGTGCATCGGCACCGGAACCGGTTCGGTGTTGTCGTATCGGCTGCCGATCTTTCTTACACCGGAGGAGAAATCGGCCGTTTCGCCGAGCGTCTGCTCTGGGAGATCGAACAGCGGATCGACCGTCCCTTCTATATATATGCAGGCCAGCCGGTCGAAGGGCTGACGAAGGTTGGCGCAGCATACCGGTCGGCAAGGGAAGCTCTGCTGCACAAATATATGGAGGATGGCTCCCGAATTATTGTGCATCATCCGTCGCGCCATGCGCCGGCGCCGTTCGTTCATGCCGATCCGCAGCTTCTTAAGTCGATGCTGGAGCATTTGGAGGAACGGAATGCGGAGCAGCTTCAAACTACGGTGGAAGCGATGTTCGAGCAATTCAAGACGAAGCGGTTCGTGCCGGATGCGGTGAAAGCGGCCATACATCAATGTGTATCCGGCATTGTCGGCGTATTGCAGAGCGTGGAAATCGACGCGATGGAGATGAGCTCGTCGGAGCCGATTATCGGCTGGCATGATATGAATCTGACGCCGCAGGAACTGAAGCGGCTGCTTCAAGCATTCGTCGCGGAGAGCGCGGAGCAGCTCGCAAGCCGGCGCAAGGAATTCGCCAAGGGCGGCGTGCAGAAGGTTAAGGCGTTCATTGAAGCGAACTATCGGGACAATATGAGCTTGAAGAGCATCGCGGCGCGTTTCTTTATGAATCCGGTCTACTTGGGCCAATTGTTCAAAAAAACATACGGCGTCTACTTCAACGATTTCCTGTTGCAGCTTCGGGTCGAAGAAGCGAAGAGGCTGCTGCGCAAGACGGACATGCGCATCTATGAGGTTGCCGAGCAGGTCGGCTTCAACAATGCGGATTATTTTGTTACCCAATTCGAGAAACTAGAGCGGATGACGCCTTCGGAATACCGCAATAAGCTGTTGTAAGCAGTACGGCTTTAGTTACGATCATCATTGCGTTCATTTGAGGAGTACGACCCATGAAGCTTGGTCTGGATAATATCCGATTGCGTAACAAAATGCTCATCGTGTACTTGCTGTCTGTATTTACGCCGATTTTTTTGACGAACCTGATCTTCTACAATGTGACAAGCGACAATGTCAAAAACCAGCGGATGAAGGATATATCTCGAGCGGTAGAGCAGATTCGAAGCGAGTTTCGGTCGGAGATCGAGGATGCCGTCGGAATCTCTTCCGTGTTCTACACCGACCATATGTTGAACGAAACGCTCGAACAAAGCTATGACCAACCGGCGGACTATATCGAGGCGTACGATTCTTACTTGCGCCGCATGCTGAACAGCTACGGTCCGGTGTATCATTCGGTTAATACCATAACGGTGTATGCAGATAATCCGACCGTACTTCCGTCAGGTGGCATCGAGCGCATAACCGACGGTGTCAGGGATCAAGAATGGTATCGGGCGATTATGAGCACCAGGCTGTCGCGTCCGATTATTATCCGTACCGGTACAGGGGACAGCAAGGACACGTTCAGCATTGTCCGCAAGCTGGATTATTTTGTGGCCCAGAACCAGTATCAGAAGCTTCTTAAGATCGATCTGAAGACGGATGCAATCGCACAAATATTCGGCAATTTGAATTTGCAGGGCAGCATTTATCTGATCGACGACAAGGGAGTGGTTAACTATACGACCGATCCCCAGATCAATTGGCGGTCGGAAAGCCCTGTGTTCGATTCCATTCCGCAGTCTGCCCGCACCATAAAAGTAGAGTCGACCTATGACACTTACAATTATTTGTCTGGCTGGCGGGTTGCGGCGACGATTGCGGAGAGCGAAGTCATTCAGGCTGTCAAAAAATCGCGAACCTTCGTTGTTGTGCTTGCGGCGCTAAATCTGCTATTCGCCACGATTATTATCGTCTGGATTACGAGATCGCTTGTTGTGCGGCTCGGGTTTATACTGCGATACATGAAGAAAGTTAAGAATCAGCAGTTCGATCTGATCCAACACGCGGCGGCGAACGATGAAATCGGTCAGCTGACTAGCGAGTTCAACCGAATGACAACTCAGATCGAGCGCCTCATTAACGATGTGTACGTTGCGGATATTCAGAAGAAGGATCTGGAACTGCAGAACCGTCACGTACAGTTGAATGCGCTGCAGAGTCAGATCAACCCGCACTTTCTGTTCAATGCGCTCGAGACAATCCGGATGCGCAGCCTCATTAAACATGAAGACGAGACGGCTCGTATCATCCATAATATGGCCAAGATATTCCGGAACTCCCTCACGTGGTCGAAGGATATGGTTAATGTGCAGGAGGAGCTGGGGTTCATTCATTGTTTCTTAGAGATTCAAAAATACCGGTTCGGAGACAAGCTCACCTACAACATCGAGATCGACGAGTTCTCCTATGAGTGCATGGTGCCGAAGATGACATTTCTGCCGTTCGTCGAGAATGCCAGCATTCACGGCATCGAGCCGCTTAAGAATGGCGGGACGATTGATTTGAAGCTGAAGGTGGAAGGCAAGGAGCTTGTGTGCGAGATCATAGACAATGGGATCGGCATGAGCGAAGAGAAGGTCGCGAAGCTGTACCGGTACTTGGAGTCGGAAGAGGAGATGGGGGACCGGATCGGCATTCAGAACGTGATCTACAGGCTTAAGCTGTATTATGGAACAGGATTCCGCCTTCAGATCGACAGCGGAGAAGGAAGAGGTACCGCGATTCGCCTGGTCACGCCAATTGACTTGCATGCGAACCGCGAGGCCGGCTAGCCGCTTGAGGCTCAGCTAGCCGAGATTAGAGAATGGAATTTGTACATGTATGACCGAGGAAGAAGGAGTGAGGCATTATCATGGCTCGAAAATATAAGCTCAGATCCGTGCTGCTGCCTCTGCTTGCCGTTGCAATGACGGGGTCTCTCCTGGCTTCCTGTTCGAAGTCGGATGAGGACAAGCAGTTAAAGCCTGTGACGTTCACTTATTTTAACGCCGCTCCTGGCGAGGATCTGAATACGAACGAGACGACGATCGGATCCATCCTAGAGAAGGAGACCGGTGTTAACTTCAAGGTCGAGTATTTGGTCGGCGATATTAATACGAAGGTAGTCGAGATGATAGCGAGCGGGCAGTACCCGGACGTCATCGTACCCGATGCAGCGATCGACAAGCTGGTCGATGCGGGCGCGTTTATCCCGTTGAACGATCTGATCAACCGCTATGGTCCGAACATTAAACGGGTATACGGACCTTACTTCAATCAAATGAAAGCGAAGGACGGCAACATTTATTTCTTGCCGTTCAGTGCGATTGTCGGGAAGTACAACCCGAGTACCACTGTCGAGCAGGCGGCATTCTGGATTCAGCGCCGCGTCCTCAAGGCGTTCAATTATCCGCGGATTAAGACGCTGGATGAATATTTTGATCTGATCGAGCAGTATGCCAAGACGCATCCTGAGCCGGAACTGATCGGCTTTCAGTCGCTAACCGACCTGGACCGCTTCTACACGCTTACGAATGCAGCCATGCACTTAGGCGGCTACCCGAACGACGGCGGCATAATCGTCGATATGAAGACGCATAAGGCTACGGATTACGGCGACGGACCACTAATGAAGCGTTGGATGCAGAAACTGAATGAAGTGAACGACAAAGGCTTGTTCAGTCAATCTTCATTCGTCGACAACTATGATCAATATTTGGCGAAAGTTGCTTCTGGCCATGTACTAGGCTTCTTCGACTATCAGTGGCAGGTCACTACGGCGTTTAAGGAAATTCGTAACAAATTCAAGGAGTCAGGCACGGACGATCTCGATTATATGCCGCTTCCGATTGTGTTTGATAAGACGACGGTCGATCAATATATTGATCCTCCTTCTTTTGTTAATAACCGAGGTATCGGCATAACCGTGAGTGCGAGAGATCCGATCCGTATTATTAAATTTTTCGACAATCTGCTGACGGACGAGAATCAACGATTGTCCAATTGGGGGATCGAAGGCGAGACGTATAGCGTAGACAAGGACGGGCGCTACTACCGTGATCGGGAGCAGAGCAGGTATGTCTATTCGGAGCCGTTCCGCAAATCGTTCGGCTTCTCGTTGTTCGAATATAATTGGCCGCGTTACGGCAGCGGTTCCTCGCTCGCAGACGGCAATTCCGTCAACGTCGGCCGGCAGCCGGAAATTGCGGCTGTCTCCTTTAGCGCGGGCGATAGGCTCATATTGAGCAAATACGGCGTGAAGACGTTCACCGAATTATTCGCTGATCCGCTTGACCGGCCGTGGTTCCCTGCATGGAGCATTCCAATCGAGCCGGGCTCGGAAGCGCAGCTGTTCACGCAGAAGAAGAGCGATCTGCAGCGCAAATATATGCCGAAGCTCGTTCTGTCGAATCCGGAAGAGTTCGAGGGCGTATGGAAGCAATATGTCACGGAATTCAATCAGCTCGGTGCCGGCGTATATGAGCAGCATATGACCGAGGAAATACAGCACAAAATTGACTTGGTTGAGGGGAAATAGGAGCGCTTCTGCTGTCGCTTTGCGGCGAAGTATGGTTTTTGAAGTACAACCTATACTTTGTCGGGTAATCAAAGCGACCGGCAGCTTTTATACTGAATACTCACGATATCGATGATATCGTTACCAGGGAGGGATATACAATGGTGAAACCAAGCGATACAAGCAGAGCAACCGCCGAACAAATCAAGAGCGGGCCGAGTCTGCGCGAACTGTACCATAATCATTACCGCATCGGTGCAGCGGTGAACAGCCGCACGATTGGTAGCCAACGCGACCTGCTGCTGTATCACTTCAACAGCATTACGGCAGAGAACGAAATGAAATTCGAAAGCGTTCATCCGGCTGAGGATGTATATACGTTCGAGCAGGCAGACCGAATTGCCGCTCTCGCGAAAGAGAACGATATTGCGCTGCGCGGCCATGCGCTGGTCTGGCACAACCAGACGTCGAAGTGGATGTTCGAAGGCAAGGACGGCGGCCTGGTGGACAAGGAAACGCTGTTTGCCCGTATGAAATCGCATATCGACACCGTCGTCGGCCGCTACAAGGGGCAGATCTACGCATGGGACGTCGTCAACGAAGCGGTATCCGAAGAAGAAGGGGAGCTGCTGCGCCAGTCCAAGTGGCTGGAAATCGCCGGTCCTGAATTTATTGAGCGCGCATTCCGCTATGCGCATGAGGCGGATCCGAACGCGCAGCTCTTCTATAATGACTATAATGAATGCGGCCCGGTGAAACGGGACAAAATCTATACGCTCGTCAAGTCGTTGCTGGACAAAGATGTGCCGATCCACGGCATCGGTCTGCAAGCGCACTGGGGTCCGTCCGATCCGGCAGAGGACCGCATTCGCGAGGCGATCGAGAAGTATGCTTCGCTCGGACTGCGGTTGCACATTACGGAGATGGATATTTCCGTCTTCGAATGGAAGGACCACCGCGCTGATCTGACGGAGCCGACTGCCGAAATGCAGGAGCGTCATGCCGAGCGTTACGAGATGGCATTCCGTCTGTTCAACGAGTACAAGGACGTGATCGACTGCGTGACGTTCTGGGGCATCTCCGACGACTACACGTGGCTTGACTATTTCCCTGTCCGCAGCCGGAAGAACTGGCCGTTCCTGTTCGACGTTAACCATCAGACGAAGGAATCGTTCCGCCGCGTAGCAGCACTCGTACAGAAATAGACGCTATTTATACTATATATAGAGAGTTATAGAGTCAGAGAGCTATCGATAGCCAATTGAGCCGTTTAACCGGTCCGATTGGCTATTTGGGCTGGAGCGAGAGGAGGTGGTGCTTACTTCACGTGTATTACTGGTCTGCCATATATAGAAGGACTACGACTCGCTGTATGCCGCTTCGATTACTCCTCTAGCAACAGTTCCTGCTCAGGCTTTCCTCGCGTATTTGTCTATAACTCGTGTTTCATATGAAAATCTTTCCTGTTTTTCATTATGAGAGCGCATACATAATGTTGAAAAACACCCCGAATTTTCATTACATCGCCTTCTCCACGAATCGACAGCGAACGGCAGACATTCATCAATAGATGCAGAAAAGTCAGACAAAACCGGAACCCCTTATCCTGCTTGGGTTCGTCCGTTGTCAAGCGTTTTTTGTTGGCAAATGGAGACGGAGAACCATTGACACGCACAATATATAGTTATATCATTGTCTCAGTCATTCTACATATAGATTTTGATAGAGTTAGCAGCCGCAATGGCCGCTGTATCTGGAGGGTGTGGAAACATGCTGGTTGTGTACAATTCGAGGACAGGCAATGTCCGCCGCTTTGTCGAAAAATTGAATATGAAGTCGTTGCCTATGGACGATGCAGACATGACGGTAGACGAGCCATTCGTGCTCATTACGTTCACGACCGGATTCGGACAAGTGCCGGATCAAGTAGAGAAGTTTCTGAAACGCAACTCTTCCAGAATGAAAGGCGTGTCTGCGAGCGGCAACCGCAATTGGGGCGAAGCGTTCGCCCGCAGCGCGGATGATATCGCCAGACGATATAACGTTCCGGTTATTCATAAATTCGAGCTGTCGGGTACAGGACGGGACGTAGATCTATTTCGACAAGGAGTGAATAGTCTTGCGGCATATTGAGCTCAATAATGAACTGATGCAGCGCGGCGAGGACGGATTCTTCCGTTTGGAGAAGGACCAAGAAGCGGTTGCGGCGTTCATGGAGGAAGTTGCAGCGAAGAGCATGCGCTTCAACAGCTATACCGAGCAAGTCCAATACATGATTAAGAACGACTTCTATGAAGACGTTTATGAACAATATACAGTGGAGCAAGTCGAAGAACTGTTCAGCGCAATGCACGGCTTCGGCTTCCAGTTCTCCTCTTACATGGCGGCATCGAAATTTTATACCGACTATGCAATGAAGAGCGACGACCGCTCGGTCTACATGGAACAGTATCCGGACCGGGTCGCGATGGTCGCTCTTCATCTGGGCGAAGGCGATTACGAGAAGGCGAAGCGTCTGGCTGTTGCGATGATGGAGCAGCGCGTCCAGCCGGCGACGCCGACCTTCTTGAATGCGGGCAAGAGCCGCCGCGGTGAGATGGTATCGTGCTTCCTGCTCGAGATGGATGATTCGCTCAACTCGATCAACTATGTGCTCGGCACGTGCATGCAGCTGTCGAAGATCGGCGGCGGCGTAGCCGTGAACCTGTCCAAGCTTCGCGGACGCGGCGAGCCGATCAAAGGCGTCGAGGGCGCGGCGAAAGGCATCATGCCGGTGCTGAAGCTGATGGAAGACGCGTTCTCCTATGCCGACCAGATGGGTCAGCGCAAAGGTTCGGGAGCGGGCTACTACAACATTTTCGGCTGGGACGTTATGGAGTTCCTCGACAGCAAGAAGATCAACGCCGACGAGAAGACACGCCTGAAGACGTTGTCGATCGGTCTGATCGTACCGAACAAGTTCTATGAGCTGGCTGCGCAGAACAAGCCGCTCGTCGTGTTCGGACCGTACTCGATCTACAAGGCATATGGCGTTCATATGGACGACATGGACCTTGATGAAATGTACGACACGCTGCTCGCTGATGACCGCGTCAAGAAGAAGACGGTAATGAGCGCGCGCGACATGCTGGTGAAGATCGCCATGATTCAGCTCGAATCGGGCTACCCATACATTATGAACCGCAGCAACGCGAACAAGGACCATGCGCTCAAAGGGATCGGCGCGATCAAGATGTCGAACCTGTGCACGGAAATTTTCCAGCTGCAAGAAACGTCCGAAATTAACGATTACGGCCAAGAAGATATTATCCGCCGCGACATCAGCTGCAACCTGGCATCGCTGAATATCGTGAACGTGATGGATCTCGGCAAAATCAAAGCGTCCGTGCATGAGGGCATCGAAGGTTTGACTTCCGTCAGCGACATGGCGGAGATTGCGAACGCTCCGGGCATCCGCAAGGCGAACGAGGAGCTCCATTCGGTCGGCCTCGGCGCGATGAACCTGAACGGTTATCTCGCGAAGAACAAGATTGCGTATGAGAGCGAAGAAGCACGCGATTTCGCACGCACGTTCTTCATGATGATGAACTACTACTCGCTGGAGAAGAGCATGGAGATTGCCCGCGACCGCGGCGCAACGTTCCATGGCTTCGAGAAGTCCGAGTATGCGAACGGCAACTACTTCGACCGCTATTTGTCGACGGACTACCGTCCGGTAACGGATCGGGCACGCGCCCTGTTCGGTGACCAGTACATTCCGTCGCCGGAAGACTGGGCACAGCTCAAAGCGCTCGTCATGAAACACGGTGTCTACCATGCATACCGTCTGGCGATCGCTCCAACGCAGAGCATTTCATATATTCAAAATGCGACGTCTAGCGTTATGCCGGTCGTTGAGCATATCGAGACGCGCACGTACGCGAACTCGACGACGTATTATCCGATGCCTTACTTGGCGCAGGATAACTACTTCTTCTACAAGTCGGCGTATCAGATGGACCAGTTCAAGGTCATTGATATGATCGCCGAGATTTCGCAGCATATCGACCAAGGGATTTCGACGGTATTGCACGTCAACAGCAACGTAACGACACGGGAACTGTCCCGTTATTATATCTACGCCGCGAAGAAAGGGCTCAAGTCGCTCTATTACACGCGGACGAACCGACTAAGCGTAGAGGAGTGCATCAGCTGCGCCGTCTAATGACGGCCGGCGACACTCCTTCCATATAGACTCGAGAGGAACGGTTGAGCGATGGCGATGGAAGCTGTTAACTGGAACCGGCCGGACGACGACTTTACGTTGACGTTCTGGAACCAGAACATTATGCAATTTTGGACGGATGAGGAGATCCCGCTGTCCGATGACAAAATGTCATGGATCGAGCTCAGCGATCAGCAGCGCGAGCTGTACATGAAAGTGCTGGGCGGCCTGACGCTGCTCGACACGATTCAAGGCGGCGTCGGCATCCCGCGCATCGTCGAGCATGTCGACGGACTGCAGCGCAAGGCGGTGCTGTCGTTCATGGGCATGATGGAGCAGATCCACGCCAAGTCGTACAGCAGTATCTTCACGACGTTGGCTACGACGGAAGAGATCGACGGTGTATTCGCTTGGGTGAAGAATCATCCGAAGCTGCAGAATAAGGCGGAATGGATTTCCGATTACTATAAAAACATCAAGACGCCGAAGAGCCTGTATCTGGCGCTCGCAGCGTCGGTGCTGCTCGAGAGCTACTTGTTCTACAGCGGCTTCTTCTATCCGCTCTTCCTGGCTGGCCAGGGCAAAATGACGAGCAGCGGCGAGATCATCGACCTCATTCTGCGCGACGAGAGCATCCACGGCTTGTACGTCGGCGTGCTCGCGCAGGAGATCTACCGTGATTTGACGCCGGAAGAGCGTCAAGAAGCGGATGCAGAATTGCACGCTCTGATCGACAAGCTGCACGCGAACGAGGAAGCGTACACGAACGAGCTGTACACGGCTGTCGGCCTTGCCGACGATGTGCATGCTTATGTACGTTACAACTGCAACAAGGCGCTGATGAATCTCGGACTTGATCCTCGCTTCCCAGAGGAAGAGATCAATCCGATCGTCTTCAACGGCATCAGCACGCGGACGAAGCAGCATGACTTCTTCTCGAAGAAGGGCAACGGCTATGTCCGGACGCTGAATGTAGAAGCGCTGAAAGATGAGGATTTCGATTTTTAATTCGCTCTCATAACTTGTTTAATAGAGACGCTAATATTCGACGGTACCTATTCGATAGGGACGTTCGAATATAGCGTCTTTTTTTTTTTTTTTTTGCATGCCAAAA
>NZ_BILZ01000066.1 GCF_004000825.1 Paenibacillus kobensis NBRC 15729 | reverse complement strand
GAACAAATCGACAACTTCATGGGGGCTTCGCCAGCCGTAATGAATCAATTCGCGCCGGTTCGGCACTTGCGTCGACCGAAGGACATGGCCGATTCCTTCGCCGTCATGGACGATTCGCCGGTATATAGGCTCTGGTATTCGTTCCGGATATAGAATCACCAAATTTTGCGACACGGGCAACCAGTTTGACTCTGCGATCAGATAAGATTCCCTCAGCTCATACGTCGAGCCGGATTGCTCCTGCTTCACGATGACGGCCCTCATCGTATCTGACACGATAAGTTCCAACAAATCGGTTGTACGGCTTTCAGAGGTCATCAACAACTGAAAAATAAGCTTCTTCAATCGATTTACCTCTTCATCCAACGTCATATCACCACCTTTCGTTCAAGCTTGGTTAGATCGTATATTCGTTAAACTAAGTTGTCAAGTTTGGATTTGTAGCCAATATTAATAGTAGTAGACTAATATTGTTAACATAGCGTAAAGATGGTACGATGTTCGAGATCCTCGAAAACCGACTCTATGACTGGAGTGATTGAATCGATGTCGTCCTTATCCCGATCTATCGCATCATTCGGAAATTTTTTCGGCAACAAATTTATTCGCGTCATTCTGATGTCCAGCTTCTTTCTCCAAATGGGAGTCTGGACGCGCAATTTCGCCGTACTGCTATATGTCATGGAACAGACGAATAACGATTCGGTAGCGGTTTCATGGATCTATGTCGCGGAGTACACGCCTATCTTTATTTTCTCCGTAATCGGAGGTACGTTCGCGGACCGGTGGCGGCCGAAGAAGACGATGGTGAACTGCGACTTGCTCAGCGCCCTCTCCGTCCTCATCGTTCTGCTAGCTTTAATTGGCGGCTCGTGGCGGGCTATATTTTTCACTACGCTCATCTCGTCGATCTTGTCTCAATTTTCTCAACCTTCAGGCATGAAGTTGTTCAAGCAGCATGTACCGGAAGAACAAGTACAAACCGGCATGGCGATGTACCAAGCGATCATTTCGTTATTCATGGTAATCGGCCCTGCAATCGGCACGCTCGTATTCTCGACGTTCGGCATCTATGTCTCGATCGGACTTGTCGGCATTTCCTTCTTGTTGTCGGCCGCAATGCTTGCCATGCTGCCGCCTGACCGTGCTGCGGCATCAGTTAAGAACAAACCGCCCGTACTTCAAGAACTGAAAGACGGCTTCCGGTATGTCTTCGTTCATCCGGTGCTAAGACTGCTGGGCATTGCCTTCGCGCTAGGCGGACTTGCTGTCGGCATCATTCAGCCGCTTGGCATCTTCCTTGTCGTCGACCGTCTGCAGCTCGATAAAGAATACTATCAATGGTTCTCGGTTGCGAACGTCATTGCTATGGTCGCCGGAGGAGCGCTAGTCGTCGGCATCTCGAAGCGGGTATCGTCACAAAAAATATTGGCCATCGGCAACCTGATCAGCGCTTTCTCTGTCGTAGGAACCGGACTCTCGATGAATTTCAACCTTTCTCTTGTCATGCAATTCGTCCGCGGCTTCGTTCAACCGTTCATACAAGTCGGCATTAATACAATTGTCATGAAATCCACCGAAGAAGGCTACGTCGGCCGCGTAAATGGCATATTCGGTCCCGTATTCATGGGTACGATGCTCCTTATGATCATGCTGTCGGGTTGGCTAAGCACCTTCGTTCCGCTTGTAACGATGTACGTTCTATCCGGCGTCTTCTTCCTTATCGCGACCGCCGTCATCTCGCTCATGTTCAAGTTAGAATTGAGCACCAAGTACGCTTCAGCTGTAAGCGCCTCCGTTTCAAACCGATAATTTAACAACGTTGAACATCACGTCCTGGATTATACATGAACAACATAAAGGGCGCTCACTAAGTCTTCTTCACGACTTAATGAGCGCCCTTGTTCCTATTTACTACGCTATTTAGACAAATTGATTTCGATATGAAGTGCTAATCCAGCTGACCGCCCAGCGTCAAAATGACCGCTTTATCCTTCGTGACAACGACCGTATGCTCGAATTGGGCAACGAAGCTTCCATCGTCCGTCTGCAGCGCCCAGCCGTCGTCTCCCTGCGAAACTTGTTCCGCACCGGTCGAGACGAACGATTCGAGCGCAATGACTTGACCATCTTCCAGAAGCGTCGTGTCATCCGGATCATAGTAGCTCACAATATGTTCCGGTTCCTCATGCAGCGACCTTCCGATTCCGTGTCCGGTCAGGTTCTGTACGATATAGAATCCGCGCTTGCGCGTCTCGCGGTACACAGCTGCGCCGATCGAATTCAGCTTCGCGCCGGCGCGAGCCTTCTTAATCGAGACATCAACAGCGAGTGCCGCACATTCGATAAGCCGTTGTTTGATCGGTGACGAATCCGGCTGCACGACGGTTGTTGCCCCAGTATCAGCATAGAATCCGTTCTTATATGCAGAGACGTCGACGTTGACGATATCGCCGGCTTGCAACACCCGGTCGCCTGGAATACCGTGCGCAACCGTCTCATTGACGCTTATACATGTATGGCCCGGAAAATCGTACATTTTGATCGGTGCCGATTCCGCTCCGTGCTTCGCCAGCAGTTCAGCGCCCAACTGGTCGAGTTCAAGCGTCGTAATGCCTTCTCTTACTTGCGCTATAAGCGCATCGCGGACATGAGCGACGATCGCGCCGATCTCGCGCAGTCCCTGCCATTCTTCCTCTGTTCTTACGATCATGACGGTACATCCTTTCTACAATCCGATGTCGTTATTATACGATTCACGTCTATTGTAGAAGTATACTCCATTGAGGTTGTTGATGCCATCATTTCGGCGCAAACGTCTCAATTCCGTCACGTCCGCTGACAATTAACGAAGGCGGAAGTACAGATCGTTCCAGCGAAGTTCGCTGCGGAATTTCTGAACATTCGTCGTTTGATCGATGACGACACACTCCACATTCGCCATCTCCGCCCAATCCGCCAGTTGCTCGGTCGTAATGACATACGACAATACGGTATGATGAGCTCCGCCAGCATAAATCCAAGCTTCTGCCGATTCAGCCAGCGAAGGAGCCGGCTTCCACAATACGCGTGCGACCGGCAGTTTCGGCAACTCGGCTTCCGGTTGAACCGCTTCTACTTCATTGATAATAAGGCGGAACCGGCTTCCCAGATCCACGAGCGATGCGTTAACAGCCGTTCCGGACTTTCCGTCGAAAATAATGCGTGCCGGCGCTTCCTTGCCGCCAATGCCAAGCGGATGGACTTCAATGCGAGGCTTCGTCGCCGAAATCGTTGGGCACACTTCCAGCATGTGCGCGCCAAGAATCATTTCGTTGCCTGGCTCGAAATGGTATGTGTAATCTTCCATGAAGGAAGTTGCCTCGTTATCCGCCATAATCTTCATCATCCGCGTAAGCGCTGCTGTCTTCCAGTCGCCTTCGCCAGCGAAGCCGTAGCCTTGCTCCATCAGACGTTGAACGGCCAGACCTGGAAGCTGCTTCATGCCATGCAAGTCTTCGAATGTCGTCGTGAATGCGGTAAAGCCGCCTTCTTCGAGGAACGACTTCAGCGCAAGTTCGATACGCGCTTGATAACGAATCGATTCCATGGATTCTGCGTTCGCCCGGACTTCGTCCGAAATCGTGTAGGTAGTCTCATATTCGCCCATCAGGCGGTCGAGCGCTTCCTCCGATACGGCATTAACGCGTTCCACCAGATCGCCAATGCCATAGCCGTTAATCGACCATCCGAATTTGATTTGCGCTTCGACTTTGTCGCCTTCGGTAACCGCTACCTCCCGCATGTTGTCGCCGAACCGGGCTACTTTCAGCGAACGGCTTTCCGTAATTGCAGCCGCCGTACGCATCCAGCCTGCGATCTTACCGCGAACGCCTGCATTCTCCCAATGGCCCGCGACCACTTTGCGCGCCACGCCCATTCGTGCACCGATAAATCCGTGTTCACGGTCGCCGTGCGCGGATTGATTCAAGTTCATGAAATCCATATCGATCGAATCCCACGGGATATCCCGGTTGAATTGCGTGTGCAGATGGAGAAGCGGCTTGCGGAGCGCGGACAAGCCGGCAATCCACATTTTCGAAGGCGAGAAGGTATGCATCCATGTGATGACACCTGCGCAGTCCGGATCGTCCGTAGCCGCTTGGCATACTTCGTAAATTTCATTCGGCGTTTTCACTATAGGCTTGTAAACAATTTCGTATGGAATCGATTGATCCTGCTTAAAGCTGTCCACGATGTGCTTGGAATTGTTCTCGACCTGCTGAAGCGTCTCCGGCCCATACAGATGCTGACTGCCTGTAATAAACCAGAACTGATAACGTTTCGTCTTTAACATTGAATTAGTCCTCCGTCTCGGAATCATTATGGTCATCACACTACAAACTTACTTGTACGTACATAATCATACATTATTCCTGCAAACCTCATATGAACCACACTGAAAACAAATAAAACACTTAGTTTCAAAAGGAATTAACTTGTACGAACAAGTTAACTATGGTCATTGTACAACCAATAAGTCCCGGATTCAAGACTTTATTCGGGAGCGGTTATATGATCATTCGTGGGTAACAGCATAACAATTCTACGACATAGCTGACCGCTTCCAACATTTGCTTGATCATTCAGTCAAAAGCCTTTCGTATACGAATATTTAGGAATTAAATCAATTTGTCGCACAAAAACTTGACATTGATACAGTTTGTATCATAAATTAGTAAATAGTAGCGAACGATTGTTTCGGGGTACCTGTAGCCTATCCCCGGTGTGCGCGAAATCGGCTATGACATGAAAGCGAGTCTGCAGCTTACCGTAAGGAGTAATGACATGACCATGACGATGGGAGATCGATTGAGGGAACTAAGACTAAGAAGAAATTTGTCTCAAGAGGAGGTGGCACGGCAAATTGGCATAACGCGTTCAGCGTACAGCCATTATGAGATTAACAACCGACAACCGGTATACGACACGCTTATTAAGCTGTCTGCTTATTTCGAAGTCTCTCTCGATTACATTATCGGAGGGGAATCAGGCAAGCCGGACTCCGGTATGTCTCCGGAGACTGTCGAAATTTTTCGTATTCTAAGCAACATGGATCAAGACAAACGGAAACAGTCGATTACGAAAATGATGGATGTCATCCGGCAGTCGGAATGACCGCCGGATGATCGAAAATTATATCCGCTGCTTGCGTTTGATTGATGTACCCAGCAGGTATAACGACACCATCATAACAGCTCCTCCTGCAGCATAGCCCGCGATGATATCGGTCACATAATGCACGCCAAAGAATAGCCGGCTGAAGCCAACGCATACGATTATGGCAACGCCAACAATGGCTGCGGTTGATTTTGCAACGCGGCCGGCTTTCGTGTAGAGCAGGAACGAGAGCATCATCGTACCGTATACGGCCATTGCCAGCATCGCATTCCCGCTTGGAAAGCTAGCTCCATCGAACTCGATTCCCCACGCTCCGGTTGGTCTCTCGCGATCCAGCCATGTCTTCAGACCTTGATTCAGCAGGTAAGCCGCTGCTCCGCCCGCCGGAATCCACAGCACAGCTGCTGACCGCAACCGCCAACCTAACCATGCGGTATACACGAGCGCTGCCGCAATAATGATTGTCGAAGACCCTAGTTCCGTTACCGCCTTCCATACTTGTTCCCCTTGATGCCCCGCCATGTGCCGGACGGCTTGTGCCGCCTTCTCGTCGATCATCAGCGGCCCCGACTCTGGCAGCACCGCTGCAATAATAATGAACAGCAGCACACAGACTCCGAGCACAACTGCTCCGATTCGAATTCTCATCCCTACTTCTCCCCCAATGTCTTATTACTGTGCAAGCGGCAACTGAATGCGGAAAGAAGCCCCTGCCCCCGCTTTATTGCGAGCCGCGATCGTCCCGCCATGTTGAAGCACGATTTCTTTCACTATCGACAGTCCAAGCCCGCTTCCCGCTTCCGAAGAATTGCGAGATTTATCTTTCTTATAGAAACGGTCGAAAATGTACGGCAAATCTTCTTCGTCTATTCCGCTTCCCGAATCCGTAATCTCAATTATGGCAAATTGCTGGTCGTCAACGGCAGCATCTATCATGATCTGCTTGTTCGCATCACCTGCAGGCAAATACCGCAGCGCGTTATAGATCAAATTGGACATGACCTGCTCCATTCGTGCCATATCGATCCACGCAGCAGTATCGTCCTGCCTTGTTGTACTTGCTTCATCTGCCCCGTTAAGCGGCTCACCTTCGTAACGGCAGATGAGCCTGCCTCCGTCCTTCTCGACATCTGTCTCGAACGACAATTGAACCGATTCCAGCCACCCGCGAACCGATACTTTCTCAAAATGGAACCGGACTTGCCCTGCCTCCAGCTTCGACAGCTCGAACAGATCGTCGATGAGCCCGTTCAATCGCGTCAGTTTGCCGAGCATCATGTTCATATGCTTGCGCTGCATCTCTTTGTCCTCGACAAGTCCGTCGCGCATCGCCTCTAAATAGCCTTGAACGAGCGTCATCGGCGTGCGCAGGTCATGAGAAATATTGGATAACAGATGCCGGCGCGACTTCTCCAGCTTCTCCAGCTCTTCGTTCGACCGCTCAAGCGACATATTGGACTGCCGGAGCGCATTCGTCCGCTCTTCGACCCGAATCTCAAGATGCATGTTCAGCTCCCGCAGCTCGTCCGAGACAAGCTCCACCTTGCGCAGCGCATGGGTGAACCGCTTGGACAGAATAAGCGACTGCATAAGAATGAAGAACGTAATGCCGATCGGTACAAGCTGCACGGACACGACTCTCTCTCCGTAGAACAACATATCGTTGACGACCGTCGCGATAAAAAATAAAAGTCCGGTCAGCACCAACGACGAGCCTTCCTGCTTGCGAATACGTGCTTTAACGACCACATAAACGCAGGCGGCGCTAACAAGAACAATGTAAGCCTGATAGATGGGCAACAACCTCGTGAACGTGAGCGTAGGCAATAGAGCCGTACCGACGGTGAGCATGGTGCCCACAACATTGGACAGCCGGTAGAACCGCTTCGAGCCGTCCTCCGGGAACATTCTTAAGATGTATATATATCCCGTAACACCGCTCAGTGCGAAAGCGATATATTCGATACGCATTCCGAGCTCCCAGGACATATCCGGGAATCGCTGGAAAATGATCGTCTCGCCGGTTACGGCCATGCGTGTCGCGACCATTAGGCACATGAGCCCGAACGGCAGAGTAAACCGCTCTCGTCTTCGCAACGCATACAGACCAATATGGTAGGTGCCGATAATAAGCAGGCTGCCGATAATGAGCAATTGCTCGGCAACCGACATAATCTCGGATCGTGTTACATTCTGCGTTGTGCCTAATAGAAAGCCGGTCCATATTCCGCCCTTGCGGTGCTTATAGTTCGAAACTTGCACAACCAGCTCCACCTTGCCGTTGCTAGCATCGAACGACACGACTCGCGGATATTGCTCCGGCTTCGAAAGGGACGGATCCGTGCTTACATGTCCAGCCTCAGCCAACAACCTTCCGTTGACCCATAGCTTGTAGGAGCTAATAATATTCGGTACGCGAATCGACAGCGTACCTAATCCCTCTGGGACACGAACGATGAGCCGGTACGTCCCGTACCCCAGACCGTCTGATACCGCGGGCTCGTCCGTATAACTGTTCCATGACGAAGGCACGTCCACATAACTAGCCCGCAGTTCACCGTTATCCCAGCTTGTACTCGGCTCCAGCAATTCCCCTCCGTAGAACGTCCACCTTCCATCTAACTGAACGTTCCCTTTCTTCTCGAAATTCCATTGCCGAAGATCAAGCACGCCGTTGGATGCGATCAGCCGTTTTTCCCCATGGACTGGGTTGAAGGAATTGAGCAGCCCCACATTAACGATTACGATTGCAATGAGTAAAATGACGAAAATCCATATACGCCGACGAATCATAGCTCCTCCTTGATGCGTTTAGTCGAATGATGTACAGTCTATCCTCTGATATCATTGCTTCAATAATGCCGCTTCGATTATAATAATCGAGAAAGCAAGGAGGATGGAAGATGAATGTGAGCAAAATTTTGGTTGTCGACGATGAACCCGAAATCATTGAACTCATCACCCTCTATCTCCAGCGGGAAGGGTATGCCACATATTCGGCCGATAACGGAACGGATGCGCTGAGTTTAATAGACAAGGTCAGGCCGGATCTCATCTTGTTGGACGTACTGCTGAAGCAGCTGAACGGACTGGACGTATGCCTGCAAATACGCGAATTGACCGACGTACCGGTTCTATTCGTCAGTGCGAAGAGCGATGACAACGACATCATTCAAGGTTTGTCCGTCGGCGGCGACGATTATATTACGAAGCCGTTCAGTCCAGGACAGCTCGTGGCGAGAGTAAAGGCGCATTTGCGCCGGCAATCCATTAGTATGCACCAGCAAGAAACCGGCCGGGACGTGCTTGCGTTCGACGGCCTCATCATCGATCTGGCTGCACGGACCGTACGTGTCGCCGATCAGCCCGTCGCTTTATCCGTCAAGGAGTTTGAGCTTCTAACACTGCTTGCGAAGCAGCCGAACCGCGCCTTTCAACTGGCCAGCTTATATGAAGCCGTCTGGGGCGTAGACAGCATCGGTGATACGAGAACGCTGATGGTACATATGAGCAATCTGCGCAAGAAGATCGAACCCGACCCAGCCAACCCGCGCTGGATTATTACGATGCGCGGAGTAGGCTATAAATTTAATGCCGAGGAAGGAACAGGAACACCGAATGTATATCGCTAACAACTGGAAAGACTACGAATTGCTTGATACCGGAGAGGGCGACAAGCTGGAGCGTTGGGGCAACTACACGCTTCGCCGTCCCGATCCGCAAATTATTTGGCCAATTGCAGAGGAAACCGGTCTATGGAACAAAGCTGACGGCCATTATCACCGCAGCAGCTCCGGCGGCGGCGAATGGGAATTTCGCACGAAGCTGCCTGAACGGTGGACCGTCTCGTACGGTCCGCTTTCCTTCCATATCCGGCCGACGAACTTCAAACATACGGGATTGTTCCCGGAGCAAGCCGTTAACTGGGAATGGATGATGAACCGGATTCGCGGCGCTAACCGCCCTATCCGTGTATTGAATCTGTTCGGCTATACAGGCGGAGCGACGGTAGCTTGCGCGGCAGCCGGCGCCGAAGTATGTCACGTTGACGCTGCCAAAGGCATGGTGCAATGGTGCCGCGAGAATGCCGAACTGTCCGGCCTGCAGAACGCTCCGATCCGCTACATCACGGACGACGTGTTCAAATTCGTTCAACGCGAGCAGCGCCGCGAACGGCAATATGATGCGATCATTATGGACCCGCCTTCCTATGGACGCGGTACGAACGGCGAGACATGGAAGCTGGAAACGAGTCTATATCCGTTCCTCGAGCTGTGTATGACGATTTTGTCGGACAAGCCATTGTTTGTCCTCATCAACTCGTACACGACCGGCATCTCGCCTAGCGTTCTGCGTAATATTTTGCATATGACGGTCGGTCGCAAATACGGCGGCCAAATTCATTGCGGCGAGATCGGACTTGAGATTACGAAGTCCGGGTTGAATCTGCCTTGCGGCATTCTTGGACGCTGGGAGTCGGAAGAATGACGAACGGACCGGCGGGCCGTCCGAATCAGCCTGAGGCCGAGACGCGAATACCGGTGTTATTCGAGGATAACCATTTGCTTGTTGTCGTCAAACCGCCCGGAATCCCTTCTCAGGAAGACGATTCGGGCGATCCGGATATGCTGACGCTGCTGAAGGAAGACTTGAAAGTCCGCCACAACAAGCCTGGCAACGTATTCCTCGGGCTCGTACACCGTTTGGACCGCCCCGTTGGCGGCGCTATGCTGTTCGCTAAGACGTCCAAAGCCGCATCGAGGCTGTCGGAGACGGTTCGATCGCGAGACTTCGGCAAGACGTACATGGCTGTCGTTCATGGAACGCCTGCGAATTCGTCCGGCACCCTTCGCCACTGGATGCGCAAGGACAGCAAGCGCAACGTATCGGATACGTACGACAAGCCTGTTCCCGATGCGAAGGAAGCGGTGCTAGATTATTATACGGTTGCAGCATCGTCAGACGGACTCTCCCTTGTAGCCGTCAAGCTGCATACGGGCCGGTCCCATCAGATACGTGCCCAGATGGCCGCTATCGGCTGTCCGCTGTATGGCGACGCCAAGTATGGTGCCCCCGCTCCGCGCGGCGCACAGCATGGCACCGTGCTTCTCTGGTCCACATCTGTCGCCTTCCCTCACCCCGTATCGAAGGAACGGCTAGTGTTCCGCTCTTTGCCGGATCAGCGGCTGGCGGGATGGTCCAAGTGGAGCGAACAAGATTTGAATCGGGCAGCGGCCCGTTTCGAGGCCTAAACGATAAGGGTGTCCCGTCGAGGGACACCCTTTCTGTATTGAGCCATTATGTAAGAACAAGACTATATTAATCTTACTTGTTGATTACCAACCCAAAACATGACCGCCCTTCAAGGGCGGTTTGTTAAGCTATCGTTCCCCGTCGTAGTTGGGATTAACTATTCCAACCTGATAGTCGTCTTCATAAACGAGAATTCCAGGGAGCACCTTGGAGACCGATTTAATGATTTCGACCTTATGTTTTTCCGCTATTCTAAAAAATGGTTGCAGCCGTATTAACATCTCTTTTGACTCATCTTCATCTTTGAACCAAGTAACAGCATGGATTGAATTATTATCATCGTAATACGGAGGGTTAGGTAAATTCTGTTCAAACCATTCCTTAGTGTCCAGGTAAAGTTGACTTTCGTTTTCCGAAAGGATTCCATCACGATATAGGTGATAAATAACTACGAAAATTCCATAAGGCTGCTTTGTTTTAGGACTGGAATAGTTACCATGAAATCTAAGATACATGTGCAATCTTCTCCTCTAGCACTCAAATATCAACAATGAAGGTTAACATAGCCAATAACAAAAGAAGCCGAACCGTTGGGTAAACGGAATCCGCTTCTTACATGTGGTCGTTCCATACAAGGATTGAATATTTCATTAAGAGCTGCGGCTGACCGGCTCCTGCGCGTTCGTCACCTTACCGAGCAAGTACACAAGCAGCTGCTGATTGTGCGACGAAATTCGGTCCAGCGCATTACGTATAAACGTGTTGCGAATGTCGATTCCGCGATTCGCTTCCGACAGTCCTTTGTCAGTCATCGTCACCCAGACGATGCGACGGTCCGATTCGTCCCGGTTGCGAACGATCAGTTCGCCCCGCTCCATCCGATCGAGGAGTGTCGTAATGGCAGCAGGCGTTGTCTCCAAATATTGCAGCAAATCCGAAGGCTTCATCGGCTGGTGCTGCAACAACAGCTCAAGAACGTTCAACTGGCCTTCTGTCAAGCTCGGCGACAACGCTTCTTCCAGATGGGTCTTCCATTCCTTCGTCAACTTCATCCACAAACGAGCAAAATCTTCCGAAATCATCGCCTACCCCCCGCCTTCTGTCCAATTTTCCTGTTAATCCTCATTATACCATTTGAAAATGTCGAATTAAAGGTTAATCCACTTAATAATTTGCGCCATTAATCGACGTTTAATGTGAACGAAATGACATCGTTAGACATACAATGTGGCGAGGAATTGCAGATGCGGCTCGAACGCAGTTAGTTGGCGTCGGCATTTATATGGCTTGTACTTCTTTATGAGAACCGCCTTATTGCATCTGTGCAGCGTGAAGGAGGTTGACTTGCAATGGATGAACGGAAAGAGGAAATTATGAGAAAGGTCCGTGCGTACGGCATATTGAATGACCCACAATGGCTGAATAAGCCGGACGAACCGGTGCCATTGTGGGTCCTTTTAGAGGCGCTCGTACAGATGATGGAACGGCTGGAGCCGCCTCATCTGCCTTACGACTAAATCGTTAACGAGCGTATATAGATTTCGATAATAGAATCGTTCTTTTCCGGAGCAACGAGCGGCTTTCCGATAGAACGGCGCTCATCGATCGGCGTCTTGTCTGTAGACAGCGTCCAGGAGGCGCCGCTCGATGCCAGAACGACGAGCGCTTTCTCTTCGCGGCAGTACACCGCGCCGATCAAGCCGCTGCCGTTCGGTCTAACTCGCTTGCCTTCCTTGAACTCGAATGTTGCTATCCCTTTGCCGCCGCGTCCTTGAAGCGGGTATTCAGCAAGCAGCGAGCGCTTGCCGTAACCGATGTCGGACAGGACAAGCACTTCTCCCTCGTCATTCGCGACGAGCGAGCAGCCAACAAGTTCGTCATCATCCTTCAGCATCATGCCTCTAACGCCAGCCGCAACGCGGCCCATCGGATTGACTTCGCTTTCCGGGAACCGGATTGCCATACCTTGACGGCTAACGAGCAGCAACTCCTGCGTGCCGTCGCTCCCCAGAATAGCAATGATTTCGTCTCCGTCAGCCACCTTGCAGGCGGCTATTGCAGTCGAGCGGTTCGATTTATACTCCTTCAGTTCCGTCCGTTTCACCTGCCCGCGCTTCGTAACGAACAGCAGCGAACCGTCCGCTTGCTCGAAGTCGCGAACCGGCACTACCGCAACGATTCCGTCATCCTTCGGCAGCGGCACGACATTGACGACGGCCGTTCCGTTATCCTTCCACTTGAACTCCGGCACCTGATGAACAGGCAGGACGAAATACTGCCCTTTCTTCGTGAAGAGCAGCAGCGTGTCGATCGTGTTGACGCTGAGCAGATGGCGAATGACGTCGCCTTCCTTCACGCCTGCGCTTTCGAGTTCACCGCCCGAGCGGGTATAGGAGAGCATCGTCGTCCGCTTGATGTAGCCGTCGCGGCTGAGCGTCAGTAGAACGTCCTCAGACTGTACCATAACTTCGAGGTTCACCTTCAGCTCTTCCACTTCACCGCGGATATCCGACCGGCGGTCGATGCCGAACTTGGTACGAATTTCAAGCATTTCTTCGCGGATGACACTAATCAGCTTCTTCTCGCTCTCCAAAATGCTGCGCAAATAGGCGATACGCTTCTCGGTCTCACGCAGCTCTTTCTCCAGTTGCGTAATTTCCAGGTTCGTCAGACGATACAGCTGGAGCGTCAGAATCGCGTCCGCTTGGCGCTCGGAGAAGCCGAACTTCGTAACGAGATTGTTCTGCGCGTCCTGGCGGTTCTTCGACGCCTTGATCGTCGCAATAATCTCGTCCAGCAGATTCAGTGCCTTCACGAGTCCTTCGAGAACATGGGCGCGGTCTTCCGCCTTCTCCAGATCGAACTTTGTCCGGTTCGTTACGACTTCCTTCTGATGTTCGATATAAGCAGACAGCATTTCCTTCAAACCAAGCTGGCGAGGCGCCTTGTTCACGATCGCCACCATGTTGAAGTTATAGGTCACTTGCAGATCGGTCTTCTTGTATAGATACGCCAAGATGCCTTGCGCGTCCGCATCCTTCTTCAGCTCGATGACGATACGCAATCCGTTGCGCCCGCTCTCGTCGCGAACTTCCGCGATGCCTTCCACGCGTTTCTCCAGACGAATATTTTCCATTGCAGTAACAAGCCGCGCTTTAACGACCTGATAAGGAATTTCTGTAATGACGATCTGCTGCTTGCCGCCGCGCACGTCTTCTACTTCCGCCTTGGAGCGGATGTAGATGCGGCCCTTGCCGGTGGCGTACGCTTCGCGGATGCCTTCGCCGCCCATGATCGTACCGCCGGTCGGGAAATCCGGACCGCGTACAATCGACATGAGCTCGTCCAGCGACAGATGCGGATTCGCCATCAAGGCGAAGCACGCATCGATCACTTCACGCAAGTTGTGCGTAGGGATCTCCGTCGCGAAGCCTGCGGAAATGCCGCTGACGCCGTTTACAAGCAAGTTCGGATAACGGGAAGGCAGCACGACTGGCTCCTTCGTCGTATTATCGAAGTTATCCTTGAACGGCACCGTACGTTTGTCGATATCGCGAAGCAGCTCCATCGCGATTGTCGACAACCTTGCTTCGGTATAACGCATCGCTGCTGCCGGGTCGTCGTCCTGCGAACCCCAGTTGCCGTGTCCGTCAACAAGCGGGTGGCCCATTTTCCATGGCTGCGCCATACGGACCATGCCCTCGTAGATCGACGAGTCGCCGTGCGGGTGATAGTTACCCATAACGTCGCCGACCGTTTTGGCCGACTTGCGGTACGGCTTATCCGGCGTATTGCCCGCATCGTACATCGCGTACAGAATACGGCGCTGTACCGGCTTCAGCCCGTCGCGAACGTCGGGAATTGCACGGTCTTGAATAATATATTTGGAATACCGGCCGAACCGGTCGCCGACGACCTCTTCGAGAAACGCCGGCAGAAACTGTTCCAGCATGCCCATGAAGCTCTCCCCCTACTCCTCGAACTCGGTAAAATCGACGTTGTCGATAATCCACCGTTTCCGCGGATCGACCTTGTCGCCCATCAGCGTCGACACGCGCCGTTCCGCCTTCGCGGCATCTTCGATCTGCACCTGCAGCAGCGTCCGCGTCTCCGGATTCATCGTCGTCTCCCACAACTGCTCTGGATTCATCTCGCCAAGACCTTTATACCGCTGCAGCTCGTAATTTTTCCCGAATTCCTTCAGGTAGTTCTGGAGCTGCTCATCCGTCCAAGCATACCGTACCGTTTCGAGCTTGCCCGATTTGCGGGTCAGCTTATACAACGGCGGTTGAGCGATATACACTTTGCCAGCATCGATCAACGGCTTCATGTACCGGTAGAAGAACGTCAGCAGCAGCACTTGAATGTGCGCGCCGTCTGTATCCGCGTCCGTCATAATGATGATCTTGTTGTAATTGCATTCTTCGTCATCGAATTCCGAACCGACACCAGCGCCAATCGCCGCGATAATCGCTTTGTACTCGTCGTTCTTCAGAATATCGAGCAACTTCGCTTTCTCCGGATTCATCGGCTTGCCCTTCAGCGGCAGAATTGCCTGATATTTCGAATCGCGCCCTTGCTTCGCGGATCCGCCAGCCGAATCGCCTTCGACGATAAACAGCTCATTGCGAGATATGTCTTTCGACTGCGCAGGAGTTAGCTTGCCGCCAAGATTCGAACTTTCGCTCTTCTTCTTGCCGGAGCGTATCTCTTCACGCGCTTTGCGAGCGGCCTCGCGTGCTCTGGACGCTTGAATCGATTTCTTCATCAGCATTTGCGCTACCTGAGGGTTTTCCTCCAGGAATACCGCCATTTTGTCCGCAACAACCGCGTCAACCGCGCTGCGCGCAGATGCACTGCCAAGCTGGTCTTTCGTCTGGCCGACGAATTCAACCTCTGACATTTTGATGTTGATGACCGCCATCATGCCTTCACGCAGATCGTTGCCTTCAAGGTTTTTGTCCTTTTCCTTCAGCAGCGCGTTTTTACGAGCGTAATCGTTCATGATGCGCGTATACGCTGTTTTGAAGCCCGTCTCATGCGTACCGCCGCCGCGCGTCGGAATCGAGTTCACGAACGATGCGATCGTCTCCGTGTAGCCGTCGTTGTACTGGAGAGCAACTTCAACCTCGATTTCATCTTTCTCGGACGCAAAATGTACCGCATCATGCAGCACCGTTTTGTCCTCGTTAAGAAACTGAACGAACTGCTTCGCGCCGCCCTCATAATGGAACACGAGTTCGTTGCCGTTACGCTCGTCTTTGACGGTAACTTTGAGGCCGGAGTTCAGAAACGCAATTTCTTGAAGCCGTTCCGCCAACGTATCGAAGTTAATCGTCGTGCCATTCTGGAACACGCGTCCGTCCGGCTTGAACGTTACTTTCGTGCCCGTACGGTTCGTATTGCCGATTACGGTCAGACCTGTAGCCGGCTCACCGACATGCTCCTTGCCGTCTGCGTCCGTCCAATATTCGAACCGTTGTTTATGCACTTTGCCGTCCCGATAAATTTCGACCTCGAGCCATTCCGACAGAGCGTTCGTTACCGAAGCGCCAACGCCGTGCAGACCGCCCGATTTCTTATAACCCCCGCCGCCGAACTTGCCGCCCGCATGCAGCATCGTGAAGACGACCTGCGGCGTCGGAATGCCGCTCTTGTGCATCCCCGTCGGAATACCGCGTCCGTTGTCTTTAACGGATACCGCGTTATCCTTATGTATCGTCACGTCGATCGCAGAGCAGAACTTCGCCAAATGCTCGTCGACCGCGTTATCTACAATTTCCCATACGAGATGATGTAAACCGGAGTTACTTGTACTCCCGATGTACATGCCTGGCCGTTTGCGTACGGCAGTCAAGCCCTCGAGTATTTGAATATCGTCCGCGTCGTAATTCCGTTCGGCGGATGCTGCGTTGCTCGCGAACAGATCCAATTGCTCGGCCATACGCGCCCTCCTAAAGTTTTTGCGAATGTTGTATGATCCAAGCTATTGGATCATTGCAGTAAAAACTGCATCGTAAGCATAATCTTGTTTTTGCGGATGCTTCGAGTATCTTCGTGTACAAGATAAGATGCACAATAACTGCATCGGAAGCATCGGCTATAATTTTAACGAGTATACGATCCGGGTATCGGATCATGCAGTAAAAGCTGCATCGTAAACATAAATTCCGCTCACATTCAGTCGAATCATATAAAAAAGATGTCGTCAGACGTTTATTTTAATTCAACATATCCTGTTTCGTAAAGACGGTGAACGAAACGATAAGTGCAGAAACCGCCCAGAAGCCTAATACAGCAAGGGAAAAAAGAAGATTCATCCCGTCGATCGGAGGCGGCGAACCAGCCAAATAATTCGTCAACTCCAAATTCACGGAAAAAATATACTTGGCGCTTTCCCACGAAGAAGCCATCGCCGATAAAATGGATCCTGCAATAATTGCTGCCATCATCGTCACAATGCTTGCTGCCGTGCTTCGCACAAGTACAGATACCATCAGTGCCAAACAAGCAATCGTCATCGCTGATATCCAAACCAACCCGGTCATCATCAGCAGATACATCCATTGAGGCACTGGATGGACAGCCGAGCTGTCGACCTCAGAACCGTGAACGACGAATCCTGTAAAAACAGGCAGCGACCAACCTCCATATCCAAATACAAGACCGGCAATCAAATAAGACAATACGACCGTTGTAAGCAGCAACAGCGATACATACAACGTCAGAGCGATAAACTTACTGAGCAATATTTTCCACCTTCGCACCGGTCTGGTCAACAACATCTTCATTGTGCCAGTAGACCGTTCACCCGAAACGAGGTCCGATGCGATCGCCAATACGAGCAGCGGAATAAACATCGATACTGATGCATCCATGAACCCTCTTGTGAACGTAACCGCATTCGGCGAGTCTGGATTTACGTTATGATCCAAATAATACTGCATCTGCTGCACAGCAATGCGTCGGTAACGTTTCCACTCCTCAGGAATTCGCTCGCTCGACAACTGATTCTGATAATCGGTAATTTTCTGCTGAAGCTGAAGCCTCCAGTCCGTGAAGCTTTCCCGATTGCTTAGCGATATTTTCATCTGAGCGTATGTAAATACCGGAATAAGCACGAGAAGCACCGCTATGACGACGAGAAATCGTTTTTTCTTCCATACCTTGACCGTTTCGTTACGGATAAGCGGCATTATGCTATTCAACGGTGTCTCCCTCCGTCATCGTCAAAAATAGTTCTTCCAGCGTAGGCGCCACTTTTTGGACGGCCATGATTCCGATTCCCGCCTCCGAGAGCTTTCGGATCATTGAAGCGACGTGCTCATGAGCCATCGTCGTTGCGATCGCACCGGGAAGAAGTGCAGTCACCGACTCGTCTAAACGCAATTCGTTCTCCGGCACAATCCGGACGTTTGGATCCCCCTCCAACAGCCGTAATCCGGCTTCACGGCCATCAAGCTGCCATAGGACATAAGACTCATTCCGGGATACTAGCGAATCCACGTCTCCCACAGCAATGACTTCACCTTTGCTAATGATTGCGACCCGGTCACACATGAGCTGTATTTCACTAAGCAAGTGGCTGGAAATGAATAGGCTCATACCCTGCTCCGCAAGCGAGCGGATAAATATTCGAAGCTCCTTGATCCCTTTTGGATCAAGGCCATTCGTTGGCTCATCCAGAATAAGCACTCGGGGCTTGCCTAGGAGCGCTTGCGCAATTCCGAGCCGCTGGCGCATGCCAAGCGAATAAGTTTTCACTTTATCGTGAATACGGGCGTCCATACCGACGATTTCGACCACTTCCCGAATCCGCTCGATGTCAATTCCGTGCTGCATCCGAGCGAAGTGCTCGAGATTTTCCCATCCGGTCATGTAGCCGTACATTTCTGGATTTTCTACAATGCATCCAATATGACGAAGTGCTTTCTCGGGGTCGCGTCTCACATGATAACCGCATACGTAAATATCGCCCGAAGTCGGCCGGATCAGATCGACGAGCATACGAATCGTCGTCGTTTTGCCGGATCCGTTCGGACCGAGAAAACCGAATATTTCTCCCGCATGCACGTCGAAGCTAATACCGCGGATAATCGTGCGTCCATGTATGTTTTTGGTCACATTTTGCACCGACAATACGACTTCTTTCTCTGCCGGCTCTCGCTCATTCCCCGTCAGAGTGCCGCCTCGAACTGCATCATTCGTCACGAGTGTCATTAGCGATTTCTCCTTTCAGAGTTTTCTACCCACTCAAACCCTCAAGGGCACTTACTACCCACCCAAACCCTCCCTGCAAGGGAGGGCCCCAGAGAGCTTGCGCCCTCTGGACTCCCCTAAACGGAATCTAGCTACGATAAGTGCTTGCACGCGCTTTCCACCCTAACGGGCACGCTTTACTGTTTCGTATCTTGCTGTTCTCCCACGTCCGCCTCTTCTTCGTCGCCCCTGCCATCATTCGTGCTCTAGCCCGCTTACGTCCCCTTCGGGACACGCTCTACGGATGTACTCCCCAGCTCTTTTTTGCTCCACCCCGGTTCCCGGGCTCCGCAATAGTTATAGGCATCAGTCTCAGCTGTAGTCTGCTTGCGAGATACCTTTCTCACTGTTTTCCCACGTACGTCCGGCTGTTCTTCAATGCCTCGCAATCCGGTCAGCATTCCCCACACAGTATCGATACCACACTGTCGGCGCTCCCAGAGCAACGTTAGTGTAACACTTGTGTTGTTACCACACTGTCGCCGCTGCCAGAGCGACTTTAGCGTAACTTTTCGTGTCGTTACCACATGTCGGCGCTCCCAGAGCAACGTTAGTGTGACACTTTGTGTTGTTACCACACTGTCGGCGCTCCCAGAGCAACGTTAGTGTAACACTTTGTGTTGTTACCACACTGTCGCCGCTGCCAGAGCGATGTTAGCGTAACATTTTGTGGCGTTACCGTACCGCTCGCGTAGCCTATTAATCCAGCGACTGTACGATGCGCTCCGCTATGGCGGAGTACCCTTCATGGTTCGGGTGAAAATGGTCCGAGGACAGATAGCGGCTTATATTCGCCTCGAACAAATCGAAGGTCGGGACTAGCCGCATGTTCGGATAACGGTGGATAACGGCATACACTTGCCGGTTCCATTCCTGTACTTGAATACTGCCATCGCGCAAATCCTCTACATCGTAGAACGGGTTATACAAGCCGACATATACGACTCGTGCTTTGGGGTTGATTTCGTTCAACAGATCGATCGTATGCTCCAGCCGCTTTACACCTTCGGTCATATTCTCCTGCAGCTCTTCCAGCGACAGCTCACCGCTTCGGCCTGCGCTGCGCTGAACATCTTCATCGTCGCCCTCTTCTTCGCCTTGCCCTTGCGCGTATTGGAACAAATCGTTGCCGCCAATCGTCATCAAGATGATGTCTGCTTCGGATACAGCCAACCTGAAGCCTTTATCATTCGTCAGTTTGTCATTCAGTTGATCGGCGCGCAAGCCGTTAATCGCCAGGTTGTTCATTAGTTTCACCGGCTTGTCATACTTGTCCTCCATCAGCTTGACCGATTGCTTCACATAGCCTTCGCCCTTCGAGTCTCCCGTTCCCTTCGTCAGCGAATCGCCAAGCGCCGTTACACGTATCACCTGAGATGCGCCTGCTCCGCTCCCGCTGCCCGATTCCGCTTCATTATCGGCGTAGAACGGCGTACGGTCGCTAGGCGCTATGATATCTTTCAAAGCAATGCCGAAGCCGCATAGAAACAGCAAGGTCGATACGAGCGAAATAAAACCGATCGTACGCCATAGCAGTGTGCCTCGTCTCATTCGGGACAACTCCTCTCCCATAAACGGTTGGATTATCCTCTAAGATAAATCGAACGGAAATATTTTGCAAATCCAGCACCATCAGCGCTAAAACAAAACCCGCAAGAGAAGCGTGAGACGAACCGCCAACCGCACAATATCTATCGTGCAACAAGCGCATCGTCACCGCATTCGTACGGGCAGCCTATTCGTTAAATTCAATTTACTCGTAGCTGATATGAAGCGTCTGTGCCGCGCGGCGTGCCAATTCACGTGCCTCTTCGACGTTGTCCGCGCTGGTAAGCGCAACCGCCATCCGGCGCCCCTTCTTCGTCTCCGGCTTGCCGAATACGCGAACCTGAGTGTTCGGCAGCGACAACGCATCCGCAATACCGCTGATCTGGAACGACTCGCTGTCGCGGTCGGCTTTGAGCGTGTGTGTTGCGCCTGGCGTCAGCAATCGGATGGTCGGAATCGGCAGTCCAAGAATGGCACGCGCATGAAGCGCGAACTCGGACAAGTCCTGTGTCGCCATTGTCACCATGCCGGTATCATGCGGACGAGGAGATACTTCACTGAACAATACGCCGTCCTTCGTGAGGAACAGTTCGACGCCATAAATGCCGTATCCGCCCAGCGAATCGGTAATTTGACGCGCGATATGCTCTGCATCACGAATTTGCTCCTCCGACATTGCATGCGGCTGCCACGATTCGATGTAGTCGCCGTCCTTCTGAACGTGGCCGATCGGTGCGCAGAACGCCGTGCCCGATACGGATCGAACCGTAAGCAGCGTAATTTCGGATTCGAAATGAATAAAGCCTTCTACGATAATGCGCTGCTTCTTAGCACGGCCGCCTTCCATCGCGTAATTCCAGCAGCTCTCGATTTCCGCTTCGGAATGACAGACGCTTTGTCCTTTGCCCGAAGAGCTCATGATTGGCTTAATGACGCAGGGCGTACCCAATTCACCAACAGCCGCGCGAAGCTCGTCCAACGAATCGGCAAAACGGTATGGCGCCGTAGGCAGACCAAGCGTCTCAGCCGCAAGACGGCGAATGCCTTCGCGGTCCATCGTCAAACGCGTAGCACGTGCAGTCGGAACAACAGTACGTCCTTCCTTCTCCAGTTCGACAAGCGTCTCGGTCGCGATTGCTTCAATCTCCGGCACGATCAAATCCGGCTGCTCGAGCTCCAGCACACGGCGAAGCGCTTCTCCGTCAAGCATGTCGATGACATGGGAACGATGAGCGACCTGCATCGCAGGCGCATTCGCATAACGGTCGACAGCTACCGTCTCAATGCCCAGCCGCTGCGCTTCGATAATGACTTCCTTGCCGAGCTCGCCTGAGCCGAGCAGCACGATGCGGCGCGCCCGGGAAGAAAGCGGGGATCCATAGTTAGACATGATGACCTCCTATAAGCATGCGGACGGCGGCAGGTCCGCCGCGTGACGCGCCAGACCTGCCGCCGTTTCCGTTTTCTTACCATTGTGGACGGTACAAAGCCAAAAATCAAGTAGATGCGCCAGTTATGCCGACAAAAAACGATACTGTGCTTCGATCAAGCCGCGGTACGTTCCCGGAATGCGCATCAGCTCGTCATGCGAGCCTTGTTCAACGATCGAGCCGTGGTCGAGTACGACAATCGAAGTGGCATGGCGGATCGTCGATAACCGGTGAGCAACGATGAACGACGTCCTCCCCTGAAGAAGCGTCTGAAGCGCTTGCTGGATACGAAGCTCTGTTTCGGTATCGATGCTGGCTGTCGCCTCATCGAGAATAAGAATGCGTGGATCAGCCAACAGCGCGCGAGCGAACGACAACAGTTGGCGCTGGCCCATGGACAGCACATTGCCTCGCTCTTGCACTTCGGTATCGTAGCCGTCTTTCATTTTCATAATAAACTCATGCGCATGAACCGCTTTCGCCGCTGCTACAATTTCCTCATCCGTTGCATCGAGCCTGCCGAACCGGATGTTATCGCGTATCGTACCGGAGAAAATAAACGTATCCTGCAGCACAATCCCGATCTGTGAGCGCAAACTGTCGAGCGATACGTCTCGAATATCCGTCCCGTCAATCAGCACACGGCCTTCGTTCGGATCATAGAACCTGCACAGCAGATTCATGATCGTACTCTTCCCGGAGCCGGTATGGCCGACAAGGGCGATCGATTGTCCGGCTTTCACGTCGATCGTAATCCCTTTAAGAGCCGGACGTCCTTCTTCGTACTCGAAGACGAGGTTGTCGAACTTCACATCGCCGCGCACCTGATGCAGAGCCGGCGCTTGCGGCAGCTCGCCGACGATGGGCTTTTCGTCCAAATATTCGAAAATCCGTTCCGACGATGCCATTGCGATGAGGAGTTGCGAATACATTTGGCCCAGACGGTTAATCGGCTCCCAGAAGTTGCCGATGTAGTTCGCGAAACCTACAAGCATACCAACGGTCAAAGCGCCGGTCTGGATGAGGTGCGAGCCATACCAGAACAATATAAGCGTGCCGACAGCACTCGTCAGTTCGATAATCGGTCCGAACGATTGGTTCATCGCCGAAGCGTAGTTCCATGATTTAATGTTGGCACTGTTCATCCGCTCGAAGAAGCGGATGTTTTCTTTCTCCTGCACGTAGGCTTGCGTCACTTTAATGCCTTGAATCGATTCGTTCAAGTGCGAGTTGATCCTGGACTGCTTAATGCGCACATCCTGCCAAGCGAACCGAATCTTCCGGCGCAGCGCGCTCGATACGAGGAACATGAGCGGTACAGTCAGCATGACCGCAAGGCCGAGCTTGAAATTCCACAGCAGCAAAATAATGACGATGCCGACCAGCTGCACGCAGTCCATCAGCAAATTGACGACGCCGTTCGTAAACAGATCCTGCAGCGCATTGACGTCGTTCGTGACACGGACGAGCACTGAACCCGCCGGACGTTTGTCGAAGAAGCGGAACGACAAGGTTTGAATATGCGAGAACAGATGGCTGCGAAGATCGTGAATAACCTTTTGGCCGATAATATTCGTATGCTTGATCCGGTACGTATTGGAACCCCACTGTATGATATATAAAGCGAGCATTAGTCCAGCGAACAGCATCAGCTTCGACACGCTCGTGTCGCCTGATTTCGGGTTCAACGCTTCATCAATCGCCATAATGATGACCGTCGGAATCGTCAGCCTCGTTAATGTGCCAAGCACCATCCCGACAAGGACTACCGGCATCAACTGCTTGCTGTAAGGCTTCAAATACATGAACAGCCGGCCGAGCTGCTGCCAGTTGAATGGCTTCTCGATCAATTCATCGTCTTGATAAATAAAACGTTCGCGGCTCTCCGATTCATGCTTGCGGTCAGCCTCTTTCTCCCGCTGGGTTACATCGTTCTCTTGTCGTCTGCTCAATGGTACAGCCTCCCTTCGGCTTGCAATCCCGATTGCGGCGCAATCGTCTTCTCCGGCTCGCCCGGCACCCATGCATCGGCCGCAGACGCTTGATCGGCATCCGACGGACGGTCCGCATATTGGATTCGATAAACGTCCCGGTACGGACCTTCTTGCGCAAGCAACTGCTCATGCGTACCCCGCTGCACGATGCTGCCTTGATCGAGCACGATAATTTCGTCGGCATGACGCAGCGATGAAATCCGGTGAGCAATGATAAACGTTGTTCTGCCGGCCATCAGCTCCCGGAAGCCGGCTTGTATCTCATGCTCCGTCTCCATATCGACCGCGCTCGTCGAGTCGTCCAATATGAGAATGCGCGGATTGCGGATGAGTGCGCGGGCAATCGATATCCGCTGCTTCTGGCCGCCCGACAGTCCCATGCCGCGTTCGCCGACGACCGTATCGTAGCCAAGCGGCAGCTCCATTATAAAATCATGCGCTTTGGCCAGCTTTGCTGCCCGAATGATGTCATCCATCGTGACATCATTCGCCCCGTACGCAATATTCGTGCGGATCGAAGCGGAGAACAGGAACGTCTCTTGGAATACCGGCGCAATTGCGCTCCGGAGCGAATCGAGCTCCAGCTCGCGAATATCGATGCCGTCGATCGTCACTTTGCCCTGTTTCACGTCATAAGCACGCATGAGCAGTTGGATGACGGTCGTTTTGCCGGAGCCTGTGCCGCCTAGCAAGCCGATTACTTTGCCAGGAGCAGCATCTAGCGTGAATTGCGTGAGAGCGTTATGTCCCTCGCCATACCCGTAAGTTACTTGCTCGAAACGGACATGACCTTTTAGCGCTTCGGCATTCAGCACAACGGGATGCTCAGCATTTTTGACATGAACGTACTCGTTCAGCAATTCCAGCATCCGCTCGCCGGACGCTTTCGATTGCGTGTAGTTGTTAATTTGGAACCCGATGCCCCACATCGGACCGATAATGTACCAAATCAAGCTGAAGAACGCGACCAGCTCGCCGATCGAGAGCGAGTTGCGAATGACCATCAATCCGCCCGTAATGAGCAAAATAACGACGCTTAAGTTCGCAATCAGCTCCATGAGCGGGAAGTAGCGGCCCCAAATGCGGGAGACGCCGACCTGATTGTCCTGATAATCGTTGCTTTTCTCACCGAATTTATCGACCTCAAAAGGCTCGCGGGCGAACGATTTAACCGTACGCACACCTGTAATATTTTCTTGAACGGCGGTCGTAAGCCTGCTCATCGCAAGGCGCATCTCCCGGAATGCAGGATGTATGCGGCGTTCCAGCCGGAAGGCGCAGAAGACGAGCAGCGGAATCGTGACGAGCGTAATTAACGTCAGTTGCCAATGCATCGTCATCATCATCGCGCCGCCGAACAGCACCATCAGAACCATGTTCAGCAGCTGTGCGAAGCCGAATCCGATAAAGTTGCGCAGCGCCTCGAGATCGGCTGTCAGCCGGGACATCAGATCGCCGGTTTTGGCGGTGTCGTAATATTTGAAAGACAGATATTGCAGCTTCTCATAACAAGCGTTGCGCAGCCGGTAAGCGACGCGGTTGCCGAGCCGGCCGCCGAAGAAGCCGTGGAAAAACTGCAGTGAGCTCTTGACCGCGATGACGCCGACTACGGTCAATGCAATCGCCGGCACCTTCTCGAATTTCTCCTGCATAATGATGTCGTCGATCAGAATCCGAAGCAAATTCGGATATACGAGACCAAGCGCAGTCGATCCCATAAGGCACAGAATGGACGCGAATATGTACTTCTTCTCGACCCAGTAAAACGACTTCAATTGCTTAAAAACGTCCACAACAAACCCCTCTCTCTCATCTGCATCACCCGTTGAATTGGAAATACGAATGAATCGTAACAGCAACCCTTCGATTGTTCAAACGGGGTATGCGAACGTATAACCCCCTTAAGCAACGCTTCATCACGCTCAGCACAACTGAGCAGGGGGTATTCTTCGGAATCGTAGGAAATCCGGTTGAAATGCTCACAAATTCTCCATTTTTGCATCATTCCCCCTTCTGTTTTGCATATATCTCCATAGCAATTTCTTGATGGTTACGGGACAAAAAAAATCGCCTGCCTGTTCCTCTCGGAACGGACAGACGATTTCCAATTTATTCAGGTCAACTGCTATACACTCGACAACGTCGGCTGAGCGGCCTGCGCTTTCGCTTCGCTCTGGCCGCGCAAAGAATCGAGCTCTGACAGCAGCTGTGTAAGCTGCTGCAAATCGCTGCCGTCCGCAAGTGAAGCCAGCAAGCCGTCGGCGTATGAACGGGCTTCCTCCGCCAGCTTCACGCTGCATGCGGATGCCGATTGAGCCAAACGGTCCGCATAAACCGCGTTCCACTCCGAAGCAGCACCCTTGGACCAGTTCTTAAGCGGCTCCTCGAGCAGCGCTTCGATATCGGCACGCATCGCCGTTTTGCCTTCTCCTTCGAAGAAGTGGCGAGGCGATTTGAACCGGCTCCAGAACCATTTGGCATCGACCGAACCGGCATCCCAATATGAGCCGCTTTGTTCCTCCGCGCCCCATTCGATCCGCGAATAGGAGGCCGCCTCGAAACCGGATAGCAGCTCCGCCAGCTCGCCGGACGTACGTTCGTACCGCTCTTTCAATACCGCGTTCAGCGCATTATCCATACGCAGCGTCGTCGCTTGCAGCTCCTGCGCAAGCTCGACAGCCAGCTGGCGGTCAAGCTCGAGCCAGGACGTCCACAGCGCTTTGCGCAGGTCGCGTCCGTCATCGCGCAGCGTCGACGGGTTGAACGCGAAATTGTAAAACTCGCCGAACCGCAGACCGATCCGCTGAAGCACATAGAACAACAGCTCTTCGAGTTCGCGCTTCAACCGGTCATACTGCAGATCGGCCAACTCCCCAAGAGAAGCCGCGGATGCGGATGCGCGGTCTGCCGCTGCCGCCACGCGCTCGCGCTGAGCCGCACGATCCGCCGCGCTGCCGCGGGCGGACTCGATCCAGCCACCGACTTGCGCTGCTGTACGCGCGATATCGCGGTCTGCCGATTCGACGGCCATCCGCCCAAGATCGTCGCGAATGAACGTCGTGAACGATTGTTCGAATGCTGCGATGCCCGACTGAGCAAGTGCTTCATCATTGCCGTCTTGCTTCGCGTCAAGAGCTTGCAAGCTCGATACCGGATACAAACGAGGGAACCGGATACCGTGCTGCAGCAGATTGTCGGCGACATGCTTAAGTACGCCGCTCAGCTCCTCTTGCGAAGACGCAAGATCGGCTGCATTGACGAGGAAAAACATTTTATCGAGTTCGAATTGATCCTTCACGCGGCCGAGCTGCATTAGGAACTGGCGGTCGGCTTGCGAGAAGGCATGGTTATAATAAGTCACGAACAATACCGCGTCCGCATTCTTAATGTAGTTGAACGCGACACCGGTATGACGGGCATTGACCGAGTCCGCCCCTGGCGTGTCGACGAGGACAATGCCTGCGTCGGTCAACGGGCAGCTGTAATACAGCTCAATCTCGGCCACGAAGCACGACCGGGATTCTTCGGCGACGAACCGGCGGTATTCCGCTTCATCGACAGACAGCACACCGCCTAGATGAGCCGAATAGCTGCCCCAGCCTTTCTCTGCTGCCTTCAGGAAGCTGAAGTGCGGACGCCCGCCTGCTTGCACGGCATCCGGCCGCAGCGTTGCAATCCGGCGCAGCAGCGCCTGCTCATCGGTCGGCAGGTCCGTCTCGCCAAGCAGCGTCAAGGAATAACGCAGATCGTCCAGCATGCCGTCCTTCGGCTTCATGACGACGCGCGCGCTGCCGTGCGGCTGCGACTCGGTCGGCGGCACGATCCGGTTGATCGCCGCCGTCGTCGGATTCGGCGACACCGGGAGCGCCGATGCGCCGATCAGCGCGTTGGCGAGCGATGATTTGCCCGCGCTGAACGCGCCGAACAGCGCGATCGTGAACCGGCTGCTCTGCAGCCGGTCCGCTTTCTCGCGCATCGCG
>NZ_BILZ01000065.1 GCF_004000825.1 Paenibacillus kobensis NBRC 15729 | reverse complement strand
GAGCCGTTATGGCTTGACCGGACTGTACAGGATCCGAACCGGCTGCAGCCGCTGTTCGAGCCGTTCGATGATACGCTGATGGAGGCTTACCCTGTATCGGCTGCCGTAGGCAGCGTACGCAACGACTCGCCGTCCCTTATCGAACCGTTGGAAGCTGCGCAATAAGCTCGACTAGCGATTTAGCTGCCGCTTGGCACCTATTCAGCTGCCCATCCGCTTGTTGCTTTCGCCCGTACGGAGCCCTATTCGAGGCTACATTCGAGACAGCGATACGGCATCCCCGGCGAATCGAACAAAGGCGGCCCGCCGGGGCCGCCTCAGGTCATCCCGCTCGGCAGCAAACGCGCGTCCGGCATTCTTGTTACCGGAAGGTCGCCCATAGCTTGAGCAGATGAAACGTATTGTTCGGATCGATCTTCTGTCCGAGAATGAAAGCGATAATTTGCTCTTCCTGCGCCTCCGTCAGCTTCTCCGACAGTACGGCAGTCGCAGACTTCACCAGCTTGCGCACTTTGGCGCGGTCCTGCAAATCGTATTTGGTAACGTTCGCAAGCATTTGCTTCATCCGGTCCTTCACGACCGGATTTTTCATTTTGAACTTGACTCGCTCGACCAAGTCCGGACGGATTCCGTATTTCTGATAGCTCATGTGAAGCACCTCCAGCAGGCAGCGCGGCGATCGGCCCCGCAAGTGGCAATCGCTTATACATATGCGGGACACCCCCGGAAGTTGCCACCATTAATCGAGCTGTTCCCCTTGGAATAACGGATCCTGCAGCAGACGCTGGCGCAGTGACGCAAGCTCAGGTGACGTCCAGAAACCCTCGCCGCCCGCCAGCTCCGCTGCATCCTCGCGCGCCTCCTCAAGCGTCTCATAGTCAGCGACCATATCCGCCAGCTTGAAATCCGGCATGCCGCTTTGCTTCGTTCCGAAGAAATCGCCAGGCCCGCGCAGATCGAGATCCCGCCTTGCAACCTCGAAGCCGTCGTCCGTCTCCGTCATAACCTTCATCCGCTCGCGCCCCGTCTCCGATTTCGGATCGGCGACGAGAATGCAATGCGACTGGTGCTCGCCCCGTCCGACGCGACCGCGCAGCTGATGCAGCTGGGACAGACCGAACCGCTCTGCGTCGATAATGACCATGAGCGTCGCATTCGGAACGTCTACGCCGACTTCAACAACCGTCGTCGCGACAAGCACCTGCGTCTCGTTCGCGCCGAACGCGCGCATCGCCTCGTCCTTCTCGGACGTGTTCATCCGGCCGTGCAGCAAGCCCACCTTAAGGTTAGGAAGCGACATCGCAATCGTTGCGTGCATTTCGATCGCATTTTGCACATCCAGCTTCTCCGATTCCTCGATAAGCGGACAAATCACGTACGCCTGACGCCCTTGTGCCGCTTCCCGCTCGATAAACTCGAACACGCGGTCCATTGCAGACGGCTTTGTCCAATACGTCTTGATCGCCTTTCTTCCTTTGGGCCGCTCCTTCAGCGTCGAAACGTCCATATCGCCGAACGCCGTAATCGCCAGCGTGCGAGGAATCGGCGTAGCCGTCATCGTCAGCACGTCCGGATTCCAGCCCTTGCGCCGCAGCACGCTGCGCTGGTTGACGCCGAACCGGTGCTGCTCATCCGTCACAACGAGCCCCAGCGAACGAAACAATACATCGTCCTGAATAAGAGCATGCGTGCCGACCGCGATATCGATCAGACCCATCTGCAGGCCGGCTAATACATCCCGCCGCTTGCGGGCGGTCAGGCTGCCTGTCAGCAGTCCGACCTCTACGCCGGTCCCTTCGAACAGCCGCTGCAGCGAGCGCATATGCTGCTCCGCTAATATTTCGGTCGGCACCATAAGCGCGCCTTGGTGGCCCGTCTTGACGACAGCGTACAGCGCCGTCGCTGCAACGACCGTCTTGCCGGAGCCGACGTCGCCCTGCAGCAGCCGGTTCATGCTGTGCTTGTGCCGCATATCCTGCGTAATTTCGTTAATAACCTTCTTCTGGGAATCGGTCAACTCGAACGGAAGCTTCGCTGCGAACTCCCGGATGACGGCACTGTCGACTGGGAACGCCATTCCGTCTCCTCGCTCGCGGGTTAGCGAACGGTACGCCTGCAGCTTCAGTTGGAACCAGAACAGTTCCTCATACACCAGCCTGCGGCGTGCCGCCTGGCCTTCCGACGCCCCATCAGGATGATGGATGAGCATGACAGCGTTGCGGCGCGGCATAAGCCGATGCTTCGCGATAAGCGGCGCCGGCAAATTTTCTTCGATCAGATCGCCGAATTGCACAAGCGCCTGTCCGATCGTCTTGCGCATCCACGGCTGCGTCAAGCCGCCGCCAACCGAATATACCGGCTGCAGCGTTCCCGTGCGGGCCTTGCCCTTATCCGGGAATTCCGACTCCGAGACGGTCAAATGATGGCGTTGGCCGTCCCACTTGCCGGTCAGCGTAATCTCGCGGCCCAACGTTAATTGATCCTGCAGAAAAGCCCGGTTGAACCATACCGCCGTCACAAGAAAATGATCGACTTCCACTTTGCACGTCAACCTGTTTTTGCTGCGGCCGAACCGCGCAAGCGCCGGCATGCTCCGTATAAATCCTTGAACCGTAACCTTTTCCCCGTCTTTCACTTCCGTCAAATCCCGCAGCCGGTAATCCGCATACCGGAACGGGTAATAGTCCAGCAAGTCGGCGACCGTACGTACGCCAAAGGCGTGAAGCTCGCCTTCCTTCTGCGCGCTCACGCCCTTCACTTGCCGGACCGGTATTTGATCCAGCTTCATTCCTCTCACACCCTATGCATAAAAAGGCCTACCGTACCGGGACCGGCATGCGTGCCGATAACCGGACCGAGCTCGAATAAATATTCCAATGCGATGTTATACCGTTCCTTCATCATCACAGCCAACTCATCGGCCATCTCTCTGCGCTGTGCATAAGCGATCGTCATGACGAGCGGCTCCTGCTCCGTGAACGATTGGCCGATCAATTCGATGATACGCGCCATCGCCTTCTTCTGTCCGCGCACTTTATCGACAGACGTGACGAAGCCGTCATCGTCAATCGCCAATATCGGCTTAATGTTCAGCAGCGAGCCAAGCACCGCCGACGCTCTGCCGATTCGGCCGCCCTTCTGCAGAAATTCAAGCGTATCGACGAGAAAATAAATTTTCGTCTCAGCGCGCAGCCGCTCGACTTCCTGCAGAATTTCCTCCTTCGAGCAGCCTCTCTGCACCATCTCTGCCGCCCTGCGGACGAGAACCCCGATGCCGATGGACGCCGACTTGGAGTCGATCACCGTAATATCTGGTTCCGATCCGTCCGCCGTCTCGACCATCGTGCTGCCAATCACAGCCGATTGGTACGTACCGCTAAGCGAAGCGGACAAATGGATAGAAATAATGGTCGCGCCTGGCGTCTCCGCCAATATACGCTCGTACATCTCTTTGAATGAAAGCGTCGACGGCTGCGACGTCTTCGGCAACTGATGCGAGACGGCAAGCTTCGAATAAAACTCATCCGGTCCGATGGTGACAGAATCGAGGAACGATTCTTCTCCGAACAATACCTCAAGCGGCACCATCTCGACGCCTAGCGACTTGCGCAATTCAGCCGGCAAATCGGCCGTGCTGTCCGTCACAATTCGAATCGTTGACATTCGCGGCTCCTCCTTCTCTTCCTATTCGATTGCGAACACGTAAGGGTATAGCGGCTGCCCGCCTTCCAGCACCTCAAGCTCCACGTCTGGATGCTCCGCCTCGACCCACGCGGCAATCTGCTTCGTCACGCTGTCTTCGGAGTCTTCTCCGGTCAACACCGTAATCAAATCGCCGCCTTGCTCCAGCATGCTTCCTAGCAGCGTCCGGCATGCGTCCGCCATATCGGCTGTCGAGACGACGATCGCCTTCTCTTGAATGCCTATAAAATCGCCTTCGCGAATCGCTACTCCGTCGATCGACGTATCGCGAACCGCTTGCGTAATTTGACCGGAACGAACCGATTCGGCAGCGCGCTTCATCAACTCGCTGTTCCGCTCCTGCGACTCTTCATCACGGAAAGCGAGCGCAGCGGCGAGCCCTTGCGGCACTGTGCGGGTCGAAACAACGGATACGCTTCGTCCCGACAGCTCCGCTGCTTGCTCGGCTGCCAGAATAATGTTGCCGTTGTTCGGCAGCAGGAAGATATGTTCCGCAGGCAGTGCTTCAATCGCTTTCACGAAGTCTTCCGTGCTCGGATTCATCGTCTGGCCGCCCGACAGGACGATATCGACATTGTTGTCGAGCAAAATATCAGCGATGCCTTCGCCCATTGCAACGGCAATAATGCCGTACGGCGCATATTCATGCACCTGCTCAGGCGGCACCGTCTGCGGCGCAGCGCCTCCCGTCAGCACCTCTGCAGGTGCGAGAGCGTCGGATGGAGCCAGTTCATGTCCAGACAGCTCTTCTTCGCCTTCGAGCAGGTCACGGTGCTGCTCGCGCATATTCAAAATCCGAATATCGATCAGTTCGCCATACGGCAGCGCCTGGTTAAGAACATCTCCCGGCTTGCGCGAGTGGACGTGAACTTTAATAATATCGTCGCTCTCGATAATAATAATGGAATCGCCGTCCTTCGCCAGCGCATCCTTGAACCGTCCTTCATGGAAGGAAGGTGCGGTGCGGCTAGCGCGTGTCCGGTCGATGAAAAACTCCATGTCGTACAGGAACTCAATATCTTCTGTAGACAGACGAGATTGCGCGGACGCTTGACGGCCGCTCGGAGCTGCCAGGCGCGCCGCATTGAAACGGTCAGCCATCCCCACATCTTCCGGCATTGCCGCTTCCGTCGCAAACGGCTCCTCCGCATGCATATCCGACGACAATGCGCGGACAAATCCCTCATAAATATAGACGAGCCCTTGGCCGCCGGAATCGACAACGCCAACCTGCTTCAGCACCGGCAATTGATCCGGCGTCCGCAATAGCGCCTCGTGCGCTTTCGAATGCACTTCGCGCATCAGCTCGTCCGCACTGCCGATACGGCGGGCAATTTGAACGGCATGTTTCGCTGCTTCACGCGCAACGGTTAAGATCGTACCCTCTACCGGTTTCACGACTGCCTTGTAAGCCAGGTCGACGCCGTGTTGAAGCGCCGCAGCCAGCTGCATCGCATCGGCTTGCTCAACCGCTGCAAGCGACCGGGCAAATCCGCGGAACAATTGGGATAAAATAACGCCGGAGTTACCGCGCGCACCCATCAGCAGTCCCTTGGACAGCGCCTCTACCGCCTTGCCAAGATGCGGCGACGGCTTGCTCTGCAGCTCTTTCATCCCCGAGGCCATCGTTAAATTCATATTCGTTCCGGTATCGCCGTCCGGCACCGGGAACACGTTCAATGCATTCACCCGCTCTGCGTTGCGATGCAAATGTTCAGCCCCGGCTGCCGCCATACGGGCAAAATCGTTTCCATTAATCATGCGCTTGCTCAACAAAGATTCCCCTTCCCGCCTACTTAAGTACCCTGACACCCTGCACAAATATATGAACCTGGTCTACTTCTAGACCGATAACATCATTGAGCACGTATTTCACTTTTGTTTGAATATTATGCGCGACTTCGGATATTTTGGTTCCGTAGCTTACAATAATGTGCAAGTCGATGAGCAGCCGCTCATTCTCATGCCTGACTTCGACTCCGCGGGACAAATTGTCCCGGCCGAGCAGCTCGGCTATTCCGTCCTTCAGCTGCTTACGGGAAGCCATTCCGACAAGCCCATAGCATTCCAGCGCGGCAGAGCCTGCAAGGACCGCGATGCAATCATCCGTTATCATTACTTTTCCGAGCTCGGTGCTCAGCTGCAGTGGCATGGAAATTCGCTCCTTTTCCTTATGCATCTCTAAGTGGACTTTTCAACCATTGTACTATAAACAGTGTCGATTATGAAGAAGAACGGCGACACTGCTCATATTCCGATATGAAAACGCATCCATACAAGGGCAGAGCGTTGCCCTTGTCATAACATTTATTCAGACTTTCATCATTTCCGGAGCGATTCCGGCCGCTATACGGCGGTTTGGCCCCGCATTCGTTAATGAAACGAAGGAATGATCGCACTAACGACATTTTACACTGATTATCGACAAGAAGCTATACAAACATATCCGAAATGAGCAGTGAAACGGTCGAATTGGTTAGGCACAGGACTAGACAAAGAAAAGACAGTTGTGATACGATACTTAAGTATGTTTATATGCGCTTCGTATCAGAAGCTATTGCCAATGAAGACGTATGACCAGCGACATTTCAGCGGAAGCTTTCTATGCTGCTATGCTCCGCAAGTGAGCGGATTTTACGTAAGCCGTATGCTCCGCGTTGATTAAGGAGGTGTATCCATGTCTCGCAAATGTGCAATTACGGGTAAAGCGCCAAGCACGGGCAACCACGTTTCCCACGCGAACAACAAGAACCGTCGTTCTTGGGGCGTTAACGTACAAAAAGTGCGTATCCTAGTCGACGGCAAACCGAAACGCGTATGGGTTAGCGCCCGCGCGCTGAAATCGGGTAAAGTAACCCGCGTATAATAAGGCCGGCCAATAGGCCGTACTTGACGGAAGACCGCGTCCTAGGGCGCGGTCTTTTTGTCGTATCCGTGCATTATGCGCCCAGCCTCCGGTTCAGCCTGTCACCATAACAATACAAAACGCCCGCATTCGATCATCACAATCGGAATACAGGCGGTTTAACAATCGTATTCATTATGTTACAAGAAACCGGATGCGCATGCGGCACTAGAGGGTATGCTCACAAGTTGGCGCGTCCGGAACACCCCCTCATCGCCATTGTCCACGATCGTACTATCGCCCGGCTCGGCCGCTGTCAGTTTTTTTGGAACGTATTCAAGATGGCCTTGACGAAGCCGCCCAGAAACTTCGGCAGCTTGATCGTGTAAAATTTCATGCCCCATCCCTCCTCAAACGCGCTCATCGGATGATCGACGCCTCAATACGCACACTAGGTGGCAGGAACCTCGATTCTTCGCGGAACCATCGTTCATGTAACCATACTATGCATAAGCAAGTCGTCCTATTCCAGCGCGCAGAAGGCCTAGCCGGCCGCGGGAAGCGGGTTGTCGCGTACATATGTAACCATTGTAAAAATAGTCGTGAGCAACAAATACCAGATGATCGAAAGGATAACGAACCATACACGCGGCTTCAACCGGTCCACTCTGCTGAATACACGCAGACCGATAATAAAAGCGAGCAGTGAGAATACAAAATGAATCGGGCCGCTGATCGAAGCGAACAGCGCCAGACAAAGGCCGCATAAAAAGCTGAATAACGAGATGAACAGGGCAGTACGAGTCTTGTTCTCCTCGTCCAAATCTCTTAAGTCTTTCATCGAACTGTTGCCCTCCTTCATTATAGACGAAAAGCCGGCTTACAGCCGGCTGCAATCAAACGAATTATCGAAGCGACGCTACTGCGCTACTGCGGTCCGCCGCGCCGTACACATAGTTGCCGGCAACAAGCACGTTTGCTCCCGCGTCGCGAACGAGCGGAGCCGTCTCTGCGTTAATGCCGCCGTCGACTTGAACATGCATATGGCTAAGTCCACGCTCCTGCAGTATGCCGCGAAGCTGGCGCAGGCGGTTAACCGATTGCGGAATAAATTTCTGGCCGCCGAAGCCCGGGTTAACCGTCATGAGCAGCACAAGATCGAGATCGTCGAGCACCGGCTCGACAGCTGACAGCGGCGTACCGGGATTAAGGGCGACGCCTGCCGGCAGCCCCAGCTCTTTGATTTGATGCACGACGCGGTGCAGATGGACGCAAGCTTCGGCATGAACGGTAATGCGGTCCGCTCCCGCCCTAGCGAATGCTTCCAAATACTGCTCGGGCCGCTCGATCATCAGATGCACATCGAACGGAAGCTTTGTATAGGAACGTATGGACTGAATGACGATGGGACCGAACGTCATATTCGGTACGAAATGCCCGTCCATTACATCAATATGGATCCAATCCCCTCCGGCTTTCTCTGCTGATTGAACATCTTCCCCAAGCTTCGAGAAATCGGCCGATAGGATGGACGGCGCAATAATGGTCATACGTTTAGTACCTCCGCTTCTTCTCTCTCATCTCTTCCATGAATAACACGTAATTCGCATGCCGTCCGGCATCGACGCTGCCTTCAGCTAACGCTTGAAGGACGGCGCAGGCAGGCTCATGCACATGTGTACAGCCTCTAAACTTGCAAGACGGCGCAAGCTCCCGCATCTCGCGGAAACAATAGCCGAGATCCTCGATGCCAAGCTCTGCAAAATCAAGCTGGCTGAAGCCCGGTGTATCCGCAACGAAGCTTCTGCCGCCGAGATCGATCAGCTCGACATGGCGGGTCGTATGCTTACCGCGCCCGAGACGGTCGCTAATCGCGTTCGTCTCCAGCGTAAGCCCCGGCACAAGCGCGTTAAGCAGCGATGACTTGCCGACGCCGGATTGGCCGGCGAATACCGACAGACGGCCGCTGAGCTTGTCTCTCAGTTGATCGCAGCCTTCGGTATGACGCGAGCTTGTCTCGAACACCTCGTACCCCATCGGCTCATACACCGATCGGACGCGGCGAAGCGCCTCGCGGGCCGAGTCGCCGGCCGATCCTTCCGTCTGGGCAAGATCGCTCTTGCTCAGGCAGATTGCCGTCTCCAAACCGGCATGCTCGATATGAACAAGAAACTTATCGAGCAGAATGAAGCTAAGCTCTGGTTCGGTTACCGAAAAGACAAGCACCGCCAGCTCAATGTTCGCCACTGGCGGCCGTATCAGCTCCGAGGAGCGGGGCGCGATTTCTTCGACCGCGCCTTCGCCGTTATCGGTTAGCGTATAACCGACGCGGTCGCCGACGAGCGGCGATACGCCCCGTTTTTTGAAAATGCCGCGCGCTCTGCACTGCACCGTCTCAGCCTGCGGATCTGCAGGCTGGACGTAGTAGTAGCCGGCGAGCGCTTTGACAATCGTACCTTGCAAATAATTATTGGTTGCCATCTGGTTGGTTATCCTCACTTCCGGCACCTGGATCGACATTCGTCGTCGCTGGGTCTGCCGGCGTTTGCTCCGTGCCGCCCGTTGGCTGATCCGTCACAGGCGGATTTTCTTTGCCCGGAATCGTCTGGTCGCTTGAACCCGTTCCGCTGTCGATCGTGATCGTGAATGAATCAACGAGCTGATTGTCCCGGAACACCGTTACGGTCGCATCCTTATTCGGCGACACGATGACGTTGAAGGAGAACCGCTGCGTATCTTTAATTTTTTTCTTGCCCCATTCTATATTCTCGCCTGTTGCATCGGAGTAGACGATACGAATTTCGCTCGTTGTCCCCGCTTGAGCCGGCGAGATAAGAAGGTTAACCGGCTTCTGGCGCGCGTCCGGCGGCAAGCCTGAGCTGACCGTAATGGACACTTCGGCCCCCTTGCCGACTTCCTCGCCTTCTTTATAAGGGAACTGGAAAATGACTTTGCCTTCTGGTTCATAGCTTGGCTCGCGGACGATATTTGCCTCCGAAAGCTTCAGCCCTTTCTGGCTGAGAATCACTTTCGCCTCTGCTTCCTTCAAGCCGACGAGACCCGGCATCACGACCGTTTCCTGCCCCTTGCTTACTTTAAAGGTAACCGTTACGGTCTTCGGATCGAATTGTTCATTCGCCGCAGGGATTTGCGAGATGATCGTGCCCGCTTCCTGATCGCTGAATACGGGTTCGTTCTTCACTCGGCTGCCTTCTACGCCGAGCGCGGCAAGATCTTCGGTTGCCGAATTAAGCGATTGGCCCTTAAAGTCGGTCATCGTCTCCAGTTCGGCTCCTTTGCTGATATACAGCTTGATGAGCGCGCCTTCCTTCACCTTCATTTTCGCTTTCGACTGATCGTAGACGAACCCAGGTTCGAAGTCAGGATTAAACTCGCGAATAATCGGCTCCTCGACGAGTAGACCGGCGTCTTCAATCGCTTTGACCGCATCATCTTCGCTCATGTTGACGACATACGGCACTTCGACCTCCGGAACATCGAAACTGTTGGAAACCGCCCGAACGCCGAAATAAAGACCGGCGATTAGGACAAGCGTCACGATAATCATCGGCATAGGACGCTTCCACCAAGGCTTCTTAGGCTCGTCCTCCCATTCAACGGACTGCGTGTTCGCCGTTCCAGCAGCGGAAGGGGTACGCTCCTGCGAGGCACGCTCCTCCGACGCCGCGCGGACCGTTGCTGCGCTTTGCCGGATAGCCGGCATTACGCGTGTTGCATCCATATCGTCCGCAAGGTTGACGAACGTCGCTTTCGGCTCGTGCAGCCGTTCAGGCGATAAGCAGCTATCGAGATCGCGAAACATTTCTCCGGCGGACGAATACCGCTCGTTCGGATTTTTGCGCATTGCACGGAGGATGACATTCTCGACGCTTTGCGGAATAAGCGGGTTGATCGTTCGCGGTTCGATGAACGACTCCTGCAAATGCTTAAGAGCTACGCTGATCGGGCTTTCGCCGTGAAACGGCAGCTTGCCCGTCAGCATCTGGTACAGAACGATGCCGAGCGAATACAAATCCGACTTCTCGCCCGTCGGCGTCCCTTTCGCATGCTCCGGAGAAAAATAATGAACGGAGCCTACGACGGAGCCTGTCTGCGTTATCGTCGATGCCGTAACCGCACGCGCGATGCCGAAGTCGGTCACTTTCACTCTGCCGTTCTTGCCGATGAGTATGTTATGCGGCTTAATATCGCGATGAATAATTTGATTCTGGTGCGCGTTCTCAAGAGCGTCGCATATTTGCGCCGCGATATGTACAGCTTCTTCCGGCTGCAGCGGCGCTCTGTCGTGAATAATTTCATTAAGATTGTTGCCTTCAACATATTCCATGACGATATAATGCACTTCGTCCTCTTGTCCGACATCATAGATACTGACGACATTCGGATGCGAGAGCGATGCGGCCGATTGCGCCTCACGCCGGAAGCGCCGGATAAATTCCTCGTCGTGAACGAATTGCTGACGCAGCACTTTGACTGCTACCTTCCGGTTGAGCAGCACGTCATGCGCCTTATAGACAAGCGCCATGCCGCCGCCGCCAATCCGGGATATGATTTCGTAGCGTCCTCCAAGTTCATGTCCGATCATATCCGTCACTCCTCCCGTTTCTGCCTAGCGTCGCCTTGCACGAGGACGACGGTAATGTTATCATCGCCGCCTGCTTGGAGCGCCAGTTGAACGAGACGTTCCGCCTTGCCGTCAAGATCAATCGTCTCGGTCTGCAGCGTCGTCAGCATTTGATCATGGCTTACCATATCGGTTAGCCCGTCGCTGCACAGCAGCAAAATATCTGCCGCTTGCAGCGCAAATACCGATACATCAGCCTCTACCGCCGGGTCTGTGCCGACGGCGCGCATGATGACGTTGCGACGCGGATGAACGGCTGCTTCCTCAGCCGTAATTTGTCCAGATTTCAACAGCTCATTCACGAGCGTATGATCGTCGGTGAGCAGCGTCAAACCGTCCGCGTCTAATTGATAGATGCGGCTGTCGCCGACGTGGGCGACGATGGCCCGGCCATCGTCCACGACGGCAATAATGACCGTCGTCCCCATGTTGCTGTAACGCTCGTTGCGCGAGGCCGTATCATACACGACTTCATTCGCTTGCTTGATCGCTTCGCGCAGCAGCGCCTCGCATTCCTGTTCCGGCATGCCTGGCGTAACCGCGCGCAGCGAATCACGCAGCGAATCGACCGTCATCCGGCTCGCAACCTCTCCTGCAAGATGGCCGCCCATGCCGTCCGCCACAACGGCTACCACCACGCCGCCTTCGAGTTCTTCCACCCAATAGCTGTCCTCGTTTACTTGTCGGACGCGTCCGATATCCGTCCGGTTAGCCGTAATCAAATCCGGATCACCTCGCCGTGGATTCCATATGCTTCGCCCGCAGCTGGCCGCAAGCGGCCGCGATATCGTGGCCTTGCTCTCTGCGAATCGTCGCGTTGATTTTGTTCTTCTCGAGAATGCGCTGGAATTCGAAAATATCGTCGCGCGGCGTACGCACGTAGTCGCGCTCCGGCACATGGTTAACCGGTATCAGGTTGACATGGCACAGCATGCCCTGCAGCACCTGGGCCAGCTCCTCCGCATGCTCCGCACGGTCGTTCACGCCGCCGATAAGCGCGTATTCGAACGTGACGCGGCGGCCGGTCTTCGCAATATAGTAACGAAGCGACTCCATAACGTCGTTGAACGGGAACCGCCGGTTGACCGGCATCAGCTTCGAGCGAAGCGCATCGTTCGGCGCGTGAATCGAGATCGCAAGATTAATCTGCGTATTCTCATCCGCAAACCGGTAAATGCTCGGCACGATGCCGCTTGTCGACACTGTAATGTGCCGCTGCCCGATGTTCAGACCCTTCTCATGAATCATGATACGCAAAAAATTCATCGTTGGATCATAATTTTCGAACGGCTCGCCAGTACCCATAATAACGATACTCGACACGCGTTCGTTCGTTGCATCCAGCAGCTGCTGAGCCCATACGACCTGTGCTACGATCTCGCCAGCCGTTAGATTGCGCTTCAAGCCGCCAAGCGTCGATGCGCAGAATGTGCAGCCGACACGGCAGCCGACCTGCGTCGTAACGCAAATGCTGTTGCCGTAATTGTGGCGCATAATAACGGTCTCGATTGCATGGTTGTCATGCAGGCCGAACAGAAACTTGACCGTTCCGTCCTTCGATTCGAACTTTGTTATTTCCGACAGCGTCACGAACGCGAATTGATCCTCTAACTTGGTCCGAAGCCCCTTCGGAAGGTTCGACATCTCTTCAAAGCTGCGTACCCGTTTCACATAAAGCCAATCAAATAGCTGGCCGGCGCGGAAAGCAGGCTCTCCGTTGTCCTTCATCCATTGCTGCAATTCCTCCAGCGTGTAGTCGTATATGAAAGGTTTCTCCGGCAGTACGATTTCTTTTGCCATCTTGTTTATCACACCTACGTCTTTAAAATAAGGCGGACGCGATTCATCGCATCCGCTGTCGTATAGTTTACCACAAACGCCCATGCCAGACCACAGGCCGCGTTACGGCCGTCTGCTGAGCGTTGCGATGTAGAAGCCGTCGCTTCCGTTATGGCTTGGCAGCAGTTGGACCGCACCAGCGAACGATTCGTCCGCCGCTCCGCAGCTGCGGAGCGCTGCAAGCAGCTCCGGCGGCCATTCGGCATCAAGCTCATATTCGGGATGCTTAGCCAAGAAACGTTCAACTTGAAGCTCGTTTTCTTCCCGTTCGATCGTGCATGTGCTGTAGACAAGCCGTCCGCCTGGTTTGACGAGACCGGCAGCGGACTCCAAGAGCCGCTCTTGAATCGAAGCGATTGCCGCCACATCATCTTCGGTCTTCGTCCATTTGATCTCCGGTTTGCGGGCGATGACGCCGAAGCCGGAGCAAGGAGCGTCGAGCAGCACGAGGTCGAACGATGCCAGCGAGAACCTCTCGCCAAGCTCGGCAGCGTCGCCCGTCACCGCTTGGACGGACGACAAGCCAAGCCGTTCCGCCTGCTGTTCAATGAGCGCCTGCTTATGCGGATGCACGTCATTCGCAACGACGCGCCCCTTGTCTCCCATGAGCTCGGCAAGATGCGTCGTCTTGCCGCCCGGAGCCGCGCAGCAGTCGAGCACCGTCATGCCCGGCTGCGGACGCGCAGCGCCCGCGACAAGCATCGAGCTCTCATCCTGAATCGTCCACTTGCCATCACGGAAGCCGATCGTATCGGCCAAGCTTCCGCCTCGCCGGGCGACGACGCCGTCAGGCGACAGCTTCGAGAGCTCCGCCTCGATGCCGTCCTCGGCCAGCTCGGCGATTGCCTGCTCCCGCGTCGAGCGAAGCTGGTTGACGCGGATGCTGGAGCGCGGCGCTTCATTGCCTGCCGCGCAGATTCGTTCCGCTGCCGCTTCGCCATAGGCGGCGATCCAGCGCGCGACGAGCCATTCGGGATACGAATGGCGGAGCGCGATGCGCCGTGCCGGCGCGATGCCCGGCTGCGAAGCCGCCGCCTCGGGCGCGAGCTCGTCCTTGCGGCGGAGCAGATTGCGCAGCATGCCGTTCACCATGCCGGATATACCGGCATGGCCGCGGCGCTTCGCGATCGCCACCGCCTCGTTCACCGCCGCATGAGCGGGAACGCGGTCGAGGAACAACAGCTGATAGGCGCTTAAGCGAAGCAACTGCAGCACCCACGGTTCCAGCTTGGCCAGCCCTTTCGCTGCAAGCTCCGACAAGGCATGGTCGATAGACAGCTTGCGCTGAATCGTGCCATACACAAGCTCCGTCGCTAGTCCTGCATCTTGCCGCGACAGCTCCGCATGCTGCAGTGCGCCGCTTAACGCCAGGTTGCTGAACGCATTTTCCTTTTCGACCTTCACCAGCACGTCCAACGCGACTTCGCGCGCCGTCGCCGGACGGCGTTTCGGACGCTGACCGCCTGCACCGGCGCTTCCAGCCGACGGCTTGGACGCCGCACTCGGCTTGCTGCTGCCCGGCTTACGGTTTGTACCGCCGCTGCCAGCATTCGGCCTGCCGGCCACACTCGGTTGCCGGCCCGTTCCGCCGCTTCGTGCGCCAGACTTCGCTGCCGCACGCTGCTGCTTGCCTGCACCAGCGTTTTCGCCTGCCGGCTTGCCGTTGCCTCCGCCCTGCCGCTGCGCCCCTGCTCCCGGCTTGCCGCCGCTTACCGGCCGGTTCATTCGGCGCCTCCGCCGAACATATTGCCGCGCTCAAGCCGAGCGCCCTTCAGCCAGTCGGCAGCAGCCATCGCTTTCTTGCCGGCCGGTTGAATATCGAGCAGTCGAAGCGTGCCCGCTCCCGTCTGTACGACGATACCGTCTGCAGCCGCAGACAGTACAGAGCCCGGCGGCAGCGAGCCGGCGCCAGAAGCTTGGTCCACTTCGCAGCGCCACACTTTGAACGGTTCTCCGTTCCACAGGGTGAACGAGCCTGCCATCGGCGACAAGCCGCGCACTTGGTCATACAGCTGACGCGCGCTTTTGGTCCAATCGATCCGCTCATCGTCACGCGACAAGTTCGGAGCATAGGTTGCTTCGTCATGATTTTGCGGTACTCTGGCAGCCGCTCCATTCTCAATCGACGGCAGTGTCTGACTAAGCAGCTCCGCGCCAGCGGCGCTCAGTTTCTCGAACAGCGTGCCCGACGTATCCGCATCGTCGATCGGCACTTCTACCCGGCTAATCATATCGCCAGTATCGAGCCCTTCCGCCATATACATAATCGTGACGCCCGTCACGTTCTCGCCGTTGATGATCGAACGTTGAATCGGCGCTCCGCCCCGGTATTTCGGCAGCAGCGAGCCATGCACGTTAATACAGCCAAGCCGCGGCGTGCTCAGCACCGCGCGCGGCAAGATTTGACCATATGCGGCTGTAACGATCAGATCCGGCTTCAGCGATTCGATGAGTGCGGCCGCTTCTTCGCTGCGCATCCGCTCCGGTTGGTGAACCGGCAAACCAAGGCGCACCGCCGCTTCCTTCACAGGAGGCGGCGTCAGCTCGCGCTTTCGCCCCTTCGGCCGGTCCGGCTGCGTGATGACGGCCGTCACTTCATAGCCGTCTGCCAGAATACGTTCAAGCGATGGGACCGCGAATTCAGGCGTTCCCATAAATACGATTTTCATCGGAAGCTCACTCTCCGTCCTTGCGCCGGCGGGGCTGCTGCGAAATATCGTATACGCTCTCGGCAATATCCGTGAACAAAACGCCGTTCAAATGGTCGATCTCATGCTGGAACGCGCGGGCAAGGAAACCCGACGCCTCTACTTCGAACGGATTGCCGTTGCGGTCTTGGCCTGCAATCTTAATGAGGTCGGCACGTTTCACGTCGCCGTTCAAATTCGGAATGCTAAGGCAGCCTTCCGGTCCGAGCTGTTCGCCTTCGCTCGATACGATGACTGGATTGACCATCTCGATAAGCCCGGATTCCTCATCGCCGATATCAACCACGATGACCCGCTTCGAAATGCCGATCTGCGGCGCAGCCAAGCCGACGCCCTCCGCGTCATACATCGTCTCCGCCATATCCTTCAGCAGCTTGTGCAGGTTCGGCGTAAATTTGGTTACTTCCTTCGCAACCTCACGCAATACGGGGTCCGGATCTTTCACAATAATACGAATCGACATGATAGGTCCCTTCTTTCTTGATGATGATAGGTTCAAAATCTATAAAATCATATGAGGATCGACGTCAATACCGAACTGTACGCCTCTGCCTTCAGCACCTGTCATGAAAGGACGGATCACCTCTTGCAGCAGGGCGGTGGCGTCTACGTTACCCCGATATTTTATCATACATTGAAAACGGTAGCGATCTTTCATCCTCGCAATCGGCGATGCCACAGGTCCGAGCACGTCAAGCGCGCGCGGCCCGCTCATGCCGTCCACCCGTCCCAGAATGCCAGCCGCTCCCGCCGCATCGCGCAGACGCTGGGCAAGACGCTCGCCCACATCGGTCAGCAGCGGCAGCTGCTCATGCGACATCGTGACGAGAATGAGCCGGCAGTACGGCGGATAGCCCATTGCCCTTCGGTGAGACAGCTCCTCACGAACGAACGATTCATAATCGTGATGCTGCGCCGTCTGGATCGCATAATGCTCAGGGGCATAAGACTGAATGAAGACCTCGCCGGGCAGTTCGTGCCGTCCCGCACGTCCCGCTACCTGCGTCAGCAGTTGGAAAGTCCGCTCGGCGGAACGAAAATCGGGAAGATGCAGCGATGTGTCCGCCGCAATAACGCCGACCAGCGTCACATAAGGGAAATCAAGCCCTTTGGCCACCATCTGCGTACCGAGCAGCACATCCGCTTTGCGTTCGCCGAACAGCTTGAGCCATTTCTCGTGAGAGCCTTTCTCCGTCGTCGTATCGACATCCATCCGGATGACCCGGATGCCGGGAAACAGCTTCGCCAGCTCCTCCTCGACGCGCTGCGTACCCGTACCGAAGAAACGGATATGCTCGCTCTCGCACGAAGGGCACTTGGACGGCGCTCCTTCGGAATGGCCGCAATAGTGGCAGCGAAGAACACGGGTCTTCTGATGGTACGTAAGCGAAATGTCGCAATGCGGGCATGTCGCGGTATAACCGCAAGACCGGCACATGACGAAGGTCGAATAGCCGCGGCGGTTAAGCAGCAGCACCGACTGTTCTCCCCGCTCCAGACGGTCGGCGAGCGCAGTGTGCAGCTTGCGGCTGAACATCGAACGGTTGCCTGCTTGCAGCTCCTCGCGCATATCGACGACGGTTACGGGCGGCATCGGCCTGCCCGCCACGCGGTCAGGCATAGCAAGCAGCGAAGGAGCGGATGTGCTGCTTGCCGCGGCAGACGAGCGGACGGCCGTTGCGGCAGCATAAGACTCCAGCGACGGCGTCGCAGAGCCGAGCACAACAGCCGCGCCATGCTGTCTTGCACGCTTCACAGCGACATCGCGGGCATGGTACTTCGGGCTCTCTTCCTGCTTGTAGCTTGATTCGTGCTCTTCGTCGATAATAATGAGCCCGATCGATTCGAACGGCGCGAATATAGCCGACCGTGCGCCGACTGCAACCTGTGCCCGGCGCTCGCGTATTTTGCGCCATTCGTCATAGCGTTCGCCTTGCGACAGCCGGCTGTGCAAGACAGCGACCGCGTCGCCGAACCGGCCTTTGAACCTTTCGACCATTTGGGGCGTGAGCGAAATCTCGGGAACGAGCACAATAGCCTGCCGATCCAAATCCAAGCAGCGCTGAATCGCCTGCAAATACACTTCCGTCTTGCCGCTGCCGGTTACGCCATGCAGCAGGAACGGTTTCGGTTCCCGCGCATCGACCGAAGCTACGATATGCGCCAGCACTTCCTGTTGTCCTTCGGTCAAAGCTAGCGGATGGGTCTGCTTGAACGAACGGCCGGCGTACGGGTCGCGTTCCGCCTCTACTTCGCGAAGCGACAGCCAGCCTTTGTCCGCCACCGCTCTGACCGTAGCTGCCGTCGTGCCGGCATCGGCAACCAGTTGCTGCATCGGAACAGATGCGCCTAGCTGAATCATATAAGCGAGAATGTCCCGCTGCTTGGCAGACCTCGCAGGCCATTGGGCCAATGCTTCCTCCGCCGCAGCACGGTCAGCAGGAGGAAACACGGTCAGCACTTTGCGGATGCCGACTTTGTCCTTAATCGCCACTTGCTCCTCCAGCAGACCGATCCGAATGGCTGCTTTCACATATTCACCGGCACCAGGGAACCTCTCCCTCATCGTATCGAGCTTCACTGCACCGTTCTTCTTCAGCCAGTCCCGCATGCCATCCGGCAGCAGCACCGCATTCGCAGCTGCAGGCTCGCTCGCTTCGAACGATTCGCTCCATCTGACGTAGCGCTCCGCCTTGCCTTTCATCGCAGCCGGCAGCATCGCCTGCAGCGCCGCGATTAGCGTGCAGCAGTATTTGTCGCTGAGCCAGCCCGCCAGCTCTATCAGATCGGGCCGCAGCGGCGGAAGCGGGTCCAGCAGCTCCGCTATCGGCTTCAGCCGAGAACGGTCCACTTCCGCTGTGTCCAGGCCCGCAAGTCCGATGACGAACCCCTGCAGCACCCGGCCGCCGAACGGAACACCGACGCGGCTCCCCGCTTCGATCCAGCCTTGAAGCTCTTCCGGCACCTCATAGTCGAACGGCCGGTCCGTCTGGCGGCTCGGAACGTCCACGATGACTCTCGCAATCATCGGCCGGCCTCCTTGCCCTCCCGGTCCGCCATACGCTGCGCAGCAATCGTCAGCATCCTGCGGGAAGCATCCCGTTTGGACATGATCGGCAGCGCTTCGATGAGCCCGGATTTATCGTACAGACGAATAATGTTCGTATCCTTGTTGAAGCCCGCGCCTTCTTCGCTGACATCGTTAGCCGCAAGCATGTCGCAATGTTTGCGCTGCAGCTTATCCATTGCATAATGATCCAGATCGCCGGTCTCTGCGGCAAAACCAATCAAATATTGCTTCGTTTTTCGTTCACCGAGCGTCTGCAAAATGTCGGTCGTCTTCTCGAGCTCCAGCATAAGACGGTCGCCCGATTTTTTTATCTTAGACGACGCACGTACGACCGGACGATAATCCGCAACCGCCGCTGCTTTCACGATGAGATCCGACGAATCGAACCGTTCCATCACGGCATCAAGCATATCCTGAGCTGACTCAACCCGGACGACGGCAACACCGTTAGGCGGCGACGCGCTTGTACGAGCGGCAATAACCGTTACCTCGGCACCGAAATCACGAGCGGCTTCCGCAAGAGCAAAACCCATTTTGCCCGATGAATCATTCGTCAAATACCGGACCGGATCAAGCCTCTCGACCGTGCCGCCGGCCGTAACAAGCACCTTCTTGCCTAGAAGCGGCTTACGCTCATCTTCGGCCAGAATATCGGCAACCGCAGCAACGATCGTCTCCGGCTCCGCCAGTCTGCCCTTCGCAACATAACCGCAGGCGAGCTGCCCCGTCTCCGGCTCGATGAACATGACCGAGCGTTCCGCAAGCACGTTAAGATTGCGCACAACGGCAGGATGGTCATACATATGTACGTTCATTGCAGGAGCAACAACGATGCGGCATGTCGCCGCCAGAAGCGTCGTGGTGAGCATATCGTCGGCTATGCCGGCCGCCATCTTCGCAATCGTATTCGCTGTCGCAGGCGCGACAAGAATCAGATCCGCCTTATCGGCCAAGTCAATATGCGAGACGACAGACGGATCCCGCTCGTCGAACGTGTCCGTGTAGACCGGGTTGCGCGACAGCGTCTGCAGCGTCAGCGGCGTTATGAACTTGCATGCCCCTTCCGTCATAATGACATGCACGTCGAACCCTGCCTGCACGAGCTTGCTGCACAGCGCAGCGCCTTTGTAAGCGGCGATTCCGCCCGTAATGCCGAGTATAATCGTCTTCCCTCTCATGCGATCATCACTCCCTCTAGAAACAAAAAAATAACAACCGCAATCCGGTTGTCACTCTTTTGCCGCCTTGATGTTCGGCCGTTATTTCGCGAGCTTGGCGCGTTACGATCACAGGCAGCCAAGTCGCTGCTGCCGTGCTTACTTATTGGTTGGCGGAACTTCGACCGATTCCACGATAAGCAAATCGTGATAAATCTCTTCCAGAGCAACGCCAACTTGCTTGTGCGACTTCGCGTTGCGAATTTCTGGCTTCGATCCTTCGCGCAGCATGCGGGCACGTCTCGAAGCGGCTACAACAAGCTTATACTTGCTGTCTACTTTCTCAATCATTTCATCAATGGACGGATATAACATATCCTCTCACCTCATCTATGCTTTCTCTGAAGCAGCGGGCATTTGTACCGGTACGGCTTTCAATCGGTCCGCTCGGCAATGCTCCGCAGTAATAATGCTTTGAATACGCTGGCACGCGGCGTCGATCTCATCGTTAACGACCGCATAATCATAATGGCCCAGCAAGTTCATCTCTTCGACGGCAACGTTCATACGGTGGTCGATTACGTCCGCCGCTTCCGTGCCGCGTCCCGTAATGCGCTGCTTCAGCTCGTCGAGCGAAGGAGGCATTAAGAAAACAAAGACGCCTTCCGAAAACTTCTGCTTCACTTTCAGCGCGCCTTGAACTTCGATTTCAAGAATAATATCTTTGCCGGAAGCAAGCGTCCGTTCGACGAAATCACGCGGCGTACCGTAGAAATTGCCGACATATTCAGCCCATTCCAGCAGCGCGTCGTTCGCGATCATATCTTGGAACTGTTCCCGCGATTTAAAGAAGTAGTTGATGCCATTAATCTCGCCTTGCCGCGGCTCGCGAGTCGTCGCCGACACGGAATATACGAGTTCCGGCATCCGATGGCGCAAGTTCGCGCAGACGGTGCCTTTGCCGACTCCGGACGGACCGGACAATACGATTAACAATCCTCTTTTCATAAGACTCCCCGTACTATTCGTCATGATCGTCATCTTTGACGGATAACCGATGCGCCACTGTCTCCGGCTGAACCGCGGACAAAATGACGTGATCGCTGTCCGTAATGATGACTGCACGCGTCCGTCGGCCATACGTTGCATCAATCAACATATGACGGTCGCGAGCTTCTTGGATAATTCTCTTGATCGGTGCCGATTCCGGACTGACGATCGAGATGATCCGATTGGCGGAAACGATATTTCCGAATCCGATATTAATGAGCTTGATTGCCATATCAGGTTCCCCCTCCGGTACTCCACATGCAACTGCTGATTAATGATGTAGCTTGGTATGATTCGGAACGATATGCCCTGCTGCCGGATGAAGTAAAGAATGGCAGAACCCTGCACTATTGTTGACGAAAAAGTTTCGTAACATACGCAGCGCGCCCAGCCTAACATGCCGGGCAACCTGAATTTCCGTTCAAAATGAACGCTGCCATGCTGCCTCAAAAAGCAAAAAGAGCATGGCACGTGCATTGTTTATCTATTTTAAAGGATTTTATTGTTTCTCACAAGCTATTTTTCAACATTTCGGCCGATTATCGGCGTTATGCGCCGAAATCGGCCGAAATTCGCGCTAACGATAGGTTAGCCGCCCCCATTCTCGATCTTGAACCGTCCCGTCTTCGCCCACACATGCTCAGTAAGCTTGACCGTCATTCCGTACAACATGAAAGGCGTCATTAAATAGATACCGTTGAAATGAGGCATAATCGCATCGATTAATTCCGACGCGATCTGAACGCCTTCCGCTCTCCCCGCTTCGCCTTCAAGCCCCGCCATCCGGCTTCGGACGCTGTCCGACAGTTGAATGCCAGGCACCTCGTTATGCAGGTATTCGGCGTTCCGCCCGCTCGCAAGCGGCATGACCCCGACGAATATCGGAACATCGATATGTTTGGTCGCTTCCGCCATCCGTTCAATCAAGTCCGTATCGTATACGGGCTGCGTCATAATATAATGCGCACCGGAAGCGATCTTCTTCTCCAGCCTTGCGACCGCTTTGTCCAAATGCTTGACGTTCGGATTGAAGGCGGCCCCTACTATGAAATTCGCTTTCTGTTTAAGCGGTTGGCCCGAAAAAGCGATTCCGGCGTTCAACTGCCTAATCATCTTAATCATCTCGAAAGACGTCATGTCGTAGACGGAGGTCGCGCCAGGCAAATCGCCAAACCGAGCCGGATCGCCTGTCACGGCAAGCACATGATCGATGCCGAGCGCATCGAGCCCCATCATATGCGACTGCGTGCCGATCAGGTTCCGGTCCCGGCAAGCGATATGAACGAGCGGCCGGATGCCGGTCCGCTCCTTCACGAGCGTCGCGAGAGCGATGTTGCTCATCCGTGTAACAGCAAGCGAATTATCCGCCATAGTCAGCGCATCGGCTTGCGCCGCTTTCAGCGCCGCTGCCCCTTCCATAAACTTCGTAATATCGAGATCGCGCGGAGGATCCAGCTCAACGATAACCGTATGGCGCTGCTTCGCCAACTCGACAATCGAAGGAATGGTTGCCCCAGGCGGGGAAGCCGGCGGTTCCGGTGCGGCACTGATCGTCACGGACGGGCCGCCGTCCAGAACGGCTTGCGCCGCAGCCGAAAGCTTGGCAGTCCCGGCGGAAGGCGAATATCCGTCCAGCGCCGCTGTGATGGCGCCAATGTGCTCCGGCGTCGTTCCGCAGCAGCCGCCGATAATCCGGGCGCCCAGATCCGCGAACCGTTGCGCGGATGCCCCAAAGTATGCAGGTGCTGCCGAGTACGTATAGGTGCCGTCGACGTAATCGGGAAAGCCTGCATTCGGGAACACGGAAATCGGCAGACTCACTTTTCCGCCAAGCGACTCGATCGCGCGCATAATGCCTCTTGGTCCGGAACGGCAGTTGAAGCCGACGACATCGGCTCCTTCCGCTTCCAGTATCGAGAACGCTTGCGCAAGTCCAGTACCATCGGCCGTGCTGCCGCCTTCTTCGATGGCGAATTGGCAGATGACTGGTGCGGCACCTGCCTGCCGGACAAGTCGGAGCGCGAGAACGATCTCCTCCAAATCGAAAAACGTCTCCAGCAAAATGCCGTCGACGCCTTCGTCCAATAATATGCCGATTTGCTGCGAGAGCGCCCTCTCCACGTCCGGCAGCGGAACGCCGCTGCGGCGTCCGCCCCGGATCGAGCCGACTGCGCCGACGACATAGGCATCGGCGCCGACCGACGTGCGCGCCAGCTGCACGCCCGACCGGTTAATCCGCTCAACATCCGATTCGAGCCCATACTTCGAGAGCTTCTCCACGTTAGCCGAGAACGTATTCGTCTCGATCAACCGCGCGCCCGCTTCATAATAGCTGCGGTGCACGCCGCCGATCACATCCGGGCGGATCACGTTATATTCCTCGTAGGAAACGCCGACCGGAAATCCCGATTGGTACAAGTACGTCCCCATCGCCCCGTCCCCGGTCAACACGCGCTGCCGAAGCGCTTCGCGCAAATCAAGCTTCATCGTTCATCCCACCTATACCGAATTCCGGTTACAGCGTACCCGTGAATACGGCTGCTGCCGGGCCTGTCATATACACGTGATTGTCAGCCTCGTTCCACTCGATGTGCAGGTCGCCGCCTTTAAGCGATACGGTCGCCGTCCGGTCCGTCAGTCCGTTAAGCACCGAAGATACGACCGTTGCGCAGGCACCTGTTCCGCATGCCAGCGTAGGTCCGGCTCCGCGCTCCCATACGCGCATATCCGTCTGGCTGCGGGAATTGACCGTAACGAACTCGACGTTCGTCTTGCGCGGGAACAACGGGTGCGTCTCCAGCTTCGGTCCCCACACTCCGAGATCGAAATTCACGGCATCGTCTACATAAATAACGCAGTGCGGATTGCCCATCGATACAGCCGTGAACGTGAACGTACGTCCATCGACTTCGATCGGATGACCGACAATACGGTCGGAGTCGATCGTCGTCGGCACTTGCAGACCATTCAAGATCGGTTGGCCCATGTCCACACGAACGGCAGCCACTTGACCGTCCTTCAAGGTCAGCTGCACCGGCTGAACGCCTGCGCCAATCGTTTCAATTGTAATGTCCGTACGGTCAATCATGCTGTTATCGTACACATATTTGCTTACGCAGCGGATTGCGTTACCGCATTGTTCTGCTTCGGAACCGTCGGAATTGATAATGCGCATCATAAAATCTGCTTTCTCGCTAGGCAGGATATAGACGAGACCGTCTGCTCCAATGCCGAAAAACCGGTTGCACAAATCGATCGCGAGCTGCGATACATTGTCCGGAAGCTGCTGTTCCCCTGCTACGACGATAAAGTCGTTGCCAAGTCCGTGCATTTTCGTAAATTCCATAGTCATTATATCCCCTTTTACGATAGTTAATGGCTGCCGCATCGCTGCGTCCAACAATATTTGTGATCTAGCATATCGTAATAGGGAGAGACATGACCATTCTCTAATTGCACATTCATTTGCACTTTATGTCTATTCACCTGCAAGCATAACAACCTTCGGCAAGGCAGCATCTTGCGCTGCAAGCCGAAGGCTGCCGAAAGCGGTTTACCTTGCTGCGGATTGCGTGCTTGGCGAATTCCACTTCGTCTTCGTTTTTTTGCGGTTCGAGCTAAGTACGCTGCCGATGCCCATAACGAATGTCGGGATGCCGGCTGCGACGAAGACGAGACACCACTCTCTGAAATCGAGCGGCACCGTTTTAAACACCGGCTGCAGCGGCTTTAAGTACAGAACACCGAGCATTAAGACGAGTGAGGACAGAACGGCGAATACAAGATATTTATTTTGCAACATGTTCCGGTGGAAGATCGACCTCGAGCTGCGGCAATCAAATACGTGAATGAGCTGGGCAAGCACGAGAGTTGCGAACGCAACCGTCTGAGCGAGAACGAGTTGCTTCGGATCGCCCGGCGACTTGGACAGTGTCAGCCAGAAAGCCCCGAGGGTACATACGCCGATCAGAATGCCCCGGCTAATGATTTTCCATCCGAGTCGGCGGGCAAAAATGCTTTCTTTAGCGGAACGCGGCTTCTGCTTCATCAGATCTTTCTCCGCTTGGTCGACGCCAAGAGCCATCGCCGGCAGACCGTCGGTCACGAGGTTGACCCATAGGATTTGGATCGGCACAAGCGGCAGCGGCAGTCCGGCCATCATGGCCAGGAACATCGTTAAGATTTCGCCGACGTTCGAAGCGAGCAGATACCGGATAAATTTGCGGATGTTCTCATAGATGCTGCGTCCTTCCTCGATCGCCGCGACGATCGTCGCGAAGTTGTCGTCGCTTAAGATAAGCGCGGAAGCTTCTTTGGACACGTCTGTGCCTGTGATGCCCATCGCGATGCCGATGTCAGCCGCCTTGATCGCAGGGGCGTCGTTGACGCCGTCGCCGGTCATCGCTACGACATGACCTTGCCGCTGCAGCGACTTCACGATACGCAATTTATGTTCTGGTGACACGCGCGCGTAGACAAAGATATTGTCCGACAGCCGGTCAAGCTGGTCGTCGTCCATGTTGGCCAGCTCGCGGCCGCTGATCGCAAGACCGCCCCGCGGCATAATGCCGAGCTGATGCGCGATCGCTTCTGCCGTCAACTGATGGTCGCCCGTAATCATAACCGTCTTAATGCCTGCTCTGCGGCAAGTGGCGATCGCTTCACGGACTTCTTTGCGCGGCGGGTCGATCATCCCGGTCAAACCGGCAAAAATAAGCTGCGTCTCCGCTTCATGCGCGGTAGAGCAATGATCATGCGTCCGCAGATCGCGGTAGGCGAAGCCAAGTACGCGAAGCGCCGATCCTGCCATCGCCTCAGCCGCTTCGGCCGCTTTGCGCTTGAGCGTCCCGGTGAATGGCATAACCTTCCCGTCCCATAAAACGTAAGAGCACTGCTCCATCAGCATATCCGGAGCGCCTTTCGCACAGAGCAGACGTCCGCCTTGATGCGCGACGATGACCGACATGCGCTTGCGTTCGGAATCGAACGGAAACTCGGCAATACGTGTGTACAGCGGCTCCAGCGATTTGGCGGACATGCCGAGCTTGGACGAAAGAACGGTCAGCGCCCCTTCCGTCGGATCGCCCTTCAGCAGCCATTCCTCTCTTGTCTCGGCGCCTTTCTTACGCTTCGTTTCGTCGGTCTCGACAGACCGCGTGATCTCCGCATTGTTGCACAGCGCTGCGATTTGCAGCAGCCGCCGGAACGGCTGGTCGTGCTTCGGATCGACCGCTTTCCCTTCCTCGAACGCTTCTCCTACCGGCTCATAACCTTCGCCGGTAATATGGATCGACCGGCCGCATAGCCACACATTCGTAACAGTCATTTTGTTTTGCGTCAGCGTTCCTGTTTTGTCCGAGCAGATGACGGATGCGCATCCGAGCGTCTCGACGGACGGCAGCTTGCGGACGATTGCCTTCCGCTTGATCATCCGCTGGACTCCGAGCGCAAGGGCGATCGTCACGATCGCCGGCAGCCCTTCCGGAATAGCCGCCACTGCGAGGCTGACGCCCGCCAAGAACATGCCGTAAGCCGGCTGGCCGTGCATAATGCCTGCAATGACGACGACAATGGTAAGCGCGACGGCGACGATGATCAATATTTTGCCAAGCTGCTCCAGACGGCGCTGCAGCGGCGTCTCCATTTCCTCTGTCTTCTGAATCAGATCGGCAATCCGTCCCATCTCGGTGTCCATGCCGGTCCGAATCACGACGCCTCTCCCCGTCCCGCCCGTCAGCATCGTACCCATAAAACCGATATTACGCTGATCGCCCAGCGGCAGTTCGTCCTCTGCGATTGGGCTTGCATGCTTGCTGACCGGTACCGACTCGCCGGTGAGTGCGGACTCTTCCGCATAGCAGCTGTTCGCTTGAATGAAGCGGATGTCGGCAGGCACGCGGTCTCCGCTCTCCAGCATGATCAAATCGCCAGGTACCAGCTCGCTCGCCGGCACCGTAACCGACTGCCCGTTTCGAACGACATTCGCCGTCGGTGCCGATAGTGCCTTAAGCGCCCGCAGCGACCTCTCTGCCCGGAATTCCTGCACGAAGCCGAGCACCGCGTTCAGGACGATAATCGCGACGATCGTAATCGCATCGAGATATTCGCCAAGCAATCCGGAAATGAGCGTTGCGCCCATCAAGATCAAGACCATAAAATCTTTGAACTGATTCAAGAACAACAGCAGCGGCGACACGCGCGCCCCTTCCGACAGCTCGTTAGGGCCGTATTGCCTCAGCCTCTCCTCCGCCGCCGTCTCCGTAAGCCCCCGCGCCACATCGCAGCTCAGCGACTGCGCGAGCGTCTCCGTCTTTAGTTGATGCCATTTGTTCTGATCCATCCGATTAATCTCCCTCCCGCAATAAGCCGGTCACCGAATTGGTTCTTGCACAGCCCGGACAGCCTTCCTGCCTCCAATGTATTCGGACAAACCGCAAATTATCCCAGCGCGGGACTTAAGTTTTTCGCCGGACTATGGCATGATAGAAAATATAAGTTACAGCAGAAGGAGATTTGGACCAACATGGCACTGGACGGCATCGTAATTCGCTCCGTCGTGCACGAGCTGCAATCGTGCATCGGCGCGCGCATTCATAAAATTCATCAACCGACTCCTCACGATCTTGTATTCCAAATCCGCGGAGGCAGCAATCCAGGCAAGCTGCTCATATCCGCCAACCCGACGTACCCCCGCGCCCATTGGACGGAGGCCACCTACGTCAATCCGCAGGAAGCGCCCATGTTCTGCATGCTGATGCGCAAATATTGCGAAGGAGCCGTTATCGAGGCTGTTACGCAGCCCGGACGCGAACGCGTCATCCATATCGACGTGCGGCAGCGCGACGAGCTTGGCGATTTGTCCTATAAACGGATCGTCGTCGAACTGATGGGACGGCACAGCAACATCATCTTGCTTGATCCGTCGAGCGGCACGATTCACGACGGCATTCATCATGTAACGCCGGCGCTCAGCAGCTACCGGATCGTAATGCCGGGAGCCCCGTATACGACGCCGCCGGAGCAGCACAAGGCCGATCCGGTAGCGGTGACGACGGAGGCCGAATTTATGGAAGCGTGGAACGCGGCCGAGGGCGTCATCTCGCCCGACAAACGTCTAGTCGGCGCATTCGCCGGACTGAGCCCGCTTCTTGCCGGCGAAATCGTACATCGGGCCGGCTATTCGGCAGGCAGCGACGAGCCGTTCGTGGACACCGCCCCGTTATGGCGGG
>NZ_BILZ01000064.1 GCF_004000825.1 Paenibacillus kobensis NBRC 15729 | reverse complement strand
CGGCGCAGGCGCTGACGGGCGTAGCCGTCGGCGCCGCGGTATTCGCCGCCGCGCTGCTGCGCAGCGGCGGCATAGACGCGCGCGAATGGCGCGCGCTGCCGGGCGGCGGCAAGCTGGCCGCCCGGCTGAGGCGGATGCGGCTTATCCGGTGAGGCAAGCCGCATCCGCGTAAGCGATCGGCCGCCGCGCGAATAGCGGCGCCGGCACGATGAGGAGGAACGATCGATGGCGACGAAATCCACATTGACCGTCGTCGGGCTTGGGTCCGGCGATGCGGATCAACTGACGCTCGGCGTCTGGCGCACTTTGCAGAATGCATCGCGCCTATACGTGCGAACCGAGAATCACCCGATGATGAGCCTGCTGCGTGACAACGGGATCGGCTGCGAGTCGTTCGACCGTCTATACGAGCAGTACGATAATTTTCCTGAAGTATACGAAGCGATCGCTTCGGAATTGATCCGGCTGGCGCTGGAAGACGGGCCGGATGAAGCTGGCGCAGCTTCTGCTCCTTCCGGTTCGGCAAGCTCCGCCGCAGGCATTGTCTACGCCGTTCCAGGCCATCCGATGGTGGCGGAACGGGCGGTTCAGCTGCTGCGTGAGCGGTGCGGAGAGGCGGGCGTCGAGCTTCGTATCATGGGGGGCGAGAGCTTCCTGGATCAAGCGTTCGTCCGTCTCGGCTTCGATCCGATCGAGGGCTTCCAGCTGCTCGATGCGACGGATCTGAAGCCGTCGCTGCTGCAGCCGCTGCTTCATACCGTCATTGGGCAAGTGTATGACGTATTCACGGCCTCCGATCTGAAGCTGACGCTCATGGAGCGCTACCCGGACGATCATCCGGTTATCGTTGGCCATGCGCTTGGCGTGCAGGGCGAAGAGCGGATCGAGCGCGTGCCGCTGTACGAGTTGGACCGGATTGAAGGCTACGGTAATCTGTCGCTGGTCTGGATTCCGCGTTCGGAGGACGAAGCGCTGCAGAACCGTTCGTTTGACCGGCTGCATGAGATTGTCTCGATCTTGCGGAGTCCGGAAGGCTGTCCTTGGGACCGGGAGCAGACGCACCAATCGATTCGCAAGAACTTCATTGAGGAACTGTACGAAGCGCTCGAAGCGATCGACAACGACGACCCGGACAACATGCGGGAAGAGTTCGGCGACGTGATCCTGCAGGTGATGCTGCACAGCCAGATGGAGGAGGAAGTCGGATCGTTCAGCGTGTACGACGTTATTCAGACGTTGAACGAGAAGCTTATTTTCCGCCATCCGCATGTGTTCGGTGACCGCGGGGCGGACAACGCTGAGGAAGCGCTCGGCAACTGGGAGCAGATGAAGGCCGAGGAGAAGAAACGCAACGGCACAGCCGAACAGCGCAAGTCGCTGCTCGACGGCATTCCGCGCGATCTGCCAGCGCTCATGAAGGCGTACAAGCTGCAGAAGAAAGCGGCGAAGGCAGGCTTCGATTGGGACGATCTGGATCCGGTATTGGCCAAAATCCAAGAGGAGCTCGGCGAGCTTCGCGAAGCCGCAGCGTTAGGCAGTGCCGATGAGAAGATCGGCGAGCTGGGAGACCTGCTGTTCGCGGTCGTCAATGCGGCAAGATTCGTCGACGCCGATCCGGAAGAGGCGCTTGCTCGTACAAACGCAAAATTTATGCGAAGATTCGCTTATATCGAGGAGCGGCTCCGTATAGAAGGCAAAACTTTTGACCAGACTGATTTAATAGAAATGGACCGGTTTTGGGAGGAAGCAAAGTCGAAAGAATAGCGCTAATTTCGCCTTTGTTCGCTAATATGCGGCGCCATTCTTCATAATTCGCAAATTTTTTTAAACATTTAGCAGGATTTATTTAGCATCAGGAAGAAATACTAGTGAGCCTAACGGCGATACTTCCCGAGACGCATCGACTTCCGGGACCATTTCTATGATTCTAACCGATGATCTATAGGAGGCAATTACGAATGAACAAGACGGATTTGATCAACAACATTGCAACGAAAAGCGGTTTGACGAAGCGCGACGTAGAAGCTGTACTTAATGGCTTCCTCGGCGAAGTGACGGATGCGCTCGCTAGCGGCGACAAAGTACAACTGATCGGCTTCGGCACATTCGAAACTCGCACTCGTTCCGGCCGTACGGGCCGCAACCCGCAAACGGGCAATCCGATCGAGATCGCAGAGTCCAAAGTCCCTGCATTCAAAGCCGGCAACAAACTGAAGGATGCAATCAAGTAATACATGCGTTTAGATAAGTTTCTCAAAGTATCGAGGCTGATCAAGAGGCGCACCGTCGCGAAGGACGTATCCGAGCAGGGGCGCGTCTGGCTGAACGGCCGAGAGGCCAAGCCCAGCAGCACGGTGAAGCTTGGAGACGAGCTGACGATCCAATACGGGACGAAGCTGGTGACAGTCCGCGTCGAGCGGCTGGCCGAATCGACCCGCAAAGATGAAGCCGGAGAGCTCTATACTTTAGTGAAAGAAGAGACGCGCCAGCCTGAAGCTCAGGATTGGCCGTAACGAAAGACCGCTCTGCAGGTCCGGTGTGATATCACCGGCTTGCGGGCGGTTTTTTTATTGCGTCTAGGCGAAGATTGATAAAAAACCGATACAATTAATAGAAGGAATATAGTAAAAGCGAGCGGCGTATGCTAGCATTGATATAGCCATATTTTACTAGTTAAATTGTTTAAACTTCCAGTCATGGCCTTTCACCTAGATGTTGTTGCATACCTTTATTCTTAGCTTAATAAGGAGGGTATTCATGAAGCTTCATCATCTTGCGAAATTGCTGCTCGCGGTCATGGTGGCCGCCGTCTTGCAGCCGCTGCTTGTAGTACCGAAGACGCAGGCGGCGGGAGCCGTGCAGACAAAAACGATCGATCTGTTGGTGGACAAATCGGTGGACGCAGTAGACCCATGGCCTGGAGGTGTTGAAGATTCAGGCAGGCATATCGTTGGATACCAATGGTATGGCGGCGTCAAGTACGGGGACTCCAGAATGTATATGAAGTTCCCGGTCGATGCGGCCCAGATTCCGGCAGGCGCCGTTATTCAGAAAGCGGAGCTGGTACTGAATGTTCATTCCGTCAGCCGGACGGGCGGTTTGCCGGCGATGGCGTTCAGAGTGTACTCGTCGAATGAGACCAGTTGGGCGCCGGCCGACCGGTCGGTTCCTGCTCCAGGCTCATACAGCCTGATGGGCTCGTTCGTCGGCCGCAATGCAGCGGGAGTCGACCAAGACGTTAAAGCCGGCGTCATCAGACTTCCTGTCACGAATGGCGTGAAGGATTACTTGAGCAATAACCCGAGCGCTTCGCTCATGACGGTCATCTTCGAGGGACCTACCGAGCAAGAGCTTAAGAATGCCGGGATCAATACCGATAGGGAGATTGACGATTTGGCTTATGTTTACGCAGAGGAGCATGGTGCGAGCTTCGCTGCGGACCTGTATGTCGAGTACACGCTGAATACCGCTCCTACTTCGTTAACCTTATCGAATGCCAGCGTTCCGGAGAACAGTCCGGCAGGCACAGCAGTAGGAACTTTGAACGGTACGGATGCAGAGGGCGGAACGCTGACGTACAGCCTTGCGGCAGGAGGCACGGACAATGCGTTATTCCAGGTTTCCGGCAACCAACTGAAGACGAATGCGGTCTTCGACTACGAGGCGAAGAATAGTTACGCCATTAAGGCGCAGGTAGCCGATTCCGCAGGGCTGACGCGAACCCAGGACTTCACGATTAGCGTAACGAATGTGAATGAGGCTCCGACGGGTTCAATCGTGATTAACGGAGGCAGCCTGTACACGAACAATTCGTCGGCAGCGCTTACGCTAACAGGATCGGATCCGGACGGCAATCCGCTGACGATGAGCTTCTCCAACGATAATTCGGTATGGAGCGCCCCGGAACCGTTCGCGACGTCGAAGTCGCATACGCTTTCAGCCGGAGACGGGCTGAAGACGGTCTATTACCGGCTGACGGACGGCGCGCTGACCTTTACGGGCAGCAGCACGATTACGCTGGATACGGCTGCTCCTGCGGGCACTCTGAAGATAAATAATGGGGATGCGGTCGCTCTGTCGAGCGATGTGACGCTGAATTTGACAGCATCCGACCTGACTGCAGTCCAAATGCGTATCTCCAACGACGCAACGGCGTGGAGCGCGTGGGAAGCTTTCGCCTCTGTGAAGCCATGGACGCTTTCGGCAGGAGGCGGAGTCAAGACGGTGTATGTGCAATTGCGCGACGTAGCGGGCAACGTATCGGCAATAAGCGATACGATTGATGTTGATACGACGCCGCCGGACGGCAGCTTGACGATTGAAGGCGGCAAGGCGGCCGTCAATCATGCTGCGGTACAACTGCAGCTTGCGAATCCAGACTCCTCTGCAGTATCGATGCAGTTCCAGAATGAGTCTGGCGCATGGAGCGGATGGGAGCCTTATGCAGCGGTGAAGAGCTGGACGCTTTCCTCGGGCGACGGGCCGAAGACGGTGAATGCGCAATTGAAGGATGCAGCGGGGAACACTGCCTCGTTCTCTGACGGCATCGTACTCGATACGGAGCCGCCGGCCGTTACAGGCGTTGTGAACGGCGAGCGGACGAACCGTGATGTGACGGTTACGTTCGATGGCGAAGGCGTACTTGATGGCTCATCAATCGATAGCGGTGACGTGATAACAGCGGAAGGCGCGCATACGCTGACGGTTACCGATGAAGCAGGCAATGTCACGACGGTTACATTCACGATCGACAAGACGGCGCCGGACGGTTCTCTCGCGATTAACGGCGGCGCTGGTGCTGCGAACAGTACATCGGTCAATCTCACCGTATCGAACCCTGACGGATCGGCCGTACAGATGCGTTTCTCGAACGATGGCACGACATGGAGCGAATGGGAGACGTATGCGGCAGCGAAGACCGGGTGGACGGTCAGCGGCGGCGACGGTACGAAGACGGTGTATGTCGAGCTGAAGGATGCCACAGGCAACGTATCGCAGGCAAGCGACAGCATTGAGCTCGACACGGCTGCCCCGGGCGGTGCGGTAACGATCGCCGGCGGAGCCGATTATACGAATCAATCGGCGGCGCAATTGCAGATCGCGAACCCGGACGGATCAGCCGTACAGATGCGCTTCTCGAACGATGGCGCGGCATGGAGCGAATGGGAAGCATTCGCGACGGCGAAGAGCGGCTGGGCGCTGACGTCTGGTGACGGGCTTAAGACGGTTTATGTTGAACTGAAGGACGCACTTGGCAATTCAGCCCAATTCAGCGACACGATTACGCTCGATACGGCTGCTCCTGTAGTCGACGGTGTGACGAACGGCGGTCTGTACAATACAGATCAGACGATCACCTTCCTTGAAGGCCAAGGCATACTGGACAGCGCGTCTTTCACTAGCGGCAGCACAGTAACGGCCGAAGGCGTTCATACGCTGACGGTCACGGATCTTGCAGGGAATCAGACAACGGTGACATTCGAGATCGACCGGACAGCGCCGGCTGTCACAGTCGTCATTAACGGCGGGGCAACCTACGCGAATGCGTTGTCGGCCGCACTCGCCATTACGTCTGACGGTACGGCTAGCTTAGTGCGGTTCTCGAATGACGGGACGACATGGAGCGGTTGGCTGAACTTCTCGCCGAGTACGGTGTGGACGTTGGCTGCTGGAGACGGATTAAAAACGGTCTACGTCCAGATTAAGGATGCGGCAGGCAATACCGGGGAAGGAAGCGCCTCGATCCGCCTCGATACGACGGCGCCGACTGGCAGCGCCGTGATCAACGCCGGTGCACCGTATACGACCGGCGCTGATGTAGTCGTCGTCGTGACGGCAAGCGATGCAGGCTCATCGGCGTCAGGCATATCGCAGATCAGCTATTCGATCGATAACGGAGTGACGTGGAGTGCGTGGACGCGGTTTATTCCGACACTTTCGGTTAAACTGCCAAGCGGCAAGGGCGCGAAGACCGTATTGGTCAAAGTCAAGGATGCTGCAGGCAATGAAAGTGCTCCGTTCTCCGATAGCATCACGCTGCGCTAGCTATAACAGCGAGAGCCAAACTATTTTTCAAAAGAAGGTTGATTGCATTTCATGCGGGAATTCGAGATCGAGCGGCTGCTGACAGCGGTCGCCGCTGCCGGGGTGGGCGAAGAACGCTCCGGCGGCGGCATTCAGCTGTCGCTCACACAACCAGAAGATCCTTTTATGCTGGCCGTGTATGAAGCGGTCCGCAGAGAAGAGATGGCACAGTGGGGATGGGACGAAACCGCCGCGGTTTCGTTCATTGCCATGCAGTATGACATGCAGCAGCGCTCCTACGCGATGCATTATCCGGAATCGAAGCTGTTTACAGTTTTGATCCAAGGTGCGACCGTAGGGAAGCTGCACGTGGCGGACGATTTGGAAGCGGTAACACTGGTCGATGTCGCCCTTCTGCCGCAATATCAAGGACAAGGGCTAGGAACAGCGTTGGTACGCGGCTTGCAGCGATACGTGCAAGAGGCTCGTAAGCCGCTGCGGCTGACGGCGAATGCCGGCAGTCGTGCTTCAAGACTATACGAGAAGCTGGGTTTTCGTATTCTTGAGGCGAATGAAGTGGTGAGTAGAATGGAGTGGCAAGAAACCGGTTACTAATTTGACAACAGAGGAGAGGTTACAAAGTGGAACCGTATGTAGGAGAAATTCGAATGTTCGCAGGCAGCTATGCTCCACTAGGTTGGCATCTGTGCGACGGGTCGATTCTGTCGATCAGTGAGAATGAAGTGCTGTATACGCTGCTCGGTACGACGTATGGCGGTGACGGACAAACAACGTTCGCATTGCCGGATTTAAGGGGTAGAGTGCCGATCGGTCAAGGGCGCAGTAGTACAACGGGTACGAACTATGCGCTCGGCCAACAAGCAGGCACCGAATCCGTGACGTTGATGTCTAACCAGATGCCTGTCCACTCGCATACGCCGATGGCGTCATCGCTTGTCACATCTAATGATCCGACGGGAGCGGTGTGGGGAACCAGTGAGACGCAGGAGTACGTTGAGCTCGCCGGTGACAACAAGGCGATGAATCCCGCATCCGTATCCGTAACCGGCGGCAGCCAGCCGCACGATAACATGATGCCGTATTTGCCAGTCGGCTTTATTATCGCGCTGAATGGTATTTTCCCTTCGCAAGGTTAATCATTAGGGCAGTCGAAAACCGGGAATTATTACATAATTGGGAGGTACATCATTAATGGAACCGTTCTTGGGAGAAATTCGAATGTTCGGCTTTGGCATTGTGCCTAGAGGCTGGGCGGTTTGCAGCGGACAAATATTGAGCATACAGCAGAATCAGGCCTTATTCTCGTTATTAGGCACGCAGTATGGCGGCGATGGCAGAACGACCTTCGCACTGCCGAATTATCAAGGCCGGGTGCCGGTTCATGCCGGGAGCAGTATGCCGGTAGGAACGGTTGGCGGGGAAGAAAATCACACGCTAACCATCAACGAAATGCCGGCCCACAACCACAGCGTGATGGCCAGTAACGGTGACGGTACCGCCAAAGTGCCGGCAGGTAAGACGTGGTCGGTGCCGGCGGACAAATCGAGTGTGTTCTCGACTGGTACGCTGGACAAGGTAATGTCGGGCGCGGCAATCGGCACGGCTGGAGGCAGTCAGCCTCACAGCAATATGCAGCCTTATTTGACAATCAATTTTTGTATTGCGCTTCAAGGCATTTATCCTTCGAGACAATAGATTAGGGGGCATTCATCATGGCAGATGCATTTATTGGCGAAATCAGAATGTTCGCGGGCAATTACCCGCCTAACGGCTGGCTCTTTTGCGACGGGTCCTTGTTGCCGATTCAGCGCTTTACCACTTTGTTCTCCATACTAGGAGTGATGTATGGCGGAGATGGCAAAACGACCTTCGCGCTGCCTAATCTAACAGGCCGTGCACCGATGCATTACGGACAAGGTCCTGGATTGACCCCTAGAAATCAGGGTGCTGAGGACGGCAGTCCGTCGGTAACGCTGAATCAGAGTGAGATTCCCGCTCACGTCCATGTTCCGCAGGGCGGAGGCAGCGGTAATTCAGTCGATCCAAGCGGAGCAAGCTGGGGCGGATTGGGCAGGACCGGCACTTCGTTGTATGCGGATACGCCTAACGTAGCCATGCATCCGCAAGCGATTCAGCCGACAGGCGGATCGGTAGCCCATAACAATATGCAGCCGTACCTGGCATGCAGCTTTATTATTTGCTATAACGGCGAGTTCCCGCCGCGTTCATAGGCGTTCTAAATGCGTCCCCTCCTTCATAGGCTAGTCTCGAAGGAGGGGACGCGTCCATGTTGGAACCAAACAAAGGTCAGAAGCGGCAGGAAATGAAGATGATGAACCGCAAGCTGCTCGAATTGACGGGTGTGTTGAACGTCGACAGCTTCGACAGCGAGGAATTTCTGCTGGAGACCGATCTCGGATTCCTGACCGTCCGGGGGCAGAATCTGCATATGAAGCATCTTAGCCTGGAGCAAGGGCAGGTTGCAATCGAAGGGCTGATCCATTCACTCGCCTACTTGGATGGCAGCTCGCAGACAAAGTCCAAAGGGCTGTTCGGGAAGCTGTTCAAGTGAACTTAACGCTCAGTGAACAGTGGCTTACGATGGGCTTAATGCTGCTGTCCGGCATCGGCATGGGTGTCGTCTTCGACGGTTATCGCGTCGTCTCGCACGAGCTGCGCTTCGCCAAGTGGACGCTCCCCTTGTTCGATTTGCTCTACTGGGCGGCAGCGACGGTCATCGTGTTCCAGGTGTTGTCTGCCGGCAACAATGGCGAGGTGCGGGCATACGTATTTCTGGGACTGGCTATCGGGGTCATTATTTATTTCCTAATGCTCAGCCGGGCGGTTATCGCTATCGTCCGATGGATCATCGAGGCGATCCGCTATTTAATCGGCCTGGTTATCCGCTTGTTCGACTTGTTCATCTGGCGGCCGCTTAAGGCGTTGTACAAGCTGGGCAAGGTGCTGTTCGGGTTTTTGGTGGCACTTACTATATTCTCTTTCAAAATTGTGGTACAATTGATCCGTCCTTTCTGGCTTCTTGGCCGCTGGATGTTAGGGCCGCTGCTGCGGCCGCTAATTAAGCGAGTGCAACCCGTTATTGCAGGGTGGAAGCTGAAAGAGAAGACGGCACGAATCACTCAGCGGGCCGTTCAGTGGTGGAAGCAGACATTCGGCCGTACATCGAAGTGAAAGGTGGTACAGTGTTCATGGCGAATGAAAGACGGCAATCTGGACAACCAGCGGCATCCGGCTCGAAGCGGCGTATGCGGTTCTATTTTGCCGGTATTGTAATCTTCTCATGTTGGGCATTGTACGCGCTAATTAACCAAGAGCACCGGTTGAATATCGAGTCGGGCCGGCTGGCGGAAGCGAAAGAGAAGAAGGCAGCCACCGAGCAGCAGATTTCCAGCGTAAAACAGGAAATTGAGCGCCTTCGCGACCCTGAATATATCGGTCAACTCGCGAACAAGCAAGGCATGATTCGTGAGGGCGAGAAAGTGATTGAGGTCACAGAATAGACGCTAGACCTTATAAAATCGGGTTTTTCGTCTGTTGACCTTGCTTTCTTCGTTAAGCTATAATCACTTTAGTAAGGTCTTTCTCTAAAGACCATCATGTATAATTCCTTAGGGAGGAACGTTTTCTTTTATGGCAATTGAAGTGGGCGCAAAGTTAGAGGGTAAAGTGACAGGCATCACGCATTTCGGAGCATTCGTCGATTTGTCTGGAGGCGTGACGGGTCTCGTTCATATCTCCGAGATAGCCGACAACTACGTTAAGGACGTCAAGGATCACCTGAAGCTGGATGATGTTGTAAAGGTGAAAGTCATTAATGTCGACAAAGACGGCAAGATCGGCTTATCCATCAAGCAAGCCATCGACCGGCCAGAAGGACAACCGGTACCGCAAGCGCGCGAGCCGCGTCCAGGCGGATTCAACCGGGGCGGCGGCGGCGGTGGACAAGACCGCGGCGGACGCCCGTTCAAATCATCCTCTGGTAAAGCGCCGTATGGAAAACCGTCATTTGAAGACAAAATGTCGCGCTTCCTGAAAGACAGCGAGGAACGCATTTCTTCCCTCAAGAAAAACACCGAGGGCAAACGCGGCGGTCGCGGTGCCAAACGGGTATAAACAGCATATGTGCGGATGCAAAGCAGAACCTACGGGTTCTGCTTTTTTTGCGTTATTGAGTCGTATTCCAAAAACTTTCCCCTGAAAGTCCGGTAATCCCGACAACAGGGGACCCTTATTCGCCACACGGATGGTGTCGTCTTCGGCAAGCCGATTCCTGAAAGCGTTTCATCGAAGAGCGTTCAAACCCAGTCGGGGCCTGCACAAACGCGGTTGCCGACAAGCGTGCGGCGCGAAGAACGTTTTGTCGGAAAAAAAACAGTTGCATGAACGGTTTGTGACAAACTTTTATACGGACAGGCCTCTATAATGAGACTCACAATAAACCCGGAAATGGTGGTGTGTTTCGTGAGAGAGAGGAGCAAGCTGGTCATGTTTCCAGACGTACAGCAAGCAGGAACAGCGGCGGTGCAGCGAGCGGTTCGCAAGGGCCGGGATTGGGCTGCCGGCCGCAAGCTGTTCCAGTTGGTTGCCGCTAAGAAGTGGACGATCCTTCTAGTCGCCGTCGGATTTCTGCTTGGACGAGCTGTCATTCTTGAATCGCTCATGCCGTTTGCCGCTGCCTATTTCGCTGTATTGTATTTCTTGAGAAGAGACGCCAGCTTCTGGGCAGGCGTGGCGCTTATCGCCGGAAGCTTCTTCTCCCCCGTACCGTCGCCAGCATGGATCGCGATGGAGCTTGCCGTCGTCTTCTTATTAGTCAAAGGACTAGAGGCTTACGAGAAGGCAGAGTTATCTTACGCGCCGCTGCTTGTATTCGTCTCTACCTTGCTTGTGCAGCTATTCGGTGCGGTCATCGATAATTTGCTTGGCTGGTATGACTTGATGATGATCGTCGTCGAAGCGTCGTTGTCATTCGTGCTGACACTCGTGTTTGTTCAAGCCATACCGGTCTTAACGATGACGAAGAAGTCGAGCGGATTGCGCAACGAAGAAATCATTTGCTTGATGATTCTGATGGCCTCGATCATGACTGGAGCGGTCGGATGGAGCATCTACGGCTTATCGGCGGAGCATGTTATGTCTCGTTACATGTTGTTGTTGTTCGCTTTCGCAGGCGGTGCACCGCTAGGCGCTTCGGTCGGAGTCGTGGCCGGACTCATTCTAAGTCTCGCCGATTTTAACGCGATTGTGCAGATGAGCTTGCTCGCATTCGCAGGCTTGCTGGCCGGACTGATGCGCGACGGCGGCAAAATGGCCGTATCGTTCGGCATGCTGCTCGGCACATCCATTCTGTCGGTCTATATTGGGAATCAAACGGACGTTATGGCGTCCACTTACGAATCGGTCGCAGCCGCGATACTGTTCCTGCTGACGCCGCGCATCATGACGCGTATGATCTCTAGGTATGTGCCTGGGACGCAGGAACATGTGAAGTCGCAGCATGAATATGCCCGCCGGGTGCGTCAGGTGACAGCCGAGCGCGTTGAGCAGTTCTCGGAGGTGTTCCGCCAGCTGTCGAAGAGCTTTGGCCAATTGAACGGCGCTGTGGAGGCAGTGAAGCAGGAAGAAGAATTCAACCATTTCATGAACGCCGTTGCGGAGAAAAGCTGCCAATCCTGCCACCGCCGCGGGATGTGCTGGGAAGGAAAGTTCTATCAAACCTACAAGCTGATGACGGATATGATGACGTCCGTTGAGGAAGGCAAGAAGCTTGCGAATAAAGATATGCCAAGGGAGTGGACGACACACTGCGTAAAGCCGCAGCAAGTCATCGGAGTGATGCATCAGCAGTATGAGTTGTATAAGAACGACCGGCATTGGAAGAAACAAATCATCGAATCCCGCCAACTGGTCGCCGATCAACTGTCAGGCGTCTCGCAAGTGATGGAAGATCTGGCGAAGGAGATAAAGAGAGAAGGGCAAACGCTGCATCTGCAGGAAGAGCAAATCCGCGAGGCGCTCGAGGGTCTCGGCTTATCGATCAACGGTATCGACATCATCAATTTGGAGGAGGGAAACGTTGAGGTTGAGGTTTATCACACATTCGCGAGGGGGTACGATGAATGCCGTAAAATTATTGCGCCGCTTCTGACCGACATTCTTGGCGAGCATATCGCGGTGAAGTCGGAGCGTTATCCGGAGAAGCCGGGAGAGCCTGCGCTTGTGACGTTCGGCTCGGCTAAGGAGTTCGAGGTAGAGACAGGGGTGGCGGGGCTCGCCAAGGGCGGCGATCTGCTGTCGGGAGACAGCTTCAGTACGATTGAGCTTGGGAACGGCAAATTCGCTGTCGCGATTAGTGACGGCATGGGCAACGGCGAGCGGGCGCGGCTGGAAAGCAGCACGGCGTTGACCATTTTACAACAGCTGCTTCAGTCCGGAATGGACGAGCGGCTGGCGATCAAATCCGTTAATTCGGTGCTGCTGCTGCGCTCGCCTGACGAAGTATTCGCGACGGTCGATGTCGCGTTAATCGATATGTACACCGCGAAAACGACTTTTCTGAAAATCGGCTCGACGCCGAGCTTTATTAAACGAGGCAACGAGGTGATACCGGTAACGGCGAACAATCTTCCGATCGGCATCTTGCAGGATATCGATGTGGATCTCATCACGATGCAGCTCCAGCCTGGCGACACGCTTATTATGATGACCGACGGCATTTATGATGCTCCGGGACATGCGGTGAATAAGGAGATGTGGATGAAGCGGATCATTCAAGAGATTAGTTCAACGGAGCCGCAAGAAATCGCGGACATGCTGCTCGACAGAGTTGTACGCCATCACGAAGGCGATATTATCGACGATATGACGGTCGTAGTTGCACGGGTGGACAAGCATCAGCCGGAATGGGCGACGTTCCGGTGGACCGGTATTCCGCGCTTCGAGCGCCCAAGGACGGTGAGCTAATGATGAAGTGGAGAGTAAGCGTGAACGGGAAGAGGGTATCGAGAGAGAAGGCTTGCCGCAACCGGATTGAACAAGAGGAGGTGCAGGTTCAAGAGGAGAACCTGGAGGAACAGGATGTACTTACGGCAAGCGGTGCTGAGGCTCCGGCACAGCATCACGCACCGTTGACTTTAGTGCGTATGCAAGATCAAACGCTGGCAAAAGCCTCTATGCAATCGTGGACCGCGAAGCGAGAACGGCTGCAATCACCGGCTCGAACACGCCATCTTGCGTGGCAGCAAGTCGTGGAAGCAACCGGTACCCGGCTACGAGCGAATAACGCCCGGCGGGGTACCCGGATCATATCCTCCCGTAAAATGCGACGAAGCTGCGCGCCTATCCGAGTGCCGCCTGCTTAGGCGGACATTAGCGGCGGGAGGCCGGCGCAAGCCCTCGCATGCTAGGTGCTATGTTTGAATATACCGTGAATCGCGCTCATTCGCGCATTCCGGTTCATGCATATGGAAGTCCGGTTGATGCGGGCGGTCTCGAGACCCCGTACTTACCGGACTTCTTGTTGATTCCTCGCAGCTCTCGGTTTCCGAATGCTCGCGGCACCTCTGCTATATTTAATTATTGTGAACAGACCGGTTCGATAGAGGCCGGTCTGTTCTGCGTAGTTGCGCCTAACGGGTCTATATTGTTCTCGATTCGGCAAAGCTAATAGAGACAACCAATAGATGAACTGGGCGGTTCCCACTACGGTTAGGAGGTTCGCAGATGAAACAGATTCTACTAATTACGGACGGCTGCTCGAATGTCGGAGTCAGTCCGGTCGTGGCGGCGGCGCACGCGCATTCGGAAGCGATTACGGTCAACGTAGTCGGCGTGATAGACCGGAGCGACGTCGGTGAATTCGGTGCTACGGAGATTGAGGAGATTGCAAGAGCAGGAGGCGGCATGAGCCGGCTTGTGAACACGAAGCAGTTGTCGCAAACGGTGCAGATGATGACGCGCAAAACGGTCGTTCAGACGATTCAGCACGCGGTTCAGAAGGAACTGAAGCAGGTGTTCGGCCAGACGTCGATCGAGTCGCTGCCGCCGGAGAAACGCAGCGAGGTCGTTCGCGTCATCGATGAGCTTGGTGAATCCACCAAGCTTCGCGTGGCGCTGCTCATCGACGCGAGTGCGAGCATGAAGCCGAAGCTGCAGGCCGTCGAGGAGGCGATTCGGGATTTGATGCTGAGCTTGCGGTCGCGGCAAGGGGAAAGCGAGCTGGCGGTATTTCACTTCCCGGGCTCGGGGTACGGGGACGATTGCACGCTTGACCTGGATTGGACCAACGACTTGTCCGGCGTACAGTCGATATTTCCGAAACTGCAGATGCGCGGCACGACGCCGACCGGGCCGGCGATCATGCAGGTCATTGATTTTTACCGTCAGGGGGATTATCGTAGGGATAGCAGAGACGGAACGGACGGGATGATGAGTGACTACGTCGTTTAATTTCAACCTCGGCCGCGGATCGGTCGTAACCGGCAAGTGGAGAGGCGCCTGCTACCGAGTCGAGCGTTTGCTCGGCGAGGGGGCTAACGGCAAAGTATATCTTGTTCAGCGGGACAAGGCTTGGTACGCATTGAAAGTCGGCGCCGACGCGGTCGACCTGCAATCGGAAATCAATGTGCTGCAATCGCTAGATTTGCAGAAAAGAACGAAACGGCCCGATGTCGAGCCGTTTCTTGTCGATGTAGACGATGTCGTGCTCGAAGCCGGACGGGAGCTCCCTTTTTACGTCATGCGGTACGTTCGCGGCGCAACGCTGTCAGGTTTTCTCGCGAAGGAAGGGACGGAATGGTTCCCGCTCGCGTTATATAATCTGCTTCGCAAGCTTGGCGATCTGCATGAGGCGGGATGGGCGTTCGGCGATCTGAAGGTCGAGAACATTCTAGTAGCCGAGTATGGGCGGGTCGAGTTAGTCGATTACGGCGGTCTCACCGGCTTCGGCAAAGGAGTGCGCCAGTTTACCGAAATTTACGACCGCGGATACTGGAATGCGGGGACGAGGACGGCCGATGCAGGGTATGATCTGTTCTCGTTCGCGGTACTGTGCATTCAGCTGCATGACAGCAAAAGACTGCAGTTGCTGCCGCACCAGCTGCTGCCGCAGAACCGGTCGCCCGAAGAGCTGCTGCGTCTGGCACAGAACAATCCGGAGCTCCGTCCCTTCGTCGGCTGGCTCAGCCGTGCGCTGACCGGCGGCTTCGCTGACGCGAGGGAGGCGGCTGCCTCATGGCAGCGGCTCGTTACCCGGTCCGATACACACAAGAGCGCGCAGCCCGTGCCGGCATGGGTCAAGGGGCTGTTCCTCTTATCGGCGGGCGTCGCAGCGAGCGCAGCCGTCTGGCTGTGGTTGGAGTAGATGGTTGTCTGAAGGCGGCGCTGCGGCATTTCGATGAACGAAGGGGAATAGGAACAACGATGGATGAGTTGCTGAAGCGGCTGATGGCTGCTAAGGAAGCGGATGGATTGTGGCGCGAAGGCGATACGATCGTCGTCGCCGTATCAGGCGGACCGGATTCAATGTCGCTGCTTCATCTGCTTCACCGGGCAGCAGCAAGTGACCGGCTGCATTTGATTGCAGCGCATGTCGATCACGGATTCCGGGGGCAAGAATCAGAGAACGAGGCCGCGATGGTGGAGGCCTACGCACGAAAGATCCGGATTCCTTTCGAATCCGTAAAGCTTGATATGCCGACATATATTGAAGAAACTGGAATGAACGGCCAGCTTGCATCCCGGATTAAGCGGTATGAATTTCTGCACCGAGTGGCGGAGCGGAGCGGAGCCTCACGCATCGCGCTTGCCCATCATGCGGACGATCAGGCGGAAACGGTTCTGATGCGGCTGCTGAGAGGAACGGGTACAAGCGGATTAGCCGGAATTCCGGTCAAAAGACCCGATAAAAACGTGGAACTTATCCGTCCGTTGCTGCGTATTTACAAGACAGAGCTTGAAGCCTATATCGAGCATTATGGTATTCCGTTCGCCATTGACAGCAGCAACGCGAAGCGTGATTATTGGCGCAATGAGATTCGGCTCGATATTTTGCCTAGATTGACGCAGCACAACCCTCAATTGGCGGCTTCCTTGAACAGGCTCTCCGAGATCGCTTCGGCTGAGAACGAGTGGATGCAGGAGGAATCGCAACGCGCATTCGAGCGTCTGGTCAGACGCTGTCATGGGCCGTCGTTCGAGATGGAAAGAGCGGATTTGACCAGCCTCCCCGTCGCTTTACAAAGGAGATTGATTAAACTAATATTAAATTATCTCTCAATGGAAACGACTGGGTCAGCCCCGGTTGAAGGTGCGGAATTCGAGCAGATTGAGAGAATGAGAAACGCAACGGCGGCCGCATTTCCTTCGACATGGAGCACGGACGCATGTGCGGGTATCAGGTTCGATCGCGAGTACGACCGATTGCGGTGGTCGCGTCACAGCAGAGGGGCGCATGAGCCTTGTCCGCCATACGCGTACACACTGGATGGAGCGAACGGAACCGTTCATATTCCGGAAGGGGGAATGACGTTCCGGCTGGCGCATAATGCCGCGGCAGCCGTCGAGCGCGGGCCATACACGGCAGCATTCGATGCGGATAAACTCGCTTACCCGTTGATCGTTCGCAACCGCAGGCCAGGCGACCGGATGAGCGTAATTGGATTAAACGGAACGAAAAAGGTGCAAGATATGTTCGTTGATCTCAAGATTCCGCCGTCTGTCCGAGACCGAATGCCATTGCTCGTCGATGCGGAAGGGAAGTTGTTATGGATTCCAGGTGCAAGACGTTCTGCCGCTGCGCCGGTGACGCCGGACACGACGAACCTGCTCTGTATTCATGCTGCACCCTTCGCAATGAACCTTGAATAAGCGGCCCTTGTATGATCATACATATAAGTTACAAGCTATCCCTAATATGGCCGGAGCAGCTTGAGCAGTATCTCATGCCCTACTGGGCGGAAGCGCAACTTTAATTAAGCACTTTATCTAGTCCATGTTTTCGAGCAGCTTAAGTTCCATTCTGGCCGCGACAACGGTCAGAGCACTACGCTTAATCTTTAGGAGGAACCATTTTGTTAAACGATATCCAGGAAGTTATTTTTGATGCCGAGACGATTCAGAACAAAATCAATCAACTAGGCGAGCAGCTCAGCCAAGACTTCGAAGGCCGGAATCCGCTAGTTATCTGCGTCCTGAAAGGCGCGTTTATTTTCATGGCAGATCTGGTTAAACAATTAAGCATACCTTTGGAGATCGACTTCATGGCAGTATCGAGCTACGGCGCATCCACCAAGTCGTCCGGTGTAGTCAAAATCATTAAGGACCTGGACGTCACCGTAGAAGGACGCGAGGTGCTGATCGTAGAAGACATTATCGACAGCGGCCTGACGCTGAGTTACTTGATCGATGTGCTGGAACGCCGTAACGCAAAGTCTGTCACAGTCGTTACGCTGTTCGACAAGCCGGCACGCCGGACCGTCGAGCTTGAAGCAGATTATAAGGGCTTCATCCTGCCGGATGAGTTCATCGTCGGCTACGGACTCGATTATGCGGAGCGTTACCGCAACCTGCCGTTCGTCGGCATCCTGAAGCCTGAAGTATACAGCAAGTAGTACTCTTCTCGCGAAGGAACGCGCCCAATTGTTATGCGATTCGCCCTAGCGTGACGCCATTACTGGTTCTATTGTTATGGAAAGTCATGCTATGGTAAAATATTTAAAGCGTCTCGAGAGGAGGTTGGGGATGAATCGAATCATCCGGAACACTGGATTTTATTTACTCATTTTTTTGGTGACCGTGGGGATTGTCCAATTTATCAGCAGCCAAAACGACTCATCGGCCGAAATCCGCTACGATGAGTTCCGGAAAGCACTCAGTACGGACAACATTGCGAGCTTGGAACTTCAATTTGATGGCTATTCCTATTTGGTCACTGGTGAATATAAAAACCCGCCGGAAGCCAACACGAAAACGAAGAAGTTTTATACCCGTACCAACGTCGATGAATTTGTAACGAAAGAAATTGACGATGCGGCGGAGCAGAATCACTTCGAGCTTGAGTATAAGAAGATGAAGGGCGAGAGCATGTGGCTCACGCTGCTGACGTCTATCATTCCTTTCGTGATCATCTTTATCCTGTTCTTCTTCTTGATGAACCAGGCCCAGGGTGGCGGCGGCAAAGTGATGAACTTCGGCAAGAGCCGAGCCCGTCTATACAATGAAGAGAAGAAGCGCGTCACGTTCGAGGACGTGGCGGGCGCAGATGAAGAGAAGCAAGAACTCGTCGAGGTCGTTGAATTCCTCAAAGATCCTCGCAAGTTCGCAGCAGTAGGCGCACGTATTCCGAAGGGTGTTCTGCTTGTAGGCCCTCCGGGTACGGGTAAAACGTTGCTCGCCCGTGCAGTAGCAGGCGAAGCAGGCGTACCATTCTTCAGCATCTCGGGTTCCGACTTCGTCGAAATGTTCGTCGGGGTAGGCGCATCGCGCGTTCGCGACTTGTTCGAGAATGCGAAGAAGAACGCTCCTTGTATTATCTTTATCGACGAGATCGATGCCGTCGGACGTCAACGGGGCGCAGGCCTTGGCGGCGGTCACGACGAGCGCGAGCAAACGCTCAACCAATTACTCGTTGAGATGGACGGCTTCGGCGCGAACGAAGGCATTATTATCGTCGCGGCGACGAACCGTCCGGACATTCTGGACCCGGCGCTTCTCCGTCCAGGCCGTTTCGACCGTCAGATTACGGTCGACCGTCCAGACGTGAAAGGCCGCGAGGCGGTACTGAAAGTGCATGCCCGCAACAAGCCGTTGGCCAAGGACGTTAAGCTCGACATTATTGCGAAGCGCACGACCGGCTTTACCGGCGCCGATCTGGAGAACTTGCTGAACGAAGCAGCGCTCTTGGCGGCTCGCCGCAACAAGAAGGATATCGCGATGGTTGAGGTTGACGAAGCGATCGACCGCGTCATCGTCGGTACGGAGAAGCGCAGCCGCGTTATCAGCGACCGCGAGAAACGTATTGTCGCTTACCACGAAGCAGGACATACGATTGTCGGCTACTTCTTGGAGCATGCCGATATGGTTCATAAGGTTACGATCATTCCTCGCGGCAAGGCTGGCGGTTACGTCATCATGATGCCGAAGGAAGACCGTATGCTCGTTACGAAGCAGGAGCTGCTGGATAAAGTAACGGGGCTGCTCGGCGGCCGCGTCGCCGAAGAAATTTTCATCGGCGAAATCGGCACGGGCGCTTACAGCGACTTCAAGCAAGCGACTAGCATCGTACGCAGCATGATTATGGAATACGGCATGAGCGATAAGCTCGGACCGATGCAGTTCGGCAGCTCGCAAGGCCAAGTGTTCCTCGGCCGCGATATCGGACATGAGCAGAACTACTCGGATACGATCGCGTATGAGATCGACCAAGAGATGCAGCGCATGATCAACGACTCCTATACGCGTGCGAAGAACTTGCTCACCGAGAAGTCGAAAGAAGTGCATTTGATCGCCCAGACGCTCCTCCGCGAGGAGACGCTCGAGCTCGAACAGATCAAGCGTTTGATCGAGACGGGTGCGATCGACGGCGAACTGCCTGTTGACCTCGAGAAATCTTCGTCCTCTGAAGAGTTCCGCAACGACGTGAAGATCGATACGATCGGCGGCGTGAAGGTTCGTATTCAGACGAAAGAGCAAGAAGAGGCGGCAGGACCAGTTAGTGATACAACAAATAACGGCGAAGATGAGGGCGGTTCCGGATCTGACAAAGCTTAGGCAGTCAGCCGGCCCCGAATTGAACCCGAATGAAGGCTCAGTTCTTCTAGCAGCTGCTAGAGGACTGGGCCTTTTTTGCTACGAATGATGGACTCTTTAAGTCTCTTGAACCATGTGGTAAAATAATCCCCGACATTAGAGTGATACGTTAGACCTAACAGACGGGGGATCGACACATTGGCAGAGAGAAGACGTTGGAGAAGGTTCACATTGGGCATAGCCGCGGCGTTGTTGATCATGGCAGCATGGCCGGTGGGAAGCGCGTATGCCCTGAATGTATGGGGAATTTACAAGGAAGCGGAGAAGCTGGACGCGAAAGGCAAATACGCGGAGGCTATAGCGAAGTATAAGCTTATTGCGGATGAGTTCGTGAAGAACAAGGAGTACGGTAACGCAACGAATATGTACCGCAATATTGGAGCGGACTATTCGAAGCTGAAGAAGTACGACGAGGCTGTTGCGAACTGGGATAAAGAGGCGCTCTATGCGGATAAGGCCGGACAACTGCAAGTAAGCTTGGCGGCCAAGCGCAAGGCGGATATGCTGCGGAGCAGCGTTCAGCTGTACGTTGAAACGGATGCGGCCGCCGCAGGCAGTGCCAACTACCATGGCGAAATTTTCGAGCCTAAGAATGGTGCGTATATTGGGGCTTATGCTGAGCTCGATACGGCCGTTCATAATGCGAAGACGAGCAATCCGTTCTACACCGAGAAGTTCCCGGAGCTGACGGGCAAGAAGCATGCGGCGTACTTGCTTTATTTTACATACGGCAAGCCGTTGTCGATGCTGAAGAGCCATCTGGAGCATGCGCGGGCGAACGGGACCGCCCTTCAACTAGGCATTCAGCCGATTCAGGGGCTTGATCAGGTGCAGGACGATGAGTATCTGCATCAATTCGCCAAGGATATCGCCGAGTCCGGTGTGAATGTATTTTTGCGCTTCGCGAACGAAATGAACGGTGATTGGGTACCTTGGCACGGCGACCCGGACAAGTATATCGAGAAATTCCGGCTCTTAGCGGATGTGATGCATAAGGAAGCGCCGAACAACGTCGCGATGGTATGGGCGCCTGGTTCTACGCCGGAATATAACATTGAGGACTACTATCCCGGCGACGCTTATGTCGACTGGGTGGGCGTAAGCGTCTATTCGATCTTTAATCCGACGCTGGATCCGCTCAAGGCGGGCGAAGACCGCGCGAGCCATCTGGACAAGTTCAATCATATCTATAAGCTGTATGCGCAGCGCAAGCCTGTCTTTATTTCCGAGGGCGGTGTCTCGTACATGTATCCGGAGAAGCTGCAGGATAAAACAGCGTGGGCGAGCTACCAACTGAAGCAGTTCTACCTCTCGCTGCCGATGGTATATCCGAAGGTGAAGGCGGTATTTTATTTCGACAGCAATCACGACTCCTCCAATCGGGTCAAATATTATATGCTGTCCGCGAACACTAAATTGCTGGAGGCCTACAAGACTTCGATCGCGAGTCCGTTCTATCTGAGTACGATTGGCGAGGAGTCGGCGGTCGTCTATCGGAAGATTAGCGGCTCGACGGTCGAGGCGGACGTCGAGACGGTATCGGCTTATATGAAAACGTGGACGCCGGTGCTAAGCAAAGTAACCTATGAAATCGGCGGTAAGACCATTGCTGCGGTGACTCAACTGCCGTGGAGTGCCAAGATTGACTTTAAGCCGTATCATGGCAAGAGGATCGATATTGTTGTCAAAGCGTATGATCCAACCGGCAAGCTGGTCACGACGCAGAAATCTTCCGTTACAGTGAAATAGACGGCAAATAAGACGGCGCGCTTTGCGCCGTCTTATTTGTTTTGTTGCAGACCGCCGCTGGAGAACGAAACAGATGCGTAATATTACGCTGATTTAAGATAAGATGGCTCATTGCCCCTTGTTGAGGGTTTCAATAATATGGCAATAAAAGCATTCCTACTTATTACAAATCAACTCTAGGGGGTCTTTCGTTGCGAAAGCGGCAGTGGATTTATGTATGGTTTGTTATTGTGGCGGCAGTTGGCATTAGCATTTGGGCTTTGCTGGCGGGCTCACAGGGCGATAAGAGCGAGAAGGAGCAGGCGCAGGTGCAGCCCACGGCTGACCAACCGGCAAGCAATCAGGGGGAGGACCAGACCTCGGACCGGACTGCTGATCTGCAGATGGAGACGCAAGAGCCTCTGCTTACGCCGGACTACGAAGTGGAAGTGCAGCGGGATATTGTTTACGCCAGCAAGACGAACGAGACAGATGCAGCGGAGCTGCTTAAGCTTGATCTCTATAAGCCGTCCGCCAATGGCGGCGTGAAGAGACCCGTGTTCCTGTTTATTCATGGGGGCGGTTATACGAGCGGAAGCAAGCAGGATGGGACAGCATACGCTTCAGAATTGGCCAAGCGAGGCTATGCAGTCGTCGCCATGGATTACCGGCTGAAGCGCGACCCGTTCACACCGTTCTCCCGTACGTTATCCGATGCGTACGAAGATATCGAGGACGCGTTCGAGTGGATCGCAGCCAATGCGGAGGCCGAAGGGCTGGATGCGGGACGAATTGCAGTCGGCGGCGATTCGGCCGGCGGATATTTGTCGCTCAATTTCGTCAACCACTATCTGGATCAGAATGACGCCGTGAAGAAGAGTGTGTACGCTATTGTCGACATCTACGGCGGAAAGTTGGATCTGCCTGCGAACGAGAAGCTGCCGCCTGTACTTATTATTCACGGCACAATCGATCAGCTCGTTCCGTATGCTCAAAGCTTGGAGCTCCAGCAAGAGCTGCAGCAGCGCGGAATCTACCAGACGATGCTTACCATGGAGGGCGTCGGGCACGATTATAAGAACGAGAAGTATGCCGACGAGGTAGTAGGGACGACCTCACACTTCCTGTGGAATGTGTGGAAGGAGCAGGATGCGGGCTCACTACCGGTAACGTCTGGCATAGAAGCGATATCCGGTAACCGTTTCGAGCTGCAGCTGCCGACGGCTTATCAAGCCGATGCAGACAGCCCGGTCGACGTGGAGCTGCCGGAAGGGTGGACGTCCGGGAAGGCGGGGGCGGCCAAGCTCAACGTACAAATTCCGGCCGGCCTGGAGCGGGGCAGCCGATCCGTTATCGTATCACAGGGAGCAGGGGCTGTGCACCGCTTCGCTGTTAATGTGAAAGTGCTCGATCCGCTTACGCCGCAATTCGAGACGTATTATGATCCGGAGAAGCGCACGGTACGTACCCGGATGCAGATAACGAACCGGAGCGAGAGCCCATTCAGCGGGAAGCTTCAATTCAACTACGAGACGGAACGTTCCGTACAGCGCGAATATAAGGCCGATATCAGCGGGCTTGAGGTCGGTGCAAGCACATCATTTATAATACCCGAGCTCGCACAAGGACAGCGTTCGCTTGAGATTGCCGACAGCTCCGGCCAGTTGGTGCAGCGGACGGAAGAAGAATTCCATGCGCTTCTTGCCCATAAGCAGCCGTCGCCGGTTCAGATCGATGGAAGCATGGCGGAATGGAAGGGAGCGTCCCGTTTCGAGGTAAGCAAAGTTGTCATGGATGGCTGGAACGGCGAAGAGGATGCGAGCGCATTCGGCTATATCAGCTGGGACGACGAGAAGTTGTATGCGGCACTGGATGTGACAGACGATGCACATGTTCAACAAGAGCATGCGGATGCCATTTGGAGCGGTGACAGCTTACAACTCGCGGTCGGCATAGCCGGCGAAGACGGCGGGATGGCGAATGAGTACAGTGAAATAGGAGCGGCCGTGGACGATGCGGGCATTGTCTCGCAATGGCGCTGGATCGCGCCAAGCGGATTTATGCCGGGCGATGTCAGAGGGATGGATGCAACAGTTATCCGTTCCGAAGGGCATACGATTTATGAGCTTGCCATCCCATGGCATGAATTAACGTTCGTTACCGATAAGGTGAAGCAAGGAGCGAAGTTGAAGTTGTCGCTGCTCATAAATGACAATGACGGCAAGGGGCGCAAAGGCTGGATCGAGTATAACAGCGGCATTGGCACAGCAAAAGATATTCATCTGTTCGGCGACGTATTTCTAGGAAAATGAAATGATTTATAGCAGCACAAGGAGGGCCTCCATTTCCGCCGTGAAGGCGGAGTGGGGGCTTATTCGCGTTGTCAGCGTGCGGGATTCTTTCGCATAAGTCAGTCCTGTGTTTTTGTGCATGCTGCTTAACATTTTGTATGGCCGCACAAGATGTGAGGATACCTCACTCTGCGACATTGACGGTGCTTTTCCCCTCCCTATAATAGGGAAGTAACAAGAGCAACTCGGCATAAACCTGACAATCGAATGACGCATCGAAGGCGGGCGGCAGATCATGATCCACACTCGGGCAGTAAGGGAGAGAGCGGAATGAACAAGAAGCTGATTCTGATGGTCGTAGCGGTTATGCTGGCCGCCATTGCATTGGCGGGGTGCGGGAGCGAGAAGAAGGAAGCCGGAACGACAGGAGATCCAGAGCCTTCGGATAAGGCAACGACGAGCGGGGCAGCCGATCCGGCGCCGTCGGAGAGCAAGGGCGCGGGTCTTAAGATCGGGATGGCGACGGACGGCGGCGGCGTGAATGATAAGTCGTTTAATCAGGGCGCGTGGGAAGGTTTGCAGAAGCTGGCGGAAGAGACGGGTGTCACGGTCAAATATTTGGAGAGTAAGACGGACTCGGATTACATCCCGAACTTGAATACGTTCGTGAAGGACGACTACAGCCTGACCTGGGGCATCGGATTTCTGTTCGTCGATGCGATGAAGACGATCGCGGAGCAGAATCCGGACGCGAAGCTTGCGATTATCGACAACGTCGTAGAGGCGTCGAACGTAGAGTCGGTTACTTTTGCCGAGAATGAAGGCTCGTTCCTTGTCGGTGTTGTGGCGGGACTGACGACCAAGTCGAACAAAATCGGCTTCGTCGGCGGGATGGAGATTCCGGTGATTAAGAAGTTTGAGGCAGGCTTCGCGGCTGGCGTTGCGGCGGTTAATCCGGATGCGAAGGTGCTCATTAACTATGTGGGTGACTTTAACAAGCCGGATATCGGCAAGCAGCAGGCAGCGACGATGTATAACGATGGTGCGGATATTATTTTTCAAGCGGCAGGGTCATCGGGCAACGGCGTGTTCACCGAAGCGCTGGACCGGTTCAAGTCGGGCGGCAAAGTATGGGTTATCGGCGTCGATAAGGATCAATCGCTCGAGTTCGGCGATGACGTGACGCTGACATCCATGATGAAGGGAGTAGAGGCCGCTGTGCTCAAAGTGTCCAAGGACGTAATTGACGGCAAGTTCGAAGGCGGCAAGATTGTAGAGCTCGGCCTTAAGGATAATGGCGTCGGACTCCCTGCCGTGAATAAGAACGTGCCGGATGAGGTGCTGGCTAAGGTGGAAGAGTTCAAGGCCAAGATTATTAGCGGCGAAATCGTCGTGCCGAAGGAACCGGCGGCGAAATAGTCTTTATAACGAAACATCAGCATCTATGAGCGAACGGGCTTGTAACGAGACGACGAATACGGATCATCCAGGCGATAAGGCCGGCCATTGGCCGGTCTTTCTCCTATGGCGGGAGGATGCGGAATGAGCGATGCGAGCGTACCGGCAGCAGTGGAGCTGATCGGCATTACGAAGCGGTTTCCCGGACTAACGGCGAACGACGGTATCGGCTTCCAGTTGAACCGGGGCGAGATTCATGCGCTGCTGGGCGAGAACGGAGCGGGTAAATCGACGCTGATGAACATCTTGTTCGGGCTATACCAGCCGGATGAGGGCGAAATCCGCATTCATGGGCAGTCAACGGTCATCAATGGACCGTCACGGGCGATCGAGCTTGGCATTGGCATGGTTCATCAGCATTTCAAGCTTGTGCAGACGTTTACCGTTGCGGACAATATTGTGCTCGGCAGTGAGCCGGCCGCCGCCGGGGGACTGCGTCTGAAGAAGAAGGAGGCGGAGGCTCGGGTGCGGGAGCTGTCGGCCAAGTACGGGCTAGAGGTCGATCCGCAGCTTCGGGTGGAGCGAATATCGGTCGGCATGCAGCAGCGGGTCGAAATATTAAAGACGCTGTACCGCGGCGCGGACATACTTATTCTCGACGAACCGACGGCAGTGTTAACGGTGGGCGAGATCGAAGAACTGATGTTGATTTTGCGGAGGCTGACGGCTGAAGGCAAGTCGATCATACTTATTACGCACAAGCTGAAAGAAATTATGAAAGCCTCGGATCGAGTGACCGTTATTCGGCGGGGCAAGGCGGTTGGAACGGTACGGACAGAGCAGACGAGTGAGGGCGAGCTGGCTGCGATGATGGTCGGCCGCCCGGTAACAATACATGAGCGCGGCCGACGGCGGGCACCAGGGGGCATCGTGCTGGAGATGAACGGCCTCAGCATGCAGGGCGAACGTGGGCGCCCGGTGCTGCACGGCGTCTCCTTCTCGGTGCGCGAAGGAGAAATCGTCGGCATTGCAGGCGTAGACGGCAACGGGCAGCATGAATTGGTTGAAGCGGTTACGGGACTGGCAGCCGTATCATCGGGAACGGTTCGGATAGGCGGGCATGACATGACGAACCGGCCGCCAGGCGAGTTGCTTCGAGCAGGAATCGCCCATATTCCGGAGGACCGGCATAAACACGGGCTCATACTCGATTTCACGCTCGGCGAGAACATGGTGCTCGGCGGACACTCGTCTTCTATGTATTCGCAATACGGCTTTCTACGGAGGAAGTCGATTGAACGAGAGGCGCAATTACTCGTGGAGCGGTTTGACGTCCGTACGCCGGGCATTCAATATACAGCGCGCACATTATCGGGAGGCAATCAGCAGAAAGCGATTATTGCCCGGGAATTAAGCCGCGGGCCGAAGCTGATTGTAGCCGTTCAGCCGACGCGCGGACTGGATATCGGAGCAATCGCCTTCGTGCATGAACGGCTGCTGGCTGCCAGGGAAGAGGGCAAGGCGATTCTGCTCGTTTCCTACGAATTGGATGAGCTGTTCAGTTTGTCCGACCGGGTGCTTGTGATGTGCGGCGGCGCCGTAATGGGTGAGCTCGATGCAAGGCAGCGGGACGATGAGATGCTCGGTCTAATGATGTGCGGCCGTATAGATAAGCGCAGCGAGGAGGTGTTGGGTCATGATGGGAACCGGCCGCAGACTGTTCGATAAAACATCGTCGCTCGTACCGCTGATCAGCATCGTGCTCGGCTTGCTGGTCGGCGCCGCTGTTATGGCGGCAGGCGGTTACGATCCGATCGCTGCCTACCGTTCATTGCTGGATAAAGTGTTCGGCAGCAAATTCGATATCGGGGAGACGCTCCGGCAGATAACGCCGCTCATTTTCACCGGTTTATCGGTGGCATTCGCATTCCGAACGGGTCTGTTCAATATTGGCGCGGAGGGCCAGTTTATTATGGGCATGACGGGCGCGACAGTCGTCGGTGTGACGGTTGATCTGCCTGCCTTTATCCACGCGCCGCTTGCGATAGCCGCCGGTGCAATGGCCGGAGGACTATGGGGGGCACTCACAGGATACTTGAAGGCACGGCGCGGTGTGAATGAAGTCATCTCTTCGATTATGCTGAATTGGATCGCCCTTTATCTATCCAATTTCATCATCCGGCAGTTTCTGCTGGAGCCTGGGCAGCAACGGTCTCGGATGATTCACGAGTCGGCTTCGGTCTCACTGGCCGGGCTGTCGAAGGGGATGGATTACGCACGGATGCATATCGGCATGCTGTTCGCGCTCGCCGGAGTCGCCTTGTTCTACGTACTGCTGTGGCGGACGAAGCAAGGGTACGAGCTTCGCGCTGTTGGCCATAACCCGGAAGCGGCCCGTTATGCCGGGATGAAAGTGAGCCGTACCATTATAAAAGCGATGTTCATCTCGGGGCTGTTCGCGGGGCTCGCCGGCACGTTCGAGTCGCTTGGCGTATTCCATTACGAGGTTATAGCGGCATCCTCGCCGGGCTACGGTTTCGACGGCATCGCCGTATCGCTGCTTGGCGGCAATACACCGCTCGGCATTCTGCTTGCTGCCGCTCTGTTCGGCGCGTTGACCTACGGTTCTGCCGGCATGAGCTTTGGCGCCGACGTCCCGACGGAAATCGCCCGTATCGTCATTGGCGCCGTCATCTTCTTCGTTGCTTCGCACGGCATCGTCCGCTGGCTGTTGAAACCCGACTGGTTTCGAAAATTGAATCGGCCCGAGGCGGAGCGGGAGAAAGGAGCGGCCGTTCATGAACATCCTTGAAACAATAGGGCAGTTGTTGAATTCAACGGCAGCCTTCTCAGCGGCACTCATTCTTGCTGCTCTTGGCGGCATTTGTTCGGAGCGGGCGGGTGTCGTCAATATAGGCCTGGAGGGATTAATGACGGCAGGAGCATTCGCTGCGGCGGTGACGGCCGATTATGCGTCGAGGGGAGGGGCGGGCAGCTTGTCGCCCTGGCTCGGGTTACTGGGCGCTGTCATCTTCGCTTCGTTGTTCGCGCTCCTTCACGCGGTCGCAACGGTCACGTTCAGGTCGAACCAGGTCGTAACAGGCGTCGTCATCAATTTTCTCGCGCTGGGCATCGGTGTTTATCTCGTGAAGAGCATCTACCACGGCTCCGGACAGTCGGACACTTTGAAGGAAGTGTTCCATCAAATTAAAGTTCCGTATGCCGCTGATATTCCGCTGCTGGGCGAAGCGTTGTTCCACGCATACCCGACGACCTACATCGCGCTCGTGCTGACGGCTGCGGTCTGGTACGCCATGTTCCGTTCAAAATATGGCCTGCGCCTTCGAGCCGTAG
>NZ_BILZ01000063.1 GCF_004000825.1 Paenibacillus kobensis NBRC 15729 | reverse complement strand
TAGGATTGTTACATTGTAATGATCTTAGTGGATCAGACAATCCGAGGACAACAGCGATCGTAAGCATGAATCTGCCTCCGGAGCAGCGCGAACACAATACAAAAAGCGAAGCAAAGGCGGCGCCCAGAGAATGGGGCGCCGCCTTTTCAATAATAAAGTGTGACGGCGATGATCGGCGGAGGGGGCAGAATCATGCTGTAGAAGCGTCAGCGTTCGCCTTTGTCGTCGGATTGTTACATTGTAATGATTTTAGTGGATCAGACAATCCGAGGACAACAGCGATCGTAAGCATGAATCTGCCTCCGGAGCAGCGCGAACACCTGTCTTTCCCTTCGAAGTATCGCCAAGCGTGATCAGACGCCGCTCACACCAGACCGATCTGGGCCAGCCGCTGACGCATTGCGGCGCCGGCAATGGCCGGGTTGTAGCGGGTGTTGATCGTCTGCGCAGCAGCGGCGCCTAATCGGATACCGGTCTGTCTGTCGCACGCGAGCAGACGCATGTAATAGGCGGCTTGCGCCAGATCAGGCTCTGCCCACAGACTTCCTGCGCGGTAAGGGCCGAGCGTCTCGGCGATCGGCACCAGCCGGAATCCGACCGGGCAGCCGTTGCTGCTGTTTAAGAAGTCGGTACTGCCCGACCAGTTCGTAGCAATAGCAGGTTTGTTACGCACCATGGCTTCAGCGATGCCAAGGCCGAAGCCTTCTGCCCGATGTAGTGAAACGTATGCGTCGCATTCTCCGATGAGCCCGCCCGTCTCTTGTCTGGTCATGCCTGCCTCAATGAAATAGACGTTGCTGCATCCCGCCATCCGCTGCCTTAAGTGCGCGAGCGCGGCCCCGCCATGATTCGCATTGTTGGCCTTCAGCACGAGACCGACCGACGGATCGCTGCCTCCGAATGCGAGCAGGAATGCTTCCAGCGCTCCGAGCGGGTTCTTGCGCTCCATGAAGCTGTGTGTATCGAACATCATCATGAACAAATAACGGTCGGCCGGCAGTCCATAATAAGCCCGCCCAGGCCGGAAACGATCGTCCGGCGCGCAGCCGTACGGCATCGTAAGGACAGGAACCGGGCTTCTGGCGGCGACGGCGTCCCGCACGAATTGGGAAGGCGTCCATATTTCGTGAAAATAGTGCATGCTGGCCGTCCATTCTTCCGGTATGTCCATCAGCTCCCAATGCCAATAGCCGACCGTGAACTTACGCTCGACTGGGCGATGGCCGTACTTGCCCAGCACATGCGGAAGCATGTCGGGATTAAATTGCAGCACGGTACACTTATGGAACGGTTCATTGTGCTCGAGAGGGACGCAGGACTCGTCAGACGGGCGGTTCAGCGACAAAGCATCGCAAGAAATAATCGATGTCGGAACGCCAGCTGCCAGCAGCGACGAGGCTTGCAGACGGCAAGCTTCGCCGATGCCGGAATCGGAGCGGCTGAATCCGACCAGTTGTACGCCAGGCAGCCCCTCATAGACCGGCGACGGAGGAGGGACAGTAACGACGGTCGGCGCCGTAGATCCGCCGCCTCCGGCATTTCTCCGCCGGCCGCTTCGTCCTGCGGAGCGGCGCTTTAAGCGCGCCGGCTTGCGCCGCGCGCTTCTGTTCTGCGCCCCGCCACGGCGGGATTGGCGTCGGCTGGACCGGCTGCGCCGCGCGCTCATAGCGCCATCAGCCGTTGCTTCATCCGCGCCGCCGCATGATCCCATGTGAATCTCGCATGCATATCAGCCGCCGCGATTCGTCCTTTCTCTGCCGCTTCCTCCCGGTGCTCCGTCACGTGCAGCATCAGATGTCGCAAATGATCGGCGTCCGGTTCGGCCCAGTTGAACCCGGTATAGTAAACGCACCGGGCTTCGGCAGGTATGAGCTGCTTGACGCGCAGCGGGTAGGCGTTGGACTCGTTCATGAATTCAGTCTGGCCGCTCCAGTTGGTCGCGATGACCGGCAATCCGCACGCCATCGCTTCCATAATCGGCATGCCCCAGCCTTCTCCACGCGTTGGCAGAAGGAAGCAATCGGCCGACCGGTACAAGCTGCTCATCCATGAGGACGGAATTTTATCATTATGAAGAACGAGAATACGGTCCGCGGCAGAGCCAAGATTCAGCTTGCGTATTTCGGCCGGGACGTCGATGGATGGATCGTTGTTAATGATTTTGCAGACGAGCAGCACGTCATCCCGATGATGGAAAGCGGACGCGAACGTCTCCAGCAGCAGCTCTGGCGCTTTACGCTCTCCCCATTCGAACACGCTAAGAAAGGTGAACTTATCCGAGAACCGCTTGCCGCGTATGCCGGGGTGAAAATAATCAGGATCGAACCCTAGCGGCATGACATGGATCGGTACGTGAACGCCGCTGCTTCGGAACGAATGCGCATTGAACTGTGTCGGCACCCAAATTTCATTCATCTGATTGCTTTGCTGTACCCAATCTTGAGGCAGACCGCTCACTTCGAGCATCGTGTAGCCGATTTTGTAGCGGCCCGTATTTTTGTGGAAAACGTCGCCTTGTCCGTATACGATCTGAACGCCATCTTCTGCATATGGCCGCTTCTTGAACAGGTTGACGCGCATGTCGGGACCGGTCTCAGGCTCCTCGAACGGCATCGGCGTTCCGGGTCCATATACATACTTATACGATACTTTCATATGATGCCGGTCGAGTGCCATCATCAAGTTTTTGGACGATTCCGCATAGCCGAAGATCGGCAGATGAGCGACGGAATGCCAATTCACTCCACGCTCGTAACGGGCTTCCAGCGCACCTTGCCATTTGGTGCGAAACACTTCGCGGGAACGGTTGTACATATCCCAGAAATCGACGCCGTTAACACGAGTAGAAGTGTTGTGATAATGGTGCAGCGTCACCCGGCCGTCGCACACGACCCGATAGCCTGCCATGATCGCTTTCAAGCAGTAGTCCGTATCTTCGAAATAGGAGAAATAATCGGGATCGAGGAAACCGATTCGAATGAGCACTTCCCGCTTAATGTACGCGCAGGCGAAGACGACGCCTTGCACGTCCCGTATCGCGTTGTATTGGCGCACGTTGGCTTCTTCGCCGCCGATCTGCTGGCCGGTTAGATTGTCGGGCATAATATACGAGCCAGCATGGTGCAGCTGTCCTTCGGGACCATGCAGACGGCAGCCGACAATGCCGATATCGCGCGAACGGTATGCGGTATCCTGCATTTTCGACAACCAATCGGTTTGCTCCGTTAAAATATCGTTGTTCAGCAGAACGATATCGCTGTCCGGACGCGCAAATGGCAGTGCGGCATTATTGCCGGCTACGAATCCGATATTAACCGGATGGGAAATGAGCTTCACCCAGGGTATGGAGCGCAAGTATTCGACCGTACCGTCCGTGCTGCCGTTGTCGAAGACAAGCACGTCCGTCATGCCCGGCTGAAGCGTCGGTTGCAAATGCTCGATGCATTTGCGCGTATAGTCGAGTCCGTTCCACGTTAGCATGATAATCGTAACGGGCCGGACAAGCGGACTTTTGTCGGCAGCCGAACGCTCCGTGTCTGCTGTGCCGGGATCGAATGTGCCATAATGCGGATCCCGCTCATAACGTTCCCACACTGGGATGTGGGCAGCGGCGGCGGGCGCGACGGCTTTGCGCTGTCTTTTGCTTAGACGCATCGACCGTTTGCGGCGCCGTAAGAGAGCGCTGCGCCGGCGCGAAGCGGACGCTTTACGTTTGCCCGCGCGCCGGGCAGCAGTGCGCCGTCGAAGCGAGCGGGCCGCAGACTTGGTCGTGCGGCGCTTCGACCGCTTGCTCGGTTGTTTTGCCGTGGCAGTTGCCATTATCGTATCTTACCCCCTTAGAGGTCCGTCTGAATGGGCATTAGGCCAGCTCAGCGCGCCAGTAGTCGAGCAAATCGCGCATTGTCTTCTCGAACGGAATTTCGGGCTTCCAACCGGTATGGCTCGTGAACTTCGAAGCATCGCCGAGCAAAATTTCGACGTCGGAAGGCCGCATGCGCGCTGGATCCTGCTCGACCTTCACTTGGACGGTCGACATCGACAGCAGCAGATTGAGCATCTCCTCGATCGTCACGCAGCTGCCGGAAGCGATGTTATAGCATTCGCCCGGAGCTCCTTTCTCCAGCGCAAGCCAGTAGGCTCTGACGACATCTCTGACGTCCGTGAAATCACGTTTCGCCTGCAAGTTGCCGACATGGATAACGGGAGGACGAAGGCCCAGCTCGATCTCAGCGATCTGCTTGGCGAAGTTGGACGTTACGAAGTTCTCTCCCCGGCGCGGGCCGGTATGGTTGAACGTCCGGGTACGTACGACCGGAATGCCGTAGCTTCGATAATATTGGTAACCCAAATAATCCTGCGCTACTTTGCTGACCGCATAAGGGCTGAGCGGACGGATCGGATTGTTCTCGGTAATCGGTACCTCATCCGCATGCACTTCGCCGTATTCTTCGCTGGAGCAGGCGATTTGAACTTTCGTCGGCAGATTGAACCGGCGGATCGACTCGAACAGATGAATCTGGCCGACGACGTTGTTATGGATCGTATCGATCGGAGAATTCCACGAGGTCGGGACAAAGCTTTGCGCCGCAAGATGGAATACGTAATCCGGACGCTCTGTATCCATTAAGTGCTCGACGGAGAGCGGATCGCGAAGCTCGCACTCGATGAGGCGGATCTGTGAGCGAATCCCCTCAATATGGTTCATTCGGCTGCGCTGCCGGATCGTACCTACGACTTCAACGCCTTCCTTCAGCAGAAACTCTGCCATATGGCTGCCGACAAAGCCGCTAATGCCGGTAATTAAAGCTTTCAACGCATCATCACCTCGAGGTTTGATTAAGCCAATATTTTAGGCGGGGTTCTTCGGAACGGTGGCAGACGAGCAAGCCGTGCGGCGTCGAAACGACAATCAGATCGGATACGCCGATGAGCAGCGTCTCGATTTCGGTGTAGACCGTATTGCCTTCGCTGTTGAGCAGCCGGACCGGGCCTTGCATCACGTTACCGGAGCCGTCAGCAGTCCTATGGCGCCGGAATGCTGACCACGATCCGATGTCGTCCCATCCGCAATCGACAGGGATGCAGTAGATCGTTTCAGCCTTCTCCATCACGGCATAATCGATGGACAGCTTCGGCATAGCGGCGTAAGCCGCCGCCGTATTATCTGGATAATCTTCAAGCGGCTGCCACAGCTCTGGAGCTGAAGCCGCCATATGATAAGCGATCGTCGACGGCCTCCAAACGAAGATGCCGCTGTTCCACAAGACGTTCGGCTTCGAGATCAATTGCACCGCTGTCTCGGTATTGGGCTTCTCCAGAAACTTGGCAACGCGGTGCACGTGGAATGACGGCTCAATCGAAGGCGGATCTTGCGGATCGGCAGGTTCGAGCTCCATATAGCCGAATCCCGTATCAGGTCGGCCCGGCCGAATGCCAAGCGTGACGATCGTCCGAGACGTCTGAGCAGCATGCGCTGCATTCTCGATTGCGGCAAGAAAGCGGGTTTCATCCTGAATGAATTGATCGGCTGGCACGAACACGATTGGAGAATCGTCGTCTCTTGCAAGCATCGTATGAGCCGTAAGGGCTATCGCTGCGGCTGTATCTTTTTGCTCCGGCTCGATAATGGTTTGTTCGGGAAGTAGACCCGGAAGCTGACTCAATACAAGCGGCATGTAGACGCTTGGCGCTGCAATGAACAGCCGGTTCTCGGGCACAAGCTGCCGGAAGCGGGCAACCGTTTGCTGCAGCAGCGTTTCATCTGTAATAAAAGACAGAAATTGCTTCGGTACGCGGTCGACGCTTCGGGGCCAGAACCTGGTGCCTTTGCCGCCAGCCATAATGACAACATTCATTGAAATAGACAACCACCTCCAGTCGCGAGACGTACCGGCATGCGGAATCGTGCAGTTCTCACGCAAATGTTATGCCATTGTATTCAGGTGTGAAACGATCCCGTAACGGCATTTGTACGGGCAGGCGGAAGTCCCTGCGGGGCGTGCGTTTGCGCGGGTTAACCATGATTTACCTGTTTCGGTGCACTGTTGGGTGTGGTATTGTTTAACGCGAGCCGAAACTAACGTGCGGGGGAGATTTATGGAAATGTGCAGCATGCGCGCTGTACATTCATCCTCGGGGTGAATCGCTGGACATAACGTCAATGCGTAGGGTGACTCCTCATCCGAATCCGACAACTAACCTCGTAGGCGTAATTATAGGAGGATAATTAAATATGACTTTGTTCACCAAGCGCATGAACCAATGGGCACGAACGGCTGCAGCTACAATAGCGGGCATTTCGATCGCCTGGTCGGCGGCATCCGCCGACGCTGCATCGATTCACATCGCTTCGAAGTCGACGACTTTCTGGACGGTAGCCAAGTATTATGGATTGACCATCGATCAGATTGCCGCCGCGAATCCGAATGTGGATCCGAATAACATTGGAATTGGACAGCGGCTCGTCATTCCGACGAATACCGCGCAAGCGAAGACGATGGCCGCACCTGCATCTATGAAAGCGGAGTCGATCGACAGCGGCGAAATTATTGCGGGCGGCAAAGCGTACGATGTATTAAAAACCGTTCAAGCGACAGCAACGGCCTATACGTCGGCTGCTTCGGAGAACGGGCAGTGGGGCGCGGTCGATTTTTTCGGCAACCCGCTGAAGGTAGGAACGGTTGCGGTCGACCCGGACAAGATTAAGCTCGGAAGCAAGCTGTATATCGTTGGGTACGACTATGCAGGACTTCCAGACGGAGGCATGATTGCGACGGCAGCGGATGCAGGCAGCGCGATTCAAGGCAACCGCATCGATATCTTCGTCAACGGCACGACCGCGCAAGCGAAAAAATTCGGCATTCAGTACGTGAAGGTGTACGTGCTGCAATAACAGCCGATGCCACAATGCAAGAACAAACAGAGGGGATGACCATATGTCGACCGTTAAGGCCGGAATGTGGTTATCCCCTCTGTTTCATGTTGAGATATTTGGCTATCCGCGCTGCTGCTGCCCTGGTGCATAAAGTGAGCGACTGGTCAGCTTGGCGTAACAATAGGTGCGCTTCGGCACCTAAAGTGAGCGATTGGTCGGCTTGGCGCAACAATAGGTGCGTTACGGCACCTAAAGTGCGCACCTACCGCTCAGGAGAAGCTCCAAGCAGCTCCGGAACGGTGACGAGTTCATAGCCTTTGGACTGGAGCAGCCGAATGATCCGCGGGAGCGCCTCGACCGTGCCGGACAAATCTTGGGTTGGTCCGCCGCCAGCATGCTGAAGTATAATGGAGCCGGGCTGAATCGTCTTTCGGATGTTCAGGATGACGGTACGACTGCGAAGACTTCGCCAGTCGACCGAATCGACATCCCAGTTAACGACGATGTAACCGTTGCGCCTCGCCCACTGCAGTTGCTTCGGCCGCACTTCTCCGTACGGGGGACGAATGAAGCGGGGGCTGTATCCGATGAGCGGTGTCAGTACAGCATCCGTGCGGACGATTTGGCGGCGGAACTGCTCCTGCGACAGCTGCGAGAAGAGCGCATGGTTATACGAATGATTGCCGACGGTGTGCCCTTCGCGCTGCATCCGCTTGACGAGAGCCGGATGTCTTGCAGCCAGCGAGCCCAGTACGAAGAACGTCGCCTGCACATGGTAGCGTGCGAGCACGTCGAGCACTTTGCCCGTATATCGCGGGTCCGGCACATCGTCGAACGTTAAGGCTGCCTTTCGTTTGCCGCGGGGACCATGCGTGACGAATACGCCGGGATAATTCCTCTCAAGCGTTACCCAGCTTATTGCGGCTGACCGCCTAGGTGCAGCCGTTGTTTCGTTTGCATTTGCGGTTTCTTGTGCAGCCGTTGTTTCTTGTGCAGCGGCTGTTTCGTGTACAGCTGCAGCCGTATCGCTGTGATTTGCTGTGCTGGAGGACGGGAGAACTCGGTTCGACGGCACGGCGGCGGCTTCAGATGAAACGAATGATGTCGGAATAGTTATGTTCAGCAACAGAGTGACAAACAGCAGACGCGTTAATGCGTGTAACTTCATGAGCGTTCTCCCTTCGGATCGAAAGAGGACCGAACAACGTACGATGCTCCTTCATTTTTTCCTTTTTCGGATAAAATATGTATCGCTTGTGCAACGATCTCAATAGTTCCGCGTATGACGTAAATGTTGATTGCGAGAGGAGGAGATCCGCATGATCAATCATGAGGACGGGTTGCGGGGCAGCAAGAAGCTGACCTATGCGGAATGGGACGAACGGCTCGAGGCTGTAGTCCGCACGGATTCTGTCTGGGACGTTTCTTCGGAGCTCATGTTCGTCTGCAAGCTGGTGAACGGCACACTGCTTGGCCGAAGGCTGTGGGAGCATTCGTCGAACGAATCGGCTGCGGAAGGCTCTGCGATCTACCTGAAGCCTTGGCATCCGGCAGCTTGCGGCGGATTTGGCTTAGGGATAGAAGAGGCTTGTTACAGCCGGTACGATACGGGAAGCGGACTGGAGCTGCAGTACTGGCATTTGCGCAGCGGCAAGTTTCAATTGTGCGGTTCAGAGCCGGACATTGGACCGTTAGAAACAGCAGCCGTTCTGCTGGACCATTACCGTACCATCAACGGCATACCGTGCGAAGTGCTTGGTGCCGTTCTGGACATGGAGCGCAGCAAAGTGCTGCTGTTCATCCGAGAGGAAGGGAGGGAATAGACGAATGGAACGAACGGAACAACACTCGATTGCACGGCCGGACCGGGCGGAAGTCGAGGCGTGGTATGCGAAGGAAATGGCGGCGTCCGGCATGCCGTCCGAACAAGCGGCGGCAGTGCCGTACTCGCATAAATGGCTTGCCTATGTGCTTGTTTTTGCGTTGCCTGTATCACTTGCCGGCTGCGGAAGCAACTCGGCATCGGCTTATGATGAATGCGTCTATGAGCAGCAGAAGTACGGCTATGATATGGATTGCGACGATGATTCCGGCACAGGCGCCCATTCGGCATCGGCTTGGTATTACAGCAAGGGATACCGTTCCAAATCTTCAGCGGTCGACAAACAATCGTCATACTACAAATCGCGCAGCGGCATTGGCAAAAGCAGCGGCTTCTTCAGCGGAGGAGGATAGCAGGCTATGGCAAACGAGACGATAAAGCCGACGGGCAGAATGGCGACTCCGATCGATGCTGCCTGCGGTCCTATTTTTGCCGGGGAACGGGAGCGGATCGTGCCCTACCATCACATGCACGGCAGTCCTTATTGCTTGCCGGCATTCGTTCCCTATACGCCGGACGAAGTCGAGACTCTCCGGCAGGCATCGGAGACGGTGGACCGGATCTACAGGAACGTGCTCCGATTCGTGCAGCGTTCCTTGCCGGATGCTTTCCTCGTGCATCGTCTCGGCATTCCGCCGGCAGTTGCAGCGGCTGCCCGATTAGAGGTGCCTTATCATGTGTTGTCCCGCCAAGATTGGCTGCTGGGACCAGAGGGGCCGGTATGGATCGAGAATAATACTGATACGCCGACCGGCGTGCCCGAAACGGCCTATTTGACCGGATCGCTTATATCGGATTACGGGGCCGGGTATAGCAATCCCTCTGAGGGGATGGATAAGTGTCTGCAGCAGGCGCTTATCGACCTAGTCAACCATTATCGTTCGATGGGCATGGACGGCAAATTGATATTCAGCTCGCTCGATTGGCAAGAGCATGCTGAAGATGCAGCGAATACGGCTTATGTGATGGAACAAGCAAGGCTAGCAGGACTGGAAGCTGAATTTGCGCCCTTCGGGGAGCTTGAAGTCATCGCAGACGACGGTTTGTATTGGCGAGGGGAACGCGTCGGCATCTGGTACCGGTTGTATCCGCTCGAATTTCTTGCAGACGACCGCGACGATGAAGGGTACCCGATCGGCGAAGAGGTGCTTCGTCTTGCCGCGTCCGGAAAGCTTGGGCTCATCAACCCCGCGCAAAGCGCTATAACGCAAAGCAAAGGCTTTATGGCACTCCTCTGGTCGCTCGCCATGGAGAGCGGATCTCCTGACGGTATATATCCGCTTGCGCCTGACGAGGCAGCTTTCATCCGCCGCTATATGCCGGATACTTATTGGACGCCGGATCCGTTCATCCAGAGCGGGACAGCTTACGCCGCTAAGAGCATGTGGGGAAGAGAAGGGAAAGGGACGGCGTTGTTCGGGCCGGACGGCAAGCCGCTTCATGCTGATTCCGAGGAAAGAGTGCCGGACAGCAATAAGATGTCTAAGGACACAACGGATGAGGAAGAGGACTCCAAGCATTATTACGAGTCACAGCCGAAAATTTATCAGCGTTACGTTCCGATGGAACACGTCTTGGTCCCGTTGCCGGATGGGGACATGGAAGGCTGGCTGTTGACCGGTGTGTACGCGGTAGGAGGACGTTATGGAGGTTTGCTGCCTCGGATCGGCGGCCGCATTACCGGCGATCTCGCCTGCTTCGTGCCGGCAGCAACCATCGAACAACCAGCGATAGGGAGAGTGAATGGGGATGACGTTCGTGTTTGATGTTGTGAACGTGCTTATTGGACTTGTTATTATTTTGCTCATTATGCTGACGGGCGGATCGTTGTTCAGCAGACTTACTAAATTCGACGATATGAAGGAGATTAGAGGCGGCAACGAAGCGGCAGGCATCTATATGGGCAGCAAGCTGCTTGGCCTGTCGATCATCGTCGCGCTCGTATCGCTCGGTTCGCACGATTGGTGGGCGATGATCGGCTGGTCGGTCGTCGGCATCGTCGTGCTTAGTCTCGTGTATGTGTTGTTTGACCTTGTCACGCCTAAACTCGATGTATGCAAAGAAATTGAGGCAGGCAACAAAGCGGTCGCCCAATTGCTCCGTTCGGTCATTGTCGGTGTATCGCTTGTTATCGGCACCATTCTGATGTAATGGGTTTGAATAGGAAGAAGGGCATGGGATGGCCGCAGCCATCTCATGCCCTTCTTTTATTTCACTAGCCGTTCTTTCATCTGTGCCCGGTACGCGTCCGCCGTACAGCCGATCGACTCCTTGAACATTCGGCTGAAGTGGGCGGGATGGACGAAGCCGACTTTATGCGCGACCTCCGCAACGGGGAGGGACGGATCGAGATGAAGCATCATTTTCGCTTGATTGATTCGGCGGTTGTAGATGTATTTGAATATGGTCGTGCCGGTCACTTCCTTGAACAGATTGGACAAATACGGCTTCGTCAAATGGAGCGCTCCGGCAATCTGATCGAGCGTCAATTGCTCGGCGAACCTCTCTTCGACGTAGGTGATGACATGCTGGACATGGCGTTCACGGTCGGAGGCCGGGGGCAACTGCTGGCGCTTCGGCTTGGCGCGCCAGCCGGCCACAGCGTACAGAAGCTCGGCGAACCGCAGCGCAAGCCGCTTCAGGGCGAACGGTTCTTGGCCCTCGGTCAGTTCGTTCATGCTGGCTAGCAGCCGCTCCGCTTCTTCCTGTTCGGTCTCGTCCAGCGTCAGCCGCGTATTGCCGAAAGGCCTTAACAGCATCGCCGCATCGTCTGGCAGCAGCCGATGAATGTAGCCGGGGTCGAAGTGCATAATGGACCGGACATAAGGCACCTCCGGTGAAGGATTGGGGCAATGCAGCGTCATGCCGTTAAGCAGGATCAAATCGCCAGGCGCAAGCGACCACAGCTTATCGCCGATGATATAAGAGCATTGGCCGCCATGAAAATAATACAGTTCATAGAACGAGTGGGAATGGAACTGGGCAATCGGGTAATGCTTCGTATTGCGGTAGAAATAATCGAGCGGCTCGGCCAAATTCGCAGCGAACGGCTGCGCGGATTGGACGGGGTGATCCAATATACGAGGCATGCTTCGCTATAGCACCTCCGGGTTGCAGCGTCATTACTGCCATTGTAGCACGGCACGGCAGAGGATCAATGCGCCTGTATAAAAACAGCCGCCGGACCGAACAAGCGGCGCACCTGGCGGCCAAGCAGCTTGTTTCGGCCGGACGGCCGTTACTTTATTGCTTATTTCGTCACGAGTACGGCATCCCGCTGCGCGATGAGGCACAGCTCGGCTGCTTTGAACGCATGCTCTTGGGTCATCGCGTTCTCGGTGCCGTCCAGGCAATCGCGGATCAACTGGCCGAAGAATGGAAAGCCGATCTGGCCGCGCACATCGAATTGGAACTCCCCTTCATGATTGACGAGGAAGACGTGATCGCCTGTGCCGCCGCGGGCGACGTCAATATATTTGCGCAGCTCGATGTAGCCGTCCGTGCCGAGAATGACCGTTCTGCCGTCACCCCAGGTGCTAAGTCCGTCAGGCGTCAGCCAGTCGACACGGAAGTAGCAGGTGGCGCCGTTGTCGCCGATCAGCGTGGCATCGCCGAAATCTTCGAATTCCGGATGCTCCGCGTTCCGGTAATTGCCGACCTTGCTGGCGGCGACCGAAGCATCGCTGCAGCCTGCGAAGTACAGAAACTGCTCGATCTGATGGCTGCCGATATCGCATAGAATGCCGCCATAATTCTCCTTGCGGTAAAACCATGCCGGCCGCCCCTTGCCATGGCGGTGAGGGCCGGTGCCAAGCACTTGAACGACGCGGCCGATAGCGCCTTGCTCGATCAGCTTCCCGGCGTAAACCGCGCTTTCAACGTGCAGCCGCTCGCTGTAATACACCATATATTTACGCCTGGTGCGGGCGGCGGCTGCACGCGCCGCTTCGAGCTGCTCCAGCGAGGTGAACGGCGTTTTGTCCGTAAAATAGTGCTTGCCGTGCTCCATCGCCGTAATGCCTAGCGGTCCGCGCTCAGATGGTACGGCGGCAGCCGTGACAAGCTGCACGTCCGGATCGTTCCAGATGTCTTCCGGCGAAGCGGCTGCCACCGCCTGCGGGAAGACGCGAAGGAACGCTTCCACCTTGGCTGGATCCGGGTCGTATACCCACTTCAGGGTTGCGCCGGCTTCTATCAGTCCGTTGCATTGGCCATAGATATGCCCGTGATCTAGAGCCATTGCGGCAATCGTAAATTCACCTGGCGCGCATACTGGAGTTGGTTTAGCTGACTTGGGCGCATAGTTCATACCGTCGCGGCTGCCGAATGTCGCATGCTGGTTCGTCTTCATCACGGTCTAGAACGTTCCTTTCAGGTCGGCTGGCGCTGCTGCTTGCTCGGGCTGGGAAGGATTGAACCGCGATTCCGCCATCCGCTTGCGCAGCTCGGCTTCATAACGCTCTTCGTCGATCGGCAGCTCAATCCAGTCGTCCAGCCAAGTCGACAGATGCATCGCATTGGAGAGCATGAGGCCGTTGATGCCTTCCTCTCCCGGAGCGATCAGCTTCGTGCCCTTGTTGATTGCATCGGCGAAGTTTTGCAGAATGCCGGAGTGCTGACTATTCTGTCCGTGCACCGGAACTTCCGTTGTCCAGCATTCCGGAGCGGCGAACGGCTCGGTGTTGTGCGCATTAAATTCAGGTTCCGGTTCGCGCAGACGCCAGAACGTCAGCTTGTCGTTCTCGATGACGATTTTGCCCCGCGTGCCTGCCACTTCGAACCGGTTCGTGCCCGGCGCTTCGGTCGTCGTCGTAATGAACACGCCGGTTGCGCCGTTCGGATATTCCACATAAGCGGTCACTTGATCTTCTGTCTCGATGTTGCGGCGGCTGCCGAAGCCGCAGAAGGCACGAACCCGCGAAGGCATCATGCCGACCGTCCACGACCATAGATCGATCTGGTGCGGACTTTGGTTAATGAGTACGCCGCCGCCTTCTCCCGTCCACGTTGCGCGCCAGGACGCCGAATCAAAATATGCTTGCGAACGGTACCAGTTCGTAATGATCCAGTTCGTCCGGCGAATCTCGCCGAGCTCGCCCGATGCGATCAGATCGCGCAGCTTCACATAGACCGGATTCGTCCGCTGATTGTACATAATGCTGAACACTTTGCCGCTGCGAGCTGCCGCTTCGTTCATCTCGCGGACTTCTTTCGTATAGACGCCGGCAGGCTTCTCGATCAGAACATGCATGCCTGCATCCAGCGCTTTAATCGCTTGAGCCGGATGGTCGAAGTGAGGAGTTGCTACGATAACGGCGTCCACGAGTCCGGAAGCGATCATAGCCTCCGACGTTTCGAAGAACGGGGTGCCAGGCAGCGCTTCGCTTGCCCATTCCCGCTTACCTGGCATGCCGTCGCATACAGCGCCCAATACAGCGCCTTGAATATTGCCGTTCAAGAGCTGGCGTGCGTGCTGAGCTCCCATGTTGCCGATGCCGATAATACCGATCTTTACTTTGCTCATGCTAATTCCTCCCACCAAGTATGCATTTGTTGTACGAATAGACGAAGCATCTCGCTGCTGTTATAGGTTCCGCTGAAATCCTCGATGCCGAAAGCGCCGTTATAACCGACCGCTTTCAGGTCTGCCAGCACTCGTTTCCACGGCACGACACCGTCCGCGACCGGACGCCAGCGGCAAGACCAGGCGACCGGATCGAGCGGTCCGGCAGCGCCGTCCGCTGACTCGGCGTTTACAGGCGCCCAGCCTGCATTTTTGACATGGACGTGCGCGAGATAAGGCCCGAGCAGTTCCATGCCCATTTTATAATTCTCGAATCCCTCGTGGACCAGATTGCCGGGATCATACAGAACGCCGATCGAATCCGGGTCGCAGCCGTCGACGAGCTGACGGGCGAGCGATGCGCTTGGCGCGATCGTGACATGATGGGTCTCGACGAGACCTTTCACGCCATATTGGCGGGCCAACTTCTCGGCTTCCCTTATATAAGCGCGTGCTTCCTGCAGCAGCTCGTGGTACGGCCGGCTGCCGTTATAACCGGGAACGCCGATTCGGATATTCGGAGCGTTCAATTTGGATGCGATCGACATTATCCGCTCTGTAGCTTCCAGATCGCCGCAGGCCAGGTAGGGAACGACAGCGAGAGCTTGAAGTCCGCTCGCTTCGGTCTCTTGCCGCAGCGCAGCCAGCGCCTCGTCCGACATGGACGGATCGAGTGTGCAGCGGTTGTTGCTCCAGAAGGAAGGCGCATCGTTTCTTACATGCTCAGGAACGTTCGTGCAGCGCCATTCGATTGCATCGATACCGGCCTCGCGGGCAGCTGCCAGCAATTGGCTTGGCGTTAAATCCGGCGTAGCAACGGTGAATACGGAGGTAATCATCGCTTATCATCCTTCCGGTTAACTGAAATTATGGGTATTTTAATCATGTGTCCTTCGGGAATACAGCTGTCAACTAACGAAATCATTGTAGCATGATGACCTATCGCAATGAATGCGGTTTCACTAACACCTTAATCACAGTTAAGCGATCAGGTGGATTGCTTCCTTACGATTAACGCGGCTGCAGTAATATTCACATTGAACGGTTAAAGTGAGTCGTGCTACAATGTTTATATACAAAACTATGGTTTTATATATAAAACAAATTGAGTGAAATGGGGGCGATGGTTTGTCCGAGAAATATCATGTGCCTGCAGTACGGCGCGCTAACGATGTGCTAGCACTGATCGCTGCCGAGCCGGCAAGGCTTCGCCTCATCGATCTGTCCCGCCGGCTGGACGTACACAAAAGCTCGATGTTCGCGCTGCTCTATACGCTTGAATCGCTGCGCTGGGTGGAGAAGAACAAGGACGACACGTATTCGCTTGGATCGGCTGCCGCTGTTATTGGAAGCGCTTATTCCCGCCAGTTCGATTATATCGGCGCCTTTCACCGCGAAGCCCGTATCGCAGCGTCAGAAGTCGGCGCAACGTTCCAACTCGCGAAGCTGGACGGCCGTGAGGTCGTATACTTGGCGATGGAAGAGGCGATGACGCCAGTCAGGCTCGCTTCGTCTCCAGGCGCCCGGCTGCCGGCTCACGCGACCGCACTCGGCAAAGCGCTGCTCTCATCATTGGATGAGCAACAACTCATCGAGCTGTATCCGGACGCATCGATTGGCCCGCAATTAACGCCTTATACGATTACGGACCGTGAAGAGCTGATCCGCCAGTTGAAGACTTTTAAGGCAGAAGGGCTAGCGGAGGAGTCGCAGGAGGGGGTCGTCGGCATTTGCTGCGTAGCAGCGCCGGTGCGCCGGCCGGACGGGCAAGTGATTGCGGCAGTCAGCTGTTCTATGAGCGTATTCGAATGGGAAGGGAAACAGGAGATGATCCGTGCCGCCGTACGGGCTGCAGCGGCCCGCATTTCCGGGCTTTCCGCTCAGAACGATCCCGTCGCGACTTAACCGGATTCGCAGGGCATTGCGAAGTGCAGCGGAATGATTCACATCAACAATACGAGCCTATAAGGAGGCATACTCGAATGCGTTTACAAGGCAAATCGGTACTCATTACCGGAGCGGGCTCGGGAATTGGGAAATGCACGGCGCAGCTGTTCGCGGCGGAAGGTGCGGAAGTGATCGTGTGCGACATTGACGCGGCCAAAGGAGAAGAGACGGTTGCCGAAATCGCCGCAGGGGGCGGAACCTCAGCGTTCCTTCAAGCGGATGTAACGAATCCGGAATCGGTGCAGGCCATGGTGAAGGCGGCGATCGAGCGGTTCGGCCGGATCGACGTGCTGTTCAATAACGCGGGTATTAGCGGCGTTGGCGCCATTCACGAGGTAGAGCCGGATGTATGGGACCGGGTCATTAACGTCAATATTCGCGGCGTTTATTTGCCAAGCAAATATGTTCTTGGACATATGATGGAGCGCCAAAGCGGCAATATCATCAATATGTCTTCCTGTATCGCAGAGATCGGCCTTGCCCGCAGAGCTTCCTATGCGGCAACCAAAGGCGCGGTATTAGCGCTGACGAAGTCGATGCAGGTCGATTATGCGCCGTACAATATCCGGGTGAACGCGCTGCTGCCCGGAACGATTATGACACCGTTCGTCGAGAACTACCTGCGTTCGTCCTATGCCGATCCCGAGGAAGGCTTCGCCTCCATTAAGAGCAGGCAGTTGACCGGAGAGCTCGGACGTCCGGATGACGTTGCGAAGGCAGCGCTGTTCCTCGCTTCCGACGAATCGAAATTTATGATGGGATCGCCGCTCTACATTGACGGAGGCGTCGTGTTCGGCAAGAATGCCTGACGGCTTCGGCTTTCGCAAGCAAGTCCATAATGACAACATAATACAACATTGTTGAGAGGACGGAATCATCCTATGAAATTGCTTAACTTTATGAAGAACGGTCAAGTGAAGCTTGGCGTATTGACGGCAGCAGGCGTTGTTGATATTGAGGCGGCGGCTCAAACGTTCGAAATCCAAGTCCCGTCTGATATTCACGAGCTCATTGAAGGCGGGCCAGCCGCACTCGCTGCTGCGAGCGCTGTAGCGGCACAAGCCGTCGAGATCCGTTCGGACCGCTATATTTTGCCTGAATCGACGATCCAATACGCCCCAAGCGTCACGAAGCCTGCTAAAATGATCTGTGTAGGTCTCAACTACCGCAAGCATGCCGAAGAGACGAACGCGCCGATTCCGGAGTATCCGATTCTGTTCAACAAGTTCAGCAACACGCTCGCTTCGCATGGCGATACGGTGCTGCTGCCGAAGACCTCCAAGGAAGTCGATTACGAGGCGGAGCTTGTCATTGTTATCGGCAAGCGTGCGAAGGATGTGCCGGAAGAGCAAGCGCTCGACTACGTATTCGGCTACAGCAATTCGAACGATCTGTCGGCGCGCGACCTTCAGATGAGAACGCATCAATGGATGCTTGGCAAATGCTGCGACGGCTTCACACCGCTCGGGCCTTATCTCGTGACGGCCGATGAAATCGGTGATCCGAACAGCTTGGCGATCGGCTGCAAAGTGAATGGTGAAGTGCGCCAATCGTCGAATACGTCGGATATGATCTTCAATTGCAAAGAGATTGTCAGCTACATTTCCCGCCACATGACGCTGGAGCCAGGCGATATTATTCTGACCGGCACACCAGAAGGGGTTGTGCTTGGCTATCCGGTGGACAAGCGGGTCTATCTGCAGGACGGCGATGTCGTGACGATCGAGATCGAGAAGCTCGGATCGCTGACGGTGACGATGAAGCAAGAAGTATAACTTAACATTGGAGCGCAATGCGCGAGAGGGGAACGTTAATCATGCTTTTCGAACAACGCGACAGAATTGTACTGATCGGTGATTCCATCACCGATTGCGACCGGAGACGTCCGGTCGGCGATGCTGGGGAAGGCGGAGCGGGCCATGGCTACGTCGAACTCGCAGATGCTTTCTTGCAGTCGGCTTATCCGGAATTGAAGCTTCGGCTTATCAATGTCGGGACGAGCGGCCATACAGTGCGCGATTTGCACGGTCGCTGGGAGAGTGACGTCATCGAGCAGCAGCCGGATTGGCTGACGATTATGATCGGAACGAACGACGTATGGCGCCAGTTCGACCGTATGACGATGCCGGAGCTGGCGGTGCCGATCGATGAGTATGAGCGTACGCTGGAAGAACTGGTCGTTCGGACGAAGCCGCTCGTGAAAGGCATCGTGCTGATGACGCCATTCTTTATTGAATCGCAGCGCGCCGACGCGATGCGCGTCGAGATGGACCGTTACGGCGCAGTCGTTCGTGCTGTGGCGGAACGTACAGGTTCTGTGTTCGTCGATACGCAAGCGGCGTTCGACCGCGTGCTGGAACATATGTATTCGGCTCAACTGACGTGGGACCGGATTCATCCGGGCAAAACCGGCCATATGGTCATCGCCCGCGCACTGCTGGATGCGGTGGGCTTCGATTACAATAAACGCGCGTAAGCGGCAAAATAAAAAGCGGTCCAATGCGAATTGGACCGCTTTTATGTATGGGTTACATTTTGAACACTTGGATCGTGCGCTGCATTTGTTGCACGCTTTGCATCATCCGGTCCGCCTCAGCAACGACGGCTTGCACCGAGCCGATCTGCTCGTTCATCGAAGCGGACATTTGCTCCGTGCCTGCAGCCGACTGCTGCGTAATAGCCGAGATGTTCTGGATGGCTGAAGAGATTCGCTGCGCGCTCTCAAGCATGACATCGCTTTCTTCGGAGAAGCGGGCAATCTGACCGGCGATGAATTCGATGCTTGAAACCATCTCGCCGAATATCCGTTCAGCGGCTTCGATCGTCTCCGCTTGAACTTGTACCGCTTGTTCGTTGATCACGATATTCTCGATCGCTTGTTTAATGCCGCGTTCAATGCCGCGAACGAGCGTGAACACTTCCTTCGTGGAAGTCGACGATTCCTCTGCCAGTTTGCGCACCTCTTGAGCGACGACGGCGAAGCCTTTGCCGTGCTCGCCTGCGCGTGCAGCCTCGATGGAGGCGTTCAGCGACAGCAGGTTCGTCTGTTCCGCGATTTCGGAAATCGAATGGGTAATCTTCGTAATGCCGGCTGCGTCGCGGGCGAGCTCGCGGACCGTCTCGGACACCTTGGACGTCGCCTCGGCATTGCTTCGCATGCTCGTCTTCTGGTTGCCTACGGCTTGTACGCCTTGCTGAACAAGAGACAGCGTAAGCTCGGAACGTTCGTTCATCCCCTTGACAGAATGAGCGTAAGCGCTTACTTTATCTTCAATGTCACGAATCGAATCGGTCATATCCGCTACCTCTGAAGAAATTTCGTTAGCGCCGGTTGCCAGTTCGGTAGAAGACGCTGCGACTTGTTCCATGGCAATCTTCATTGCCTGGTTCTTATCAAAGATGCTGCGGCTCGTTTCGTTGACCTGGCGTGAAATTTTGGACGTTTCATTAATGATGTCGCGCAGTTTGTCGATCATGCTGTTGAAGGAGTGGCCGAGTTCGCCGAGCGAACCGCTTGACGTATCAACCCGTTGCGAGAAATCGCCTTTCGCGAGGCTGGATGCGGCTAACCGCAGCTCGTAGGTCGCTTCGGTCATCGCGTTCTCGATTACCCGGATGATCGGCAGTACGGCGATGCCCAGGACGATAGCAACGATGACGGATAGGATAATGGACCCGCCTGCGCTAGCTGTCAAGATGAGTAATGCAATGGTAAAAAGGAGAACAATGGAGTAGGAGCCAACTAAAAGTTTGTTGCGTACCGATAAAGCAGAAAACCACTGCATAGTAGACCGCTCCTTTTAAAATATAGAATATACATATTATAGCACCCGTGTCGATTTTGGTCTACGGGAGTTGTCGAAATGAATGATTAGCTTCAATTGTTTAGCATTTTTAGACAAATTTTATGAGATTAATATGTAAATGTTGTTGAAAACGTTGTTATTTTGTCATATAATGGTTCGTGGGACCTAGTTGAATATTTAGGCCTATCACTCTTGAATGGAGGGGAGACGATTGTTCAATCCGGAAGGAATTCCGCTTGCAAGACAGGTCGACTACGTATTCAGGCAATTGGAGGGAGAATTAAAGAACGCAGCAGCAGGAACGGTACATATTCACGTCAGGAATAATTCAGTAGGAAAGTTTGGCGTTAAGCATCATCCGATTGAGAGCCGGAACGGGGAGCTGAAGCCGTCAGAGAGAGGGCTCACGACGCAGCAGGTTGAATCGTTCCGCAAGATGGCCATCGAGGCATTGAAGATGAAACGAAACTGGACGCACGGCGAAATATGCTACGACTTCGCAACGCGTCCCGGAACCGGAACATGGTCGGCGAGCGTGCTGTACGAATCCAATTATAATATGGCCAATCAGACCGGGTCGCTGTTTCAGTATTCGCCGAAGCAGCAACGTTATCGGCCGGAATAGAGAAGAACAAGAAAGCTGCACGCGTATGACGCGTGCAGCTTTCTTGTTGGCGGTTACATTTTAGCGTAAAGCTTGTCCGGTCAGTTGCTGCTCGGCGAGCTGCACGAGGCGGCGGGTAATGTTGCCGCCGATCGTACCGATCTCGCGGGTCGTCATATTACCGTAATAGCCGTCCTGCGGAAGTTGGATGCCGAGCTCTTGCGCGATTTCGAATTTCATCTGTTCGAGCGCCATTCTTGCTTGGGGTACCACGAGCGTATTGCGCGATTGTCCTGCCATGCTGCTCACTCCTTAAGGTTGTTTGCGGTAAACCGGCTATTCGTGGATGTCACGAAATAGATTACCCTTATTATGGTCGTATTGGTTTTGTTTATCCGAGCAATCGAAGAAATGAACAGAATAAATATTGGAAATTTTTTTCTTGTTAAGGTGATAAATCAAATTCGTAATTCGGATATACGTAAGCATCGCGGTCTTTCACCGCAGCAGGTGTAATAACGTCTGCTGTCAACATAATGACAGACTCGCCGCGCCACTCCGTAGTCGTAACCGTACCGGTTAAGGTTACCCACGAATCGTTCGCATAATGATTGGCATCCGCGCTTTGTACCAGCAAGCCGTAAGGCAGCGCATCAGCCGAGCAGCAGTTCATCGCGAACCGGCTGACGGCGAACTGGTCATCACGCATTCCATCATCGCGGTAGACGAAGCCTGTAAGGGTTACGGAGGCGCCTGCGAACGGCTGCTGGTATAAGTCGAGAGCCGTTAACGTCTCGATGTACAGACTGTCATCAACGACGATCCGATCCTGTTTGTATAACCGCTTGGCGAATTCGGCATAAGCCTGCGTATATTCGTCAGCGGGAAATAAAACGTCCAGCGAGGAGGTGCCGTTATTGCTGCCACTGCCTCTTAGGACGGAAGTGTCCGAGGATGGGGGAGCGGCGGATGCCGGTGTCGGCAGACCGGTGAAGCTTACGCCTTTTTGCCCGGCAAGAACGCTGTTGAGGGGAGCATGGGGAAGCAGAAAGCCGAGAAGAAGCGGCAGCGCGAATAAACCGTACAGGAGAATATTGCGGACGAGCGAAGGCGATGGAGCATGATCGTGACCGCAATCGCAAGCATCGTCCAGACGTTTGTCCCGCCATAGACGAAACGCGGAATAAGCTTGATAGGCGGCAGCGCCGTACATGCCGAGAGCGGACAGCTTGACGGCTTGCTCGGTTCGTGGGGCGATGAATAGAGAAAGCTCGCCCCTCTGTTTCAAATATACGATCAGCAAAGCGAAGCCGGCTAACAAAGCAGCCCGCAGCAAGTGATGTGCAATGAGCGTGCGTGCCGAAATGCGGTTCATCGTCCGTCCTCCTTATGTGAGCTGCCTATCCGTGCAGCGCGCCTGCCACCCACGTTGAGACGTAGACGAGAACGGCGGTCAGCGCAATGATGGCTAGAACGATGCGAAGCTTGAACACGGACAGCAACATCAGCGTATTTTTTAAGTCGATCATCGGACCGAAGACGAGGAAGGCAAGCAGCGGGCCGACCGAGAACATGTTGCTGAAGGAAGCGGCGATAAAAGCGTCGGAAGTCGAGCAAAGCGACAACAAATAAGCGAAGCCCATCATGAACAGGTGCGCCAGCCATGAGCTGTCTGCGATGGCGCTCAGCGAGGAACGGTCCACTCCGGTCTGGATCATCGCGGTAAGCAATGAACCGAAAATCAAATATTTGCCCATATCAAAAAATTCGTCCGACGCATGGCCAAGAGTGGAGACGAGCCGGCTTCCGAACGTCTGCTTGCCGTGATGATGATCGTGGTGATGGGCATGACCGCCGTGATGATGATCGTGATGATGGTGCTCGTGTCCGGCGTGGTGATGCGTATGTGCTTCAGCTGTATGTACCGTTTCTTTAAGCGGATTCGCCCGCATATACCGGTGAAGGATGAGTCCGACAGCGAACGCAACCGCAAATCCGAGAATCATCCGTTCGTAAACGAGATGCAATTGCCCGCGAAAGGCGGTGTAGGTAGAAGCGAATACGACGGGATTGACGATCGGACCGGCCAAAATATAAGTAATGCCGATATAGGCGGGCATTCCTTTGCGGATAAGTCTTCGGACGACGGGAATCATGCCGCATTCGCACAGCGGGAACAGCAGTCCGAGCAGTCCGCCGAATGCAGCGCCGAGAATGGGATTCCGCGGAGCGAGCTTGCGGATCAGATTTTCGGAGACGAATACTTGCAAGACCGCCGACACGATGACGCCGAGCAGCATGAACGGCAGCGCCTCGAAGATGACGCCAAGGAACAACATCGTGAACGCATTTAGTTCAGCTTGACCGATGGACGGCAGTGCTGTCTGCCGGTTGATATATATAAGCGCAAGCATAGCGGCGCAGCCGGCTGTGAGCACCGGAGGCGACCATCTTAGCAGCCATAATCGCATCTGTTCGTTCCCCCTTATTCGGCTCGACCGGCTTCGGACAGCCGATCTTGTTGACCGTCAAAGCAGTTTATGCGGACAACTTCCGGTTTAGGACAGGTTTCTCGCACCTATTGACATTCGGAAGCCGGAGAGTATAATCGTTGTAAACGCGATGAACGGGACAAGTAAGCGGGCGAGGTTGCTCTCAGAGAGCCGGTGGGTGGTGCGAACCGGTGCAGCGCGCGCGTCGAATGGATCCAGGAGCGGGCAGCGGAACGCGGGCAAGCGGCAAGCCGTCAAGATGGCGGTTGCAAGATCCTTCTCGTCTATGCTGATACGGACGTTCCCCGTTATGGAGCTTAAGGCACGATACACAACGACCCGAAGCTAGGAAGGGTTGCTCGGTACATCGTGCGAATAAGGGTGGCACCACGGTCCCTCGTCCCTTGCGGCGGGGGCCTTTTTGCGTTCATACACAACAATCCGGACACTTCAGTCCATATCCATTCAGAGGAGTGAATCGTTATGAAACGGGTACTTTCCGGCATTCAACCGAGCGGTCAGCTGACACTCGGCAATTACATCGGCGCTATGCAAAACTTCGTGAAGCTTCAACAGACTGAAGAATGCTTCTTCATGGTTGTCGACCTTCATGCAATCACCGTTCCGCAAGAGCCTGCGGCGCTGAGCGAGCAGACGGAGGCGGTCGCGGCGCTGTTCATCGCAGCGGGCATCGATCCTGCGAAGGCGAGCGTATTCGTCCAATCCCATGTGCGTGCCCACGCAGAGCTCGGCTGGATGTTCACGACGCTTGCTTATATGGGCGAGCTCGAACGCATGACGCAGTTTAAGGACAAGTCTGCGGGCAAAGATTCGGTCGGCGCTGGTCTGTTCGTCTATCCGACTCTGATGGCGGCGGACATCTTGATCTATAACGCGGACCTCGTGCCGGTCGGCGACGATCAGAAGCAGCATCTGGAGCTGTCACGCGACCTCGCGCACCGGTTCAATACGAAATACGGCGACTACTTCAAAGTGCCGGAGCCTTATATTCCAAAAGTCGGCGCCCGCATTATGTCGCTGGACGACGCCAGCAAGAAGATGAGCAAGAGCAACCCGAATCCGGGCAGCTACATCGCGCTTCTTGACCCGGTAGACGTCATCCGGAAAAAGATTAGCCGTGCAACGACTGACTCCGGCCGCGAAGTGATCTATGATCCAGCGAATAAACCGGAAATCAGCAATTTGATGGGCATTCTGTCGCATTGCGGCAATATGTCTCTTGAAGAGATCGTCTCCAAATATGAGGGACAAGGCTATGGCGCCTTCAAGAAGGATGTTGCCGAAGCGGTAGCGTCGGTAATCGAGCCTCTGCAGGCGAAGTATAACGAGATCCGCAGCTCCGGTGCGATTCACGATATATTGAAACAAGGCGCGGAGAAAGCATCCTCTGTTGCGGACAAGACGCTTGCTGATGCGAAGGAGCTCATGGGCTTCCTCGCTCCGAAACGATAAGATTTGAAGCAATGAGTCAAGACAAAAAGACCGCAGCCGGATTAATATCCGCTGCGGTCTTTTGTAAATTCAGCTTATTTCAATTGGGCTTGGCCTTCGGCCCGTCTGCGAAGACGCGCTTTGACGATGAAGCCAAAGCCGACGTTGAAGAGCGTCAGCAGGGCGAGCAGAATAGCGGTCCAGCCGTTATGACTGATCATGACAGCAGTAGCGCTCATTAGAATAATCGACGAGACGGCGAACCACAGCGACAACGGTTTAGACATTGTGAATCACGCTCCTTAAATGAATGTTTGAAACATTGAAAGTAATTTTGCTGTAGGAGAGCATATATATTCGAAAGGCGTGCCATAATAACTTTGCAAGCTTGCAAACCATTACATCGTGCAGAGGATGAAAGGAGATTTTCTTTATGGCAAGCCAATCCCGCAGCAGCAACCAACTGGTGGTTCCACAAGCAAGCCAAGCTCTGGCACAATTGAAAATGGAGGCAGCGCAATCGCTCGGCGTGCAAATTCCAGCTGACGGTTACTATGGCAATGTCTCCACTCGTGACGCAGGCTCGCTTGGCGGCTACATTACGAAGAAATTGGTCCAAATCGCCGAGCAACAACTGTCCGGCGGCCAATATCGCTAACCTTTAACTATACACAAGCGAGAAGCTCAGGGGAAACCTTGAGCTTTTTTGCCGTTCAATCTAACTATTGTGCAGAAAAAAAAGCCCCGCGTCAATACGTTAGTACGTATTCATGCGGAGCCGTTTCTCAAGCCGCTTGTCGCTCAGCCAGCCGACGTAGGAGCCTACGGTCTTATAATCATTATCCATCATTAGAACGGCTACGAATGGATATTGCTTGCGGTGCCGATAGCGGACATCGCTCCATCTGACCTCATAGCCCCACGTATGCTCCTTGACCTCGGCACATGCGAATGAGGTTAAATACAGGAACGACGAAATGGACGGATCGTTCTTGGATTTCTCGACGGCCGGATGGCTGGAGCAACTGACATCGTCGAGCCAGCGAAGCTTGTTGCTGCGTAAATCGCCGATCGCGAAGCTGCCGTCCTTCTTCCGTTTTACGACGTTCCAGTCGTAGAGCGAGATCGTTGGGATCAACCAATATTTGTCTCCGGCGCTTCTATGCTTATCGAGCGATTCGACCAGCGATCTTTTGCGAAAATGTACGGTTGTACGCCAAACATAATAAACCGCGAGCACCCCATATAGAAGCGGGAAGACGATGGCCGGGTTCGCAAGACCGAACGCCCAGACGGAGATGGCAATGACATGCGAGGTGAAGATGACCGGGTCGAATATATGGATAATGTTCCAAGAGATCCACTTATTCGAGAACGGCCTTATCGCCTGAGTCCCATAAGCGTTGAACAAGTCGGTCATTACATGGACACAGACCGCTAGCAGCACCCATCCGATCAAATGCATCCATGGCAGCGATCCTCGGTAGAACAGCTGCAAGATGACGGAGATTAACGCCGTCCAGCCGATTATGGCCGGTATGGAGTGAGACGCTCCGCGATGATTTCGAATATAGGATGCATTGCCCTTGAACCGCAGCAGCGTATCGAAGTCGGGCGCTTGCGAGCCAATGACTGTTCCGATCAGTACCGCCGTATGCACCGTATCGCTGCCAGCAATAACCGGATCGACGGTTGCGAGCCCGCCTAGTCCAAGGCCGATAACGAGATGCGTTCCCGTATCCAAATCGGGATTCCCCCTTCGTTATGATATAATGTGGACGTTGTACCGTTATTGTCGGTCGACCTGCGAAATATCATACCCGGAAGATGAAGTTGTTCGGCGAAAGGAACATGAGCCATGTACATTTGTTTTGCGGAGTACCGCATTATGCCAGAATACAGGGAAGCGTATATCAAGCTTTCCAGCGAGCTTGTCCAAGCATCTGAAGGAATACTTACCGTCCTTGAAGGAACAGACCAGCCTAATCTGTTCGTCGAGCTATGGAAAGCGGACAGCGAAGAGGCTGCTGAATATATCAAAATAGGGCGTTGCAGCGAAGGCGAAGACAATCCTTGGCGTCCGGTAGACGGCTGGGTACAGGGGGGAAGGGCGAAAGTGCATGTATGGACGTTCCGCCCTGCTGTACCCGCCATCTAGGCGCGATTAGAATGTCGTCGTCGGCATTTGTGCTTGGATCATTGGCGTCGTATTCGATATTGTGCCGCCTGCGAAAGGATATTCGTAGTTGATCGGGCCGTCGAACGTTACGTAGTCCAGGTTAAGCATGAGCAGCAAGTAGCGCATGCCAGTCGCTGGATCGCTAATAATAATGTGGTCGCGTCCTGCGGCTTCGATCACGCCTTTGAAAATTTTCGCGTTCCATTCGCGGTTATTCTCGTACGTCATGTAGAACGTGCCGACTTTGCCGCGGTTCAGACGGAGAATGTTCTCGACATACGATTCCTCGGAAGCCGGAAGCGGGAAATTCGTTCCTCCTGGCGTTATGCCAGAGCCGTTGGCAACGAGCGGGGGCATCTGCATGCCAGGCATTCCCATCATCATCGGCATTCCGCCCATTCCCATTGGAATCGTTGCGTTCAAAGTCGTCGGTGCAGACACCTGGGCACCGGCAACTGGCATTGGAGTAGCTGCGCTGTAGCCGTAAGAATAGCCGAAGTTTTGAGACGCCGGGCTGACAGCCGGTTTGAGACCGTAACCGTTAGACATATTGAAATTCCTCGCTTTTCCTTAAGTAATTTAATTCTTGTTTTCCTAATACACCGTAGGACAATCTTCACTTGTAGGAGCGAAGAAACAGTGCGCTTTGAAGCGTCCTGTATTCCGCTGGTTGTACCAAGTGCCTGGGCAGTTGCCCGCCGGTCGGAAGAACCAGAGCGCGTTCGAAGCCGGATGCTGGCGTTCGCCGTTAATGATACGCCGGGCAAGAGCGATTTCGCTTTCGCGTGCCTTCTGATAGAAATAGCTTTTTTGCGTCGCTTCGAAGCCGCCCGGCGATTGGTACACCATATCCGGTATCGAGCGAATGTTCTTGAAGTCCAGACAGTTGCCTCGCACGCGGTTTACACCAACATTGCCTACCATCAGCATGCCGAGGTCGCCTTCGCCTTCCGCCTCTGCACGCATTAGACGGGCAAGCATTCTAACATCATCGGTGCTCGCTTTGATGACTGCCATGTTGTTAATCGCTCACTCCTTCTGGGCTTTCAACTACATACCCATCGTATGCGGCATAGGCGGAATGGTGACTCTTGGTAGGTGAAACTTGGAATTGCGCAAAAGGTGTTCGACAAATCGCCACGGGAAGTTGTCAAATTGATGAACAGCAGGGGCGAACATTGTCAATGCTAGTATTTTTCTGTATGATTAGTACGATTCGATCAGGGTATGCCGCTCTATCGGCTGCCTGCTGCAATGGAACGGGAGGCTTTCTTTGTGTGGAAAGATTGGATAGAACTAACGAAGCCGAGGCTGTTGCGGCTTAACGTATTTGCTGCTTTCGGCGGCTTCTGGGTCGCTTCTAAATGGAGCTTCGATTGGTGGAAACTGCTCTTCATGCTGATCGGGACAACGCTCGTTATGGCATGTGCATGCGTCATCAACAACTATTGGGACCGCGAGTTGGACAAGAAGATGGCCCGTACGCAAGACCGCGCGCTGCCCAACGGCAGGTTGAAGCCAGGTGCGGTGCTCGCTTATGGAATCACACTGGGTGTTGTCGGTGTAACGGTGTTGTTCACGCTCGTCAATGCAATCTGCGGGATACTGGGTCTTATCGGCTTGTTCGCGTATATCGTCGTCTATACGATGTGGCTGAAAAGAACTTCGACGTGGAGTACGTCGATCGGAGGCATCTCCGGTGCAATGCCGCCGGTTATCGGCTATTGCGCAGTAACGGAGTCCGTAGATGCTGGCGCGTGGATTTTGTTTGCTTGGTTGTTCCTGTGGCAGCCTGCCCACTTCTGGTCGCTGGCTATCCGCCGCGTTGAGGAGTACCGGGCGGCAGGATTTCCGCTGCTGCCGGTCGTGAAGGGAATCGACCGCACGAAGCTGCAGATGATTCCTTACATTACGCTTCTTGTACCGACAGGCATTCTGCTGTATTCGTACGGACATGTCGGTTATGTGTTCCTCATTCTGTCTACGCTGCTTAGCCTTGGCTGGCTAGTTCAGACGTTGATGGGGCTTCGCGCGCAGGACGTAGACAAGTGGGCGAAGACGAATTTTTTGATTTCGGTTAATTATTTGATGATCATCTTTATTGTCATGATGGCGGATACAGCGCACGTATCCTAATCCGAAGCGCAGGGGAGAGCGGACGATGCAGTTCATGTTGAAACATTCCTTCAAGCTGGCCGTCTCGGCACTGGTCGTGCTGATGGGCATTTACTTGTATTTAACGTACGGCGGTTCCTCGAACGGAACTCAGAAGCTGCCGGTTATGTATTCGGCGCCTGACTTTACGATGACAGACGCCGTAAGCGGGAATGACGTCAAGTTTTCCGACTCGAACGGCAAGGTTCGCCTCGTCTACTTCTATTGGGCGAACTGCCCGGACGTATGTCCGCCGACGACGCAGCTTATGTCGCAAGTGCAGGACAAGCTGCAAGCGGACGGCCAATTCGGAACCGACGTCGAGTTCTATTCCATCACCTTCGATCCGGAGCGCGACACGCCGGAGGCGATTAAGAAGTATTCGAGTAAATTCCATGCCGACTATAACGGCTGGAAGTTCCTCCGAGGCGAAGAGAAGTCGACTGCCGAACTGGTCACGAAGTTCAAAGATTTGATCGTCTTCAAAGATCCGGAGACGAACGAATTTTCTCATCTCGATCTGATCGCTCTCGTCGACCGCAACGGCAACGTACGCAAGTATATCGAAGGCAACCATGACGGCACGCCTACGACGGCAGACACGATTATGAAAGATATCCGCTCGGTGCTTAAAGCGTAATCATGTCTATTTTTATCTCGATATTATGGAACAACGTAATCCCGCTGTCTGTTATGATTGCCATTGGCATCATACTGCAGCGGGTTTTCTCTCTTGATATACGGACGCTGTCGAAGCTGAACTTTTACTTATTTTCTCCTGCCGTCATGTTCAAGCTGCTGTACACGACTGATATTAAGGCGGAAGCGATCGGCCACGTGCTGCTGTTCTTCCTCTTGTTCATGGGATTGCAATACGTTTGCGTAGAGGCGGCTATTCGGGTGAGAGGTCTGCCAGCAGGCAGACGGGGAGCGATGCGCAACAGCGTGCTGTTCTATAATAGTGCCAATTACGGTATCCCGCTGAACCAGCTTGCTTTTCACAACAATCCGGTTTCGCTTGCTGTACAGATCATTATTATGATGATGCAGTCGTTATTGCCGAATACATATGGGATTTATAGTGTGAACGCGCATAAAAGCGACTGGCGGGCCATTGCGAGGACGATTATCGGGCAGCCAGTCATCTATGTCATTCCGCTTGCGTTCCTGCTTCGGGCGGGGGATGTGACGATTCCGGGGCCGCTGATGACGCCGATTGGCCATCTGGCCGATGCGTTCATCGGGACGGCGCTTGTAACGCTCGGCGTGCAGCTCGGCACGATGGAGTGGAAGCTCGAACGCCGAATGCTCGGCGATGTCGCGATGTCTAATGTGTTGCGGCTAGCAGCCGGACCGCTTCTGGCGGCGCTCGTCGTATGGGGGCTCGGCACGTTCGGAGCGGGGATCGACGATATGACGGCTAAGGCGCTGATCGTCTCGTCGGCTGTGCCGACCTCGCTCAGCAGCGTGTTGCTCGCCGTCGAGTTCGACAACGAGCAGGAATTCGCTTCGCAAGCGGTGTTTACGTCGACCGTGCTTAGCATGTTCAGCGTGGCGCTCGTCATATGGGCGCTTGGCGTTTAGATTGTAGCTTGCGGGGCTGTTTACAGGCTCTCCCGATGGTCAGGTTGATGACCGCGGGAGAGCTTTTTCTTTTTGAAAGACTTGAAAGCTTGGTTACCGAGTTCACTGCGCAGTCGAATGTTCCTACGGTCGCTGTTGTTCTCGGATTCCTATTGGATTGAATAAGCTGGGGAGGGAATCCGATCACAAAGGCGAACGCTGACGCTTCTTCGGAATCATTCGACCGCTCCGTTTCAAGGTAACACGCCACTTTTTCAAAAAAGAAGATGCTCCTTGCTGCCTATTCGATTGGAGATTAAGGCTACAGCCGCGGTGCCCGCTCAAGGTGAGAGGACTGCACCTAAGGCCTGCATGCGGCAAACGGCATGCCAGCGGAAGAGTACGTGCTACATGCTCATTGTATACTGTACAACGAAAATGCATCAGGTGAGCGAATTGGTTGCTTTGATTGTATTATGTACAATCGAAAACCCGAATTAGTTCTGGTATCGGCTCAATCTGGTGACTTTGGTGCATTGGCAATTGTACAAAATGCAACGAGAAGTTACGGCGGCACTATTGAGGGGCGAGCTCGTTGTACGGAATACAATGAAGGGCTGCGAACTAACCAAGTTAGCAAGTACGGCGAACTAAGAGTCTACTCACGTTCCAAGCTGATTAACTGCCGGCCCATTGTGCAACTTAGTCGAAATCCTCCTTGCTGAATGGAACGGAGCTTGGTTCGGGATAGATAATGTAGGCTTCCAGCCCGGCTTTCTCAAGCTGCTCGATCAAGTAGTCTTCCGGTGTGCTTTCGACTCCTGGATAGCCACGGCGTGTATACATATGCTCCGCATCGGGAAACAGATCGCGAAGCAGCCCCCGGATACGTCGGCCGGATGAATCGTTATCCATAAACAGATAAGGCTGCCTGTCGCCTACTTGCTTGCGGAGCGTCTCCAGTTGCGAGCTGCCCGGCGTTCCATATGTACAATAAACGGGGACGTCCGGCTGAAGAACGCGGCGCAGACGGCTGCGGTCGTTCTTGCCTTCAACGATAATCGCGATATCCATAGCGGCTTCACCTCCCCCTTATTGTATCCGTCCCTGGCGCTCTATACCAGCGCCGGAATAACTATGGAGCTTGGGGAGCAGCGCGGCAGATTGTGTCGTTAGAGAGCTGTGGGAGCCGTGGGAGTGACGTTAGTGAAACAAAGTGTGTAAAGCGCCGCCGGAGCATCTGGAGATACGATAGCATAACAAAGTGTGTCGTTAGAGCGCCACCGGAGTAACTGGGGCGACGATAGCGTAACAAAGTGTGTCGTTAT
>NZ_BILZ01000062.1 GCF_004000825.1 Paenibacillus kobensis NBRC 15729 | reverse complement strand
TCCATTTATAAATGACAAGCTCATCCGTTGCTGTTAACCAGCAGCAGATGAGCTTTTTTGATGTCTGATCCATTCGTTTCTAGCCATTTTCAGCCGTGATCGCCTGCATGAGTCTGATGATCGGAATGTATGGATACCAATGGAGTCCAATGGATACCTCTGGATACTTCTGGATACCTCTGGATACCCTCCGTTGTATTACGTACAATCAATTTCCGTGATATTCGAATCCTTAGCAATTTCGTTGTATTCCATACAATTGAAATGCGGCATTCTGCCCTGTTAAATGCAAAACCAACTTTTTATTCAGAATTCAGTTGTACGAACTACAACGAGAATAGGCCACACAAGCAGGAAGTTTGTTTCCCATTGTATAAAATACAACGAGAATTGTTCACACAAAAAAGACTGTCCCAAAGCCAATAGCCGGGGGACAGTCTTTGATAGCCATTAGTGCTTCTTGCGGAAATTCACAACGAAAAAGCATGCCAGCACTAACACGATCAGCAAAATGCCTGCTGTTGCAGCTTCGGAGGTGCTGCCTTGCTGGACAACGGCTGTGTTGCCGCCGAAACCGCCAAATCCGCCGGGGCCGCCTCCCATTCCGCCGCCGCCGAAATCACCGCCCATGCCTCCGAATCCTTCAGGCGGGGCGCCCATGCCTCCGCCGAACCCGCCGGGGCCGCCCCCAAAATCTCCAGGCGCGAATTGCCCGTCTTGCACAGCTTGCCCTGCCTGGCCGCCTTGCGCAGCTTGGCCAGCCTGGCCGCCGTCCTGCGCAGCTTGGCCGGCCTGCGCACCGTCTGGCATTTCTTGCCCGCCGCCCTTCCCGGCTTGACCCGCTTGTCCGCCGCCTTGCACGGCCTGGCCAGCTTGCCCGCCGCCCTGTGCGGCTTGACCAGCCTGTGCACCGCCTGGCGTTCCTTGACCCGCTTGCCCGCTGCTCTGCGCAGCATTATTTTGTCCATCTGCCGCCATATTGTTGTTGAAACCTCCTCTGCCTCGGAACCCGCCGCCGCCCATGCCGCCGCCATTGCCGGAACCGTCGCCGGATGATGCGATAGTACCGTCCAGCTGTCCTTTCACATTGACAACGCGCTGCGAGGTAAAGGATAGCAGCGTCTGGACGCCTTGCTCGTACTGCTCGTACGTATAGAACGCGCTAGGATCCGCCTTAACATAGTCCGAGATCATATCCGTCAACTGCTGCACGCGGGATTTGAAAAGATCATCCTGCAAATAGTTATCCAGCATGCTTTGAATCATCTCATGATATCGCGCCTTGTACGTCTCGTTGTTCAGCAGCTTATCAACCAACGGCCTTTCAGACATTGCGCCATCTGTCGGTTCATCGATTTTGAACGTCGTGCTGCTGCCGAGCCCCCCGAACGCCATATTGTAATCCCATGGCAGAATGGAGAAAATACCGTCGTCCTCGTACAAATAATAGTTCTGCTTATTGCTGCCGATATAACTGTCCGTATTGACGCTAACGGCATTCAATGCAATATACCCGAGCGCATCGTCAATGTTCAGCACGCTCTCGTAATCGGAGCCCTCGTTGAGCTCCTTGATCATGTCAATCAGAATATCGTCATTGGATTTCTTCGACTTGCGCGACAGCCCCGGATAATCGGACTCCTCTTCGCCCCGGTACAAAAGATCGCTGCCGTTGCCCATAATGCCTTTATAGAGCGCGCCATACGAGTTGTCGAAGTTGCGCTCCAGATATGAGTCGCCGATCTGCTCAACAGCTAAATAAAAGCCTTTCAGTTCGCCGTTCACATATACGTTAACGTACGAGAATTCCGGCGTCGGCAGCCCCATTTGGGCCGCGAGCTCATAGGTAAGAAACTCACGCATATACGTAGCATCGCTGTAGTTGTTGTTCAAATTGATTTTACTGATGCCCATTAAAGTCTGGCTTGAGATGTATTCGTCGAACGACAGCTTAAAGCTGTAGCGCTCGGAATCCGGCATGCTGACAACCGAACGCAGAGACAGATTGCCTTTCGTCCGAATGCCGACATTGTCCAGCTTAATGCCGTTGTATTCAACGGTTGCCGATTTGAACTCCTCTGCCGAGGCGTTGTCCATCATATCCTGAAAATCGTTCGGATCGATCGTAATTTTCACATCGACGACCTTATCCTTCACGAATACTTGCTGTTCCAGCTTTTCGGTAATGGCCGCAACCGAGCTTCCGCCCGAAACCGCGGATAGCTCAGAGTTCTTACTCCTAGCGTCGAATGCGAGTGCCGCGATTAACGCTAGCACGACGCATAAGACGAGGATCGGAACGGCGGATTTCGATTTCATAGAATCACCCGATTAGGACACGTAGTCGCCGTTGTAGCTGATCAGCACCGCACTGCGCACGCCTTGGAGACCCGAAACCGTATTGACGAAGCCGCTTTCCTTGTCCTTGATACGCACTTCGAGCGTCAGTTCGACATTACCCGGCGTAACCGTCTTCTGCTTCACGTTGTAACGTTTTACGCTCGTATGAACCTGCTGCATGAGCTTCTGCTCGCTGTCGTTGCCGTCACAATTGACGACAAGCAAATAAGGAGTTTCGAACGTCGATTTTTTCATAAAGATGAACAGCACGAGGCCGACGATTACCGAACCCGCTATAGCGAGCGAATAGAATCCCGCGCCCGTAACGATGCCTGCTGCTGCTGCCCAGAACAAGAAGATCAAGTCGGTCGGATCTTTGATCGGCGTTCTGAACCGGACGATGCTGAGCGCGCCGACCATGCCGAGCGAGAGGACAAGGTTCGAGTTGATCGCGATGATGACCATCGACGTCACGAGTGTCATCCCGATCAGCGCCACGTTGAAGCTTTTGGAATAAAGAACACCGCTAAACACCCGCTTGTAAAGCAAGTAAATAAAGAATCCGATCAGAAAAGAAAATGCCATTGTAATAATGATTTTGGACAGGTCGATATCGCTTGTAAAGTTATTGACGACCGAGTCTTTGAAGAAATCCGAGAAATTATTCGTCTCCGTTGCTGTTGCCGTTGTTCCATTCGTGGTGGTTGCCATTTATTACTGATCCTCCCAAGCGTTCATTTTCAAAAATTTGCGGCACATCACGTACTTCGACGCAGATTGCCGGTGCAAGCCCTCCAACTGAAGAGCGTCTTGAATGTGATACGGCAAATACTCGTCGTATTTCACCTCGAGAATGATGAAATGATCATCGATCGTACTCACCGTACCTAATTCCGGATTAAATAAATCAGTTGAGAACAGCCCTGTCTTCAGTTGTTTATCAAATGTAATTCGCACATTGCCGTTCACGTGGACATATGGCTCGCGAACATAGTCGACGATGACCTTCGGCTTTAACAGCCGCCCGGCAATTTCGTTGTACAACTCCATTCGCAATTCGTCCTCTGGTACGAACAGCGACGACGGATCACCCGCGATAATCGCATCTGCTTCTTGCCGCGTTAGCGACACTTTCTTTTTGGCGATAAATTCATCCCGTTTGATCTTCTTCTCAAAATGGATCACCTTATCTTGCAGATTGTAAATCCGAATGCGGTATTTGCTGCGGTTGCGTACACCGCCCTGTTTGTCCGCCAGTGCCTTGTTCTCCATATCATCGAAGTAGAGACTGCGGATATGGTATTCGCCGGTCGGTCCCGCATGCTTGTCCCGTTCCATAAAGCTGCTGAGCCGCTGACGAATAATGAAATACTGATGATAGTTCATGTAATATTTCAGCTCACGGCGGAATTTGATCGGCTGACTCGGCTGGACGGCAAGTTCCCGGTTGGTCCCTGTTATCGCGTGAAGCTTCACGACCGGATCCGGCAGCTTTCCGTTAGCGGATAGCAAATGCTCGACTGGCTTCATCCTGTCACCTCATTTCTTGAATCGTTCGGCTGATGAAACCCATTATAGGCAGGCATCTTGAAAGTACTCTTACCGCAAGCTGAATAAACGCTGAAAGATTTACAATTTGTTAATAAAACGTTTGCAGACGCAAAAAAAACACGCCCTGAGCGCGTCAGAGCGTGTTACTATCTCTATTGCATTAATCGAACAAATCGCCAAGCACATCGAGCACCGTTTTCTTCTTCTTATGCGGATAGCCGTGGCCGTATTTGTTGTGACCGTGGCTGCCGTAGCTTGTATGTCCACCGTATGGGCTGTGGCTCGCTTGATGCTGAGGCGTACTATGAGAACCGTAACCGCCGCTATGATTCTGCGAACCGTATGCACCTGGCTGTTGCGTGCCGCCATACGCACCTGGCTGCTGGGAGCCGTAGCCGCCGGATGGCTGAGCACTGTACGCGCCAGACTGCTGCGAACCATAAGCACCCTGCTGTTGCGAACCGTACGCGCCAGGTTGCTGCGAACCATAAGCACCTTGCTGTTGCGAACCGTGCGCGCCAGGCTGCTGCGAACCATAGCTTTGCGTCGGTTGCCCCGCACCCGGTGCCGGCTGGCTGCCGCCGTTGTTGCGCAGTTGGTCAAGGTAGCTGCCCGGCGCTGGATTGCCCGCTCCATAAGAGCCCCCCGCTTCGCTGCGCAATTCTTTGACGCCTTGCATCAGCTTGTCGAGCTCTCCGCGGTCCAGCCACACTCCCTTGCAATCCGGGCACACGTCGATCGTTACGCCTTCCTTCACCACCTCGCGCATTCTTACGTTTTCACATACCGGACATTTCATTGTATCTGCCTCCTGCAGCCAATTTCCGTTCGCATAAGTATAAGCTTGTATATACTCGCTAGTCTCTAAAGACGTCCAGTTCACCGCGCTCATCTGCGGCACGTTCGAGTGTATAAGAACGGCTTAGCTTGACGACTCGTTTATTCACTTTGCGGAGCACCAAGCTCTCATCATCCCATGCGACGATAATTCCATATACGTCGTTAGCCGGCATTGCGTCACGCACAATTCTTACCGGCTCCCCGGATTGGCGGAATGCGTCCAATTGTTCTTCTGTAATCATAGCTGCTTCCTCTCCCTATAAGAAAGACCTCCTATGCCCGGAGGCATAAAGCGGAGGTCTCTTGTTGTATACGATTATTCGTTAGCCAATCTTGTCGACATGCTCCTTGGAGTCATTCGTTTCATACCATTCGTCCAGCACGCGGGAAGACATGACACGCTTTGCAATGTAATCCTTCTGATGCTCGAGAAATTGGTCGCGCCATTCATGTCCCAGCTCTTCCGCCAGCTTTACGATCGTAAGCAGTTCAGACCAGGCAACGTATCTCTTGTACCAGAAAAATTGCGGATGCTCAACCATATATGGATAGAGGTCATCGAATTCCGTATGCTTGCAGTCAAGTGCCCGTTCAAAATGCGTCTTGGCATCCGTAAGCTTCTTGATCATAAAATCGTTCGACATTTGCTCCATATTCTAGTGCCTCCCCCTAGACCTTATACGTTCATTATAAGCGATAAAATGTTGTCAGAAAAGAGTCTGGCATATGGAACTTCTCGGTGTATTATTCGAAAGTAATGGAGCCGTTCTCCAGCGACGAAATACGTACGAGCGATTCGACGCGGTACCCTTGCTCCCGCAGCGCCTTCGCTCCTGCTTGGAATGATTTCTCCACAACGATGCCGATACCTGCCAGTTCAGCGCCGGAGCGCTCGATAATTTTGACTAGCCCGCGCGCCGCATCGCCGTTCGCAATAATATCGTCAATGAACAGAAGCCGGTCGGTTTCGCTCAGCAATTGGCGCGAGACGAGCAAGTCGGTTACGATCCCTTTCGTAAACGACGGCACCCGTTCCACATAAGCATCCGGATCAGCGATCAGCGTCTTCTTCCTTCTCGCGAATACGAGCGGCACGCCCAGCTCGTGAGCCGTCGCGAATGCGACAGGAATGCCGGACGATTCAACCGTAATAACCTTCGTTATATTGGATTCGGCGTACAACCGCGCGAATTCTTTGCCCATCTCCATCGTCAGAACCGGATCGACCTGATGATTCAGTATCGTGTCCAGCTTCAATACGTCCGTCGACAAGACGGATGCATCTTCTAGAATGCGTTGTTTTAATTTTTCCATTGTGTTACCCCTCCACCGAAAAACCTTTTCCGATAACTTACCATACGACATATGCCCGATGCAACCGTTTCGCGACGTTTCTTCACAGCTTGCGTAACCTTTGGGCTTATTCGCGCGTCTAATTGAATATACATCCATTTCCAATGAAGTTGCCGTTCTTGAACGGTGAATATATGGAGGCGAATGCCATGAAATCATTACGAAGCCATACATACCGCTCCTCAAGACCGCCGCTTGCCCGCATTGCGGCAGCCGTCGCGCTGGCTGCTGTCGTATCCGGATGCTCGATATCGTTCGGCACGGACAATGAAGACCGGATTACGGGCAACGATCCGCTTCCTTCGAACAACCAGACCACGAAGACCAGTCAAGGACCGGGATTAGACCAGGGGGATCCGCAAGACGCGTCTTGGCTGGTCAACAACGCCAACGCAGCAGATACGAAAGAAGCGACGAACGCATCGAATGCCGCAAGCACGAAATCAAAGACACAAGAGACGAAATGGGACAAAACGAAACCGACGCTCGCAGGCATTGCGCTCGGCGAGCAGAAGGCAGACGTTAAGAAGAAAAGCGGCGCCCCGCTGGACTCTTACGACCAAGAGGATGAAGAAACAGCGCTCGAAATATACGAATACGACGGTTATACGGTCGGCTTCGGACCGAATGCGCAAGGTGTATTGTTCATTGAAATTTATGATAAGAAGGTCAATTCCGGTCTAAGCGCCCTTCATGTCGGAGACAAAGAAGACCAAGCTGTCAAAGCACTCGGCAAGCCCGCTTCTCAGACCCCTTACCTGCTCTCCTACGAGACGAAGAACGGCTTGCTTAAGCTCGATCTCGATCCGGACAACCATGAAATCGTAACGCTCAAGCTGTTCACCCAGTCATAAACCGTTTGCGAAAGCTGTCATGCCTGTCCGCTGTCCGACATACGTTGTCTTATAAGGGCTTCGTGAACGGAGGACAAGTACAATGTGGAAACGTTACAGTGCGGTGCTTCAGATCGCCTTCACCTACATGGGCACGGTCGTCGGCGCCGGCTTCGCGACAGGGCAAGAGATCTTGCAATTTTTTACCCGATTCGGTTACTGGGGCTCATTGACTATCGCGTTATCGACCGCCCTATTCATCTGGCTAGGCGCCAAAATGATGCTCATCAGCTCCGACATTCAAGCCGATTCTTATGAGGATTTGAATAAAACGCTGTTCGGCGAACGGTTCGGCAGCTGGATCTCCATTTTTATGATGATCATTCTACTTGGCGTAACCGCCGTCATGCTCGCAGGGGCCGGATCAATCTTCGAAGAAAATTGGAATATATCCTATCAGACAGGCCTTCTCATTACGATTGCCGGCTGCTTCATCCTGCTTCGCAAAGGAATGAGCGCCATTCTGGCCGTCAATAGCGTTGTTGTGCCGATGATGCTGTTGTTCACCGGCATCGTCATGTACGATACGTTTACGACACCTGAATCCGACCGTTGGCTGACGATGACGACCGACCAATCGCCATTCGCTGCTTGGAGCGCTCCGTTCCTGTACGCGGCCTTCAATCTGTCGATGTCCCAAGCCGTTCTTGTTCCGCTAGGCTCTTCCATCCGCGACAAGAAGATCATCAAGACCGGCGCCTGGATCGGCGGCATCGGCATCGGTTTTATGCTGCTGGCCGGCCACATCGCACTCTCCACCCATATGCCGGGCATTCAGCAATTTGCCATACCAATGGGAGGAATCGCCAGACAGCTTGGCCACACGGCGCAATGGATCTATATCTTCCTCATTTTTGCCGAGATTTTCACTACTCTTATTGCCGACATCTACGGGTTGACTCTGCAGATGCGCCAGCGTGTGAAATGGTCGCCGCAGCTTATTACGATCGGCATTCTAGCCTTCTGCTATTTCGCTGGGCAGATCGGGTTCGGACCGCTGCTCTCGACGCTGTACCCGCTGTTCGGCATCATCAGCTTAGGCTGGCTCATTCTTATTATCCGCCACCGCAAACCGACCATCCTGCCGCGGGATAAGCGCAAACCGAGATAGAAGAATAAGGGACTGCATCGCCGCGCGGCAATGCAGTCCCTTATGTATTTATCGCGCCTTATCCGCATCGATATTGAGCCATGAGAAGGTCACCATATAATGTTCAAAATAACGATCTGGATAATGATCCAAAAGTCCTATCTCCCTCTGTCACTCAAATCGACTATTCATCCTCATCCTCTGGCGCGCTTCTAAAGCCCACATACACTTCCTTCAGCTGCGAGACGACACGCGTCAACGAATATACGCGCTTCGCTTTATCCCAAGCGGCACGGGCGAGCGCATACCGGTAGCTCGGATCTACGATCGTCTTCTCCATCGCTTCTGCCAGCGCATCGACATCCTCCGGCGGGACGAGCAGGCCGTTCACTTCGTTCTCGATCTGTTCGCCGATCCCCCCAACATTAGTGCCGACGAGCGCGAGCAAGCACAGCGCCGCCTCTGCGAATACCGATCCGAACGACTCGGCTCGGGACGGCAGTACGAAGACGTCGAAGAAGGGCATGAATTCTTCCGGATGCAGCATATAGCCATAAAAAATAATCTCGTCGTATAAGTCCAATTGGACGGCCAATTGCTCCAACTCAGAACGGATTGGTCCGTCACCGATAATATGAAGCACGAACGGAAGCCCCTGCTGCTTCAGCTTCGCACAGGCATGCAGCAGCACATCAAGCCCTTTGGCCGGAACAAGCCGACATACCGTAATGAACTGCGTCACTTGATTGTCGTGCGCAATTGGTCGAAACCGCTTCTCATCGAAGCCGTTAGGAATGACGATAATATCATTAGGAGCTTCTAAATATGGCGTCATATACTGGCGGAACGATTCAGATACGGTAAGCAGACGGTCTGCCTTATGTTCTAATTCCCGGTAGACGGACGTTAGGAACCGGTGCTCGTCGCTGCCTTCCGCGATGCGTCCGTTCAATATAAGTTCCCGCTCGTAGCTGGAGTGAATCGTCATAACAAGCGGCGTGTCCGGAAACAGCTGCTTCATGACAAGCGCCGCAATCGGATGATGGGCATGAATAACGTCATAGCTTCGTTTAATTCGCATACGTGTCCACCATAAGTAATCGCGGTACGTCTGCAAATATTTATCTACGATTGGATTGCCGGCGAACGCATTCGCATCGAACGTTTCAAACGTTACGTTCTCCTGTCCTTTATTCCGTACCCTCTTCGGCAGCGAGAACAGCTCCATCGTCCAGCCTGCACGGTTGAACCGTTCTTGAATGTAAGGAACCATCGATGATACGCCCCCGGGCTGCTCCGGCGGGAAAAACAATGCTTGTAAAATGTTCAAGGCTTCCGCCTCCTAATCCAAAAAAGTACAACGAACAGTCGACACCATCCGACTTTCGTCTCTAGGCGGTTCGCATTAAAAATGATATACTAGAACATATGTTTCTGTAAAGTTCAAGTAACTCTACTATATTGGTGGTATGCCGCACATGTCGATTATGAATTGGCTTACCGGTTCGACCGGTATCATCCTCTCATCTGCCTGCATTATTGTTATTGTTTTTCTTATGCTCTACATGTCAACCAAGCTTCACCAAAGTTATCGCAGCCACAAAGTATACGGCTGGCTAATTGGAGGACTGCTGTTATCCGGCGTTCAATACGGCATTCGAATGGTGCTGACCGCACCGGATTATGCCGGGCTTCCGGGGCCTCATTTGGCCGCCGCCCTCTTGCAGATCGTCTCCTTTATCATTATAAACTTTGTGTTCATTAAATTATATACCCGGCCGTCAGGAAGATTGGTCGGATGGGCGTTTCTATCGATGCTGATCGCGCCGTTCGTGCTGACCGCCATTCAGCTGTACTTGGACGGATCACTGCTAGAGAAGCCTGTGGACAGCAGCAGCATCCAGGTGCTGACGCTCGATTTCTATTCCTTGATCATTAACTTTCTTATCCTTGTAGATACGCGGGGTATCCAACTGAACCGCAAATTCGTGCTCAGCCTCGCCATTTATTTCTTTTACCAGCTGGCATCCGTATCTGACAATTATGTATTCCATGGCGAAGTGCCGCTGCTCGTGATGTTGAAACATTTTGTTCCGCTCGTTTATTTTACGATGCTGTTCTTGATGCTGTTCGAGTGGGTCATCGAACGAATGCTGGACATTCACCAATCGTCGATTACAGATGGACTTACGAGACTATACAACCGGAAGTTCTTTAACTCCCGTTGCGAGAAGTGGCTCCGTGAACATGGCTCATTATCGATCATTTTCTGCGATATCGACAACTTCAAGAAGCTGAATGATACGCAAGGCCACCATGCCGCAGATGTCGTTCTGAAGAAGGTTGCCGACATTATCAAGGAGGAATCGAACGGTATCGGAGCCGCTGGCCGATATGGCGGCGAAGAGCTGCTCGCCGTAATTCGCGGCAACTCAAAGTCGAAAGCCGATGAAGTAGCCGAGACGATCCGCCGCCGCGTCGAGACAGAGACGATCGTCACGGTAAGCGTAGGCGTCAGTACGTCGTCGTCCGGCCAATCGGTCCAAGAAGTCATCAAGGAAGCAGACGAGGCGATGTACGTCTCGAAGACGACCGGCAAGAACAAAGTATCCGTCGTCTCGAAGTCGAAAGCATCCTCCTCCAGATCCCGCCGCTCGAAGACAGCGCACGAGGCATAGACGTTCTGACGTTTCTTATTAACCACAACAGGCTGCTCATGACGCATCTGAATCGATGCGCGTGAGCAGCCTGTTTTAATTCAAGACTTCAATAGCGATATTAACGTGTACGATACGGAATGGGATCGGTATGACCGGCTTCCTTAAAGCCTTTCAGCCGCAGCTTGCAGCTGTCGCACTCGCCGCATGCTTCCTCTTCGCCGTTGTAGCAGCTCGTCGTCAATTCGTATGGAACTCCCATCCGAGCGCCTTCCCGTACGATATCTGCTTTGGTCAGCTTCATGAGCGGCGTCTCGATTGTGATCGGTTTGCCCTCTACGCCAACCTTGGTCGCCAGTGCCATGACCTCTTCGACCTTGCCAATAAACTCTGGACGGCAATCCGGATAGCCGCTGTAGTCAAGCGCATTCACGCCAATGTAAATCGCTTCTGCGCCTACCGCTTCTGCATAGGAAGTAGCAATCGCAAGAAACATAAAATTGCGCCCCGGCACGTACGTAACCGGAATATCGTTACCCGCTTGTTCGGCATCTTTCTGTTCAATGCCTGTGTCCGTCGGCACCGCAATGGCGTCATCCGTCAGCGCATTGCCGCCGATACCCCGCAGAAAGTCGAGTTTGATCACTTTGTAGCGGTTCAAGACCCCGTAATGCTCCGCCACTTGATGAGATTTATCCAGCTCGATCCGATGCCTCTGCCCGTAATCGAACGTGATCGGATACAACTCATAACCGGATTCTTGAGCGAAGCCCATACAAGTCGTGCTGTCGAGTCCGCCGCTTAGAATAATAACTGCTTTCTTCGTATTGCTCATGGCGAATACCGCCCTTTCTTTAGACGCCGCGCTTAGCCGGGTCCCAAATGATCTTATGCATCTGCATGTTCAGCTTCACACCGGACAAACCTGCGGCCAACATACGCTCCACCAGCTTAGCTGGCGGCATCGTCTCCCATACTGGAGAGAACATGGGCAATGCCTTCGTCGGATACTGCTGAAGCGTCTCTACCGCAGCATCAAAGTCCCGATCCGTTGCGATAACGAATTTCACTTCATCCTGCGGTCGCAGCAACGCAAAGTTATTGACATCCATCTTGTCATTCTCGCCGGAATCCGGCAGCTTATAATCCATGACGTAGCGTACGTTAGGCAGCTGTACCGTTTCCAAGAACGGTGCCAGTCCAATGGCGCCATTCGTCTCGACGTGAACATCTTCAATACCGTCGATCTCCGCCATCGATTGCAGCAGCAGAGCGGACTTGTCGCCATACAGCAACGGTTCTCCGCCTGTAAAACAAATATGCTTGGACTTATACGTCTGAACCTGCTTTACGATATCGCGGATCGACATCGTAAATTCGGATTTCGCCGGCGGATAACTGTATGTCGTATCGCACCATGTGCAGCGCAGGTTGCAGCCAAACAAACGAACAAAAACGGTCGGAAACCCGGCACGCGTGCCTTCGCCTTCGACCGTTTCGAATATTTCGACCATCGGAAGCTTCGTGTCCAGCGGATCCCGGTCTTCCTGACGGACCGTTCCGCTGTTACTCATCGCTGGAAGCCTCCATCCATTGCCTTGTTACCGCTGCAAAGCTAGTCGGCGTCTCCCACAGTCTTACTTCTTCTACCCGAATGTTCGGGTAAAGACCTTCTTCTACGAGCGCTTCTTGCACCTGCTCATACATCCATACGACCATGTTCTCAGCCGTCGTATTCATAGGAGGAAGCACTTCGTTCAAATATTTATGGTCGAGAGGATCAATTATGCGCGCCTTCGCGATGCGCTTCATATCGGAGAAGTCGATACTGATGCCTCTCTCGTCCGGTACGCCGGACATCATCAATTGCACCTTGTAAGTATGACCGTGCAAATTTTTGCATTTGCCCTCGTATTGATGAAGATGATGCGCGCTGTCGAATGTAAACTCCTTGGACAGCAGCACTCTTCGATTATGATAGCGCAGCTGATGAGCTTGAATATGCTCACCGAACACCTGCACGTTTCTCGGAATCTCGTAAGTCATTAGAGCACCTCATTGTTCGCAATACGCCTATTATAGCATGGGGGCAACGGCCCCTACAATGACGCATGCTTTCCACGCAACAACTATAGCAATCTTCGGTCCTCACGCCGTTGTACGGCCATTACAGGTCCGCTCTCCCTATCGCCACGAATGGAATCCCGGATTCTCTGAACCGTAAAGCTCGTAATAGGCGAAGGAAGACGTTCCGGATCGAAGAATCCGCATTCGGCAATTTCATCGCCATCTGGCGTAGGCTTGCCCTCGGCTGCATCAGCCCGAAATACGTAATAATAAGCGCTCCGATGCGGCAAATAGTACATGCCCGTGAGTCTTACTCCGCTCACCTTGAGCGAAATTTCCTCCCGGCATTCGCGCACGACCGCGTCCCAAGCCGTCTCTTCCGGATCGATCCGTCCGCCGGGCAGCGCCCATTTGTTGCCGTCGTACGTTTGTTTAACGAGCAGCACATGCCCTAGCCCATTCGTAATGACACACCCTGCTGCGCTAATGCCAAACTTAATATCGATAACGTTCGCCGCCCTTCCTAAGATGATACGTAACCGTCCATATTCAACGGTTCTAAATCGTCAGCTTGCCCGTTAATACCGTGACAGCCTGACCAAGCAGCAGCACTCTCTCGTCTTCAGGCCGAACGGTCATATGCCCGCCCCGGCGAGATGCTTGATACGCCTTGAGCTCGGATTTACGCAGCCGCTTCGCCCAATATGGCGCCAGAGCGCAGTGGGCAGAACCAGTTACCGGATCTTCATCGACTCCTACTGCAGGGTAAAAGCACCGGGATACGAAATCATATCCGCTGCTCGACCGGCTTGTAACGATAAGACCTCGGGCATCCAGATTTCGTAGGATAGCCATATCCGGTTTCAACTGCCTGACTGTATCCTCGCTGTCCGCCTCGACCAAATAATCAAGCCGATTGCGTCCTGTATATCGAGGAATGAATCCAAGCGCTTCAATTAACTCCTCTGGCAGAACAACAGGTGCAACAGGCTCGGCCGGAAAGTCCAGCCTAATATTATCGCTTTCCTTGACCGCCTTCAGTATGCCGCTTTTCGTATCGAACACCGCTTCCTCATCGAGAGCAAGACGGCCTGTTTCCCACAAAATGTGAGCGGCTGCAAGTGTAGCATGTCCGCACAAATCGACTTCCGCCTCTGGTGTGAACCAGCGAAGCTCGAATCGGTTCGCTTCTAACGGTCGAATAAACGCCGTTTCCGACAAATTCATCTCCGCGCCTATTTGCTGCATCCATTCAGTAGAGGCAGTCTGTTCCAGCAAACAGACGGCAGCTGGATTGCCCGTGAATGGCGCTGAAGCGAAGGCGTCGACTATCCAGAGCGGCGATGAGCTATTCTGGCTTCTGTCATTCCTTGTATCGTCATTCATCGCATATCATATCCTCCCTTGTTTTGCACAGCAACTCAGCAACCCAGCAACTCAGCAACTATGTCATCGGGCTGCTGCCGAATGAACTGCCACCTTCTTCGCAAGCTTGCGATTGACAAGCACGATGCCGGCACTTACCGAAGTCAGCGAAGCGATGACTGCAATTCCGATCGTTTCGTTCAAGAAGAGAGATGACAGAATGACACCGAACACCGGCGTCAGGAACAGGAACGATGCTGTAGAACCAACGGAATTATACTTCATGACGTAGTTCCATAGAACAAAGCCTGCTGACGAGATGACTGCAGCGTATAGAAGCAACCATATAGCCGCAGGCGTCCAGTGAAAAGGTGACAAGCCGGCGACAGAGCCGCCGATCGCGATGAGCACCGCTCCGCCGAGCAGCATTTGATAACCGTTCACGTATGTAACCGGCAGCTTGGAGACCGCTCTCTTCGATAACATATTGCCGAGTCCAGCACAGAATGCAGAAGCAAGCAGCAGCAGTTCACCTTGTCCGAACGCGCTGCTCCAGCCTTCCTCCACTCCCTTCGGAATCGCTAACAGCAGTAGTCCAACCAATCCGAACAACAGTCCAACTGATTTGTGTCGCGTGAGCCGGTCAGACGGATCCGTCATATGGGCCAGAATAATCGAGAAGAATGAAATCGTGCCGGCAATGACTGCACCGAATACACCGGAGCTATGCGCCATGCCTGTGTAGAAAAATACATATTGGAGAACGGTCTGGACGAACCCAAGCCGTACGATCATCCCCATCGACCCGCTCCGGTAACGCAATGGCTCCTTGATGACGATCATAAATAAAAAAATGAGCAATCCGGCGAGCGTGAAACGGTAGCCGGCGAACAAAAATTGTTCGAACCAGTCCGATCCATCGATGCCGAGTTCCTCATAGCTCCGTTTGAGCGTCGGATATGCGCTGCCCCACAGCATCGTCGAACCGACGGAGCCGGCCGCGATGCCTGCAGGGTGTGTAAAAAAACGTTTGGCATTCATTAAGCGTACCTTCTATCTAATATTCTTCATTGTCGGACAACGGAATGAGCAGATCAACCGTCACTTCCTCCAAATGTTCGTCTAAATAAAAAATTTCGAGCGATACTGCATTGTCCTGCTTGTTAAGACGGCGTTCATTCATCCATGCATTCAGTTGCTCATACCCGTCGCCAATCCGCTTATTCGTACACGTCACCATCGCATATTTACGCTCTGGAATCGTGAACTGAACCATTCCTTGCGGAACAGATTTCAAATGCGGAACCTCGTAACACGCCCAATAGGTCGCGAACACTTCATTACCGAAATAAGGGCTGTATAGTGCGGTGGATAGCTCGGCTCCGTTCAATTCATGTCTTCTGGCGAGAAACTCGCCCTGCAATCGAATGCATTCATCCGCAAACGTCGAATAGGGACCGCAGTAACTCATTCCGACCAGATGGATGGCGGGCTTTGCAACAATAAAGCAATTATCCAAGGGCGCACTCCTCCTCGCGTTCAGAATTGGCGTGTACCGGCAGCCTCTAACCGAAGCCGTGTCCTTAGTGTAACATGTTTTCAAGGAACAAGGGTATACGATTGTTTCGACAAGGGGGACGTTTACAACATCTTAGCACGGGGGCACGACGAAAGGTTGCCCCAGACCGTTTATTTTATGCGGCTTTCCCTTTGCTATGCAGAAGTTGTCGGGCTCAGCGATGAGAGCAGTCCCGGCAACGGCATTACAGCCATTGATTCGAGTCTTCCTGCGTACCCGACGGTTTCGAACGGCAGCGAAGCCGTCACGCTGTTCGGCACGATGAAGCAGCGGATACCTGCGAGACTCGCTGCTTTCAGTCCGTTGAGGGAATCCTCGAACGCAATCGCTTCATCTGCTGTAATGCCAAGCGTCTTCAACGCATGCAGATAGAGCGCTGGATCAGGCTTCACCTTCTCCACCAAGTCCGCTGTCACCAATGCATCAAAATAACCGCTCAATTGAAATTGTTCGAGATACGATTCGATCCATTCCAGGTGCGAGCTCGATACAACCGCTATTCGCAGACCCGCCTCTTTCGCATGGGCCAAATAATCGCGGACACCGGGACGAAGATCGGCGCCAGCCATCCTGCTCTGATAATGCTGTTTGACGACCGAATTCAGCTCTTCCCGAGACAGGCCGACGCCCAGTTCAATCAAATTCTGATAAGGATCGAAGGCATCGATCGAAGTGCCGATGCACTTCGAGAATTGTTCCAGTGCAAGCTCATGTCCGTGTTCGTTGTACAGCTGTGCGAACGATTCGAACCAAGCCGTCTCCGTATCGATAATAAGACCGTCGAAATCGAACAATACCGCTTGGATAGCCATCCTCAAACTCTCCTCTACGATGGGATCGCTCCGAACTTATTCAGCGGCCAGATCCGGAACAGAACGCGGCCGTCGATATCCGAGTCTGACACGGCACCGAATGTACGGCTGTCTTCGCTTCTTTCGCGGTTGTCTCCCATGACGAAAATATGGTTAGCCGGAATCGTATAAGGCGTTTCAAAATCGTCCGACCAAGTCTGACCTTTCACATACGATTCATCAAGCTTGACGCCGTTTACGTATACGAATCCGTCACGGAACTCAATCGTCTCACCCGGCAGCCCAATGACGCGCTTCACCAGATTCCGATGCTCCAGCCGGTCTTTAACAATGACGATTTCCCCTCGTTTGGGCGACGTAACGTGATAGGAGATTTTGTCCTCGAATAACCGTTGACCCTCAACGAGTGTATTCTGCATCGATATGTTGAATACTTGCACTTGCGCGAATGCGTAATTCTGAATCAACATCGAGGCAATAACGGCAATCGCAATAGCCGTCAGCCATTCTCGCACCTCTTTGCCCCATTTCTTCTTCTTAACCGGCTTCGTCTCCATCTCTGTCTCCACTGGCATTCAACTCTCCTATCTTGTCATAATCCGATACTAATACCGACATCAACACGGTATCGTGATATTGGCCTTTGCCATAATGCCGCTTCCGTCTTCGGCCCTCTTCGATGAAGCCGCAAGCCGTGTAGCAGCAAATTGCCGATTCGTTAGTGGCCAGCACTTCCAGCTCTAGCCGGTTCAACTGCATCTCTTCGAATACGTAACGCTGCATCCATCTGACCGCCTCGCTTCCGTATCCGAGACAGCGCTTGCTTCGGTCGGCAATAACAATGCCCATCTCGGCGCAACGGTTATTCCAATCAATGTGATGAAGAACGATCTGGCCGATCGGCTCCTTCGATTCCCGAAGCTGAATAATAAATCCCCTGACGTCCGCATGCATTGTCATCATTGCATTTACGAACCGTTCTGTCTCATTAACCGTTTGCGGAAATAAAAAAACATCAGACAAAAGATTCACGATCTCCGGGTGATTCACCCATTGCCGTAAGAACAACACATCTTCTGTCTGATATTCACGTAGCATAATTCGTCCGTATGATGTTTGCCGCATGCTGCTTCTTCCTCCTGTACGCGAATCTGTTCGTAACCGTGCTGCTTAACCCGACTTATGTATTCGGCGTACCGGATAAACAAAGCGGAACAAGAGAAAACAGACGACCGACAATCCCGCTAGCAGCAAATAAAGAAGCGTAAACGCTCCTTGCCCCTTCTCATAGAGACGAAGCGTAACAGAAGCAAACAAGGGAGTCATTGGCGCAACAAGCCATAGAGCAGCGTTCCATGCGGTTTCGTCATGCTTTTGCTTGCGGACAGGGGATCTTAGGACAGGGACCCATAGAATCGCGGATGACAGCACGCAGATAATCAACCATGCCAACAGAACGCCGCCGCTGCTTCGGCTATCATACGGGAGGCTCCAGCCAGCACCGATAGACGTTGCGAATAAGAGAATCGACGCCCACAGAGCCGCTCTCTGCTTAGATGCTGACAAATGATATAACGTTAGTGACAATTCCACGATGAGAATGGGAAGAAGGGCTAACGACGCATAGACCGCCTCATGCCACCCGATCGCTATAGCAGCCTCCATGAACCCGCTAACGATCAAATAAGCGGCCGTCCACCGATTCGGTGAAGCGTGCGGATCCGACCGGAAGACAAGCCATGCGGTAAACCAATGAGCAATCGCAATCCAAGTCAGCTGCTGATCCTCCTTGCTAGGCACAATGGCATTTTATTAGTTGGACATTATGCTTATAGCGTAACCTTTCGGTTATTGAAAGTCTAGCCTCTGCCTATACCGCTTGCTGAGCGGATTCGGTCAGTTGTTCGACCTGATGAAGCAGCTCGGAAATCTGAGTAGAAGTATAGGCGGCGCACCCGAGAGAGGCGAGTGCTTCTTGAACCGGAGCAGGATATTCGCGGTACTGTCGTCCGAACTGCTCGATCTTGCCGCCTGCGGCGGCGTAACACAACATCGCTTCGCAGCGAATAAGCAGACGCACACCATCCGTATCCTTGCTGGCAGCAAGACGTTCCACTTTGCGTGCGATGTGCTGGTCCATAACCGAATCTAACGCAAAGTTATCACTACTGGCAGTACTGCGCAAATAGTCCCGGTAAAAGGACAACGCTTTAAGCATCTCGGCTGCAGTCGTTGTCTGATTTAATGCAATGGATCGGTATGCCTCATATACCTTAGGCTGCTTCGAACGGATATGGCCAAGCAGCGCATCCCCCGAGCAGCACTCGCAGTTCATCCAGACGAAGCTCGCGGCTGCGGCATGCCATGCACCTTGCACGGCAAGTGAAGCTCCGACTAACTCATCGTATCTTAAACAGCTGTCCAGCCGTTGCAGATATTGCTCCACTTCATCATGCGCTTGCTTCAGCATGCGGCTGCGTCCTTCGTTGCTGCGGAAATAATCGACCGCTGCGGGTTTCAGCATGCCTAAGACGTTGTGCGGATCATACACCGTTCTTGCCTCGCTCAAAAACCGGTTCTGCCACGGAGCAGCCCGCATCGCGTCACTACCGTTCCATGAATGGACATGCAGTTGAATATCGCAATGTTCGAACGTTATGTTCATGCTTTTTCGTTGGATTGGCGAGGAAACTACAATATTCAAATCCAGATCGCTGTAGCTATCCGCATCTCCGCGCCCGACAGAACCGCCGGCATAAGCCATGATCCAGTCCGGCTGCCTGTTGGCCTCGACATAATTTTTAGCTGCTTCCATTAACCGCAAAGTGTCATTCATTCTACAACAACCCACCTAATCCGCCGTATCCTTAATGCCCGCTCGAACGGGCATTAATACCTATTTAAACCAAGTCTATACTTTCGGATTGGGGCATAACCATTAAATTTTCGCTAAAGTTTTAAAGTGCTGCTTAAGGCGCAGTTCCTGCCGATGCGACATAATAGCCCCACCAGCCGTGCTTGACGAACATAAAGCTTAATTCGGCTTTAGGAGCCACATAGAGCTCCCCTTCGTCTGGATAGTTGGAATGCCCGTGGTCAACAGGCGTCGTCAATGCCGTATAAGGATGGAACTTCATGAACAGCTTCTTCCGAACAGCCCACTCCGCCGTTGGAGACGGCAGCACAAGTAAGACAACTATGAGTCCGATGACGACAAAATACAGCTTTCGCCTGATACTCACTAGCGACTCCTCCTCTATTTGCCGTGTCCTGCCGGAACCGACCAGACGGCATATCCGCTGTCCGTAATTTCCAGACCATTCAACTGCTGGCCGTATGCACAGCCGCCGTCGATGCCGATTTTGTCATCGCTGAACCATACTGACGGCCTGCCATGCAGCTCGACTGCGCGCGTATGGCCGAATACAACCTTCTGGCTAAGACCTGTGCGGCGTCCCCAGAACGGCTCTTTGACATACATGAACTCCCGCTCCGGCTGCTCCCGCCAACGATGGACATAATCGGGATGGATGCCGGCATGGACGAACAGATGCTTTTCATCCTCGATATATAAAGGCAAATCACGCAGGAACGAAATGTGCGATCCGTATTGATCGTTCAACACATTGCGAAGTCGCAATACGATCTGCTCAGCAGACTCGTCCTCGATCCGATTCACGCTTTCGCCTAAATAACTAGCTGCCGTAGAGGTGCCGCCGTGATCAAAAAACTTGTGAACCGTCTCGTCATCGCCGCGAAGTGCCAAGTCGACGAGCCGTTGATCATGGTTGCCGCGCAGCGCAACAGCGCCTTCCCCGACAAGCTGCATGACCCGGTCAACTGTTTCGCACGATTTCGGTCCTCGGTCAACATAATCGCCAATCAGCAAAAGCCGGTCTCTCCGGTTGTCATATTTCATTCTGCTTAGCAGCTCATTTAATTCGTCTACACATCCATGAATATCGCTTATTACGATTGTTCTTCTCATTTGACTGCCTCCGATGACTGTCTGTCTGATGCCAACAATAATTCCGCTAATTCATGTACGGTATGAACGATCGCGACAGGAGAATGAGCTTCAAGTTCCTCTACCGATCCATACCCATACGAAGCGCCAATTGACGCAATGGCATTGTTGGCTGCTCCGATAAGATCATGCTTCCGGTCGCCGATCATCACTGCGGTATGCTTCGCGATTCCATTGTCCTCCAGCACCGATTGAATGATCTCTGATTTATCCGTACGAGTGCCGTCCAGGAAGCTGCCGGCAACGGTATGGAAGTACTCACTGATACCAAAGTGCTCTAATATGCGCTGAGCGAATACGGTCGGTTTGGACGTCGCAACATGCAGCGTCGCACCTGCTTGGATAAGCTGCTGCAGCAACTCGGTTATGCCGGGATAAAGCTCATTCTCGTAAATGCCCGTCTCGCCGAAATATTCCCGGTAATAACCTATCGCCCGGTCTGTTTCTTCCCTGCTAAATCCGAACCGTTCTCGGAATGTCTCCTGCAGCGGCGGTCCGACGAACAGCTTCAACGATTCCAGATCAGATTCGATCCCCATTCTCTCCAGCGCATATTGTACGGACTTCGTAATGCCGACTCCGGGATCGGTTAGCGTACCGTCCAGATCAAATAAAACATGGCGGTAATTCATTGTGATCCTCCCCTGTCTGAGCAATATCTGTTATCTTCGCTGTATCGCCTTGCTTGCCTGTTCTGTTCCAAGCCCTCTTAAAGCTGTTGCGCTAATTGTTCCACAGTCCACACATGGACGCCGATATGGGGACTCGATTCAATTAGAACTGCGATATCATAAGCGCATTGCCTTCGTTATCCCGGAAGCAGAAGCTGCTATGGTCGCCATAGGTATGGATCGGTTCCACCTCTACTCCCCGGCGCTTCAGCAATTGATGAGACCGCTCGATATCGTCCGTACTGAACGTGAAAGCTGGATGTTCATAAGGCGTAAATTGTTGCCTGCAGAACAGATGCAGTACGTAGCTGTCATCAATGGTTAGCTCAACGAAATCATCATAATCATAAGCACCGAGCTCGAACCCGAGCTTGCTGCAATACCACTCGCTTGCTTTCTTCAAATCTTGGACATATACCATAACGCCGATAATGTTATTCTCGACTAACGCATACATCGCCTTCGCCCTCCGACAGTCGTAATATCCTTTCTATATGAAAGACCGATGATTGGAAGCAAGTCTTGCAAGGTGCGAATTTCATTAGTTGATCTGAAAGCGGGCTTCACCCGTTAACCATTACCGCCATCACCTTCATCTCGTCCGCGCTGACCCAGCTTGTCATGAATCTTGTTCAATACGGCGAGAATATTGTTCAATGCGATCAAAATAAATCCGAGCAGCACAAAAGTGACGAACTCTTGTGTAAACCAAGCGATTACGCCTAGCACCGCAGCATAAATCGTATATTGAAATGTTCTCACTTCGCTAGAGCACCTTCTCCATACACACGCTGCTGTCAGAATTGACATATTCGCCGAAACGGTCGATGCGGCGGAATCCATTTTTCGTATAGAAACGAATCGCTTCCGGCTGCTCGTCGCCCGTCTCCAGCTTGAGAGAAGTGTAGCCCAGAGCACGGGCCTTATCGGACAAATAGCGGAATATTGCTGCTGCAACGCCAGTGCCTCGCTTGTCCGGCTCTACATAGAACCGCTTCAGCTCCACGCTGCTCTCATCGAGCGGAAGGTACGCACCGCAGCCGACCGCGTTTTCTCCCTCATAGGCGAGTACGAATACGATGTTGTCGTCCTGGGATGCCGCTTCCAAGTCGACGACGAACACTTCATCCGCAGGATAAAGTTCGTATAAATACCGGTCCAGCTTCGCGATTAAACCGAGCAAATCTTTGTTATTGACCGCTGCTTCCCTCACTTGAACATTGCTCATTTCTCTTCCGCCTCTCCTAATCGAAAGATTCTGCTCTCCATAGACGCTCAACCGATTCTAGCCTCTTCCCGTCGAACGTCAGCTTATAAATATCTGGCATCGTGGTCGATTGCCAGAACGTATAACCATATTCGGCGTTAAAATAATGGAGCATCAGCGTCATAATATCGCCATGCGTACCTATTGCAATGGACTGCCCCTCATACTGCTCAAGCAGCCGATTCATTACAGCCGCGGCCCGTGCCTGCGCTGCAGCGCTCGACTCCCCGCCTTGAGGGTAAGCGAACTGAAAGTGCTCATATACCTGCAGCTTCGCCTCACGGAAGCCCGCATCGCCGAAATCTCCGATCGTGCGCTCCCGAAGGTCTTCGATCAAGGTGATGTCCAATCCTAAGTTATCCGCCAACGGCTTAATCGTCGCTATTGCCCGCTCGTAAGGACTGGAGACGAGTTGGTAGATCTCAATGCCCTTCAACGTCTCCGACACACGCTGTGCATCCCGTTCGCCGCGCACCGACAACCCTCGGCTGCGCTCCGCGCCTTCTACGTATTCCGACTCGGCATGGCGGATCAAATATACAGTCGTTGTCATGTCTTCTCCCTCCATGCTGGATGGCGCATTCTTTATAATTGCATATAAAACCCAGTCTTGTAGCCCTTCAAGAATCCGGCGCCTTCATAGAAACTTAGGACGCTCTCTTGCTTCGAAGAGGTCATCAGCATCACTTTATAGCACCCTCGCTCCCGAGCCGACTCTATCGCAGCTTTGAGCACGGCATGCCCGTAACCGAGCCTCCGACGGTCCGCCCTCGTAACAACGTTCTCGATTAAGGCATAAGGACGAGCTCCGCGAGTCAAGTTGTCGACAAGAACGAGCGAACACGAGGCAACCAAGTCGCCCCCCTCGTCTGCAACCCATATTTCCAAATCCGGATTAGCGACCATCCGCTCCCACTGTGCATCCAAACGCTCTCCCCGCTCAACCGGCGCATCATTCGGATTCAGATGCGTATACAGTTCAAGCAACGGCTCCAGTTCATGTTCTTGAATCTGTCTGATTATTGCTTCTGGCATATTAGGCGCCTCCCTGTGCTTTATCGTTTACTACTGCCAATTCTTCGTGAACCGGTAACCGGTTGCATCGAACCCGCTGCTTTTATAGAAAGCATGCGCCCGTTCCCGCTCCGGACGTATACCGCTCGTAAGCGACAATCCGGATGAACCGTGCTCCCTTGCGTATTGCTCCGCGTATGCGAGAAGCAACTTGCCGATCCCTTGACCCTGACGGGACTGCTTGACGACGAGCGCGGACACCTGAGTCGCCATCCCATCACCTTCATAATAAAACATGCGTCTTAATCCCAACATCCCGACAACTTCGCCCCCAATGTCCGCCATGAACGTGTCTTGATAGGGCATTTGGGCCATTTGCTCCATTCGAAGCTTCATCCGTTCCGCTGATGTCGGGTAGCCCAGATCGGACATCAGCCCCGTTAGTGCTGGAAGGTCCTCTTCTCGATACGGTCGAATCTGCATGCATGTCCCACTCCTTGTCATGAGATCATGAGATCGGCGAACTAAACCTAGCAAGCTACGTACTACTCTTCAACAACCTGCACCTTAGGCCATCGCGTACTCCACTGTTTCTTGATCATGCGATCTTCAAAAATGCCCGCTCGTTTAAACTTCGGACTGCGGCGGTGCACCATATGGAACAGATCAGACAAACCGTACGGCGCTGCGATATACAGAATGTCCTCATCATCCAGCCTGGCGCCGATGGCGGCAACCGTCTCCGGCCACAAGCTCATGGCATCTTCTGACGAACAATACGGCTCATCGCCGTTCTTGATGTGCATGCGGGCTTGATTTTTGACCGACCACTTGCAGTTGCCCGTCTGTTCCCTCAAATCAACCTCCAATTGGACATCCCGCAACTCCGATAAATCCGAAGGATCGAAATAAATGAGATCGATATCATCGTGCCGTTCCGCCGGAGCATAGCCGTGCAGAGCATCCCATACCGTCGTTCTAATGTAGCCAGCAGCGATATACCAGTCAGGCAGCCTTCGCTCGCGGGCCGCCCGCAAATCGTTCATCAGTTTGCCGTTCGAATAGATGTGCTCTTTCAGTTTGCTTTCCCAGTCCAGTGTCAGAACAATCCTTGCCTCCAGATGATCATTTTCTGTACAATCTGTTCGTTCATTCGCCATCTAATAGATTAGAAAGCTTGGATATATCTAATGATTCTATCTTATTTTTCCTTTCTTTGGAATAGAGAAAAACCGCCTTGATTAAGGCGGCTAAATATTAAATATTATATCGGCTATATCGTTTCTATCGTTTCAGCCAGAGGCAAACTATTCTGGATCAGCCAGTGTCAGCAGTTCTTCTACCGTTACGAGCCGGTAGCCGCTCTTCGTTAATTCCTTCGCAAGAACGCGTACCGCCTCAATCGATTGCGATCGGTCGCCGAAGCCATCGTGAAAAATAAATATGCCCCCGTTACAAACCGACTCGCGCGTCTTCTCCACAATATGATCAACTCCCGGCATGTCCCAATCCTGTGCTGCCATATTAACGGCACCCGCGGCAAGCTGATAGCCTTCCTCTTCGATGATCGACAAAACCTCTTCATTCACATCAAAATATGGCGTACGCAGCGTTACAGGTTTTTTACCGGTAATGTCCTGAATCATACTTTCCGACTTACGGAGCTCATTCCTCACAGCTTCACCTGACAGTTTGGTCAAGAAAGGATGCGTATACGTATGGTTGCCGATCTCGTGGCCTTGCGCATGAACGAGCGCCGCCAACTCCGGCTCCTTCTCGATCTGCTCGCCGATCATATAAAATGTAGCTTTGCCGCCAACTTCCCGAAAAATATCAAGCACCTGCGGCGTATAAACCGGATTCGGGCCATCGTCGAACGTAAAGGCGACAGCTTTATGCTGAGTCTGAACTCTGTGGGTTACATCGAATGGTTTCATTACGGATCTTGCTCCTCTCGACTCTCTGAAGTTGAATGGGATCATTAAGCTTGCAATTAATCTTTCCGTATAATTATATAAGAATTCGGACAATATCGTATTGTAGAATCTAAACTAGTTATTGCACAATATATAGGAAAGCGCAAACATTTTCTATAGTTTTTAGAGTAGAGCCTAAACATTATCGGTGTTTCATGTCCTGTCGTAGAGGTAATCTAGTAATGGGGAACCGAAAAAATCATCATGTGAAGGAGCAGTGTCTCATGACCGTTCAATCCAAGCAAGGCGCCTATCATACAGGAACTTATCGCAATCTTCTATTAGAGTTCGGCTATAGTGAAGAAGAAATCCAGCGCCGCGTGTTGGATAACTGGACCCAAATTTTCGAAGGCGGAGAGGACACTCGCATTTATTACGAGTCGGAAGACGGACTCGGCTATCTGGAAGACACCGGCAACCATGATGCACGAACCGAAGGCATGTCCTATGGCATGATGATGGCCGTGCAGATGGACCGTCAAGACGTATTCGACCGGATCTGGGGCTGGTCGAAGAAATATATGTATATGACCGAAGGCGAGAATGCAGGCTATTTCGCTTGGTCCTGCCAGTTGAACGGCACGCGTAACGCGAACGGGCCCGCACCTGACGGTGAAGAGTACTACGCGCTAGCGCTGTTCTTCGCTTCCCACCGTTGGGGAGACCGCACGGAAGAGCCGTATAACTACAGCGAGCAAGCTCGCAAGCTGCTACACGATTGCGTTCACAAGGGTGAGAATAACGACGGTCCTCCGATGTGGGAGCCGACTAACAAGCTGATCAAATTCGTTCCTGCCCTAGACTTCACGGACCCCTCCTACCATTTGCCTCACTTCTACGAGTTGTTCGCGGAATGGGCGAATCCAGAGGACCGTGCGTTCTGGAAGGAAGCAGCGGCAGCAAGCCGCGCCTACTTGCCGACGACATGCCATCCTGAGACCGGCCTAGCGCCTGAATATTCGTTCTATGACGGATCGCCGAACCATTTTCACGGCTTCGGACATTTCTTCAGCGATTCTTATCGGGTAGCGGCTAACTTAGGCTTAGAAGCTCATTGGTATGGCCTAAGCGACGATCTCGTCCAGATTGCGGACAACATCCAGAAGTTCTTCGAAGATAAAGACCCGGAAGATTACCGCCGGTATACGATCGCAGGCGAGCCATTCGAGGAACAATGCTTGCATCCTGTCGGTCTGATCGCGACGAACGCGATGGCTTCGCTCGCCGTTCCTGACAGCCCGCGCGCCCGCGCTGCGGTCGAGTTGTTCTGGAACACGCCGGTACGCACAGGCGATCGCCGTTACTACGACAACTGCCTTTATATGTTCAGCATACTGGCTCTGAGCGGAAACTACCGCATTTGGATGCCGAAGAACTAATCGTACAGCAACGATATAAAAAGGACGCATTCCGCAACACGGAATGCGTCCTTTCTCGTTGTTATTCGCGCAAAAATGTCTGAGGTGCCATCATATGGCGCTTAACCTTTTACCGATCCGGCTGCTATACCTTCTACGATTCTATTGCTCAGCAGCAGGAATACGATCAGAATCGGCATAATGCTGATCATGAGCGTAGCCCCGATCGCGCCCCAGTTCGTCTGATATTGGCCGACAAAATTTTGCACGCCTACCGTCAGCGTCTTCATCGAATCCGAACTTATAAACGTATTGACGAAAATAAATTCGTTCCAGTTATAAATCATGTTAATGATAGCAGCCGTCATTACAACCGACACCGTCATCGGGACTATGATCTGGAAGAAGAGCCGGTTGACGGAGCAGCCGTCCATGATAGCCGCCTCCTCTACCTCTCTCGGAAGGACGGTATAGAAGCCTAGCATGATCATTATCGTAATCGGCAGGTTAAATGCGGTGTAGGATAATATCACGCTGACCGGCGTATCGATCAAATGCAGCTTCTGATAAAAGCTAAATAACGGTATAAGCGTCGAATGAACCGGGATCATCAAACCGATCATGAACAATCCAAGCACAGCCGAACTCAGCTTCCACTTCATACGTGTCACAGCATAGGTGACGAAGCTGGCGAGGAGGATGGTTAGGACAATGGATACGGCTGTTATAAAGACGCTATTCAAGAAATACCGGTCAATATTGCCGGCCGACCATACATCCGAATAGTTTTCCCACTTGGGATGGCGTGGCAACGCAAGCGGCGGGAGATCGAATATTTCCCGGCTGTCCTTGAGCGAGAAGAACAACAGCCATACCAGAGGGATTATTTGTAATATAGCGATGACGGACAGTGCGATATAAAGCGCCGCACTTCCTACTTTGCTCGCAATGGAACGGGAAGCGACATCCTTCCGGTGCATTCCAGCTTGTACAGCCACCTTCAAATGAAGCACCTCCTGAGGTTAAGAATATTGAATAGGATCTTTCGTTTCGGTCAACTTGCGGATGACCCATGTCGCAACGAGACAAATAATAAGCAAGAAGAAACCGATCGCGCTTCCGTATCCGAAGTCGAAAGCTTTGAACGCTTGCCGATACATATAGGATGCCATAACTTCGCTATGTCCGTTAGGACCGCCGCCTGTCATGACAAAGATAAGATCGAAATATTTAAGCGAGCCGACCACAGCCAATACAATGGTTACTTTAATGACTTCCATAATTAATGGCAGCTTGATACGAATTGCAATCTGTCTCGGCGTAGCGCCGTCGATCAGAGCTGCTTCAACGAGCGTGTTCGGAATGTTCTTAAGCGCGGCGTAGTAAATGAGAATATAAAATCCGGCATATTGCCATAAGATCGGTACGAAGAGCGCGCCCAACACATATTTCGGATCCGACAGCCATGCTGGCGGGTCGGAGAAACCCAGCGAGACGAGCAGCGTATTCAGAATACCGGTCGTCGGATGGTAGACTTTCAGCCACAACTGAGCAATGGCAACCGACGATAAAAGCATCGGGAGCAAATAAATTTTTCGGAACAGGTTCGCTCCTTTAATATTGCCCGTTAATACCAACGCCACGATCAGATATAAGGCTAATGTAACGGTTGACAGCAGCGCAAACACTAAGGAATGCATAACGCTGTCCCAGAACTTGTCGTCTTTTAACAATGCCGAATAGTTGTCGAATCCGATAAACTCCATGCTGCCTATGCCGTTCCACCGCATTAGACCGTAATAGCCGGTCAGAACGATCGGTATGTAAATGATCGCCATAATAAGGATAATAGATGGCAATACATACAGCGCAATGATTCGTTTATTCGACATGACTTTATCCATAAGTAGAACAGCCTCCTTATGACGAACAGGAGAAGGGACATAGCCGTAACGAGCGGCTACGTCCCTCCTGTACTTGTCTGAATCTGATTATTTGCCAGCCTTCAGCGAGTCGTCCGTTTTCTTCGCGAAATCTTCCGGCGTGATTTCTTTGCCGAAGAGCGCCTGGATCAACTTGTAATGTTCTTGTGCTGCACCTGGCTTCATTTGAACGTCAGCATAGAGCGTAACTTTCTTCGCCGAGCCGAGCTCGTTGAGCAGGTCGATGAACATTGGCGGCAAGTTGATTTTGGACGTGTCCACTTTCGTTGCTGGGATAACGCCAGCTTCCGTAACCGACTTCTCGCCCCATTGTTGAATGAAGTACGATACGAATTTTTTCGCTTCGTCTTTCACTTTCGATTTTTCCGATACGAACAGACCTACGCCTGGTCCGCCAACCCACGTATCCGACGTGCCTGCGCCGCCGGTAACCGTCGGGAAGCGGAAGAAGCCGATTTTGTCTTTGAACTCTTGCGGAACGTCAGGGTTCGTCGTGAAGTTCGGAACTTCCCACGTGCCCATTGCATACATTCCCGCTTTCTCGTTGTTGAACTCGGATTTCGCTTCGTCGTTCGACAATCCGTTGAAGCCTTTGTTGAAGGCGCCCATATCGACGAGCTCTTGCAGCATCTTAGCCGCTTCCGCCAGCTTAGGATCCGAGAAGTCGTTCGTTGCGATTGCCTTGTCGAGCAGATCGGCACCGCCGAGACGGTCAACGAGGTACATGTACCAGAACGAGCCTGTCCATCCTTCTTTGCCGCCGAGCGTAATTGGCGTTACGCCGTTATCAGCGAGCGTCTTGACGACGTTTTTGAAGTCGTCCCACGTTTGAGGCACTTGCAGGTTGTATTTCGCGAAAATTTCTTTGTTATAGTAGACTGGAACGATGTTCAGCTCAACAGGCAGTGCGTACGTTTTACCGCCAAGCGCATAGGCTTCCGCCGTGCCGGATACAAATTTATCCTTCAGATCGCCTTGCAGCAGATCATCGAGCGATGCGAATTGATTAGCTGTGACATAAGGCTCAAGGAAGCCAGCCGCCCAAGCCAGACCAACGTCAGGAAGAGTGTTAGAACCGGAAAGGACTTTCAGTTTATCCTTGTACTGCTCGTTCTCCAGAATTTCCGTCTTGATCTTGACGTTCTTGTGCTCTTTCTCGTAGGAGTCGATAATTTCTTTAACGAGCGTGTATTGCGTCTTGCTCGTGCCTTCCGGCCACAGGTGCATCATATTGATCGTCACTTTGTCTCCAGAGCCGCCGCTGCTGCCGCATGCCGAGACGACCATGACGAGCGCAAGCATAAGTGCCCATACTGCTATTGCCTTTCTCTTCATCGAGTAAATCCCCCTTTTTATTAAACGAAGGAAATGTAAGCGTTTTCCCCCTGAAAAGAGTTTATCACTCGCCTATATTTGTGATAAGCGCGCTGTAATAGGGAAAACTTCCACTATTTTAAGGTATCAGACCGATATTGACCGGGACTGCAGCCCTCATACTCTTTGAAGAGCTTATTGAAATAGCGCGGCGTCTGATAGCCAAGCCGCTCAGATATTTCCGCAATCGGCATATTCGTCTGCAACAGCAGCTCCTTTGCCTTTTGCAGCTTGCGTCTGACTACGTACTCGCTGAACGTCATCTGCATTTGTTCCTTGAACCTGGCGCTCAAATAACTCGGATGCAGATGAATATGATCCGCTACTTCCCGCAATCCGAATGACAGATGCAAATTATCGTCCACATAGCGGACGGCCTCCTGCACCGGCTCGCTGAGCGGCGATCCGCTTATCGATTGATTCGTCTCCAGGAGCTTGGGGTCGATCATCCTCTGCATCATTCCGATTCTAGCCCGCTGCTCGTCAAGCTGAAGCGCCTGTTCCACCGCCGTGATGAGCTTATCCTTGCTGATCGGCTTAAGCAAATAATTGACAACGCCAAGCTGTATCGCCTGTATCGCGTAATCGAACTCGGCATAGCCGGATATGAGAATGACCGCGGGCTTCTCGTTCTTACCCCGCTTATCGAGCTGCTCAACAAGGTTCAACCCGGTTATTTCGGGCATCTTGATGTCGGAAATCAATAATTGAACCGACTGTCTGCTCAGTATTTCAAGTGCTTCTCTTCCGTTGTTTGCGGTCAGAATGTTCATACTGCCTGCCGACCATATTTCCAGCATTCGTCTGATTCCTTGCGCCGTTAACGGCTCATCGTCCACGATTAACAACGTTCTCATCATCGCTTATAAACTCCCCTACATGAACCGGAATCGTAATGCTGACTGCCGTTCCTCTTCCCTCCCGGCTTTGAATGCGAAGTCCGACCTTATCGCCTTCTTGTCCGCCGAAATAGAGACGGATCCGGTCGCGAACGTTCGCTATGCCAAGGCCAGATCCTTTAGCCGAGATCACGCCGCCTGTATCGAGCGAATGGTTCAAACGGCTTAATGTCTCTTCTGACATCCCGCCGCCGTCATCCTCAATGGTAATGATCAAATAGTTGCGTTCATCGGACAGGTTCACTTTCACCGCAACGACGCCTGGACCAATCTTGCTCTCGATACCGTGCAAAATCGCGTTCTCCACAAACGGCTGCACCATCAATTTAGGCAGTCGGTACTTCGAGAAAGCAGACCGAGATTCAATCCGCCAAGTCAACCGCTCGCCAAAACGGATTCGCATAATCAGCAAATACCGCTCGATATGATCCAGTTCCTCCTGGAGCGTCACCCACTCGTCGCGGTTCGGCCCCGTAATCGTATACCGGAACAGTTCCGACATCGCGATGACGAACTCCGCAAGTTCAACCTCATCTTTGTTATATAACGACCAATAGAGTGCTTCCAGCGTGTTGAACAGAAAATGCGGATTGATTTGCGCTTGAAGCGCTTTCAACTCCGAGCGGCTTTGCAAAATTTCCTTCTCATATACGAGCTTGATCAGTTCGTTCGTATGCTCGACCATCTGGTTGTACGTATGGTTCAACTCGTTAATTTCGATCGTTGAGGAAATTTGCGTAATCGGCTTCAACCCGCCGAGGCGAGCGCTTCGCATCGTCTTGATCAACCGGAATATCGGCCTCGAAATAATGGTAGACAATACTAGGGATAGAATAACGTACAGCAGCGCTCCGATGCCAGCCGATACGAAGATGACAGTACGCAGGAACGAAATGCCCTCCGTGATCGCGCTCACCGGCGTCAGTATAAGGAACGACCATCCCGTTACGTCCGACTGGTGGCGTACCATCACATATTTGCGGCCTTCTACGGTTACAGTCGGCTTATTCGAATCGACAAGCAATTTCATATCAGCTGTATTGAGGTCGTATGTATTCGGTGCAATCAGGTTATAGTCACGTCCGACAAGCAGCATGGTTTCACGGGAGCCTTCGTCCGAATCATTGTCGCGAATATCAAATACGTTGCGTTCCATTCGGATAAGCATGTAGCCGCCTGGCGCAAAGCTCTCGTCTAACAGGTTAATCTGCCGGATCGCAAGCACGGAATTGCGGTCACCTGGGTCGATTCCGATCCAGACGAGCCTCCCCTTCTGCTTTGTTGCCGCCGTAATCCACTCTCCGCTAATTTTGTTCTCCAGACTATCGCCGTCCAGCGGGAACAGCCTGCGGTAATCATAGGTGAACAGTTCGACCGAGCGGACTCCACCCGTGAAGATATGAATATTGTTCACGTAGGGCACGAGCATTTGCTTCTCTTCGAACGTTGCCCTCTTGCCTTCGCGTTCGTCGGCGAGCAGCCGCTGGACAAAATTGTTGGTTGAAACCATAAGCGTAAGCGAATCAATCTGGTTCAGCACGGCGTCAAGCCGCCCATTCGCTTGGATGGCCGTCTGCTGAATATGCTTCTCGGCGTTCTTATTGAGCAGCCTGGATACCGAGTCGAATGTCACAGTGCCTACTACCGATAATATAATGATCATGACGAGCAGAAAGCCGAACAGCATCTGATTGCGCAGCGTGTTAAATCGGGCTGTATTCAACAATTCGATCAACCTTCCATGATGTCATATCATCCTATTGGATCAATATTACAATTCGATCTCGGGATTTAATGTCCTGCTTTGTCGAAAAAAGGAAGCAGCCGAATTTACTCATACGGCTGCTTCCTATACAAAATAAATTAAGCTAGTTCCTCAGCAGCGGCCCGTCCTGCTGTCCTGCCCGTGAACAGGCACCCGCCGAGGAACGTTCCTTCAAGCGCCCGATAGCCATGAACGCATCCCCCTACGAACCCGGAAGCTTCACCCGCGGCGTACAATCCCGGAACCGGTTCTCCAACCGCATTAAGCACTCCGCCGCTCTGATCCGTCTGCTAGCCGCCTAACGTCTTTCGGCTGACAATATTCAGCCGTACGGCAATAAGCGGTCCGCTTTTCGGATCTAGCAGCTTATGCGGCGCAGCAACCCGGGTCAGCTTATCCCCGATATAATGGCGCGCACCCCGAATGTCCATATTTTGCAAGTCCTTCGTAAACTTATTGCCGATCTCCCGGTCGCGTGCCCGAACTTGCCGCTCCACATCCTCGAATCGAAGCAAGTTATCGCCTGACAGTTTGTTCATGCCAGCGACAAGCTCCTCCAACAGCCCGCTACGATGAAGTCTTCGCCCTACTTTCTTGTTATGCTTTGATATCTCATTAATGTAATTACTATAAAAACAAACAAAAAAAGACCATTCTGATGTCATGTCGACTACAGAATGGCCTTCGTTCTACTTCTATATATTTCTGTCATTTAGTTTTAAG
>NZ_BILZ01000061.1 GCF_004000825.1 Paenibacillus kobensis NBRC 15729 | reverse complement strand
TTTAAGTAATTACAAAGCTAAGGTTTCAACATTCGCATCCAGTTTTGAAGGTGTAACCTTCAAATTAGGCCAACAAGAGTTCAATCTTTGGTCGTATATGCCGGTGTAGCTCAGTTGGTAGAGCAACTGACTTGTAATCAGTAGGTCGTGGGTTCGACTCCTATCGCCGGCACCATTCTTTATAACAAACATCCCTCCGAGCAGCAATGTCGGGAGGGATTTTTTTGTGTACGAACTCCTTGTTTAATCATGAGTCACCTCGTAACGCTCAACCATGCCTTCCTCATTAAAATAAAGGCGAAGCAAGCTGTCGTCCACTCCAAATCCGGTTCTCCCTGAACAAATTTCTTCATTAGGCCACTCCTCTCTGCATATGGAACGAACTCGCATAAGAGAAAGTTTCAATTCAACAAGAACACTGACACTCTGTTGTCACACGATTCTAATATAATGAATTCGGAAACAATGGAGATGTACGGCGGAAGGGGATTATTATTCAATCATGGAAATTGAAAATCTGATTTCAGTAAGATCGAGTGAAGAACTAAGGGATTGGCTGTTGAATCATAGCGGGACGGAACCATTTTGTTGGGTCATCGTAAGTATGTCGCAGAAGCCGGATACGCTGTTGTATTTGGACGCGGTCGAACAAGCGCTATGCTTCGGATGGATTGATAGCGTCAAAAAGAAATTATCGGACAATCAGCTGGCGCAAAGACTGTCGCCTAGAAGCGCGAGAAGTTCATGGACGGAGTTAAATAAAGAACGCGTCCGCCGCCTCGACAAGCTGGGACTCATGACAGACGAGGGCAGAAAGGTGCTTCCGGATATGAATCCCGATTCTTTCCGGATCGATCCGGTCATAGAGCAAAGGCTGCAAGAGGACCGGAAAACTTATGATCATTTTCTGGCCTGCCCAGCGTTGTATAAGAGAGTGCGAATTGATAATATTCAAAGCAATAAACATTTGCCGGAATTATTTCAAAGCAGATTAGATAAATTTATTACAAGCACGAAAGCTAATCAAATGTACGGTCAATGGCATGACCATGGACGATTGTTAGATTATTAAGACGGACAAAAGGACCTCAAATTCCGCCTGCTGGCGGAGAATGAGGTCCTTTTTGCAAGGGAATTACGTTGTTCATTTATATACTTGTAACCGTAAACTTGAACCGGTACGTCCGGTTAGCTGGCAGCGTGTACTCCGGATGGATCGGAGCGCCCCAGGTGTCGTCGCCGCCGACGCCCATCTGACGGTCGTTTACCCGCAAGACGGTTGCAGCTGATGCCGGGAGCTTATAAGGATGGTCGCTCGCTTCCAGTTGTTCCGGCGTCCAAGGCAAGGCGTTAATTTCCATAACTGCAGGGCAATCGAAACGCAGGCCGCCGCTGTCGGCCGAGCTTGTTACACTGGCATGACGGACGTCCGATTTGTTGCCGCATTCCTGCGGACGCAAGTACGGTACGAACTGTTCGGCCACCAATCCGGTGTAGCGGCCTAGCCGGGCGCTTGTTTTGCGGTCCCAGTAGCTGTCATGCGGACCGAGGCCGTACCACGAGAACGTATCTAAGTTCCCGTCTAAGACGAACATCATCCCGATCTCCGGGATTTCGGGAAGGCTGCCGCTTCCAGGTACGAGCTGCACGTCGATCTCGAGTTGGCCGTCTTGATGAATCGTATAGCAAATCGTAACGGTGGAGACGGGAGCGGTCGCTAATAGATGAACTGCCGTAACGTTGCAGCATCCTTCCGTAAAAGTCCACTCCAAATGAGCCAGCCTTTTATTCCGCGCCGCATCCCGCCATACCCCGCATCGCTCCGGCATCCGGTTGCCCTTGTCGTTGTCGGTAGGTGCCCGCCAGAAGTTCGGCCGCACCGGCTCCAGCAGCCGTTCTGCGCCATTACTGCGATAAGAGACGATATCACCAGTAGCGCGGCTGAAGGAGACCGCTATCGTATCATTCTCGATGGTGAGCTGATCCTTAGCCTCTGTCGCACGCAGTGCCCGGGCATCTGTACGGATCGGAGTCGTGATTGTCCCCGTGATTCGCGGCGATAGAATTAATTGTTCCCATGCGACCTCATGTCCTTCGTCTGCCCAAGCTGTCGCCGACCGCTGTACGAACGAAACGTTCAGCACCGCTTCCCGTCCGAGCGGAAGACGCTCGTATGGAACGGTGAACTCACCGGTCGCGCCTGGCGCAAGCGTCACGTTCATGACTCCTTCTTGAACGGTTTCGCCTTCCAGCTGAACGCTCCACAGCATATCGTAGCAACTAAGATCGGTGAACAAATGTTTGTTGGTCAAGCGGATTTGGTTGTTTTCCAGATTCGCCGGAGCTATGCCGATATTTTGGTAGCATTTTTTTACTTCATACAGCTTAGGCGTTACCGTCCGGTCAGCGAACAACAAGCCGTTCCCGCTGAAATTGCCGTCGTTCGGCGTGTCGCCGAAATCGCCTCCGTAAGCGAAATATTCGATCCCATCGGGCGATTTGGTGCGGATAGCTTGATCGATCCAATCCCAGATAAAGCCGCCCTGAATGATGTCGTACTTGTCGAACAGCTCTGTGTACTTGTGCAGTCCGCCGCACGAATTGCCCATGGCGTGGGAATATTCGCACAGGATATACGGTTTTTGCGGATTGCTGCGAGCATGGTGCTCGACATCGTGTGGCTTGACGTACATCGTCGATTCGATGTCGGAAGCTGCTTCGGACGCCCGATAATGAAAAATGCCTTCATAATGGACCAGTCGAGTCGGATCGGCTTCCTTCAGGAAGTCATGCATCGCAATAAAGTTATCGCCGCCGAACGATTCGTTCCCGAGTGACCAAATGACGATTGAAGGATGGTTCTTATCCCGTTGGAACATCGAGTTGCACCGGTCAAGCACGTTGGCGCGCCATTCCGGATGGCTTGCCGGAACGGTATGTGCAGGCAGGTCCTGCTGACCGTAGCTCCACGAGCCATGTGTCTCCAGATTCGTCTCATCAATGACGTATAAGCCATATTCGTCACACAGTTCGTACCAGACCGGCTGGTTCGGATAATGGGATGTTCGAACAGCGTTAATGTTATAACTCTTCATCAGCTTAATATCTTGGATCATCTCGGAAGCGGACAAGGCACGGCCGGTGTCACAGCTGAATTCGTGACGGTTGGTGCCCTTAAACACGATGCGCTTTCCGTTGATCTGCATTAAGCCGTCCTTCAACTCGAACTTGCGGAAACCAACTTTGCAGCTAACCGCCTCCAGCAGAGTACCTTCATCGCCTGTGAGAGACAAGACGAGCGTATACAAATAAGGAGTTTCCGAGCTCCATTTGGTCGGATGGGCAACGAAGCCTGACAGCCGGTAGGATTGAACGCATGCTCCGGCCCACGATCCCGATACACTAAGCGGTTGCTCCCATACCGCTAGCCCGCTGCTATCATATAATTGTGCTTCGCAGTGAATGTGGTCATATTTCTCGTCGTAATAGTTCTCAATCTTCACATCCAGCTCTAACTGGGCGTCAACGTATTGTTCATCCAGCTCTGTCCGGACGAAAAAGTCGGCGAAGCCGAGCTTCGGTTTCGTATACAAATAGACCTCACGAAATATACCGCTTAGCCGCCAGAAGTCCTGATCTTCCAGCCAGCTGGCATCGCACCACCGGTATACTTCGACTGCGAGCCTATTATCGCCGTCAATCAGATAAGGCGTAATATCGAATTGTGCCGGAGTAAAAGTGTCTTCGCTGTAGCCGACAAGTTCGCCGTTAAGCCATACATAGAAAGCCGATTCTACACCTTGAAAGCTGATATAAACGGGCTGTCCGCTCCAAGTGCCGGGAACGGTGAAGGTTCGGATATAGGAGCCGACCGGGTTGTATTTCGTCGGAGCGAACGGCGGTTTCAGATCCGGTTCGGATTCAGCCCATGGATAACGCACATTCGTATATTGCGGATAGTCGTAGCCTTGGAATTGCCAATGGGATGGAACCTCGATGTCCGCCCAGCCGCTTGCATCATAATCGTTCTGATAGAACTGCGTGATTCGCTTCTCTGGTACCGGCGCGAATGAAAACTTCCATGAGCCGTTCAGCGATAACGTAGAGGAGGCATTGGACCGGTCTGCGTGCAATGCCTCTTCGACAGATGAATATGATGTCATCGTGGCGTGTGCATCGATACGATTCAGTTGAAACAGCTCCGGGTTGTTGTTCCATTCCGGATAACCGTTCGCCAGCGGTTGATAGACCCACTTGGAACGCATCAATTATCATCTCTCTTCTTCGTGAATGTTTAATATATTCAAATTATAGAATTAGGAGTACATTAATAAAATAAAACAATTTGATACCGATCTAACACAATATGAAACAGAGGCGATCGTTCTGAACAGCCAGTTCATTTTTTGCTCGACGCATGAGACTGTAAGACTCCCGCTCTACGTGACAACGGTCGGTTATTGGGATCATCAGACAGAGACCGTGCGTCCTGCAGGCTTTCCAGATTATCAGATGCACCAAGTGCTTGATGGCAAAGGGGAGCTTACAATAGATGGGAGAAGCTGCATCGTCGGTCCAGGAGAAGTGTTCTTCTTGTACCCCGATGTCCCGCATTCTTATTCGCCTATAAGCAGTCAGTGGCAAGTCGCTTGGGTTTCGTTCAACGGACGCGAATCGGAGCTTATGCTGCAATATGCAGGCATCGGCGAATCCGGCCCCAACCGGTTAAACATCAATCGGCTGCTGCCTGCGCTGGAATACATGCTCGAACCAACTGCTGCGGACGAGCAAGCGGCGAATTTCGAACGTTCCAAACAGTTGTACAGCATGCTGATCGATCTGAAGCAGCATCTTGTATCTTCGTCCCATCCTGACACGGATAGAGACCGGCTTAAGCCTGTGCTTGACTATATCGAGCGCCATCTGCAAGATCCGTTGACTTTGAACGATTTGGCCGGCGTTATCGACGTTTCGCCGCAGTATTTGTGCCGCATTTTTCAACAGATTGTGAGAATGCGCCCTATCGAATACGTCAACCAACAACGCGTTAACCGGAGCAAACAGCTCATGTTCCATGATCCAGAGAAGCGAATGTATGAAATCGCCAAGAGGGTCGGCTTCGAGAACGCCAGTTATTTCTGTTCCGTATTCCGAAGGAAAACGGGCATGAGCCCCGAGTCGTTCAAAAGGCTTCATGGGCTTGGCTAACATGGGATTGAATTCGGCTGAAGCAGTCCATAGAATTAGAGCAGAGTGTAACGGGGAAAAGAATGGTGCCGACAATGATGCCGAAAACGAAGTTGTTTGTATTCCGGATGCAGGAGGTACAGCGGTAACGTACAAGAGGTGGCGGTGGCAGAAGCACTTCAATCCGCAGCTCATCGAGATTGTACCGGTCGAACTGGTATTCAGGCTCTCCTATCGGTTACACTCGGAGTATCGGAAACTTATCACTCTAGATTAGTCCAACTTTTACGATCCGGGAGGGAGTCGGCAGCCATGCAGCTTAACAAAGGACAGAAAATCGACGTCACGAAAGGGAGGGCACTGAGGCGTCTCGTCTTAACCTTCGGGTGGAAGGTCAGCGATCCAGGCGTCAGCGTCGATGCGTCCGTGTTCCTGCTATCAGCGAACAATCGGTGCGAACGGGACGAAGATCTTATCTTTTACGGGAACCCTCTCTCAATCGATGGGGCGGTTCAATATTCGCAGGATGGAAGCGGCCAATCCGGTGCGCTCCGCGTCTCGCTGGACCGGTTGCCGGACCGGATCGACAGACTTGCGGTTACGGTATCCATCTATGAGAGCGCCAAACGCGGACATACCATGAATGACGTAACGTCTTTATATGTGAAATTATCGGATGAAGATACGGGAGCCGAGCTCGGCCTCTATGATTGCGGTTCCGACGTGTCCAAGGAAACGGCAATTGTCGTCGGCGAATTATACCGCTACCAAGGCGAGTGGAAGTTCAACGCGATCGGCAGCGGCTTTTACGGCGGTCTTGAAGCTCTCGTCACCCACTATGGATTGGAACTGGAAGAGCCGGAGAACGCTTCGGAGGTTGCAAGCGCCAAGCTGGAAGAGGAGCAGTTGCAAGAGCAGCAATTGGCACAGCAGACTGCGCCGACCGAGCAGCAGCAGATTCTATCTAAGATCGATTTGCGCAAAAAAGCGGTAGCAATCTCGCTGCAGAAGAAGCAGCTTACGAATGTCGTCGCACGTGTCGGCGTTGTGCTTGATATATCCGGGTCGATGCAGCAGCAGTACAGAACCGGCATCGTACAGGATGTGGTGGAACGGCTTCTTGCGATTGCCTGCCAATTCGACGATAATGCAACCTTGGATGTATGGGTATATGATAACGAGTTCAGCCGAATGCCGTCCGTGACCGAAAGCGGATTGGGCAATTACGTGAATAAGCAAATATTGGACAATCCGTTCATCCATAAATTCGGCCGCAATAACGAGCCTCCCGTCATGGAGGACGTCATCCGTAAATATACGGTCGAAGAGGATTCGTCCGTTCCGGCTTTCGTCATATTCATTAATGATGGAGGCGTGTTGAAGACGATTCAGAAGGTAATCACCCGATCGGCAGTGCTTCCGATATTCTGGCAATTCGTCGGCATCGGGGATTCCAATTTCGAAGTGTTGAAGCGGCTCGACTCCATGCAGGGACGAATTGTCGATAACGCCAACTTTATTCATTGGGACCGGATCGAGCGCGTGTCGGACGAGGAGTTGTATGACAAGCTTCTGAACGAGTTTCCGTCATGGCTGCAAGCTGCGAAGGCGAAGCGGATTGTGAGGTAGTCGTTTCGGTTCAACGGAGCAGACGAATGATTCTGAAGAAGCATTAGCGATCATCAGAACATTCGCTCTGCTCTGCTGCCTTTAAGCGGTACTATTTTCAAATACATCCCAACAATCTATGGCTACCGCGAATGCCTAAATTGAAGCGGAACATCTTATGATGAAGCAGTTGTCGTTACACCAGCCTTACTGGCTGCGGGTACAGCCTCATACTTCTCCCACCGGACGAATCCCTCCAGCAGGATGACGAAGATCACGCCGATCACGAGCCCGTTCGAGACGATAGGCGTCAGCAGCGGCGGAAAGTTGGCGAAGGCGGAAGCCGGGACGTTCATGATGCTGATGCCCGTCAGAACGGGCAATGCGACGCGGTAGATCGTCTTTGCATTGAACGCCGTTCCTTGGAAGGATCGCAGCGCCGTGCCGAACATTTGCAAATAAGCGGCGAACAAGACGGCGCTGCCGACCGACATCGGAAGCTGAGCCAGCAAGCCGCTAAGCTGCGGGACGATGCCGACAATGATCAACAACGCAGAGCCAACAAACAGAGCCGCCCGCCGCAGTACTTTCGTATTCTCCAGAAAGCCGATAGAAGAAGCGAATGTGCCGAACGGAATAAGACCGAAGCATGCCGCGGCGATCGAGAACAGGTTGGTGGCTAATAGGGAACGGATATGCTGTCCCTTGGTCGATTCCCGGCCGTACAGCTTGCTGGCAGCCGCGAGGCTCGTTAACGTATTCGTCATGTTCACAAGACCGGCGAGCAAACCGACCATGATGATGCCTGGTGCAAGACCCGGCGTTCCCCAAGGCATCCACTGCCAGATCGACAGCACGCTGGCCCCTGCCGCATTCATACTGCTCTCCTGTCCGAACAGCAGTGCATATGCGATCCAACCGACGACAATTCCGCTCAGCAGCGAATATTGGCCTAACTTTCCTTTTCCGCGTATATGCACGAACGCCACGAGGACGATGACAAGCATCGATAATGCGGCGACCGGCAAATCCCAGCGGCCATCCTGATTGTACCCGATCATCCCTTTGAAGAATGTATTCTCGAGTTGAAACGTCAGCAGAAGCATATAGACGCTCATGACGATTGGAGTGAATACGCGACGCAGCACCGGAAGAAAGCCGCACAGCGCCAAGCCGATCACGAGTACGCTCGCAATAATGAACCCGCTCGTCAAGCTTGCCGCGACGGCTGATACCTCCATATCCATTGCAGGCGCGGATGCGCAAATGCTAAGGACGAGTCCCCACCATACGCCGGCCGGACCGTCCATAAGCGAGTAGCGGTGTCCCCACAGAAGCTGCACAATACACAGCAGACCGGTCAGAATGAAGGAACGCTGCATAGCCGCAGCGACATCCTCCGGCGCAAGACCGAGCACATGTCCAATCGACAATGGCACCATGACCGTATTCGTAAAAATAAAAAATAGCCACTGTATACCGGCGAGCAGCATGCTGCCGGAGCCGCGTGAACGTAACGGTTCTAACATTCGATTGTTCCCAGCTTTCATCCATGATGTATGCATCCGGCAGACCCCTACTGGGATCGTTTGAATGCTTCAATTATGGTATCATGGGCATAACTATATGAAAAATATTAATAACATTGCTTTCGTATATGAATATCGACTGGGAGAGCGCTCGGAATGGATATTAAACAGCTGCATTATTTTATTGCGCTGGCCGAAGAACTTCAGGTAACATCTGCCGCGAACCGGCTGCATATGTCGCAGCCTCCGCTTAGCCAGCAGTTGAAGCTGATGGAGACGGAGCTTGGCGTTCCGCTGTTCACCCGAAGTGGCCGGCACCTCGAATTAACGGCTCCAGGCAAGCTGCTATATGAGCATGCGTTGACGATTACGAGGCTCATGGATGAAGCGAAAGCGGAGGTGCAAGAATCAGGGCTTGGTTTGCGAGGTAAGCTATCGGTTGGCGTGAACACGCTGTCGGACGAGCGGCTGCCTCGCGTGCTCAGTACGTTCCGCGCGTTGTATCCGAACGTGACGTTCAAGATTCAGCAGAACGAGACGAATACGTTAACCCAGCTCATCCGCAGTAAATTGCTCGATCTCGCCATCGTCCGTCTTCCGATCGCGCTGGATGAATTCGAGTATATTGAGCTCGGAGAAGAGCCGCTCTATTTTGTAACCAAAGAGGAAGAAGCGGGTGCCGTTGCGCCGTACCCGCATGAAGCCGCATCGTTCGAAGAGATAGCGAAGCATCCGTTAGTTCTGCCTAGTACGGAAGGACTCGGTTTGTATCAATTGATTTTGGAGCAATTCCATATTCGGGGATTGTCGCCGACGATTGTCGGGGAATGCTCCGATATCGGGATGCTGCTGGAGCTTGTCGCCTCCGGCTTTGGCGCATCGATACTGCCTGGCACTTCGCTCATGCGCAATCCGAAAGATAACCTTCGCATCACCGCTATCGATAGTCCGCAGCCGATTTCACGGTCCGCCGTCATCTGGCTGAAGCGGCATTATTTAAGCAAAGCGGCGCAGCAGCTTATTCATTTGATCCGAAAGGAAGTTTCCGATGACCACTCTTAAAACCGAGAAACAGAAGATGTTGAACGGAGAACTGTATCTTGCAAGCGATCCTGTGCTTCTGCAAGATCGAATCAACGCACGCCGATTGACGAGGCTGTATAATGAAACGCTGGAAACCGATCATGAGCGCCGGAAGGAGCTGCTGCAGCAATTGTTCGGCCAGACAGGAGAATCGATCTATATCGAGCCGACATTCCGGTGCGATTATGGATATAACATTCATGTCGGGAACAATTTCTATGCCAACTTCGACTGTGTCATGCTCGATGTTTGTGAAATCCAGATCGGAGACAATTGCTTCCTCGCGCCGGGCGTACATATCTATACGGCTACGCATCCGCTTAATGCGCAGGAACGCATATCGGGTGCAGAGTATGGCATCCCCGTATCGATTGGCGATAATGTATGGATTGGCGGTCGAGCCGTTATTAATCCGGGTGTTACAATCGGCGATAATGTAGTCATCGGCTCAGGTGCAGTTGTGACGAAGGACGTGCCGGACAACGTCGTTGTCGGCGGCAATCCGGCGAGAGTGATCAAGACCATTGCTCCATCATAAACACACTGCACAATCTGCTGAAACAGCTCTATTGGAATGGTTGGATCGCACATCCATGAACCAGAGGGCTGTTTCTTGTTATATGCATCAGGGTCCGTACGAGTACAGCGATCGAAATAACATTCGCCTGCACAGTTTCTTTTCATAGTTACATTTGAAACAAGAATGGAGCTGTAAATAACGTTTCATGGGGCAAAAACAAATTCCGACAAAACAGGTGTGAAAAATAGACTATCAGACCTATTGTTTCACAAGTAAGTTTTTAATAGTATAAATATTGTAAGTGAATCAAATTTTGGGAGGAATTTTAAATGGAAAAAATGTGCATGAACATGATGATGACGATGTGTATGGAAGAGATGGCGTGTAAAATGAAGTGCATGATGATGATGATGGAATGCATGAAGGGAATGGACGCATCTGAAATGGATACGAACATGATGATGTCCCGTATGCAAGAGTGCGACGAAATGATGACGGCAATGATGACGATGATGAGCGGAATGAAGCAAACCGTCTAATTGCGACAGACCTCTGTACATATTCAGCAGTGCGGTCAACTGCATGCGGAGTGAGTACGTTTGGTTCACTTATGAAGATCGATCTGAATAGGTAACATTATTACGCGGCGACCGATACACGGAGTTGCACAGGTTTTCGGTCGCCTATTTATACGACAATATCTTCCTCGTTACTTTATTCCTCTCTATGCGGAGCTTCATCCACTTCTCCTGAAGCACTTCAGTCCGGCTGCGGACGGTTGCCGATCGCAATTCAGCGAATACCTCAACTAATTGCTGGTTAATCCGGTCGAATTTATTCCACAGTTCACGCAGCATCATCGCGTGGTAGGTTTCCTTCAACACTTCTTTATCTCGAAGTACTGCAAGAATATCGTCCTGCCAACCCCGATCCCCAATCGAACCGGCGTAAATATAAAGGTCCAGGTAATCATTCATCCAAGCTTCAGTCAAAGATTCCATATGCCTCACACTTCCTCTTCCCACTTCGGTCCAATTACTCATAATGGAATATTATTACCTAGTATTATACTCGGATTAGAAGGAGAATCAAGTATTTTGTCTGTGGGTTTGATTCACATTTGGCTAAGCGATAGTTATATAAGAAAATGGTAATGAAGCCGGCACCTCTGTCAGGTAACAGTGGAGTCGGCTTTTGCTTCAAGAAGGAACTGAAGGCTGGTTGCCATTCATAATACGGATGGAACAGTATCGTTCCTGTATTTGTGGGTGAGCGCGGATTTGAACCTTAATATGCTGATCGCCAACCGCACGAGCGTCAGCGGATGGGAAGCGTTCGTCGTCGCTTCGGCTCCTTGATCGGCTGTCTTATTGCTTAAATCATCCATAATGGGGCAGACTAACCTTGATCCGAAAACCGAAGGTGGTATGCCAGATGAGCAGGAATCATAAGCAGCGCGATGAAGAATACAGTGAAATGTACAATGAGACGTCGAATACGGCAGCCGGCATTAATACGCCGAAAGATCACGAGGACTCGGGACCGATCGATATGGTTAGCGACGCTGTAGGGGAAATCGTGGACAATATCCAGCACACTTTCGACGGCAATCACGAACCGTCATAACAGAAGGATTGCGAAGGCCGCTCATGCTCGAGCGGTCTTTATTTATTGTACTGTTCAGACGAATTAGGCATAACGTTAACCGAATTGATCATTCGGGAGGCGGGTTATGACAACTTCGTCATCGTTGCCCCTTCAAGGGACGGAAGAGGCATGGTTCGAGCATCGGTTTTGGCTGCAAATCCTTGGCGATCATGCCCGGTTTATATTCAATGCTTTGTCTCCTAAGGAGCACCAAGACATTCATCAGGCACGAAACGGGGTCTCTGTTTTCGATCAGTTATTAGCGGCTGCCCGTAACCGATCTGTAAGTTTAACGGAGCTGACGAAGCAAGCGGCTCAAGCTGCTTATCAGTTTAGACACTTCAAATTATCGCTGCTGGAGCGGCAATTAACCGGGCATATCACGTTCGGGCTTCCGCCGACTTTTCTGAATCATATGGTGAATGAGCTTGAAGAGTACCTTCGCATCCTTCAAGCGCTGCTTAACGGTCAGCCGGTGCCGAAGTACGATCCGCTCCACTATGATCTCGTTTGGCTGCTCGATGCTTCGGGACATGCAGGTACATTTGTTATGGACTTCGACCGGGTTAGGAGTTGGAGCTGACTTCCGAGGCGCTGGATATCATTTCACCGCTAATGCCGGATCATATGGCAAGAGAAGAATGCTTCTATTTGACTAAATTAGCTGCAGCGGGCTTAGTTCCTCATCCGAATTGCGATCCGGCGAAGCCGCGTATAGAACAATGAAGTTTAATGCATAATACCCAAGGGTTTCCAGAATGGGGCCCATCCAATTCACCGTTATGGAGGGTAATGTGAATGTACCAGCAATCGAACACGTACCAGCAGTCCTATTCGCAGCAACTTGCTCATTGCGAGCAACTCGTGCATCAGTTGATTCAACAAACGCAGCAGGCTTCCGCTACTTATCAACAGTTATTGCAGCAAGAACAGGCCAATGCAGCGCAATTGGAACAGCTTGCTCAGCGTGAACATCAAGCGGCACAAATTATTCAAACGGCGCTTCAAGGCCATCAGACGGCGGTTCAGCAGCTTCAACAAATCGGCAGCATCTGCGCGCAATTGTCGCATACGGCTTATCAGCCGAATACGGCAGCATTTGCAAACTTAAACACATTAAACAGCAACAACAGCTATCTGCAACGGCAATAAAAACGATTCTAACGAAGTTCGACATACATGGTTCTTTCGTATGAGAAGGCCGACCGGCATAGTCCGGTTGGCCTTCTTGGCGTTGTGGAAACACGTTTGAAGTGTTTGCAAAGGGGGGATGACATTTTCGAAGATTATGCTATGATACATATTGTATCATTTTGTGTTACTTCATCTACCTATTCGAATCGGAGAGGAAGTGTAACCGCCACTTCATTGCAGCAACTGTAATACGGCTGATTCTGCGTGACAGAATAGCTTTCGCAAGCGGCCGCGGCCATCCAAAATCTACGAGGATATGGAGGGACAATAATTTTGAGTCTAACCGCTCTGGCAATCGATGATCTTATCGCGCAAGGCATTCATAGATCTACGCTTCCTTCTCCGTATGGCAGCGCATTTTCCCCCTTGCAGTATAAGGAAATGTTGATCCGCACCGCACGGTGCAATCCTTCCCTCGCCCTCAGTATGTCCATGCACTTGCTCACCGTATGGGGTCTGTCCCATATTCGCACGGACAACTTTAATCTCGACTTCTATTTTAACGAGGTTTCGCGCAACGATGCGCTTATGGCCTCGCCTAATGACCCCGTGCTCTATTTCCGGAAGCTCTCCGACATCGACCCGGACCAATTTCCGGTGAAGATGAAGTTCATGGACGGCGGTGTAGTGGTGAATGGTGTCCGGCCATACGTCTCGCTGGAGCCTTATGTTCACTATTTGCCTATTATGAGCATTACACGCAACGAAGAGACGAATGAGAATGAAATCATTATGGCGATGGTTCACAAATCGGACGCTGGCGTCAGTGTGAAAAAAGATTGGGATACGATCGCGATGAGCCAGACGCATAGCAATACGGTCGTGCTGAATGATGTTTTCCTGCCATCGGAAAGAATCATCTCACGTAATGCGGAGATTCCGCTTGATATGGATGTTTTCCCGTATTTATTCCGCGTAGGCATTTGCTCGGTCTATTGGGCTGTAGCCAGCCAGGCATTCGAGCATGTCGTTCAGGAACTCGCCCCTTCTCTGCCGGCGCATTCACGCCGGAAATTCGGATTGGAACAGCGACTGTCCGAAATGAAACTGCTGCTCGACTCGAGCGATTCACAGCTGAACAAGCTGTGCCGGGTCGTACAAGCTTATTTGCAAGGCGAACCGGCGTCTGAGCTGACACCGGTTAGCTTGATGACGAAAGAATACGTCCTCACTTCTGCAGAGCGTGTCGTAGAGATGGCTGTCGAAGCGTTCGGCGCGCAAGCAATGCAGCCCGAGTCGGTGCTGTTCAAGCTGTACCGTGACGTCAAGGCGAATACGTTCCATTTGCCTCGAAGCGACGTTCTGAAAGAAATCGTGGCGAAACAAAGACTTGGCGTGCTTACCATTCGTTCGAGGTGGTGCTAGAAGATGAAGTTTATATTTGCGGTTCCAGAAACGTTCGACGATCAGAAGAGAGGCTTGCTTATCGAGCAGGCTTCCTATGTTGCGCCGAATATCGAATCCGTTGCGATCGAAGGCGAAGAGCTGATCATTACGATTCAAGAAGGTTGCCAATTGGAAGAATCGTTGATCAAGTCGCAATTCGAAGCTATTTTGAACAAAATCAACGACTGCATGTCGATCCCCGTCCGTACGATGAAGACGAACGTCAGTTCATCGCAGCCGCAGGAAAGTTCTTTGTCACGCGATCATTCATCCGTCGACCCGCGTGCCTATCAACTGCTGGACGACATGTTCCTGGACATTGCACGCAAGCATCAAGCGGTCGAACGCCGGTACCCTACGCTGCTGCAGGAGGAAGTGATGCACACTTGCGGCTACCATACGAATTTCCCGCAGAACGTGTATGCCGTCTCCGAAATTCCGCATCAGTTCAATATTCTTGAATCGGCTCATGAGCATATGGATTCGGCTTTCCGCAAGGCGGACTATTACTTGCAGCCTTGTATTTGCTATCACGTCTATCAAGAGTTGTCCGGCCAGCAAGTTAGCGGACTGCATCTGTATACGGCTGAAGGGCGGTGTTTCCGCCATGAAGCGAAATGGCGTCTCAATGCATTCCGCCGCAACGAATTCTCGATGCGGGAAATTGTGATGATCGGCACAGCGGCGCAAATTACGGAGACTCGGCAGCGCATTATCGATGACGTATGGGAGCTGTTCGTGAAGCTTGGCCTGCAAGGCACCGTACAGACGGCGAACGATCCGTTCTTTACGGCGGATGGACTGGACAAGCTCGCGTTCCAGCTTCTATCAAGCGCCAAATATGAGCTGATTGCCCAATGCGGCACGATATCCTCGGCGATTAGCTCCTTCAATCATAGCGGCGATATGATCGTCCGCAAATTCGGTATTACCGGCATGGACGGTGAACCGGTGCAGTCCGGATGCGTAGGTTTTGGCATCGATCGTTGGATTCAAGCGTTGGCGCATCGCCACGGCGACGATATTAGGCACTGGCCAATGGTGCTGCAGGGGCATATTCATTCCTGAAATTGTTGAATGGAGGTAGTGATATGGCGAGCATTACGAATCATACGATTCCAACACTGGCTAACGCCGCGAATGACCAGGAGCCGAAGCTGACGCTGCATACGTTGACGCTGCCGAAGCCTTTCGGACAAGAGCATGCCTGTGCGGTAAGCTACACCCGAATGATTGCGGACCTGGCAGCTAACGATCTGCCGTTGTCGATGAAGATGGCTGCCCACCTGTCCAGCGCATGGGCGCTCAGATTGATGCATTCCGGCAAATCGGCATACAGTCTGTTCGCTCAAGCCGAAACGATGGGCAGCTTATTCGCTTCGATGAACGAGATGGATTTGACCGGTTCCGCAATAGGCGAGACGGAAAGTATTACGGCAACACCGACGGCTGAGGGCTTTCTGCTAAGCGGTGTGCGTGAGCGGGTGCTAATGGATCAAAACGTGTTGTTCATGCCGACCTGCGGACGTATGATCGGTACGGACGGCAGCGTATCGTATATTTTCGCGATTGTGCCGTCCCGTCAACATGGCGTGAAGCTGACCCTTCATGCCGGTCTGGACTCGGACCGGCATGCTGGCATAGCGGCAATCGAATCTTATCGCGTTCAACTGGACGATGTGTTCGTTCCAGAGAGCGAGCTTGTCATCTTTACGCAGCAAGACACAGCGGAATTGGAACGGTTCTCTCTGCTTCGGCAGTTGAGCATCAGCGCTATCTACCTCGGAATTGCACAATCGGCGCTGACGATTGCTTGCGATTCCGCCAAAGCATCCCGGGTTCCGCAATGGGGACTGCCGCTCAGCCGGTTCCCAGGCACGCAGTTTCTTGTCGCCGACGCTTCGATCCTCTTGGAAGCGTGCGATTCCCAGCTGTATACGTTCGGCAGCCTTGTCAACGAGCTTCTAAGCGGCGGTACGTCGGACAGACGGCTAGCAGCGGACACGGGACGGGTTACGATGGAATTTATCATCAGCAGGACGAATCAAATTTTGAACTATGCGATGAAGATAGCGGGCATTTCTTCGATCCGTGCGGATCATCCGCTTGCATTGCTGTACGGCACGCTGAGATCGTCTTCGTTCGATATGCAGCAGATGGACAGCGACGGCAGCCGGGAACGAATCGCGAAGTCGGTGCTCGGGGAGCTGTAATCCAGCGGCTGCCCGCACCTTATGGACGAAAACATAGGAGGATGTTGCACAATGGACAATGGTTCGAACCAATTGTTTGGTACTGTTCGTGATGCCGTATTGGCAGTGTTGAAAAGAAATATAGCGCTCGATGAGCATACCAATCTAAGCCATGAGGGCATTGATTCGATCACGACGGTCAGGCTGCTCATTGAGTTGGAGAAACGGCTTCATATTCAATTCCGTGAAGAAGATTTGACGCTGGACAACTTCGTGACGATTCGCAGCATTATGAAGACGCTCGAAAACTATGGGGTGATGGTGTGAGGCCGAAGGTTGTCGTTCTTATCGAGTCCGGTAACCACGCTTATGAAATCCGCGATTTGACGCAGGCTGGCTATTCGGTCGTCTATCTGACTTCGGGCATGTATAAGAATGTGCCGGAATATTTGGAGATGGCAGAAGAAGTAGTCCGGGACAAGCGGTTATTCGAGCCCGACTACTTCGTGCAGAAGCTTGACGAGCTGAGCGGCCGGTACGAAATAGCTTGCATTTTCACGACTGGCGACTTTATGATTCCGCTCGTCACGCAGTACTGCAAGGATAAGGGCTACCGTAATCTGGATCCGTCCCTTGCCCAATCGCTGCGCAATAAGCATGAATTCCGGGAGAAGCAGCGCGAGCTCGGATTTCCGGTTCCATCGTTCCGGCTGTGCCGCACGGTTGAAGAGGGAGAAGCTTTCCTAGCGGAGATGAACAAGGCGCTCGTCTTCAAGCCGGTGAACGGCAATCAATCCGAAGGGATCCGTCTTGTGTATACGACGGAGGAGCTGCAGGCCGCTTATGAAACGCTGCAGCTGCTGTCTCGCTTCACGAAGGGTGTCGTTGAGGACAGCGAATATTTGCTTGAAGAGTATATCCCGGGTCCAATCTTCAGCTGCGAGTTTATTAAGGACAGCAGCGGCGTGCACATGCTCGGCGTAACGAACCGGTATTTGGGACAGCCGCCGAGCTTCGTCGAGTCGGGATTTATTTTCCCGTACCAAGGGGTGGAGACGGAAGCGGTCATCCAAGAAACCTATGCGTTCATTGAACGTTTTCAATTCGACTTCGGACCGTGCCATATCGAATACATTATGGATAATGACGGCCGTCTGTACATTCTTGAAGTGAATCCGCGCTTATTCGGCTTTCCTTGCTACTGGTTGATCAATCAAGCGATGTCCATAAATATCTTCGCTTCGCTTGCGGATTTGTACGTCACGGGCGAATTTACGGCCAATACGGAGGCAGCGAAAGTGGCGACGCTGTTCGAGTATTATCCGCCGACGGAAGGCTACATTTCCATTGACCTTCAGTCGCTGGAATCGAGCGAGGCAGGCCCGCTCTGGGTTATGAATCATGCGCCGCAGAGCCGGTTCGTCTCGTCTACCTCTTCGAACAACGATACGCTTCTCTCAGTACTCACGAGTGCGGCAACGGAAGGGGAATGCATTGCAATGGCACAATCCGTATGTGATGCGATCGAGGTGACCGTTCGAACGAAGCCGAAAGTACCTTATTTGGCATGACCGAAACCATACCTGATGGAGGGTTGTCCATGCAGTTCTGGAAGTTTGAAGCAGAAGGCAACAGTTATATCGTCGTGGAAAATATCAATCCCGGGTCTGTCGACATTCCGGGCATATGCTCCAAGCGGACGGGGATCGGCTCGGATGGTCTGCTCGTCGCGCAGTGGCTGGGCGACAATACCGTTCATATGCGGGTATTCAACGCGGACGGCTCCGAGGCGCCGATGTGCGGGAACGGAGCACGCTGCGTAGCGGCCTTTGCTTATGTGAACAAGCCTCATTTACGGGACGAAGATATTGTCATTAAAGCGCAGGGAGCGACGGTGACGCACCGTCTGTCCGATACGGACGGCATGGGGTTCAATGCGGTCATCCAATTCGAACGGGACCCGCTTATAAGCAAACATGAGTCGAAGCCGCGTTATCAGTATGTTGTGGGATCGCCGCATCTTGTTATTTTGACGGATCTGGCTTTTGTCGACTTGATCAGTGACGGGCCGCGTGAAGAAATGACGTACGACGGGGGGACTAACGTGATGTTTGCATCCGTGATCGAACGCGGGATCATCCGGGTGCTGCCTTGGGAACGGGGCGTCGGTATTGTAGAAGGGTGTGCGACAGGTTCTGCGGCCGCAGCGATGGCGGTTGCGCTGGAGCATGCGGATTGGCCGATGGATTCGGACGTATTGACACCGCAAGGCTGCGTACGCGTTCATTGGAATGCTAACGAGCGGATGCTTAGCATGTCCGGCAGCGTAAGTCTAGTTGCAGAAGGCTCTTATTTTGCCAATTCCGCCAGATAGGGGGTTAACGTGATGATTCAATATGGAACTCAATGCGTCAATGAACAGGGGAATCTGGAAATTGGCGGATGCGATACGCTCGCATTAGCCGAACAATACGGCACGCCTTTATATGTCATGGACGAAGAGGCGATCCGGACGCGTTGCCGCGACTATGTACGCAGCTTCCATGAGCATTGGCCGCATATCGATGTGGCTTATGCTTCGAAAGCGTTCATGATCGGCCAAATGGTCAGACTGGTGAACGAGGAAGGGCTTAGTCTGGACGTCGTGTCCGAGGGAGAACTGAAGCTGGCGCTTTGGGCAGGAGCTCCTGCATCCCGCATTACGTTCCACGGCAATTACAAAACGAGGAACGAGATTAAGCTTGCCGTATCAAGCGGCGTAAGAACGCTCGTTATCGATTGCTTGGAAGAAATCGCAATGATTGAGAGGGAAGCATCCTTGCAGGGCCGAAATCAAGCGGTCGATATTCGGGTGAATTTAGGCGTTAACGTCTACTCGAATCCGAAGTTCACAACCGGCCATATGGAATCGAAGTTCGGGCTGTCCATCTTCGACGGCACGGCTATTCAAGCGATCGAAGCGGCGCTGCAATCGTCTTCGATTACGCTGCGCGGCTTCCACTTTCATCTCGGCTCCCAGATTCAAGAAGTAAAATTTCATCAAGAGGCGCTGGACCGTCTGTCCGTGTTCATCCGCAACGTGACCGCGATTCATGGCTGGAAGCCGTCCGCCATTACGATGGGCGGAGGTATGGGAGTGAATTACTCCGGGCATGCAACGCCTCCTGCACCGGAGGAATGGGCGGATGGCGTCATGCCGGTGTTCAAGGAGAAGATCGTTCCGCTCTGCGAGGAAGACGTCATCTTCGGCATCGAGCCTGGACGTTCCGTTGTAGCTGAATACGGGACAACTTTGTATAAGGTAGGGCCGATTAAGCCTGTTCCTGAAGGGCAGGATGTGTGCGCGTTTCTTTCGGTCGATGGCGGACTGTCGGATAATCCGCGGCCAATCATGTATGATGCCCAGCATAATGTATTGTCGGCCTCGCGGCCGAATGCGGATGCAGCAGAGCTTCATCCGGTTCGCATCTTCGGGCGCCATTGCGAGACGGATCGAATGATGGATCAGGCCGGATTGCCGGAAGTTGCGACGGGCGACATATTGGCTGTTCAATGCACGGGTGCTTATACGTATGCGATGTCGAACAATTACAACCGGTTTCTGCGTCCTGCCGTCGTGTTCGTAAGCAATGGGCAATCGCGGCTTGCCGTGCGCAGAGAGACGTTCGAGGACTCCATCTGTACGGAGTTGGTGAATGAGGAGGTCGGCTGCAATGGATGATAAGCGTCCCTTGCGCATGATCATGATCGGCGGATGGACGGGCATCTACCAGCGTGCGAGAGCATGCGGATTGGAAGTTACGCTCGTCCAAGAGAAGGACAAAGTGAAACCGGAAGATCTCGCGTATATCGCTGAGCTGATTACTTCGCCTCTCGATGATCCGGCTGTGCTGGAACTGATCGACATCCTGCATCGGCGTCAGCCGTATGATGCCGTCGTTTCCTTCCAAGAGATGGGCATCTTGACGGCGGCTATGCTGAAGGAGCGGTTGAATTTGCCCGGCAATCCGCTGTTCCCTGTGCTGACGACGAGAGATAAAGCGAAGATGCGTGCTTATATGAAGGAAAAGCAATTCCCTTCCGTGCCGTTTGAAATCGTATCAGAGACGGAGGAGGTGCTTCGTTTCATCGAAGAGCATCAACTCCCGGTTATTCTGAAGCCGAGCTATGGCACGGGCAGCGCGCAAATTTATAAAATTACGGATACCGGTCAGATCGCGCCTGCTTTGGGGCTCATTCAGGCGGCTTATACCGGCGGCGATATTCTCGTAGAGAAATTTATTGAAGGACGGGAAATCAGCGTCGAAGGCTTCACATGGAACGGCAAGCATACGATGATCGCCGTAACAGACAAGTTCACGACAGGTGCGCCGAACTTCGTCGAGACGGGCCATAACATGCCTTCTTCGCTGCCGGACAGCCAAGCGGAGGAAGCGAAGCGTTTGACCGAAGCACTGATGGACTTAATTGGCCATCAATTCGGACCGTCGCATACGGAAATTATTGTAGCGGAAGACGGCATGTACATCGTCGAAACTCATACACGTGTCGGCGGCGATTATATATTCGAAATGGTCGAGCGGGTGTATGGATTCGATCTATTCACACAGACCTTCAACGGATTTCTGTCCGGCGAGCCGAATTTAAGCAGCGAATTTACCGGTCAGGCAGCAGCGATCCGCTATCTGCAGCTGCCTCCGGGCGAGGTGGCTGCGTTGGACGGTGTGCAAGAAGCAGAGTTGCTGCCCGGCGTGGTGAGGTGTCAGGTCGATGTTCAGCCCGGACAGCGAACGAAGCCTTTCACGAAGTCTATGGAGCGCAACGGCTTTATACTTGCTCAGGGCAGCACGGTGCAAGACGCGGTGGAAACGGTGGAAGAAGCATGGAGCCGCATCCGTATCGACGTTCGTCCTCTGCCGCAAGCGGTAGGCCGCGAGCGGGAGGATGCTCCTGACGAAGTGCCATGTTGACGCGTCGCGGACGCATCGAGGCTGTAACGCTAAATAAGGAATTCGGGAAGTTTATTGCCGCGTCATTAATTTCCTCGACCGGTGCAGGCATGCAATTTATCGGCATGAGTCTGCTGTTATTCAGCATGACGCAATCGGTTGCCTCGATCGGATGGCTGCTGGTCGTGCACAGCATTGCAGGCATAGTGCTCTCACCGGTTATGGGCGTGCTGATTGACCGGTGGAATTTCCGAAACTTATGTGCGGCAAGCGACGGTCTGCGTGCAATCGCGATGTGTGTCATCCCATTGTTCGCCATTCAAGGCGATATCCCCGCCGGTATTATCTATGCAACCGAGTTTATACTTGCGGCATTCGACCGTATTCACTGGCCGTCGTCAATGGGGCTGATTCGGATGGTTGTGCCACAGGAGCAGTTGCTGCGTGCGAACGCTCGTCTCGGCATAGCCAACCAGCTCGGCATGCTTATCGGCTCTGCGGCAGGCGGAATTCTGGTTGCTGCATTCTCGGCTGTGATCGTCATTTATATTAATATTTTTACTTTCGCGTTGTCCGCGCTGCTGACCTATATGATCGTTGCGCTCTATCCGATTAAACGGAGCGAAGAATCTGCAGCCACAGGCAGGATGAGGGAAGATTGGGCGGAAGGCTATCGGTATATGAAGTCCCGTCCCAAAGTAATCTCAACGGCCATCATCCAAATATTCGGTTATATGACGCTGTATGTGTGCAATACGCTGCTTCCTGTTTTTACAGAGCGGGAGTTGAAAGTCGGCTCGACGGGCTTCGGCTATATCGAAGCGGCATGGGCGATAGGCGCCATTACGGGCAGCTACTTGTTGGCAACGCTTCTCCAACGGTATAAGCTCGTATCGTTCGGCCGAATCAGCATGGTGCTCATTGCAGGTGCGCTTGTTCTTTTCCTGACTTCGTCGGGTCTTATTCAAGCTTTGATTGGGTATTTGCTGCTAGGCTGCTTCGTCGTTACGAATCGAATCCATAACGAAACGCTCATTCAATTAGAGATCGAACAAGCGTTCATCGGCAGAGTGAACAGCATGATGGTCATGCTGATTTCGTATATGAGTCTATTCGTCTATTTAGGTGTCGGTTACTTAGGCGATGCAATCTCCATTCGTTGGATCTATTTGCTCGTGGCCATTCTCGTTCTGGCAGCTCCAATCGCGGACATCGCGTTCAGCCGAAGAAGCAAGCTGATCCCGGCACAATACGACGAACGTATAAGGAGAAGAGCATGAATATGCCCAATTGTAAATTGTTCTGTATCCCTTATGCCGGAGGCTCGGCGGCTGAATATCAAGACTGGCAGCTTTTGATGAAGAGTGATGCAGTCGAGGCAGTCCCTGTCGAGCTTGCAGGCAGAGGCGTCCGCGCTAGAGTGCCGTTATGCTCGACGATGGATGAAGCGGTTGCGGATATATATGAGATGATACAAGCGCAAATCGACGGCCAGCCCTATGCTCTATTCGGTCATAGCATGGGGGCAATCATTGCCTTTGAAGTATCGCGTATGCTTAGCAAGCAGAATGTTATGCCATCACCGGTTCATCTATTCGTTGCCGGCCGCAATCCGCCCCATGTGCCCCGCAGAGCGGATGCCAAGGTGCTGCATGAACTCGATGACGAAGCGTTCATTGAAGAAATCATCCAATTCGGCGGCATACCGGAGGAGCTCATTGCCCACCGGGGGCTGTTCCGAATGTTTATGCCGATGCTGCGCAAAGACTATACGGTTTCGGAACGGTACCAGTTCCAATCGGATGACAGCAAGCTGAGGTGTCCGATTTCCGTGCTGTACGGCACGCTTGACCACTCGACGGCAGAGGTTATGTCGCAATGGCAGCGATATACGTCCGGAAGCTGCTCGCTTCAAGCGTATGAAGCGGGCCACTTCTTCATCCATGACTATCGAGAGCAGGTCGTAGGATGGATTGAGTCGGAGTTGGCAGGCACGCTCACGGCGAGCGTTGGCCGATCTTAATGTCCTTGTATGAAAAGAAGCTGACGCCATCGAAATGGCGTCAGCTTCTTTGTTGTTACTTCGTAACGGTGATGTAATCGAAATCAGGCAGCAGCGTACCTGAAGAGTCGGACAGCTGTGCGACATTCGTTCCGTTTACTTTCGTGTACTTAATTTCAACGACAGCTCCGGCTTCGATCGCATTTTTGATATGTGCAGCAAAATTATTAGGATTGTTAAAGTCGATCAAATAGTCATTGTCTGTAGACGTGTTCCAATCCGAGGTGACGATATATCCACGAAGTGCATATTCGACACCGTCTACCTTGATGACCAGACCTGCGGCAATGCTTTCATTTCCTTTCTCGAATCCGTCAGCGAATGCAAGGCTCAGTCGTCCAGCTGCATAGCTTGCCGTTGGGGTGCCTGGAGCTTCTAATTGCTGAACATCTTGCGATGAAAGACTGCTCGAGTAAGCGTCGGTCGTCCAGGATGTAAGATTGGACGAATCGAACGTGACCGTAATGGCTCCGTCCGGCAGCGCATTAGCAAACTTCAACGTGTAATAAACACGGCCGATGGAATAGCTGTATCGAATAGTCGCAGGATGGATATCCGTTCCGTTCACGGACACCGTGAATCGTGCAGGATCTTGAAGGTCAAGGTCCTGGTGGTCTTGCGGATTCCAGCCTGGAATAACATCGACATTCATCGAAGTGCGGTCCGAGCTTAATTTCACCAGTTCGATTTTCTCAATCGATTGTGCTACAGGATAAGACGAGAACGTATTTGCTTTGTTCTTCGCATCGGACAGATCCTGAACGGCGGTTCCGGTGTAACTGATCTTTAAGTTTGCCGCATCGTTAGCTGTAATACCGCTAACTTTGAGTTTGACATAGCTTGGCGAAGGTCCGAAAGCATTATCATAGTTGAACAATGTTACGCTATCGACAACGCCTTTGCTGAGCGTATAATCGGCAGCTGCCGGCACGCTCGTCAAATCCAGAAACTCGTTGTAGAAAAGATAGATCGTATCAAGTGCCTTATTGATATAACTGCTGTTGTAAGAGTTATAAGGAGGATACGTATCCAGCGCTTCTACAGCCGTTTGGTCGAAATGAACAGTCGTTACATTGCTCGACGTATAGTTCTGGCTCGCGTCTTTAATAACGAACTCGACTCTAGCAGCCCCGTCCGACAACTCCGCTCCGGTATCGAAGTCTTGTACTTGGTTGACTTTCGAATTGTCGATATTGAAATAAGGCCACTTATTCGCGTAGACGATCGTATTATTCGTACCGGAATGGCCTTCCAATCCAGCCTTTACATCGGAATCCCAGTGTCCATTGATCGTATTGACGACCATATACACTTCAGCAGGAGCGGTCAGCATATAGCGAACCCAGATCGTGCCGTCCTTGACGTAGGCTTGCGGATAACCTTCGGCAAAATAGGAGTCGATATAATTGCCCGTACCGACGTTGTCCGTACCATTTCTTCTTACAATCAACTCGTACGTTTTGGTTGCCGTAACCGTACCGCTGATCGTGACCGTCAGATTGACGAATTGATCGTTCTCGCTGTCGCGCGTGACTGCACCAACGTTCGAGATGGCTGTTGGCATATCCGACGACCACGAGAGCGTAGCACCTGGGTATTGAGAGAGCGACGTCATCAGATTCAGATCGGAAATGATGTTGTTCTGATCGACGTTGTTCGCAAGATAGGCGTCTTCGATAGCGGTGAATAGGTCCGTCTGGTCGACCGGTGCCGTAATCGGTCCGAATGCCGAGCTCCCTACCGAGCCGAGGACATGAGTATTATCCGCCGAAACTAACACTTGAATATATTTTCCTACATCATCATTAGTTGTTACATAAGTGCTTGACGTTGCGCCTGGGATGATAGTTAAAAATGCGTTGGATGCACCGGTTCTGGACCATTGGTAAGTGAGGTTGTTATTGGCAGGCGTGCCTTCATATTGGGCAGCACCGGCTGTTAAAGTAGATCCGACAACCGGATCGCCTGTAATCGGTCCGACTGACTTGATGCTAGCGACATCGAAAGGCGCGTACGTCATATAGATGGAAATCGGTTCGTAACCCGGACGAGTAATCTTCCATTCAATGTGCTGGATCGTTGTCAGATCTTTGCTGTCCAGCTTCATGATAAAGCTGCCCGCCTTCAAGCTGCTCGAAATGCCTTCGCCGAACACAGGGGAATACGAATACACGGCTTTCGTTACAGTAACTGTAAAGTCCGTTGTGTCGGTAACTGGATTGCCGTTGCTGTCCTTGAGCGTAGCGACTACGTAAGCGAATTGTCCTGCAGGCGCTGTTGTCGCTTGAAGTTTACTGCTCGCCGTTATCGTTGCAACGTACATGTTTTCGGACGCTTTGAAAGAGTCTTTGATGTTCAGGCTGGCGCTGTTCGCGATTACAGCCGGATCTACTGGATAAGCAGCATCAATGACAGAGCCTTCGAATTTGGAGAGCGATACGGTAAACGCCGTTTTATGAACGGTCACTGTAATCTCGTCCGTCTTCGAGCCGTCCTCTGTGACAACTTTAACGGCAGCCGTGCCTTCTTTGAGCGCTGTAACGAGACCGTTCTGATCGATCGAGATGATGCCTGAGCCGCCAATTACGGACCACGTTACCTTTTTATTAGTTGCATTAGTAGGGAGAACTGTTGCCGTCAACTGCTTTGTTTGACCAATGGACAACGAAACGACCCGTTCGTTAATCAAAACGCCGACTACGGAAACCGTACTCAGTCCACCTGGAATGCTCGGCGATGGAGTACCAGGCGATGGAGAGCCGCCAGTAGTGCCGGTGTTCGTGTTGCTCGTCGTGGACACCGGTTTGTCGTTAACCGACGCACTGTTGTCCCCGGATACTTTCTCCACCTTCACTTCGCCTTTCAGCTTCGTGTCAGCGTCTGCAACGAGCTCTTTGATCGTACCGTTAGCTGTAATCGACGCCGAGGAAGATTGATTGACGACTTTGTTGAACGTGCCGTCGAGAACAATCTCTTGACCTGCGACTACGTCGGCCGGAATTTCGACCGTCTCGAAACCGCCGCCGGTGAGCTCCTTCGTTACGAGGAGAGCGCCGCTTTCCAGCCGCGTGACAGATACCGAAGTCGTGCCGGTTGCGAGTACGCGGACTTTGCCGTTGTACTTGTTGACAACCAATGCGCCGTTAACGTCTACACTGTTGAAAATAATCGAATGCTCGCCGCCGCCTTCGACGAATACGGAGCCTTCGATTTCAACATTATTGAGTGTTACTTCGCCTTCGCCAACGCCTTGCGTAATGTACAGGTTGCCGGAAATGTTCATATCGTTCAGAACGGCGCCTGCCGTATTGACGACCACGTTGCCTTGAACGTCTTTCTTGTGATCGCCCGGCTTGGAAACCAAATCTTGAATGAAATTGTTGAATACCGTCACCGCTTCTGCTCTAGTCAAGTGTGCTTGCGGCTTGAAGGACCCGTCCGGTCTGCCGTTAATTACTTTCGCAGATGCAAGCGCGGTTACCGCTTCTTGGGCCCAAGCTGCGATGTCTGTGCCGTCCGTGAAAGAAGCTGCGGTAGAAGCTTGTCCGAAATGAAACGCTTTGAACAGAATGACTGCCGCTTCCTGCCGTGTAATCGGATTGTTGGGAAGCGCTTTGCCGCCAACGCCGTTCAGAACGCCCGCATGGTTCAGCTTCAGCATGGCATCGGAATACCAAGCGTCCGCTTTCATATCGGAGAACGGATTAGTTCCTTTCTCCGTGTACTTCATAATGTTGTTGATCATCGTTGCGAATTCTGCTCTCGTTACATCGTCATTGGGGCGGAATGCGCCTCCAGACCCTTGAACGACGCCATATTCGCTCCATTGATTAATGGCGGCTTGTGCCCAGTGCTTCTCCGAATCGCGGTACGATTCTGCTGATGCAGGCGCTGCCAATGTCATGACCGTAACGATGAAGGCGACCATGAGAGAGATTAGCTTTTTCGGTGTTTGCTTCAAAATGTAAGGCTCCCTTCGAGTGCAATTCCATAATATAGATTCATATATTTCTAGTCATTCTAATGCTGTAGAGTCACCTCCTAGAAAAATTACTTCAAAATAATCCAATATTCTACAAACTATCATTTCATCTGAAAGTATACGACTGTAGTCATATGAATTCAATAAAAGAATGTTATTTCTTGCTTAACTTTTCTTAAAGTAAATAGGTAGAAAGAATGAACTGAAAAGTTGCATTCTACCTAACGAACTGAATGGAATAACTATTTTTCCTGATTCTCGGTATGTGGGAAAGGCAGGGTGATGCCTGCCGGAATGCGAGGTACAATGAGCCTGGCTGCAGCGGAATGGATAATCGATTTTCATAGGGGAGTGGTTGAGTATGCTGAAAATACGAGCATTTAGACATTTTGCTTTTGACGATACGAAAGCGTTCGAGCAGTGGGCGGACCTCAATAGACATTGGCTCTGTGTAACCGACCCATCCGATGGAGTGGATACGGCATGGCTTGCGGAGACCGATGTGTTGATCGTTCTTGGCGGACCTATGAGCGCTTACGACGATGAGAAATACAGTTGGTTGGCAGACGAAAAAGCCTTTATTCAGTTAGCGCTCCAACAAGGGATAAAAGTATTAGGCATCTGTCTCGGGGCGCAAATGCTGGCGGAACTGCTCGGCGGCAAGGTGTACCGTCACTCGGTAAAAGAAATCGGATGGCATCGGATTGAGCGAACGGGGGAAACTCATCCTTGGATGACTTCGATGCCGGAGGAGTTTTACTCGTTTCAATGGCACGGCGATACGTTCGACCTCCCTCCCGGCGCGCAATGGCTTGCCCGTTCTGGAGCATGCGGCCATCAAGCTTTTGCCTGGGGAGACCATGTTATGGGACTCCAGTTCCATTGGGAGACGACACCGGCTTGCATCGAGCAGATGCTAGAGCGGTGGGCTGTTGAATTAATTGATTCGCCTTACATCCAGAGCGCCGAGCAGATTCGTGCGGAATATGCGCGAAGTTCGGACTCGTTCCGATTGCTGTATGCTTTGCTTGATCGGCTCGCGGCGTCCTAGACCTGCACAAGCCCCAACCCTCAGTATTCCACAAACAATGCGGCAGGGGAGGGCTTTTGCAGATGAAAGATAACATGAAATCAACACTTTGAAAGTGGATTAAGATATAATAATTTTAGTGTGTTAGGTAATGTAACATGATACAAGCCCGTCATCGCGATTACATGCTGAAGGGGAGGACTGACAATGTCCGTCATTTCAAAGGCGATTCATATATTGGACTATCTCGTACCGCAAGGCAGCGAGCGGGAGGTAAGTGTCACAACGATCAGCCGGGAGCTGGATATGCCGGTTCAGAGTGTGCACCGCATTCTTGGTTCGCTTACCGAGCATGGCTTCGTCACGCAAAATCAGAAGACGAAGAAATACAAACTAGGACTCTCGATTATGAAATACGGCTTCCTAATGTGGGACAGCCTTATGTTCCGGTCGGTTGCCCGTCCCTTCATGGAGCAGTTGTCTCGTCAAACGAAAGAAACGGTCTATTTGGCCTCGAGAGAAAATACCGAAGGCGTATATATCGACAGCATCGATTCTCCGCAAGTTCTTAAAATATCGGAACCGATCGGACTGAAGCTCCCGCTGATTATCGGTGCCTCCAACCGGGTGATATTGGCTTTTATGCCGCACAAGGCTAAGGACGATATATTGCGGGAAGTAGATTGGGACAACGTTCCATCGTTAAAGCCGTTAACCCGTGAAAGCATCGAGCAAGAGCTAGAGATGATCCGTATGCGGGGTTACGCCGTCACTTCAGGGGAAGCGACGGAAGGAACGACAGGGATTGCAGCGCCAATCTTCTCATACGAGAGCACCGTCATCGGCTCGTTGAACTGCGCGGGCCCTACAATACGATTCACACCGGATAAAGTGGAGAAATACAGCAGCTGCGTTCTTAAAAACGCTGAGCTGATTTCCAAGGAGCTCGGCTTTCGTAATTTATACCGGCTTAGGAACTGAGAAATATAGGAAACAAAAAAGCAGACGCCGATTATACATCGGCGTCTGCTTTAGTCATGTCATCATTTCGTTACCGGCTTCGGTTTATTGAAAGTATACGTTGTGTGCCAACTGCGGCCGCCGTCTGCGGAGGTGTAGAGTACGGATGGTTTCTCATTTTCTGTCGTGACCAACCATACGTGGCTGGCGTCAGAGGCAGAGAGGAACTGAGGACCGTATCCGTCGAATTCGCCTTTTCGTACAGACCAGCTCTTGCCGCCGTTTGTCGTCTCTGTCAGTGTGTTGGGATGATCGCATGCCATACATTGTCCGCCCATGAAAGCGGTCTGCGGATTGACGACGTATAACGCTCCCGGACTCGAACCGGTGCCAGACGGATATTTGCCGGTATCGTTCATCGTAAATCCTGGAGCGGGGCCGGACCCGGCGCCATTCTTCACGATGGCAGGGAGCCAGCTTTTGCCGCCGTCCGATGTATGGAACAGGGAGTAGGACGTCTGTGTCATGCCCGAACCGCCAATCAGCTCGATCCACGCATCGTTCTTGCCGGTCGAACGGATGAGGCTATCGAGAGGCATAGCTTCTGCAGCGCGTGTCATAACCGTACTCCAGTGCTTGCCTTCGTCCGCAGTATGGAGAAACATGAACTTGCCTTTGCCGCTCTGAACGGCCCAACCATTCGCTGCATCATGGTAATATACATCGCCGATGAGGCTCGGAGGCGTCGGCAGCTTCGACCAAGTGGCGCCGCCATCCGTCGTGACAGCACTGCCGCTGTATGCGGTTTTATTGTTCGTAAAATGGAGAAACGACCGATTCGGAACCGTTCCGACAGTTTGCCAATGGCTTCCGCCGTCCGTAGAACGAATGAGCCTCGCGCTCTTGCCGGTACCGTTGTCCAGCGTCGCCCAGACCAGCTTGCTATTCAGCGCGAATAGTTGCAGCACGGCTGCAGAACCTGAATATTGCGTCTTCCAGTGCGCGCCGCCATCGTCGGTTCGTGCAATTTGCCCGTCTCCTGCAATCCATCCTGTATTCGCATCGGCAAGACGAAGGGCAGATACTTGATGGATGCCGACATGGCTTGAGACCGAATTAGCAGCCGTAGAGACAGGTGACAATGAAGGTTGAACGGCTTCACCCTGATGAGCAACAGAAGCAGATGCTTCGCTTGAAGATGATGTATCCATTTGAACGGAAGATCCGCTCTGGGACAAGCTGCGGGATGAGTGGACGGAGCAGCCGGACAGAACAAGCGGAACAGCGACAAGCAGAGTCAAAAAACTACGGCGCATCGATATTGTGAACATAGCGGTCGCCACCTTTTCTAGATGTAGATGATATGAGCATTGACGCAGCGTCGGCACGAAGAGTTGCACGAAATCGGAATAAATAGGCTTCCAAATTTCGGTTCAATACAAAAAGACGGGAACAAGTCCCGCCAATCGATCGTTTATCTTCTCTATTTATTTGCTCAAGACTAGATCTTCTCCTGTCCGGGGCTTGGAATAAATATCTTTAATGACTGACTCGATGCTAGGGTTATTAATGTTGATGTCTTGAATCAGTCCGATGCCGAGCAGCCTCTGCAGCTCGCTCTGCAGAGGGTTGTGTTCGAGATCGACTTCAATGCTCGCCGACAGTCCGCTGAAGCTCATCACGTTGTAGCTGCTCAGCTCGCTCTCTTGAACTGGTTTTTGAAACTTGATATCGATAATTTTGCGGGAAGAGAAATAAGTGCCGAGTGATTCGATCGAATCGTTGAAGACGATTCCGCCATGATTGATGACCGTTACGTTGTTGCATAGGTCTTCAATATCGCTTAGATCGTGCGTTGTAATGATGAACGTCGTACCTTTCTCTCTATTCACCTTCTTCACGAAGGCCCGGATCGCTTCTTTGGAGAAAATATCTAGACCGATCGTTGGCTCATCGAGGAAAACGAGCTGCGGCTCGTGAAGCAATGCGCATATGAACTCGCATTTCATCCTCTCTCCAAGCGATAGCTGCCGAACCGGCTTCTTCACCACTTGATGGAGAGACAGAACGTCAATGAAGTAATCGAGGTTCTCTTGATACGAATGATTCGGAATGCTGTACATTTGTTTGTGCAGATAGAAGGTATCCAGTGCAGGCAAGTCCCACCACAGCTGCGTTTTCTGGCCGAACAGAACGCCGAGCTCCGAGGCGAGTGCATTGCGGTTCGTCCAAGGATCGACGCCGAGTACTCGAATGCTGCCGGTAGTCGGATACAGAATGCCGGTCAGCACTTTGATCGTACTCGATTTGCCTGCCCCGTTCGGTCCGATTAGCGCCCTTACTTCACCTTTCTGAATTTGCAGATTGATGTCCCGCAGTGCTTCGATATGTGCATATTGCCGATGAATTAACGATGACAGCGACGACAGGAGGCTTGATTTATCCCGCTGCGCCACTCGAAACACTTTGCTGAGATTGCTTACTTCGATTACCGGTTCGATCGGCTTCATTTTATCCCCCCGCACTCGTATATCTTCTAAGACAGAACTTCCAGATCCACAGACTGAACGCGAACAATAGAATACAGAACAGGAAACTGACTAGCGCTTGTGCATTGTCCCAGCGATGAAGCAGCGCATCGGCCGGATAATTCACCCAGACAGCGAACGGAATGAACGTTACGAGCGCAATCTTAAGCGTGCTGGTGAAAATGCTGAGCGGATATTCCCCGAAGCCGGTAAGTGATTGGACGATATCGTCCAGCCGGCCGATGTTGACCAGTACAATGACTGCGCATGTGAACAATATTTCGAGCGCCATGAACAGGACGATGCCGAACAAGATCGACAATACGAACAGTCCGATCGCACCGGCCGTTATGGTCAAGTCCAGCGAATAGATAGAATAGCCCATAATGACGGAGCCTGCCAGGAAAGTGCCGATCCCATTCAGATTGAAGCCGTTGCTTAGAATAATGCCGATCGCCGGAGAAGGCTTGATTAGCAGCCGGTCCAGATCGCCTTTTTGAATGAGTTCCATAATGAAGTAATGAAGGTCTCCGAACAAGATTCGGCGTATGCCGAGTACGAATAAGAGCACGCCCTGGAACAAAATGATCTGCTTCAGGTTCCAGCCAGGGAACCCTTTCGTCTGCGTGAAGATCAAATACTGCAAGACCGGACCGATGCTGCTGAATAGAAGCGCAACTGTCATGCCGATCAGAAAATCGAAGCGGTACATCATGGCACGCGCTATTTTGAGTTTGCTTTGGTAATAAAATAAGCGAAGGAGCTCAGCGAACGTTCTCAAATGTTAACCTCCAGCATCTCCGAATTTCGATAACAGCTTTCTCCATACGATGCGGTAGAGCAAATACAAGCCGGCGATCCAAGCCAATTGAATAAGAAGAACTTTGCCGACAATCCAGTCCGTATCCGGCTGCTTGTTAAGCAGAAATTGAATCGGCCAATAAATAATGTACTTGAATGGCAGATAGTCGAATATCCGGTTTACCGCGGAAGGGAAGAACTCGAGCGGGATGAACGCGCCGCCAGTGAAAGCAGCCAGCAAGTTGACGACCGACAGCAGGGAGGCGTTGTTCTGAATAATAATTGCCGTAATCCCGAGCAAGTAATTGAATAAGTAGTTTAAGAGAAAAGCGGGTATGACAACAGCAATGAACGTGAGCAGGGATTGCACGGTTAGAAACTTAGGGGGAAGAATAATGCTGTACAGAACAAGGCCGGGAATAAAATCCATCATGATGGCAATCAACCGGGAAGCGATGCTCCTAGCCATCAAGTTTTGAAATAGAGAGACTGGCCGGAGCAGATCCATGGACAGGTCGCCGGTAATGATTTTGCGCGCGATCTGATTGGCTGTGCTGTTCCATATGAAGCTTAGCACCAGCATATAGGAGGTAAAGTACCAGATCATTTGCTCGAAGGAATATCCCTTCAGCGTGTCTACCCCGTTATAGTCGTAGATGCTTCGAAACAACGCCATATTAATGAATAGCAGAATCGGCTGCGTAGCCAGTGTCATTGCAAACGTCCATTTGTATTGAAAGGACTGTTTGAACGAAATGTTGATATAAGCAGCAAATTTATTCATGGCAACACCCCTTTACATTTGTAATAACGTTGTCATTGTGACATGATATCAACTTCGAACTACTATTACAATATATGCCATCCTATTATTTCTCTAAAATTATGTTATAGCTTACTCGGGCTCTGAACGATTATCGTTAGAGCGTGTCGTGGACGCTTTCGTCCAGAGTGATCTCACTGGCATGTTGTTATTCAGCCAAGACTCCAAGCGAGCTTTAATTTGCCGCAGAGCTCTCCTGCTTCATAATATAGAAGGAGAATCGGTTTTCTTCTGTCATTAGTGATAGCCCTCGCTGTTGAGAGGGCGGAATCATGCCAAAGCAGTAGTTTATAGTTGCTGAATCATTTATTTTAATTATTTTATAAAAAAGGGTTGCACAATCATGAGAGTACATGGTATATTCTAATTCCGGCCGAGAGAAACAACGCCGGCGAGAGAAAAGAAACGCAAAGTAACATAAC
>NZ_BILZ01000060.1 GCF_004000825.1 Paenibacillus kobensis NBRC 15729 | reverse complement strand
CTTGGCGGAGCCGTTAAAGGGGCGAACCCCGGATTTGCCTGCGCGTATGGAGTGGATGCTAGGGGATATGAAGAGGGGAACTAAATACACACGGATTGAGGGACAAGATTGTCCGTCTCTTTTTTTGTTTCAAAGAAAATATTGGTAAAAAATTGGAAATTGTTTAGATACCAATTATTATAATATTCGCAGATAATATAGTTATGCGCCATTACCGGTAAATATTAAAGATAATAATTGATGTAGTGAGTACAGGTAATGGAACAGAATCGAAAGAAATAACTGAAGGTCAAACAGATCCTTCTAATAATGAAGTGTTATCCATGAGCATTGGGAACTTAGATTTGAAAGGAGAATTTTACGATGAAATGCTTCGAAATCCTATAGATCATGATTATGAAGTGGAATAAAATGAATTTAGAAAATCCAAAGAGAATATTACAACATTAGCATGGGGGGCGTTGGAAGGCAGATATACAGAGATTTGGGATAAAGAGTTGAATCAAATCTATAAAAAGCTTCTTTCTAAGTTGGATAGAGAACCAAGAGAAGCACTAATTGAATCGCAGAAAGAATGGTTACAGTATCACTTAAGGGAAGCAAAATTTGTAGAGAAGACATTTATTAATAATGGTTACCTTGGAACACAAGGATCGGTAAGCCTAGGCACGGTTATACGGGAGAGAATTAGGGAAAGAACAATGCAATTATTTGAATATCGATATTTGCTAGATGGTGAAGTTGAGTTTTTATACCAAAGCATAAAATAGAGCTGGTATCTTGAGTAACTACGCATAACACTTTATTCACTGCGGGGCTACCACCCCATGGAAGAATACTCAGACAACAGACGACCCTGCCTAAGATAAGAGCTATCTAAAGCTGGGTCGTTTCGTGAATACAAGAACGTTAGATGAAATGGATGCAGACTGTTTAGGAGGCATATTAATGAAGAAGTTAAACGGAAAACATTTGAATTCTCTCTTATTTTACCTTCACAACGATATTCATGAATCAGCAGATTGGTCATTTCAATCTCTTCGTAATAACAAACTTCAAGAGATGGTTTCCTATCCTCCAAATGTTGAAATCACTACCTCGGAGATAAACAAATTAATTGAAGTATTAGATAGTAATCCTGGAATCGAAGAAACACTCAAGAAAATTATGATAAATGCAAGTATGTATCCATTATTTAATCTCTTTAACATAATAGATGGATCGGGTGATATTCCTGATTCGAACTATGAAAAAGTTGAATTAATCGAATGCAGATTTGAAGAGATAGAAGATATTGAAGATCGGGAAGATTTTATTCATGATTTATTATTTTCCACGTATTGGGACTGGGTTGAGAACAATAAATTTAAAGATGAATAAAAATGTATGCAATTTCAAGGAGGCATCCACTTCATCTAACACCACATTCACGCTTCTGTTGAAAGGTATATGGATCAATGGGAAGGATCTGAGGAATTAAATATTCCAACAGAATTATTTGTTAAGTGGAGAACTCAATTTCGCCAAGTCTGACAACCCGCGCTGACGCGCATAAGCCAGCCAGGGTTCTCGTGATTACTAGACGTTATTAGGGATTCCCGCAAGTGCAGAAATAAATTGAAAGGTTGATAATAATAATGCCATTTGATATCGAAAGTAAATTTGTAATAGCAGTTGCCTCTAGCGCACTATTTGATCTTACAGAATCCGATCGTGTATTTAAAGATAATGGAGAAGAAGCATATCGCACATATCAAAGAGAAAAAGAAAATGATATTTTATCACCAGGTGTTGCATTCCCTCTTATAAAAAGATTACTGAAGATTAATACTCCAGAGGACCAACTTGTTGAAGTAATTCTGTTATCAAGGAATGATCCTGATACAGGATTGAGGGTGTTAAAGTCAATTGAACATTATGAGTTAGGAATCAGTAGAGCAGCATTTGTTACTGGGAATAACCCGTTTAAATACATGGATTCATTCAACGCTAGCTTGTTCTTATCCGGAAACCCAAAAGATGTAAAAGAAGCAGTAGAACATGGTTACCCTGCAGGATGTATTTATCCTTCAGATTATGTTGATGACAATGAGGATAATGAAATTCGTTTAGCGTTTGACTTCGACGGGATCATTGCTGATGATTCAGCCGAGTCCATTTTTCAAAGCGGAGCTCTAGAAAATTTTCATTTTCATGAGAAAGAATTAGCCAGTCAGCCACTACCGGCAGGACCATTAATGCGGTTCTTTACTGAAATATCTAAGTTGCAACAAAGAGAAATTCAAAAGAATCACAGTAATCCGGAATATAAATCAAGAATCAGACTGGCAATTGCAACAGCTAGAAATGCGCCAGCTCATGAAAGAGTAATTACTACACTTAGAAAGCTTGATATTAGAGTTGATGAGGCATTTTTTCTTGGTGGAATTGAAAAGATTAGAGTACTAAGCGTGTTTAGGCCGCATATTTTCTTTGATGATCAAGTAGGCCATATCGAAGGTGTAGCTAGAACGTTTCCTTCAGTCCATGTCCCCTTTGGAGTTGTAAATAAGTGATGAGAGGATTGTAAGAGGAGTCTCGAAGCTGGAGATACCTTTTAACACCATATTTAAGCATCGAATCGACTTCTTCAACCGCGCTCCGGCATCAGCAGTTCAAAGCATTTTAATGTCACAAATCTAGATTCCTTCCTATGTAGTCTTATGGAGAATGACTAAGTCTACACTACAAAACAATCACCGAGACGATTAGAGAGTGAGGTAATTCTTAATGGCTCCGGTTCATGATTATGAAGTGATTTCTTATGAAGTCAATCTAAAAGATCGTATTATTATTATTAATACAGAGTATAACGAGAATAAACTAAAGATAGAATTTACCGATGTCTTGGCGCATTTATTTGAGGATCAACTACAGGGAAGTGTTTTATTAGATATTGATACTTATGATATTGAGGGTTTTGTTGAAGGGAATGTAGAACTATTGGAAAGACATAAACCCTATTGTTGGCCAACTTCCTATGAAACTTTAAATGAACTGAGAGGAATGCTAGTCAAAGAGCAGTATGAATATTTTGTAATCTGCTCTTCAATTGGTTTTAATGGATGGGTACTAGCAAAGAAAATGAAAATCGTAAAAAGAGACTCTTAATATTTATTGCAGCCGGACAACTCTGGACTGGCTAAGTCTGACGGTCTGGTGCATTCGCGACTTAAGCCAGTGAGGGTTCGTGAATACGAGAACGTTATCAAAAATTAATGTACTTAATAGAAAGAGGATCATAATAATGAGCGAGCTCGGGAGATATTAAATAAACAACATAATATATAAGATCATCATAGAAGACAATCACTTCTGACAACACTGTGTTCACGCATCGGTCGGACAACCTTGCACTAGCTAAATCTCTGACGACTCGGGCGCCTATAAGTTAGTGAGGATTTGTACTATCAGGCTAAACAATGAAGGAAGTATTCTTGCATCACGCTACTATACCTGAGGTTGAATAGAAGAAGGTCAAGGAGGCTGAAAACAATAACAATAACGAACAAGATATCAGTTGAGAATATGAAAAGCAAATTCGTTATTAATGATCATCCCACTATCTTAATTGATGGAATACCACTTGATATTCTGTTGAATGAGATATACCCGGATGGTTTTTTGTTAGGATTAATTCCAACAATAACAGACTGGTTTAGTATGGAAGATGAACGGCGATTAGTGGAGCAAGTCTATGACATGAATGAAGAAGTGAAGATAATACCCGTGTTAATGTGTCCGGATGATTGTGACCTATCGTGCACATTAATTGTAGTTGAAGTAGAAACAAGTAATGAGTTAGTGAATTGGAAACGGATGGGGAGGGATATGAATAATCCAAGAGAGTTGATTGAAAAGAACATGTTTTTAGAATCTGGAGTTGAATGGTTAGATAAAGTACCACCAATGATTTTTAGTAAAGAGGATTATAGATGTATTGAAAAGATTTATAAATATAAAGAACTAGAGTAAGCGATTCAGCCCTAGGTTCGGCAGAGTATTGAGGGAGATATAAACCACCTTATCTTTACATTATTAAGGGTTATTCGAACGAATGAAATGTTAGACTTAGACACTGCTATTGTAGGGGGATTAAGATGGCGAAGTTCCAATGCATTTGTGGTGAAAGATTATGGAATGGTTTAGTCCCAAATGATATTCAAATACATGCCACTGAGATTGAATTATGGAATAAGGCGATGTCAGAGAATGTTGCTGTCTTGGATTGGCCAGAGGAAGATGTTTGGAGATGTCCACAATGTTTCAGGCTATATTTATTTAAAGGTATTAAAGTAACTGAAGTATATGAATTAGAAGAAGTGAGTAAAGCAGCCAATCGTATTGAAACTTGCAAATGTGGGAACAAAGATATTTTTCAAGAATATGTTGTATATACAGACAAAGAAATAGATGGGTTAACAAGTGATGTCGATTATATTAATGAAATGCCACAGCCAAGACGAGTAGTACATAGATGTAAAGATTGTCTTAGAGTCTATTCATTTAATTATGATTCAATGGAAATGAAAAGTTATGTATATGTGCCTAATGCTTTTGATGAAAGTGAAGAAAAATAATGACGAAAAAGGTGGATGTTTCCGGAAATATTCACGTATGGTTATAAAGATATTATCTGAAAGCCTCGAAGCTCAAATATTCTCAAATTCATATGTTTGTTGTAAGATATAACCATTCAATAAGGGGAAAGAGGTCATACATTGATACCTCCTTATATTGTAGATCTCTAGGTACATTACTCTATACCTTAAATCAGGTAAATCTAAAGTAAGTACCAGGGATATTATTGTTTGACAGCGATGAAGTTAATGCATGGGAACAGGAACAGCGTAGTAAGTATTTGAAAAATTATTGCAAGTATCAAAGAGATTTTAATCCAAGAATTAAGAAATTAAATGAATTTCGAAATCACAGAAGAACGAAGCATTATTATAATCATGAAGTTAAATGGATTCGGAAGCTCACACAAAGAAGATTTAGAATGAAGTTTAAGAACAATATATTCAAAGAAGAATATTTTAAACCAGTGCCACATGACTATCGAACAAATGGTTGGCTATCTTATTAAGAATGGGAGGAGAGAAGGAATTCTCTCTTTCTTTTTGCCCTTAAGTCAATCGAAATTAATAAGTAAGTCCTCGGGGGTAATCGTGAAGAAAGTAATGCTGACTATAATAACAGTATTAATACTTACAAATATTTATACATACAACTTGTATTATCAATCAAAAAACCAAACAAAAGAACTGAAAAAACAAGAAATAAGTGAAGAAGTCATAAATCAGGATAGCACAGGTATTGATATTATTGAGTTTATTAGTTTGTTAGCTCTTAATAAAGATGCCGGTACTCTCAACGACTGGAAAGTATTGTCTGAGCGGGAGAATCACTTTATTGATTGGCAAACAACAGGAGTAGTTGATGGAAAACGAAGTGCTAAAGTTCTGATACTAATCAATGGTAAATGGATTCCAAGACTAGAGAAAAATATTGAACCAACTTATTGGGATTTAGACTTACTAGGTCCTAGGAGCGGGGTAAACAAATTTACTTTATCAATACCTATAAATTCACAGGAACTTAATTTTGATCTGGCTACTCAATTAACACAAAAGAGCATTCATTATGAACAGATTAAAGGGTTTAATGAAGTAGCCTCATCTGGGAATATGGGGTATGAAATTGAATTTCCTAATAAAATGCCATTATGGGTTAACTATTCCTGGTCATCAGGAAGCGCCGGAACTTCAATAACAATTGATGGGTACTACAACAAATCAGGTTTGAATGAAATTGACTATAATTAGTGATCGGGCCATTCCGCCTTAGATCCGGCAGAGGCGTTTCGGGTAAGCATTATGCTGACTAAATTCGCACTTACAACCCAGAGAGGCGACAAACCCATGAAGTTCAGAGCGACTACATCAATTGTTTGGATAATTATCATTTTGGCCGTCATTATTATTAGCCTCATCTATGCCGAGAACACTTTAGCCATTATTTTTGTATTACTACTTCTTTATCTCTTTATCTATTCATTTTCATTTGATATCGAGATAATTGAATCGAAAATCATTAAACGATCCTTTTACTTGAAGAGAGAAGAGATTGAAATCAAAGAAATAAAATCAATAGATGCAGTGACAATTAAAAAATATGGTCAAGTTTATATTCAAATTGGAAAGTCGAACCCTGAGGATTATTATATTCTTCATTTAAAGGGCAATAGAAAAGTAAAAGTGAACGCATCATTAAAATATAAAGATAAAAGCTTGGGGAGATACTTACAAAGCCAATATAAAATAAAATTCAATCAGGTAGATAAATATATCATCGGAAATCAGTAGGTAATTCAAGGAGCGGAGTTCGGATGATGTCCAATGACCATGAATAAACAGAGAGCCTCGACCTTGAATAACTCCAAGGCCGAGGCTTTCCTTATTAACTACTTACCTCGCAAAAACTTTACCGCTGCGGCAATGTCCGCTTCTGGGTCGTCGCCGACTTCGCGCTCGATCGTCAGATAGCCATCGTAGCCGATGTCACGGAGCGCGGCTAGGTAGCGGTCCCAATCGACGCCGCCTTCTCCGAGCGGTACTTCGCGGAAGGCGTCGCCGGTAGAGGCTTGCTCGGCCAACTTCTCGTGGGACATGGGTTCGAAGCCGAGCGAGCCGTAGATGAGGCGTGGGTCAATCTCGCGCAGGCGAATGCCGTCTTTGGCGTGGGTATGAACGATATAATCTCGCAGCGTGTACACGCCTTGAACCGGATCGTCGCCGGTAACCATGACCATATTGGCGGGATCAAAGTTGACGGAGACGCCTTTGGAGCCGAGCCCGTCGAGGAAGCTTCTCAGATGAGCCGCCGTCTCCGGCCCCGTCTCGATCGCGAAGTAGGCGTTCCGCTCCGTCGCGTACCGGCTCAGCTCTGCGCACGCTTCTTGCATCGCGGCGTAAATCGGGCCGTTACGGTCTTCAGGAACGATACCGATGTGCGTCGTGACGACGTTCGTGCCAAGATCAATGGCGAGGTCAAGAATTCGCTTCGACTTCTCGACCTTAGCGGCGTTCGCCGCGCGGTCTTGGAAGCCGTGCCCGCCGAGATCGCCGACGAGCGCGGTGATCGTCAGACCTTGGGAGGCAATGTAGTCTTTCCATTCCTTGCGGGCAGCGGCGGTCAAATTCGCGGGATCCATCTCGCCTTCTACCGCGTAGATCTGCACGCCGTCAGCGCCGAGGTTGCGAGCTTTGACAAGTCCTTCCCGTACGCCGACTCTGAAGCTGTCCACGATGACGCCGATTTTCCAGGGTTGAACCATGTTAGCAGCCATGCCGATTCCTCCATCCATCGATTATAACGCGGCTTCTTCCCATAATCTTCGAACGTTATCGAGTCCAATTCGCGTTCCCTGCTCGCAGGGCTCCATGCCCTCGAACTCGATGGACAAGTAGCCGTCGTAGCCCGATTGCCTAACGATTCGCAAGGCGGATCGGATGTCCAAGTCGCCTTGGCCGACGATAGCTCCGCGCAGGTAGCTGCCTCCGGACGAACGGAACCAGCCTTCGCCGGGATCGTTCGCCGCCGGTCTGCGGTAGAAATCTTTCACGTGCACCATGGAAGCGATGGAGATGTTGTTGCGAACCGCAGACACTGGATCCTCGTCGACGCAGACGAAGTTGCCGATATCGAGCGTCGTGCGGAAGTTAGCCCGGTCGACGGCGCCGACAAGCGCCTGCACTCGATCGCTCGCTTGGACATAGTAGCCGTGATTCTCCACGCTTGTCGTGATGCCAAGCGGCGCCGCATAGTCGGCGATTCGCCGGCAGGCTTCCGCGAGCCGGGGTAAATCCGAGAGGAATCTCCCGATCGAACGATCCTCTGAATGCGCGACGTCATGTCGCATCAGCGATACGCCGAGTGCCGCGGCGATGTCGACTTCACGTTGTACCCGTTCGATTTCCGATTCGTATGCATCGTCGGACAAGCCCGCGAAGTTGGCGCTGATCGCGTAGTTGGACAGCACGATGCCGACTTCCGCGGCCTTGTCCCGGATCGCGCCGATCAACTCGGGATTCGCCGTCAAGTCGAACCCGAGAGGTACGATTTCCGCATGCTCTCCGCCCATCGCGGCGATTTGGCCGATCGCTTGCACGACGTCCATTTCGCCTTTTTGCATGGCCTGCCAGAAGCTGTACGTACTGACGCCGATGATCATAGACGGATCTCCTCGCCTTTCTCCGCCGATTCGTAAATGGCCCGTAAAATTCGCATGATCGCCACGCCGTCCTCGACCGGGCTGATCGGCGTCAAGCCGTTCGATACGCAGTCGACGAAATGATCGATTTCGTTCTGGAACGCGGCATGGATGTCGAGGCGGGAGGAGTCGGTTTGCGGCACGACGTTCAAGATCGTGTCATGCTTCTCCGTCACGATTGCGATCTCTGGGTCGATCTCGAAGCCGCCTTTGTCTCCGTAGAGTCGGACCAGTCCTTCGTCTTTCTTCGCGTGAAGGGTGAAGCTGACGTCAACCATCAAGGAAGCGCCGTTCTCGAAGCGGATGATCGCGTTCGCCAAATCTTCGACCGTGTTCTTGGATGCATCGTAATCGGCTGCTTTATAGAACGAGAGGTTGTCGATATTCGACCGGTTGCCGAGTCTGCGGTACGTATTAGCGCTGACCGTCGTCGCCTTCGGCCGCCCCATCAAATACCAGCAAAGATCGATGACGTGCACGCCGATGTCGATCAGCGGCCCGCCTCCCGAGCGTTCGACGTCAGAGAACCAACCGCCCGGATTGCCGAGCCGACGGAGTGTCGACGCCTTTGCGTAATACAAATCACCGAATTCGCCGGCGTCGATAAACCGTTGCAGCATTCGCACATTCGGATCGTATCTGCGGACGAAGCCGACCTGAAGCAGCTTGCCCGAGCGGTGAACGGCTTCTTCGATCGCGAGCGCTTCCTCGACCGTACGGCATAAAGGCTTCTCTACGAGCACATGTTTACCCGCGTCGAGAGCGGCGATGGAGATCGGGGCGTGCGTATTGTTCCACGTACAGATGCTCACCGCGTCGATTGCCGGATCGGCGAGCAGATCGCGGTAATCCGTGAATGTCTTGTCCGCGCCGTATTTGTCGGCGACGGCTTGCGCCCGTTTGCCGTTCACATCGCAGATGGCGACGATTTGGGCCGCGGGATTGGCTGCGTAAGCATTCAAATGAAATTCCGAAATCGATCCTGTACCGATAACGCTGATGCGAAGGGGTTCCTTCATGAGCGCACTCTCCCGAACATAGTAGATGTTTTTGCTGGCTTGCTACTTTGTATTATAATGAGATGAGCGGTACGAACCATGAAGAAGCATGCTTTACATTTGCACGATCGTGCGATTTTGGAGGCTTGTTTATGGACAAGAATGAGTTGGCTTCGTTACGCGAGCCGATGCCGATGCCCAATCCTGCGTTCCCGATCAAGATCCATCCCCCTCGGCGCGAACGCTTCGAGATCGGGGAGACGCTGTTCTCCCACCATTGGCATGATCATATCGAGTTTTTGTATTTCGCAGCGGGAAGCGCAACGATCGAGTGCGGCTCGGTTCCGTACGAGTTCCAAGCAGGCGACTTATGCGTGGTGAATAGCAACGAGCTGCACTACGGGATCGCGCGTTCGAAAGATTTGTCTTATTATGCGATGATCGTGGATATTACCTTGCTGCATAGCCAATCCGAAGACGCGGTGGAACGGAAATTCATCTCCCCGATCACGCAGCGTCGGATGTTGTTCCGCAATCGGATCGGGAAGGATGAACAGTTCACCGATTGCATGATGGCGATCTACGCGGAGCTGGAACGGGAAGAGGCGGGCTTCGAGTTGGCTGTCAAATCCCATCTGTACAAGCTGCTTGCTTTGCTTGTGCGGGGGCAAGAGGCGACGATGCGCAACGCTGTGGAGTACAATTCCCGCATCAAGGAATTGGAAAGGCTGGCGCCGGTGTTCCACGAAATCGACAACCGGTACAAGGAACAGTTGACCGTGCAGGAGCTCGCCGACTTGGTCGGCCTCAGCCGGTATCACTTCAGCCGGTTGTTCAAGCAACTGACGGACAAAACGCTGGTCGAATACATCAATCTCGTGCGGATCAACAAATCGGAAAGCTTGCTGCGCGACGGACGGTTGACGATCTCCGAGGTGGCGCTCCAAACAGGCTTTAACGATATCTACTATTTCAGCAGGATGTTCAAGAAGCTGAAGAAGATGCCGCCCTCGGAGTGGCGCGGATTATCGCGATAGTATAACAAGAAGAAGCATAGGCACCGGCCTATGCTTCTCTTTTTATTTCAATTGATAATCAACGATCATCACGCGCTTACGAAAAAGCTCTTGTTCAAATCTGTAGACTGGAATAACATGTAAATAGCATCTAAGTCTATGCCCTCAATGTTCCACCAATATAGCAAGCAGAGGAAAGGAAGTCGATTCTTATGAGCATTCCCTCCATCATGCGAGCACTGCAGCAAACAACACGGAACGGCCCCCAAGATTTGCGCCTGATTGACAATGCAGCAGTCCCGACCCCAGGGCCGGGAGAAGTTCTAATCCGAGTCGCATTCGCAGGCATTAATTTTGCCGACACCATGCAGACTCGCGGTACGTACTACAATGGTCCAGAGGCGCCATACATAGCGGGACTCGAGGCCGCAGGAGAAATCGTCGCTCTGGGCGAGGGCGTATCCGGTCTAGAGCTTGGCGCCCGCGTCATCGGCGCCGGATATGGAGCATTCGCCGAGTACATGGTTGTGCCCGCGGCTGCGGTGGTGCCCGTGCCGGCAGGCTGGGGAGACGAGCAAGTGCTGGGTGTGATTATCAACTGGGCGACTGCGCTGGCTGCGCTTAAGCCGCTAGGCCGCTTAGCCGCCGGAGAGACGGTGTTGATCCACGCTGCAGCGGGCGGGCTTGGCCAGGCAGCGGTGAAAATGGCTAAACATTACGGAGCGACCGTTATTGCTACCGCTTCGCCTGGCAAGCATGAGACGGTGCGGGCACTAGGCGCCGACCATGTCATCGACTACCGCAATCTCGACGTTACTGCCGAGGTGCTGCGGTTAACCGGCGGCAAAGGTGCCGATCTGGTGCTGGAGTCGGTTGGCGGCGATACGTTCGGTGCGAGCTTGGCAGCAGCTAAACGGGTTACTGGTCGGGTCGTCGTATTCGGGGCGGCCAGCGGAGAAGCTGCGGTAACCAACTGGGAGCTCATCTTCAAGCAGCAGATCCACATCATCGGACTGCACATCTCCGAGCTGATCGCGTCTGCACCGGAGATTTTCGGCGAGTTGATGACCGAGCTGTTCGCGCTTATGGATGCCGGTGTGTATACCCCCGTCCAGCCTACCGTATATGACCTGGCCGACGGGTCGAAGGCGCTTGCGGATCTAGAGGCTCGGGCAACCGTCGGAAAGCTAGCGCTGCGGCCATAAGCATACGGGCTCCGGGTATTGTCCCGGTGGCCTCAAATTCGGAGGAGCCTGTCATCTAGGGCTCCTTTTCTATTCAAGTATTTTCTATTCAAGTACGCCGTCATCACTAAATAACGACCTAAAGCAGACAAGTCTCTTCCGTTGCGGAAGAGGCTTGTTTATGTGTGACAGACAGTAGATGTGGAGGTGGCGTTGGGTCAGATGGAATCGAATAGCAGGCTCCGTATCCTTTTGTACACTATCCCTTTCACTCAGGAAAATCGGTTGAGCAGGCGGGTGGCATCCATTTTACAAGCAAGCGGGATGGCCATGTTTCTCGATGCAAGAGCATTGGTGATGGTATAATTTATCTGTGTTGGAATTTAGGAAATAAACCTCGAAGAAGGTGATGGCTTGGAAGAACAGATTGTTACTTGTACAAGTGTCGGCGTGTATAAGTATGCTTTGACCCGGGGGAAAGCATATAAAGTAGTCGATCAAGATGCTGACAAGTATCGGATAATTGGTGATCACGGTAGACGGATATGGATAAGCAAAGGGTATTTTGAGACAGGTGAAGTACCTGTAATGCAAATGATAGACTGGAAATTTGATGATGATATTATGGAATGGAATATCGTAGAGGTAACCATCTCTTTTAATAACGGATCACGTCGCTGGTGTAATATGACGACTCCCGATAAGCTAGTCGAACACTTTAATCATTCAATGATGGATCCGCCAGGAATGTACATAGATAATCTAATAATCATGAAATCATTAGATATAGATGATGTTGAACAGACATTACGATATTTAGATTCTCAAGGAGAATTGGTAGGAGCGTCAAGGTTTTTGGGCTAATTTAACCTAGCACTGGCTGAGTCCGTCAGATCTGGGCTTGATGCGAAAGGAAGGAAACGATGAAATATTTTGTATCGGATGATCAAGTTTTTCTCCGTGAATTCCTTTCACGATGCTAAGCTTGAAAGCTTTTCTATTATGAATACAAGGAATAGAAGAACCGTTAAGTACCCAACTAAAATTGAGGCTATTCTTACACAACGGAATAGGACATACGACGAGTTGACTCTGAATGAGGATGACTCTTTGAACCATGAGATTCAATTGTCCTCAGGAGCATCGATCATAATCAAATTTCAAAGAATTGATTACCAGAAGATAAATAGGAGTTGACCGCATGCTTGTCCAAAATACAAATGCTTTACCTGAGTCAAAGGGATAGTGGACAAAAGCAAAATAAGCTTGTTTAGGAAATCTCAACTCAGTTCGACAAATTCATACTAAGGTGATCCAAATGGATGATATCAATCGCTTAATCATGAACCTGTCATGGGACAGTTCGGAAGAAGAGAAGAATCGTGCAATCGAGAAATTACTCTTAATTGAGGATAAAGATATGCATCTCCTGCTTCAACCGCATGATAAAGGAGTGTGGGATGGTGCTGCAGAGGTCATTACAAGACTTGGGTATCCCAAGATCAAGGTTATTCTTCCAGGGTTACTGGAATGGTTGCAAGACATGACTTGGCCTGGTGCAAATCAAATCGCTCAATTGCTTGGTCAATTGGGTGACCCAATTGTGCCATATGTTAAAGCTATACTTAAAGATCATAAAGGCGATGGAGAATGGATCGAGTGGCTGTTTGAACATATCATTGATGGTTGGGATAAGGAGAAGATTGCTCAAATACAAGAAGAACTATTAGTCATATCAAATGGAAGAGTCAATGATTTAAAAGCACTTAGTACGTTCTATAAACACAACTTTATTGCTAGTGAGGAATTCGATCGACAGCTAACAATAAAACGTAATGGGGCCATTGCCGAACTTGCAGATCTTGATAAGAAATATCAGAAAGAAAATAAGCAGTATCTTTCTTACTGCGGAAATAAATCCATTTTACAAGAGTACATAAAAGAAATTGAAGAGTTAAGGAGACCGATATGATTATTCTAATCAGCGGTAATAGCTGCACGGGCAAGACTCTTTTGTCACAGAGATTATTAGAGAAGTACAAGATCCCCTATCTTTCGGTTGATCATTTGAAAATGGGATTGTACAGAGGAATCAACAATATTGGGTTTACGCCGCTTGATAGTGATGAACGGATCGGAGAGAAATTATGGCCCATTCTGAAAGGAGTGATTATGACCAATATAGAGAATAGTCAAAGTTTAATTATAGAAGGCTGTTACATATTGCCGCATCATATTCAGAGCATAGCTAAATCTTATTCGGATCATATCATTTCGGTATTCCTTGGATTTTCAACAAATTATATATTAAATAATTTTGAGTCCAATATCATTGCTCACAGGAATGCAATAGAAACACGTCAATACAGTGAGGGCAGGACAGTGGAAGATCTGATTAGAGAACATGATGAGTTGAGAAAAAAGTGTCTGGAGCATAGCGTTAACTATTTTGAGATTAATGAAGATTACAGCGCCGAAATCATGAACGTATATGAATTCATAGAGACCAAGAAACAATGGATTAAAATTTCCCAGAATAGCTAGCCGGAGTTGTCATCACGAAAATATATGGAAGGAGGAGTTGGTATGGCGGCAAATTGGTGGTTAGCTCTTATTATTATCGTTGTAATTAATGGAATTGTGATATGGGAATGGTTCTGGTCATCGGAGCCAATTAGCCGAACGGCGCGGAAGTGGTTCTTCATTGTTGCTAATGTGGTGGGAGTATGTCTTGCTGTCGCAGAGCTGATCTGGCTGGATCTGTCATAAGATCAGAGCGGAGTACAAGAAGGAGTTAAAGGGATAGACGCCGGAGGGATGGCCTTCGGCGTCTTCTCACGGTATTAGAGTAATCGATTACGTTATTACTATCACGGTCCAGGGTTCAATTGGAAGGTGAAGGACACGGTCGTGCTGGTCTGCAATTGGACGTCGATAGCGTTATAGAAGACGGTTGCTCTCGGCGTTTCTCCCAAATCGTTCAACACGCGTACCCGGCTTGGCGATATGAAACCGGCCGATTTCAGCAGTGCTCTTAGCTGCAATACTCTTTTGCTTGTGCTTGTTTGTGTATCGCCGATAATATTTTCATACTTTTTTCTGAATGTTACGTCAGTCGCCAATTTCACATTCAATTTCGCAAGTTGAAGTAATGCACGCTTCACGGTAATGGCCATAAGATCGCCCCTTCAAGGAAAGTATGATATCTTATGGCTCGCTTCGCGATTGCGGTTGTACGAATGACGTGAGGCGGTGCCGCATATCTGCCCGTTCCTGAATGACGTTATCGAACGTCTTGCGATTCAAGAGCCCGGTTAAACCGTCATGGACGGGTGAACATTACCTCATATTGTTCATTATCGCGTTGATTTCGTCTTGTTGTTTCTTTAATTGATCGGAGAGCAGCTGGTTCGCCTCATTTTGTTTATTCATTTCACTCTGAAGCTGGATCATCAATAATTGCTGGGTGCTATTCAAGGAGTCAATTTGACTTTCGGTTTCTTTCATCCATGTCTTAACATCGTTCCCCGTAATGTCTTGCGTGGTATCAATCGCAATGCCCGCCTCCTTCAGATCCTTTTGCACGTTGTCGGGGACTATGACGACGGCAGTATCATCAGATGGGCAGATTGCCCGAAGTTCATTAAGTAGTTGATTCAATTCGGCAATTTGCGTGTTCAGTTCTTGAATGGAAGCCAATTGCGACATTCTTAATCACTCCTAATATTGTCATATTTTCATTATAATCCGATTGGCGGAAAACAACATCGGTCGGATTACTCCACGCTCTTCAACGACTCAATCATGTTGATTCGGGACTTGCTGATGGGTGCTCGACAATGCGGGTCGGCTCGTCGAGAATAGAACGCACGGATAGAGCGGGGAAAATAAGCGCTACAAATAAAAATAGGTGAGCAGATCGATTAGATCTGCTCACCTATTTTATTATCGTGTTCCAAGCTTATTAGAAGATGAGTTCTATTTCAGGTCGAAACGGTCTGCATTCATGACTTTGACCCAAGCCGCGACGAAGTCGCGAACGAACTTGCCTTTGTTGTCGTCCTGCGCGTATACCTCTGCAATGGCGCGGAGAACGGAGTTCGAACCGAACACAAGGTCAACGACGGTCGCGGTACGGACGACTTCTCCCGTCTTGCGGTCGCGGCCTTCGTACACGGCGGAGTCAACAGGCTTCCACGCAACGCCCATATCGAGCAGGTTGACGAAGAAGTCGTTCGTGAGCGTGCCCACGCGGTCGGTGAATACGCCATGTTTCGTACCGCCGAAGTTGGTGCCGAGTACGCGCATGCCGCCGATAAGCGCCGTCATTTCCGGAGCCGTAAGGTTCAGCAGTTGCGCCTTGTCTACGAGGAGCTCGGCTGCGCTTACGCTGTATTGCTTCTTCTGATAATTGCGGAAGCCGTCTGCGATCGGCTCCAGAACTGCGAAGCTTTCAGCATCGGTCTGTTCTTCGGTGGCATCGCCGCGTCCGGAGGTGAACGGAACCGTTACGTCGAAGCCCGCATCCCGCGCAGCTTTCTCTACTGCGGCACTGCCGCCAAGCACAATCAGATCAGCCAGACTAACTTCTTGAGCGAAGTCTTCTTGAATGCCTTCGAGAATCGTCAGCACTTTCGTCAGCTGCTGAGGCTGATTCACTTCCCAGTTGCTTTGCGGAGCAAACCGGATACGGGCGCCGTTCGCGCCGCCGCGTTTATCGGAACCGCGGAACGTGCTCGCCGAAGCCCAAGCCGTCGTAACGAGTTCGCTGACCGTAAGGCCAGAGTCGATAATCTTGGATTTGAGGTCTGCAATATCAGCATCCGTTAATTCGTAATTACCGGCTGGTACAGGATCTTGCCAGATGAGCTCTTCAGCCGGCACTTCCGGACCCAGATATCTTGCGATAGGGCCCATGTCGCGGTGCGTAAGCTTGAACCAAGCGCGGGCGAAAGCGTCTGCGAACTCTTCGGGATTTTCGTGGTAGCGCCGCGAAATTTTCTCGAAATCAGGATCAATTCGCAGCGACATATCCGCCGTCGTCATGATCGTTGCGACACGGATGGACGAATCTTCAGCGTCCGGCGCCAGATGCTCTTCAGCAGGATTGATCGGAGCCCATTGATGAGCGCCAGCCGGGCTCTTCGTTAATTCCCACTCATAGCCGAACAGCAGGTCGAAGAATCCGTTGTCCCATTGCGTAGGATTCGCCGTCCAAGCGCCTTCGATACCGCTCGTGATCGTGTCGCGGCCCTTGCCGGAGCCATGCGTGCTCAACCAGCCGAGACCTTGCGCTTCGATTGGAGCGCCTTCCGGCTCAGCGCCGACGAGCGCAGCATCGCCAGCGCCGTGCGCCTTGCCGAACGTATGGCCGCCGGCTACGAGCGCAACCGTTTCTTCATCGGTCATGCCCATCCTTTGGAATGTCTCGCGAATGTCGCGGCCGCTCGCAAGCGGATCCGGGTTGCCGTTCGGACCTTCAGGGTTTACATAGATCAGACCCATCTGAACAGCGGCAAGCGGATTGTCCAGCTGGCGGTCGCCCTTATAACGTTTATCTCCGAGCCATTCCGTTTCGTTGCCCCAATAGATATCTTCTTCCGGATGCCAGATATCTTCGCGGCCGCCGCCGAAGCCGAACGTCTTGCCGCCCATCGATTCGATGGCAACATTGCCCGTCAGAATGAATAAGTCGGCCCAAGAGATTTTGTTGCCGTACTTTTGTTTGATCGGCCATAGCAGCCTGCGGGCTTTATCCAGGTTGCCGTTGTCCGGCCAGCTGTTTAGCGGAGCGAACCGCTGCGAGCCGCTTCCAGAACCGCCGCGGCCGTCACCTGTGCGGTAAGTACCAGCGGAGTGCCATGCCATACGGATGAAGAATGGACCATAGTGACCATAATCGGCAGGCCACCAGTCTTGGCTGTCTGTCATGAGGTTGCGAAGGTCCTGCTTCAGTGCATGGTAGTCTAGCTTTTGAAATTCTTCTCTATAGTCAAAATCTTCTCCCATAGGATTCGATTTGCGGTCATGTTGATGCAGGATATTGAGGTTCAACTGGTTAGGCCACCAATCTCGGTTCGACGTGCCGCTGGATTGGGGACTCGTTGCACTTCCGTGCCCGAATGGGCATTTGCCTGCGTTTGCGGAAAAAGTAGCGTCCATACAATCATCTCCTATTCGATTAAATAAAAAGTTATAATCTTGTGCTCTCATCCTTTTTATAAAGCGTTTTCCGCCAGAAATCAACGCAAAAGGATGATCTTTCATGCAATCTTCATGCAGCCCTCATTAACGCTATCAGATATGAAAGGCACGTGTTTCATTCATGAGCGGCATGACGGGAAACCGCAGTCTAACCATAATATATTGGGAAAAGGTCAAGGTTAGTCCCGTAACCCGATAGGAGGTCGGCAAAGACGTATCCCGTGTATATTTGACGCCAATACCCAATCATTATACAATGTGTAGTATAATCGAAATCAAGACGCAGACAGGGGAGAGAGACGATGCATAATGAGTTGTTTAAGATCGGACCTGTGACCATTTATGGATACGGATTAATGATCGCTCTTGGTATATTCTTTGCTTATAGACTTGTGGCTTACAGGGCATCCAATCGTCAGTTCCCATTGTCTCATGTTGCCTCTCTGTCAGGCTGGTGCTTGGCAGGCGGATTCGCAGGGGCTAAGCTATTGTTCTGGTTAACCCAAATGCATAATATCGTCAATGATCCTAGCCTTCTTCTTAACTTTGCCGAAGGGTTTGTCGTATACGGCGGAATCATTGGCGGTATTGGGGCTGGCTTCTTGTATTGCAAAATCCATAAAATCAAATTCCTTAAACATCTCGATCTTTTTGTGCCTTCGATTGCATTAGCGCAAGGGTTCGGCAGAATCGGTTGTCTGCTCGCTGGCTGCTGTTATGGGGAAGAGACCAGCAGTTGGTTCGGCATTACGTTCCACGATTCCGCAATCGCACCGAATGGGGTTGCCTTAGTTCCTACCCAAATGATCGAGAGTGTGTTTAGCTTCAGTCTCTGTTTCCTTCTGCTCTACGTTGCCAAAAGAACGACAAAAGCCGGACTCGTAGCGGCTCTTTATCTAATCCTATACGGTCTTGGAAGGTTCGTCATTGAGTTCTATAGAGGCGATCTTATCCGTGGCGAAGTAGGACTGTTTACGACCTCGCAATTAATTGCTCTTCTTGTTGTGGCGCTGACAAGCCTAGCGGTGGTTTTGTCACGGTACCAGAAGAGATTGGTTGCGTAGAGGGCTCTACGCGAACGCAATCCCAATCCTCTTGACCAAATAGGACAAGAGGATTTTTTTGTATGTGAGAGCGTCTGAAATGATGTGCGCAGGATCCGGGGTGAACCCGGTGATTACGGAAAATCTAAGCTTAATTTAATAATAGTTCCTTTTGTACATTATCCCTTTTACTCAGGAAAAGTGTATCGCTGTTAATCGAGGTATCGACATATCTCATGATTCTAAAAATCATTGGAGTGCAGAATGTTGGTATTTTTGAAAATTTAGTAATAAAATAGAGGGGGTAAACCTCAGTGCACCAAGTTAATCTATTACTGATTTTATATGAAGGAAATGAAGATAATGGATGAACGCAAAGTTCTAATAATTACAGACCAAGGCGATAAAACGAGTGAAATTGATAATTATTTGGTGCAAGAAAATTGGGTGTATATCCAATTTTATAGTCGAGATGAGCCATATAGATTTTCTGCCACAAAAATTTTAATTAAAACGAAACCAATCTCGCTAGATCTTTGTGATAAAAATGTTATATATGAAGGGATCCCTCTTCAGAATGTTCACGAAGTCTTGGACTTTGGTGAGATAATTAAGGTGTTCTTCGAGAATCAGCAAACTCAAATTTACAGTTCGCACCTTATCAAGATTGAGTCGATGGGTCACGAGCATACTCAAACGGAAAGTATTTTGCACTATTGGAATGACATAGCTCAATACACTAAGCCGGAGGATGAGTCTGAAGCCTATTTGAAGAAACAATTTTCTAAGCTCAACTCCATTCATCACAATAGTGTACTTGCCTCTTATATCAAAGGTGCTGAAATCACCCAATCAGAGCCTGCATCGGTTCCTAACATATATCCATTTCGATTCAACTTAAGTCAAAAAGAGGCACTTGAAAAAGCATTGCTTAATAAGATTTCTATTATTGAAGGTCCGCCTGGCACTGGGAAGACACAAACTATTCTCAATATCCTTGCCAATCTAACCGTCATGCAAAATAAGTCTGTTGCAGTAGTCTCAGGTAATAATGCTGCAGTACAAAATGTGAAAGATAAGCTTCGAAAATATGGATACGAATTTATTGCTGCATCGTTAGGAAATTTAGAGAATAAGAAGGCATTCTTTAGCAATTTGCCCGAATACCGTGTTACTGAGTGGAATAATGAGATTCAAATGGAAGTGATAACGGAAACTATAAATGGATTGTCCTTGCGACTGAGCCGATTGATGGAACTTGCTAATCGCAGAGCTAAACTTGGTCAAGAAATAACGGCCTTTCGTTTGGAACAAAAACATTTTCAACTTCACAACCAAGAACAGAACTATGTGGAGATGGAACGCTTATTTTACCGTCGACAAACCGCTGAAACGATAATTGCATTTTTGGTAGACGAATACTTTTCGGGAAACAGAGCATTCCGTTTTTTACATAAGATCAAGTTACTATTTAAGTATGGGTTCATTAATTTTAAAGACCTGAAGGAAAATCGGTTGAACCTTATTACAAGTTTGCAGATGAAGTACTACGAATCAAAACTTAATGAGTTAGAGGAAGAGCGGAGTGGAATACAGCGAGAACTAGATGGAGAATCATTTGATAACCTTATAGATCAACATGAAGCAAATTCTACACTTCTATTCAAGCAACAACTATATAATAAGTATCGAGATAAAACCATTTATAGCGGTAACTTGAAAAACTATTTAAACAAGAATAAGTTCGATGAGTTTATTGAACACTTTCCAATAGTACTGAGTACGACACATGCCTTGCGTTCTTGTATTCCAGACAATTATCTTTTTGACTATGTCATTATTGATGAAGCTTCTCAAGTGGACCTTCTGACCGGAGTACTTGCAATGTCATGTTGTAAGCAGGTCGTTATTGTTGGAGATACTAAGCAATTGCCTCAAATTGTCGATGAGGGTATTCAAAGCATGCTTAAAACTGCAGATGTCGATGAGTCGTACAACTATTTTAAACATAGCTTGTTGTCCTCCATGCTTTCTATTTATGGAGAAAACGTACCTAAAGTAATGTTGAAAGAGCATTATCGATGCAGTCCGAAAATTATTGGTTTTTGTAACGATCAATATTATAACAACGAATTAATTCCTTTTACGATAGAAGAATCTGCTGTATCAATTCGGCTACATTACACTGCGGCAGGCAACCATATGAGAAAAGTGACGGTGGGAAAACAAAAAGGAAGCTTTAATCACAGAGAAATTGATGTTGTTAAAGAGGAGATATTAAATGAACTCCAGCTTTGCAATATTTCAATTGATGATATTGGATTTACAAGTCCGTATCGCTTGCAGGTGGAAGAAGCGAATTCAAGATTGGACGAGGAAATTGAGATAGATACCGTTCACAAATATCAAGGCCGAGAGAAGCCGATTATGATTTTATCCACTGTTTTGGATCAATCGAGAAACGGTCAGATTGGGAAGAAGTTTGTTGAAAATCCGAACCTGGTCAATGTAGCTGTTTCCAGAGCACAGAAGCAGTTTATTCTCGTAACAGATCACAAGGTATTCCGAGATTCTCGAAAAGATATCGGTAATTTGATCCGTTACATAGAGTACAACACCTTTCACGAGCATATTACGCAAAGTGAATTGATATCTGTATTCGATTTGTTATATACCGAGTATTCGGAACGACTTAACGTTTTACAAAATAGGATGATTTCCAAATCTAGATATAAGTCAGAAAATATAATGTGGCGTGTGTTATCTGATTTAATTAGAGAAGACCAATATAAGGCCGTTACATTTGGTATGCAGATATATCTTAAGGATGTGTTTAATGACACAGATAGACTTAGCGAAAGGGAGAAAAAGTATGTAATAAATAGAGCTTCATTTGATTTTGTTATCTATGATGCTATTAATAAGCAGCCCCTTCTGGCAATTGAGGTGGACGGTTTTGCCTCTCATAGAAATAACCCGGATCAAACTGAGCGAGACAAGTTGAAAAATAGTATTTGTGAAAAATATCAGATGCCTATGTTAAGACTTCCTACCACAGGTTCAAATGAAATTACTAAACTTCGTAATAAGCTGGATCGGATATTGAACCAGTAATTAAACTTAATACGTAATAATGACATATAAAAGAATAAAGGCGCGATTGCACCTGAGCGAATTCACTCCTTTCTCCCTCTCCCATTGTCAACCCTCCACATATAAGCTATGATAATTATAATTATTATTCATATTGAGCTGCGGGGGCTGGATGGAGTCTGGCTGAGATTGGGAACGTTATTTCCCTGACCGTTAATCTGAACCAGGTAATGCTGGCGTAGAGAATGTATTGGATTTTAACCATACGTATATTCTCGTATGGTTTTTTGCATTGCTCCGCCCGTGATGCGTTCAGCAGCGAAGGAGAACACAGGCATGAACTTAATTGCACAACTTCAGCAGCAAGTAGAAGAACGGCAAGACGAGCTGTTCGCCCTGCTCGCCGAACTGGTCGCTTTCCCTACCGTTAGCCCTCCGGCGAGAAACACGATGCAAGCGCAGCAATTTCTGGAGCGGCAGCTTCAAGCCTGCGGCTTCGAGACGGAGCTGTGGGAAGTGTATCCCGGCGATCCGAATGTGACGGCGGTGAAGCGCGGCATGGAAGGCAGCCAGTATAAGAGCTTGCTGCTGAATGGACATATGGACGTCGCCGAGGTGGGCGACAGCCGCGAGTGGCAAGTCGATCCATTCCAGCTGACGCTTCAAGACGGCAGAGCTTATGGCAGAGGAACCGCAGATATGAAGGGCGGCCTTGCCGCTCTGCTGTTTGCGGTGAAGCTGTTGACCGAAGCCGGTGTGGAACTGAAGGGCGATCTTCTCTTCCATTCCGTCATTGGCGAAGAAGCCGGCGAAGCGGGAACTCGTGCGTGTATGGAGCGAGGACACACGGCGGATTTTGCCGTTGTCGCGGATACTAGCGCATTGGCCATCCAAGGACAAGGCGGTGTCATTACCGGCTGGGTGACGGTGCAAAGTCCGGTCACGTACCATGACGGAATGCGTTCTCGAATGATTCATGCAGGCGGCGGAGTAGAGGGCGCGAGCGCGATTGAGAAAATGGCCAAGCTCATCGCAGGGCTCCAAGAGCTCGAACGCCATTGGGCGGTGACCAAGTCGTACCCCGGATTCCCGGCGGGCTCGAATACGATCAACCCTGCGGTCATCGAAGGCGGGCGTCATGCGGCCTTTATTGCGGACCGGTGCTCGCTCTGGATTACGGTACACTTCTATCCGGACGAAGATTATGAGTCGGTTGCCGCAGAGATTGAAGAGCATCTGCTCGGGGTAGCGGCAGGCGATCCGTGGCTTCGCAACAATCCGCCAACCTTCCGCTGGGGAGGCCGGTCGATGATCGAGGAGCGCGGTGAAATTTTTCCTTCATTAGAACTGGATACAGAAACCGACGGGTTCAAAGCACTGTTCGCAAGCCATACGCAAGTTCGCGGCACCGAGCCTGAAGCGGGCATGAGCCCGACGGTGACGGATGCAGGCTGGATCGGCCGGGCGGGAATCCCGACGGTCATCTACGGACCGGGCGAGCTTGCATATGCTCATGCCGTTAATGAAAGTACGGATATTCAAGAGCTGCTCGATTATACGAAAATCATGATCGGTTTCATCGCGGATTGGTGCAACCGTAAGAAGGGCCATACTGAATAATTAATAACGACAATAATGAACGGGGGATCAACATGAGCCGGTTTAGCGATAGGCTGTATGAATCAACGCAATCCATATGGAACCAGTGCCACGAGCATCCGTTCTTGGTGGAGTTAAGAGAAGGGACGCTGGATCCGGAGCGCTTCATTTTCTATCTGAAGCAGGATTATGTGTATCTGATCGATTATGCCAAATTGTTCGCGATCGCCAGCATGAAGTCCCGCGATCTAGAGACGATGACGAAGTTCGCGGAGCTGCTTCACTCGACGCTGCACGTGGAGATGTCGCTGCACCGGGATTACGCAGCACGCTTCGGTGTGACGCGCGAGCAGCTGGAACAGACGGTTCCATCGCCGACGACGATCGCGTATACGAAATTTCTGCTGGACACGGCTGCGCAAGGCTCGCTGGCTGAGGTGGTCGCTGCGCTGCTGCCATGTATGTGGAGCTACCGTGAGATCGGGGTGGCGTATGCGAAGATTCCGGGAGCACTGGATCATCCGTTGTACCGGGAATGGATCTTGATGTACAGCTCGGACGAATTCGGAGTATTGACCGATTGGACGATCGACATCATGAACCGACTGGCGGAAGGACTGCCGGAGTCGGAACTGGCACGGCTGGAGGAGCGCTTCCTCGTCGCATCCAAGCTTGAATATATGTTCTGGGACATGTCCTACCGGAAAGAAGAGTGGCCGATTTGACCCGATCGTCACAAGAAGCGCCTGCATTATCGGTTCGCGGGCTAAGCTTTTCTTTTCCTGGACAGCCTCATCTGTTCAAGGAACTGAGCTTCGACATTAAGCAAGGAGAATTCGTCAGCATTCTTGCGGCAAGCGGCATCGGCAAGACGACCCTGTTCCGGATGTTGGCCGGATTGCTCATTCCTCAAGCTGGGACGATCACCATAGGCACACAAGAGAACTCGGCCGCGGAGGCATCCAAGCAAGGGAAGATCGGCTATATGCCGCAAAAGGATTGCCTGATGCCTTGGAGAACGGTGCTGGATAATGCAGCGCTGGGCCTTGAACTGAGCGGAACATCGAAGCGGGAAGCGAGGCGCCGGGTGCTGGAGCTGCTGCCGGGCCTTGGACTCGAAGGAACGGAACGCAAGTATCCGCATGAGTTGTCCGGCGGCATGCGCCAACGGGTATCGTTCTTGCGGTCGCTGCTCGGCGGCGGAGAGCTGTTTCTGCTGGACGAGCCGTTCAGCGCATTGGACGCGATGACACGCGTCAGCATGCAGGAATGGCTGCTGCAAGTGTGGGAACAGCACCGCAAGACGATTTTGTTCATTACCCATGACGTCGATGAAGCATTGCTCCTGTCCGACCGGGTGCTGGTAGCGGCAGAATCGCCGATTACGACACTGAGCGAGCTGAACGTGACGCTCCCTCGCCCCCGCAGCTATGAAGCGGCGCTGGACCCGGCCTTCATCGGTTTGAAACGGCAGCTGCTTGAACACCTTGGCCGAACCGTTAGCGGCAGGGCAGGTGTCACCGTATGAGCGGGAAAATAAAATCGAACGTTCCCGTGCTTCTATTCGTCGTGCTGCTCGCTGCGATATGGGAAGCCGGGACGAGCCTGTTCGACGTTCCGCATTACATCATTCCGAAGCTCTCGGACGTTTTCGTGTCCATGTGGGATAACCGGCAGTTGCTGGGCAAGCACGCGGTCACTACTCTGTGGGAAGCCTTGCTGGGGCTTGGGATTTCCACCGTTGCCGGGACGCTCGCTGCGGTATGGATCGATCGTTCCAGCTTGGCGAAGAAGACGATTTATCCGCTCATTGTCGGTTCCCAGACGATTCCGATCATCGTGTTATCGCCGATTATGGTCATGTGGTTCGGTTATGAAATTTGGAGTAAAATTGCTGTCGTCATTCTATTCACGTTCTTCTCCATCGCCGTCAATACGGCAGACGGCTTCCGGTCTGCCGATCCGGATATCGGGGCACTAATGAAGACGATGGGAGCGGGCAAACGCGATCTGCTGCTCAAGTGGAAGATACCGTCTGCGCTGCCCGGCTTTTTCACGGGATTGAAGATGGCGGCTGCATTCAGCGTCGGAGGCGCTACGCTCGGAGAATGGCTCGGAGGGGAAAGCGGCCTCGGCGTCTATACGAAGCGGGCGTCCAATATGCTGCGCGCCGATGCCGTATTCTCTGGCGTGCTGCTGCTGTCTGCTATGGGGATTCTATTGTTCCTCGCTGCTTTATGGTTGGAGAAAGCGGTGCTGTCGTACCGCAGAAGTTAATTTAGGTAAAGGGGAATTACTTTGAAATTGACATTGTGGAATAAAAAAGCATGGTTGTCTATCGCGCTTGCCGCGGTGCTTATCGGAACGGCGGGCTGTTCGTCCGACAAGAAATCCGAGCCGGGGGAAACGGAGCTTACTGTATTGTTGGATTGGTATCCGAATGCTGTCCATACGTTCATGTACGCGGCGGAGGAGCAAGGGTTTTATAAAGAAGCGGGCTTGAAGGTGAATCTGGTCACGCCGGCGGATACGAACGACGCGCTGAAGCTTGTGGCGACGGGCAAAGCCGATCTGGCATTGAGCTACCAGATGCAAGTTGCGATTGCGCGCTCTGAACAGATCCCTATCGTATCAGTCGGTGCGATCGTCCGCCATCCGCTTAATCAATTGATGGTGCTGGATTCGGAACAGATTAAGAGTCCCAAAGATCTAGTAGGACACAAAGTCGGTTACCCGTCGATTCCGCTCGACCAAGCCATCGTCAATACGATGGTGAAGGCAGACGGCGGCGACCCCGCTAAGCTGACCTACACGGACGTTTCTTGGGATCTGATTCCGGCCATGACGACTCATCGTGTAGATTCCATTATCGGCGGCTACATTAACCACGAGAAGCTGCTGCTCGAGAAGGATGGGGCGAAAGTAACGGCTTTCGATCCAGCGAAGTACGGCGTTCCGGATTACTATGAGCTTGTCCTGACCGCTAGCGAGGATGGATTGAAGAACAAAATGGATGCGATCAAGAAATTTGTGGCGGCGTCGGCCAAGGGCCAGGCCTATACGCAAGAACATCCGGAAGAAGCGCTGCAGCTGCTCTTGGACAAGCAGAACGCGGAGTTCCCGCTTGATCCGGAGATCGAGAAGAACAGCTTGAACATTCTGCTTCCGTTAATGGATGCAGGCGCAGAGCCTTTCGGAAGCCAATCGGAACAGTCGTGGAGCACAGTTATTAATTGGCTGACGGAGCACGGGCAGCTGACGAAGGAAGTCAAGCCGTTAGACGCATTCCGTAATCTATAGATTCATTAAACCCAAACACGCCGGATTCCGGCGTGTTTTTAAGTATGGCCGTCTGAACGGAGTTGACGTTTCATGTGACTTGAGAAAATAAGTTTTAGACTGGAAAATATAGTTGTAGACTAAGAAAATAAAGATGTAGACTGCGAATAAAAAGGATTAGACTTACGTCATCAGAAGTGAATTAACGGGCAGTTTAACGCAACGAATAGGAAAATTTTACGTTCAAATAGTGATTGAAAAACTAAGCTAACCGGCACGTTAGATGAATAGGATATTGCGGCAGTCGACCAGACAATCGGCTGCCGTTTTCATTGAAGTAACAAAGCCAGGGGGTGCGATCGGCGCGTCGGTCCTGCGCGGAGCGGTTGGGAAATCACGTTCCGAATTGCAAAGAAAAAATTGAAGGAAATGCAAGCGACCATCGACGAATACCGCGAGCAATTCTCGACGATCGAACACTTGCAGCTGCAGAACGAATACAAGGATCGGATCTGGATCTGGTGATAAAAACAAAGCCCCCGCAAGGAGACGGGGGCTTTGCATACAAATATGAATTTTATGTGAATTACCAGAAATTTGGCCATTCCAACGATTAATAACAAGAGCTTATAATGTGTAAGTCGAACAAACCCGGCCGGGAAAAGTTCAATCTTTTGTCTTCTTTATGAGTTGAGTTATCTCATCGAGCTTATCAATTAACTGTTTTTCAAACTGTTTTTTGCGTCCGATGTAACCAGATAAAGTGAATGACATAAAGAGGCAAAAGGCAGCTACAAGAACCAATAAAAGTATTACCAGTTGATCATCCATCGTGTTGTCTCCTGACGTTCGAATCGAATTTTATATTACATTAGGTAAATGCGAAAAAAAATACTTATACCTATTGCTGCTTTGATCGTTATTGTAGCTGGTGCTGGAACTCTTGGAACTCTGAATAGTGCTAAAGCTGAATCGACTCCAACTTCGGCTGCTTGGAAGTCTGATAACTCAGTACAACAACAACATAAAGGTTGGTTCAAAAAAGAAACATCCAATGGTCAAGCCATGAAAGCGGACAAAACACCCAAGCAATATAATTTTGTCCATAAAAACGGGAAGCAAATCAGCAAGGAAGAAATTGCTTCACTTCTCCCTGATGGTGATATCGACTTTGGCGACAACAAGCTGTATGCCGTTGGATATTATGTAGTAGACGGTGTGCCTCAAATGGATTATTACTTCGCGAATATTGACAATCCAAACATGGCTGACATTGAAAAATATGCAGATGAAGTAGCACAAGACGAATACAGCGACTCGCAAGGGTTTACTAAAAAGAAAATGAACAAGGATGGTCAATAGGTTATGAAGATGAAGCAACTCCTATCCGTTTCTTTGGCGACAGTTATCCTTGCGGGCGGCGTATCGACTTTCTCTGCAGATAAGGCAAACGCAGCCGTAGCAGCAGGCACGACCTACACCGAAACCTTCCACTTTGCAATCTACAGCGATGCTGAGAAGTATGCTGATGGAACATATGTCGTTGCTGGTTTGCTGGATAGCTCGGTTACTTATACAAAAGCAGGTGACACCACGCTGAATGGAACAAACACTTCCGTGTGGGATATGAAATCGTCGACAACAACTCGTCCGGTTAACGGCTATCAGACGCGACAAGTCGCTTCTCGCCACGGCGTCGAGCCTTACCTGCCGGATCAGAAAGTTCTCTCCTATGGTCCTTCGACGACTGTAGCTGGTTCGAGCTTCAATGTAAACTTAACGGTTGGTATGCCATCGGTAGGCTGGACAACGGCTCGTAGTTCCGTTGATGTCACTGATAATTCCTCGATGTCTAATGGCTATTGTAAATGGACGTATGACTTCCCACTTGGTCAAACGGTATCATCGAATACTTATTTGATGGAACCAGGCATGCGCGTTTCTAATGATACGGGCATGGTCAAATTCCAGTTCCGTCATTATGGTTACTACTATAAGAACCTTTCATATGCAGGAACGGGTGACACGGGACTAGTGACTCGCGAATTTACGGACAGAACATCCTAATTATTAAAAAAGCCGCCAAGCGCGGCTTTTTTTATTCAACTAGTGTCTCAGACTGAGAAAATAAAGTGTTAACTGGCAGCGGCGGCGTTAAGCTAAAGGGCAGGATACTTACAATATTTAGTGGAATATCATTAGGGACAGTGACAAATCATTTTTTGAAGAGGAGTCCGTGGTTGATAATGATAAAAAGCGACATCACTCTAGAAGGTGAACGAGTAAGGTTAGTGCCAGCAGCACATGAGCATTTGGAGGGGTTGTTCAATGCAAGTAATCACAGCGATATATGGACATTCAGCCCCTCGACAATAAGTAAGCCTGAAGATTTGGTAACTACAATGAATCAGTGGATGAAGTCAAAAGAGCAAGGATTAAGATATCCGTTTGTGATTTTTGATAAAAGTACTAATGAGATTGTTGGAAGTACCAGTTATTTAGATATATCCCTGCTAAACAGAAAACTTGAAATAGGTGGTACTTGGTTGGCGCCAAAGGTCTGGAGAACAAGGATAAATACCGAGTGTAAGTTTCTTCTTCTGGAATATGGCTTTGAAAACTTAAATTTAGTGCGAGTACAGTTCCGTACGGATACAAGAAATGAACGGTCAAATAAGGCGATTCAAAGAATTGGAGCACAGTTTGAAGGTACCCTAAGACAGGAATTGATTATGCATGATGGTTATCTTCGGAATTCCAACGTATACAGTATTTTGGATAAAGAATGGGCTGATGTAAAGACAAAATTGCTCCTTTATTTGAATAAGGAAAATAGCTGAATATCGAAACATTGATTCAACTAACGGGAGACGATTGTTGAGTATGCATACCGTTACTCGAAATTAGCGCATTTATTTGAAGTTCAGTTTTTTTGTGCCAAGGAGTTGTCTGCTATGATTACAATAACAACAGAAACTGAAATTAATGCTCCGATTGCATTTTGTTTTGATTTGGCAAGAGATATTGAAATACATACTCAAACAGTTTGGAAACATACAAATGAGACGGCGATAGGTGGAAGAACTAAGGGCTTGATAAGTATAGATGAAACCGTCACATTTCAGGCAACTCATTTTATAATCAGACAAAGGTTAACCTCTAAAATTACTGAATATCAAAGACCTTTTCACTTTTCAGATGAGATGTTGAAAGGTGCATTTAAAAGTATGAAACACAAACATGAGTTTGAAGAACGAGATGGAATAACAGTAATGAAAGATACATTAATATTTGAAGCTCCTCTTGGTTTACTTGGACGGGCCGTAGAGAAAATAATTCTTAAGAAGTATATGAAATCTTTTTTGGAATATAGAAACGAAAAGTTAAAACAGATAGCTGAAGAAGGAATAATGAACTTCATTTGAAGGAATTTATTCGGCCCTCTGTTAAAATAGAATTTTGTTATTAAGGTAACGGAGAACGTTTGTTATATGATACTGCGAAATTTTCACTTTCTATATCATTAAAGGGACTTAAAAGCATGACATGTACATTCAACTTGTGTACATGGGATGACCCAATTTCGGGAAGCCCACTATTAGTTCGCGTTCTTTTAAAGAATTTGTTCAAGGGTGATATGGAGAGTTTTAATTTACATTACCCAAGAACGGTTAAGCGGTTCATTTTGTATGGTTTGGGAAATGGGTGGAATGGAACAAACAGAATTGAGTTTAAAGATGGGCTAGGAATACTCAGTAATATGGGATATGACGTTACATGGCTTATGCCTGGACGCAATTCGGGCGTCAATTAATAATGAACTACAAGAGACTAAGAGACATGGTTTGCTCGTTTCGGAATTTGCGCTGAGAACGCGATGACCTTCGGGAGGGGGCTTCCATCCCCGTGATTGCGGCGATGGAAGCGCTGAATAAACAAGAGTCCGGGAGCAGGGGAAAAGATCAAAAATAATTCTTGACCGTTCAGTCCGGAAATACTAAGATGAACACATCAAACGAAGGGGGCTAAGGACATGAAGAATTAAGAAGAGAATATTGAACCAACCATAAACGTACCTAATGCAGTAAGCTTTTTTTATAAACATTCCAGACTGAATAGTCAAAATAAACGGAGGGATATCCCATGTTGAACCAACAAAACATTGAGAAGCAAGAAACGCAACTAACCATTCGGGAGCAAGCGCAAGAAACGTTCCGTAACCACCTGAAGCACTTATCCGGCGGCAATATCGAAGCTTGGGTCGGTCTGTGGCAGGAAGACGGTTTGCTGGAGTTCCCGTACGGACCGGCAGGGTTCCCCGACCGTAAGCAAGGCAAGGCTGAGCTCTTCGAATATATGCAGAACTTCCCGAAGCACTTCGAAGTGGAATTCACCGATCTTGTGTTCCACCCGGCGCAGGATCCGGAATTGACGATCGCGGAGTTCAAGTCCGTGGGCAAACATCGGGAGACTGGCAACCCGTACAACCAAACCTACATTAGCGTCGTCCGTACGAAGGACGGACTTATCGAAAGCTATCGCGATTTCTGGAATCCGCTTGTTGCCATCGAATCCGTCGGAAGCGTTAGCGATGCCGTACGATTCTCCGAATAATAGCTTGCTGCCCATTCTTGACTGAACGATCTGTTAAGGGTAGTATGAGGACAAGGAAAGGAGGGATCCCGCATGGCAAGAAGCAAAGAATTCGACATGAACCTGGTCCTGCATAAAGCGATGGAAGTGTTCGGTCATTACGGATACGAAGGAACGTCGCTTCCCATTCTGCTCGAAGGGCTGGGCATCGCTCGGCAGAGCTTATACGATACGTACGGCACGAAGAAGGATCTCTTCATCAAGGCCGTGAAGCATTACGTAAACGAGAAATCATCCGCTGTAGTCGTTTATTTAGAGAAGTCGGAGTCCGTCAAGGAAGCGATCCATGCGATTTTCCGTGAAATCGTCTTTGTCCTTCAAGATGAGGACCGGCGCAAGGAGTGCTTCATTCTGTACAGCGCCATCGATCAAGTTCCTCATGAACCGGAGATTGCCGCCTTGTTCGAGGAGGACCGAAACCGACTGGAGCGTGCCTTCTATGAAGCGTTGGTTCGAGCCAAGCATAACCAAGAGCTGAGCACCGATCAGGATTTGCAAGCTTTGGCCCGGTATCTGTACCATTCGCGGTATACTTTGACGCAAGTCGCCAAGTTAACAAACGATCCTAAGGTGCTCGAAGAAATTACGACAGTCACACTGTCAATGCTAGAAGCATAACGGGAGAGCTGTGATCTCCCCTCTGCTGCCTTTATCAGATCGTTCAGTCAAATATGGACATTCTAGACTAATTAGTCCGAAAATGGAGGGTGTACAAAATGAATAGTGGCCGTTTCAAAGGGTTAGCGCTTCTCGTGCTCGCCATCTCCCAATTAATCATGGCTCTGGATTATACGATTATTTTCGTGGCAATGCCTTCTCTTGGCGAGGAACTGGGATTCTCCGCCAACCACCTGCAATGGGTCGTTAGCGCGTATTCCCTAGCGTTCGGAGGGTTCCTGCTAATCGGGGGAAGACTCTCGGACTTGATGGGTAGACGGAGAATGTTTATGATCGCCATGTCCCTGTTCGGATTAGGCTCATTGCTTGGCGGGCTGGCTGATTCCCAGCTCATGTTAATCATTTCCAGAGGCTTGCAAGGTCTAGGGGGAGCCTTGTTGTCGCCGGCAACTCTATCGCTGATTATGTCTAACTTCGAAGAAGGAGCCGAACGGAATCGGGCGATGGGAATCTGGGCTGCCATGGGCGGCGTAGGCATGTCGCTCGGCTTGCTGCTCGGCGGTGTACTCACGAGCTTTATCGGCTGGGAAGCGACATTCTTCGTTAACGTACCGATCGCGCTCCTCACTCTCTTGCTTGCCCCAGTTGTGCTTAAGGAGAGCGCAACATCGAGCGGCCGCAAGCATTACGACATCGCAGGAACAGTTTCGGTTACCGCAGGCATGCTTCTTGCCGTGTATTATTTGATTCAATCTCCCGTATCGGGCTGGCTTAGCGCAAGCACCTTGCCATTCGTTCTGATCGGAGCCGCGCTCCTAGTCGCATTCGTCGTTATCGAGAAGCGTTCCAAGGGGCCGCTGATCAACTTCCGCATGTTCCGCAATCGCAACCTGATCGGAGCCGCGCTTGTCGCCTTTCTTTTCTCCGCATCGTTCGGTACGCTATACTACTTCCTTACGCTGTATACCCAGAACGTCCTGAATTTTTCGGCTATTCAGTCCGGGTTTACTTTCCTGCCTCTCACCCTTAGCGCATTCCTGGGAGCCAAGCTCATCACTCCCATGCTGGCCAAGGTCGGAGTCGCCGGGACAATCGCATCGGGGATGGCACTTGGAGGCATCGGCTTCCTACTCTTGACCCAGCTATCGGCTTCGGGCAACGCTTGGGGAATAATCCCAGGAACGATCATTATCGGTCTCGGGCAAGCGCTCGTCTTCACGACCATGTTTATCGCCGGAAGTACGGGAGTCGATCCGAGCGAACAAGGAGTATCTTCCGCGGTCATCAACACCGGACAGCAGATCGGCGGCGCAATCGGTCTTGCGGTTATCATGGCTATTATCTCCGCTACCTTGGGTTCCGACACAACGATGGAGACGATGAGTCCGAGCGCGCTTAATTCGTCGATTCATACTGCGTTTATTGTTTCAGCAGCGGTTACGTTGATCGGCATTGTAGTTGCGTTCGTTGCCTTAAAGCGAGCAGGAGGAGCTTCGCCTGAAGAAGGGAAGGTCATCGCAACCCACTAACTTGTAAAATTGAGCTCAGGAACAATTAATGAATCGTAGCCATCTAACGATTAAGCTATCGAGGAACGTTAGATGAATAGGATATTGCGGCAGTCGACCAGACAATCGGCTGCCGTTTTCATTGAAGTAATGGGCAGGATAGCTGAATTACAAATTTCGAGATGTAGGTTATAATTGGGGGAAAATAATAATTCGAGGGGTACTTTATGTGCAAAAATTCCAAATAGTAATGTGTATATTTCTTTTGGCTTTTACATTAACGGGATGTACTCAAAGTAATGATCTTAATTCGACTTCTACAAAGGCACCAGCATCGAAAGCTAGTGAAGAACCAGGTTCATCTACGAGGGTCTCCACACCGACATCGACACCAGATTTATCTTCAACGAATAATAAGAATAATTTAGAACCTGCATCAACCACAGAACCATCCATCAATCCAATAACTAACAATGAATATTTAATAATACCTGGAAAATCGGTAGGTAAAATTTCTCTTGGAATGACAAGGGAGGATGTAATAAAGCTACTTGGAAATCCAACTGATGCTTATGATGATCAGATGATTACATATAGATCGAAGAAGGATTATTTAAGTGTTTATTTACAAAATTCAATTGTAAAGCAAATCGAGTTTTCGTCCCCTTCATTCGCAACTAAAGAGGGTATTAATACTACAAATATTGGGGATAGTCATGATAAATTCATTGAATCAGAATTTCAATGGCGTTTTCTTCAACTTCGCTTTGATTGGGATAAGGGAGGTTTAACCTTCTTCACGTTTAATGCTGATCTTCCAGATGACAATACAGAGTATGACAGGTACACTAGCGGGTATATTTATGAAGGACAAGAAATGTATCAAGAGCCTATTAGCAATGCAAAATGGAGGTTGGCCCAACAAAATAGTGATGATAGCAACACAAATGCTAAAGATATTGCTTCGTTAATACCAACGGGGTGGCATATATTGGATGTAAACTATGAAAATGCAAAAGCTAAAGCAGAAGGTGATTTGAACAAGGATGGAATACAAGACATTGCAATTGTAATCGAGAACACAGCGGATATAAATGACCGTTCATTACTAATTGCATTTGGCAACAAAGATAATACATACTCACTCTCAATCATTGCAGACAATGTAATCTTGGGGGCACTTGATGGTGGAGGTTGGGGGGATCCGTTTGATGGAATTATAATAGATAGAGGATCCGTGGTAGTTAATGATTACGGGGGCAGTGGGCAAAGGTGGTATGACAACTATAGGTTTAGATTTCAAGAAAACGATTGGCATTTAATTGGAGTAACTATGGGATGGAATCATCCAATTAAAGAAGGTACAGAAATGGCATTTGATACGGAAGATTATAATTTGCTCACAGGTGATTATATTATCGAAAAAATAGAGGAAAACGGAGAAGAAAAAATCACAAAAGGAAACAGAGGGAAGAAAAAACTTGTTAAATTAAGTGATTTCAATATAAATGATATGTAACGAAATAACATAATCTTTGGGGATTTTAAAAAGTCGAGAGCATATTCACGCATCTGGCATTCGCAAATTCATTACGCTATCGGGTACGATAGTTGAACCAGAAAGGTTGTTTCGCAGCCTCATTGCATTATGAATGGGTGAAGGGAGATACACCTGTGACTGAGAAGAGAATTTACAAGCCTTTGGATGAATTATCAAATGACGAGATTAATGAAATAATGGCAAGAAATGAATTGGACGAACTTAGGTCACTCCCTTTTTCCGTAGGAATGTATCATCCGAACTGGAAGTATGCTCAAGATTTGTGCATCAAGCTTTCCCAGCATGAAGATGCTGCGCTGAGAGCAAATGCCGTATTAGGATTAGCCTACGTTGCACGAACAAAGGCACATTTGGAAAAGCACTTAGTAAAACCTGTACTACTTAGAGAACTTCGGGAAAACCCAGAGTACCGATGGCGGATAAATGATGCAATTGGGGACATTAACCTGTTTCTTAAATGGAAAATCGGAGATAAGGCAATAAAGGAAGACTAAAATTTATTA
>NZ_BILZ01000059.1 GCF_004000825.1 Paenibacillus kobensis NBRC 15729 | reverse complement strand
CTGCCGCCGGCGGGCGGCGCTCATCCGTATGCGCCGGCTGACCGGCACGGCGCGTCGATGACGGACGCCGAGCTGAAGCGGCTGACGGAGCAGGTGTACCGGATGCTGGAGAGGAAGCTCCGAATCGCGAAAGAGCGGCGGGGGCTGTAGGGTTAAACGCCGGCTTGCCATCAGACTATTTGGATAATGAAAGGGGAAGAGTGCGCGCATGGCGTTGGAGAAGGCGATGATACAGCCGCTTGATTATGACGGCAATAAGAAGGGCGATGCCGTCACGGTGTTGTTCAACCCGACGGAGTATTCGATCGACAAGAGCAATCAACTGCAGAGCACAGTCATTCCTGGCTTGCCGGCGCCCGTCACGCAATTCATCGGCGGCGGCGGCCAGACGCTGTCGATGGAGCTCTTCTTCGATACATACGAGCAAGAAGTCGACGTTCGGAAGTACACCGGTCAGGTAACGGGGTTGATGGACATGAATCCCGATTTGCACGCGCCGCCGATATGCATGGTCATTTGGGGCAAGATGCAGTTCAAAGCCGTTCTCGAACGGGCTTCGCAGCGGTTCACGATGTTTCTCGATACGGGCATCCCGGTCAGGGCTACGCTTAGCGTTACGTTCCGGGAATACCGGTCGATGACCGAACAACAACAGCAGCAGCAGACGAATCAGGCGGATCAGACGAAGCAGGTAACGGTGAAGCGCGGGGAGACGCTGTGGTCGATCGCGGGCCGCGAATGCGGCGATCCCGGCCGTTGGCGAAGCATCGCGAAGGCGAACGGCATTGCGGATCCGAGGAAGCTGCCGGCCGGCAAGACGCTCATTATTCCGCCGGTGGAGGCTTAAGATGGAGTTCGCACAGCTGGAGAAAAAATACGCCAATTTCTACGCGCCGCGGTTCGAAATTCTTCTCGAGGGCGAGGATCTGCTGTCCAAAGGAATGGTCATCGCTGGCGTCAGCGTCGAGCATTCACTGGAGGAAGCGGGATATTTCTCGTTCACCGTCGAGGACGCGTTCGATCCGGTGCGGCAAGACTTGCGGAGCGTAAGCGACCTGTTCGCGTTCGGCAGCAAAATCGAAATCAAGCTCGGCTACGCCAAAGAGATGAAGCGGATGCTTGTCGGAGTCATTACGTCGGTAGCGGTCGATTTTGCCGAATCGGGCTCTCCGCATTTGACCGTTAGCGGCTATGATGCCACCTACGCCATGATGAGAGGGAACAAGGCGAGATCGTGGGACGACATTAAGCACAGCGGCATTGCCTCCGCCATTGCGGGCGATTACAGCCTGCAGGCGGATTGCGAGGATACGCCCGTCACCCATCCGAAGCTGGCGAAGCAGGAAGGGGAAAGCGACTATCAATTTCTCAAAAAATTAGCCGAGCAAAATTATTACGACTTTTTCGTCTCCGGCGATAAGCTCGTTTTTAAAAAGCCGGGGATGAAGGCCGATCCGTTCGTGAAGCTGGAATGGCGTAAGTCGCTGATGAGCTTTCGTCCCGACGTTAATCTGACCGGCCAAGTGACGGAGGTCGAGGTACGGGGCTGGGATCTGAAGGAGAAGAAGGAGATCGTCGGCAAGGCGCAGGCGGGCGACGAATGGGCGGCCGACACGAGTAAAGGGCGCAAGAGCGGCGGCGACTACATGAAGCAGGTGTTCGGCGGCAAAGTCGTGCAGACTGTCCGGCGGCCGGTCGGCTCCCAGGCAGAGGCGGACCAGATGGCCAAGGCCATTCTGAACAAGCATGCGGAAGGGCTCGTGAACGGAAGCGCGGATACGATCGGCATTCCCGATCTGCTGCCGGGCATGCGGGTCGAACTGGCGGGCCTCGGGAAAATGTTCAGCAAACCGTACTATATCGAGGAAACGAGCCACAGCATCGATACGTCCGGTTACCGAACGACCTTTAAGGTGAAGGGGAACACGATATGAGCATGAATCTCGAAGGTCTTCTTGAGCCAAGCCGGGACAGGTCGCGGATCCAAGGCGTCATGATCGGAATCGTCACGAACAATCAAGACCCCGAAGGGCTGGCGCGCGTGAAGCTGACGTTTCCGTGGCGCGGCGCGTCGGACGAGAGCAACTGGGCGAGACTGGCGGTGCCGAGCGGCGGCAAAGACCGGGGTATTTATTTTTTGCCGGAGGTCGGGGATGAGGTGCTCGTTGCGTTCGAGAACGGCGATATCAATCATCCGTATGTGCTTGGGTCACTCTGGAACGGCAAGGATGCGCCGCCAAGCAGCAATGACGACGGCAACAACAATAAGCGCGTCATCAAATCGCGAAGCGGCCACGAAATCGTGCTCGACGACACGGACGGCAAGGAGAATATTACGATCAAGAGCAAGGACGGCCAGACGATTACGCTGACCGACGGCTCCGGCGGGCCGAAGCTCGAGTTCAAAGATTCGGGCGGCAACTCCGTCGTTATCGACGGGGCAGGCAACGAGATCGCAGTGAAGAGCACTCAGAAGGTGTCGATCAAGTCGAGCGTAGTGCAGATCGAGGCGGATGCTTCAATGACGCTCAAATCAGGCGGCACGCTCAAAATTCAAGGCGCGGTCGTTCAGATCAACTAACAACGCGGATATGGGGGTGCATGAGGCAATGCCGCCAGCTGCACGAATGGGAGATGCTACGAGCCACGGCACGCCGCTTAGCCCGGGACCGGGAAGCGCGAATGTACTGATCGGCGGTAAGCCGGCGTGGCGGGCTGGCTCCGATTTTCACGCGTGCGCGCTCGCGACGCCGAACCCGCATGTAGGGGGAGTCGCCGCTATGGGAAGCACGACGGTGTTCATTAACGGGCTGCCCGCCGTCCGGATGGGCGACAGCATTACGGAAGCCGGCGGCCCGAACGCCATCTTGATGGGCGAGCCGACGGTACTGATCGGCTAGACGCCGCTGTTGTCAGCGGCTGCCGAATGATCGCAAATGAGCGTAAGGTGGCGAGTCTGCAATGGCAAATTCATTTCTAGGAACGGGATGGAAGTTCCCGGTATCGCTCGAGCCGGCATCCGGCACGTTCGCGCTTTCTTCGGATGAAGCGGACATTCAAGAAGCGATCCGCATTATTTTATTTACGGCTAAGGGAGAACGCGTTATGCGTCCCGATTTCGGCTGCGGCATTCATGATTTTATATTCGAAACGATGAGCGTGTCGGTCGTCGGCCAGATGGAGGCGAGCGTCCGGGACGCGCTGATGCGGTGGGAGCCTCGGATCGAGGCGGTTACCGTGGAAGTGAAGCCGGACAGGGGAACCGTCGGCAAGCTGTTGATCGACATTCGTTACCGGGTCCGGTCGACGAATAACGAATACAATCTGGTCTATCCGTTCTATTTGCGAGAAGGATAGCCGCTAGGAAGGTGAGACGATGCGCGCTCCGCTCATCGACGGAAGGGACGTCGGACGGATTATCGGGCAGCTGCTGGAGCTGGCGCCCTACTACGTGCCAGAATGGAACGCGCTGAACGAACGCGATCCTGCTGCGGCCGTCATTCGCATATTCGCTGGGCAGTATGTGGATACGCTGGAGCGTCTGAACCGGGTACCGGACAAAAATTTGCTGACCTTTCTCAGCAAGCTCGGCGTATCCTTGCTGCCGGCTACGCAGGCAAGAGCGCCGGTCACGTTCCGGCTCAGCGCCGGCGTGAAGGAAGCGGTGCTCATTCCTGCACAGACGCAAGTTGCAGCGCAAGCCTTGGACGGCGGCAAGCCGGTCGTCTTCGAGACGAGGAAGCCGATGCTGGCGACGCCAGCCCGGATGACCGATCTGCTGAGCGCGTCTGCGGGAGCAGATGCGATCTATGCCGCGCCGCCGGGGATGGCGGAGCAACCGGTCGCGCCGTTGTGGGCGGTCGCCATAGCACCGGCTCGGCAAGGCGATGCGTCTCTGATGATCGACAGCGCGAAAGGCTTGTTGCCCGGCGATCTGCTGCTGGTCGGCGGAGCCGAGTATGCGGAGGTACAGCGTGCGAAGGACCATACGGTTACGCTGGCATCGCCGCTTCAGGCGGATTATGCTGCCGGCACTGAAGTGAGCCGTGTGACCCAATTTAAGCTGTTTGAAGGATTGAATAAGCAGGAGCATTTTATTTATTTGGCCCATGATGACCTGCTTCGCTGCGGCTCCGGCTCCGAGATTCGAATCATGCACGGGACCGAATCCTCGGACCCCATCTCTATTCGCTGGCAATATTGGGACGGCTCCTGGACCGACATGCAGCAATTACAATCGACCGGCAGCCTGAGGGCGAAGCCGGGAACGAAAGTGCTCGGGTTGACCGAGGTGAACGGCCGGTTCGGCCGCTGGCTTCGCGGCCGTGTGGCTCCTTCGCCGCAAGCTGCATTAGGATTAGCAGCGACGCAGCGAGCGGCAGCGGCAGGGAGGGGGGCAGATAACGGCCCCCCTGTAACGGACGGATACTTGAACGAAACGTGGCGCATAGCGGTGCAAGGCGACGAATCCCGCCCGGATCTCATGTTCAGCAACAACAATCCGGTCGAGCCTGGCGGTTCGTTTTACTTGTTCGGCGCGAGTCCCCGGACAGGGGATACACTGTATATTTCGAGCGCGGATGCTTTCTCCAAGAAAGGCGGAAGCGTCACGCTCACGTTCATTCTTGGCGAAGATGAGCCAAGCAAGAATGAGCGGGAGCAAGCGGCCTCCGCCGATCCCGTGAAGGACATCGTCACCAGCGAGGTGTCTTGGGAGTATTGGAACGGAGGCGGATGGCTGCGCTGGGAACGTACGGATATGGCCTATGACGAAGGTTCCAAGCTGAGTCTGACGTTCCGCAATGGCGACGACGTCGCATCGACAGCAGTGCAAGGCCAAGAAAACTTCTGGATCCGCTGCAGGCTGTTCGCCCTTCCTCCCAAGGATGAGCTGGAGATCGCCGGCAAGCGGCTGCTCATCCGGGATGCGGCGATCCACTATAAGGCGGTAGCGCCAGCCGAGCAGGCGCTTGAATACCGGAGCCTTCGTTACCGAGATTCGGCCGAAGGGAGCTGGCTTGAATCGGCGGACGCTTTGGACGAAGAGCAAGCGATGTACGTCGGCTTCGACCGTGCGCCGCTGCGGGGGCCGATTAGCCTTTATTTGTCGCTCGTCGACCAAGTGTACGATCCTGACCAGCATCCGATCGTGGAGTGGCAGTACTACGCGGAGAAGCGAGGCGGCTCGGGCTGGGTTAAGCTCGATGCCGTCGACGGCACTAATCATTTGACACGCAGCGGGTGCTTGGAGTTCGTCGGTCTGCCGGATTGGACGGAGACGGAAATTTTCGGAAGATCCCGGTTCTGGCTGCGTGCAGTCGATACGCTCGGCGTGTTCAAGACGGCGGATTCTAAGGGCGGAGAGCGGGCTCCGGCCCCAATCGTTCAAGGGATTTATCGTAACACAACGGTCGTCGATCAAGCCGAGAGCTTCAAGGATGAAGTGATCGGATCCTCGCGAGGAACGCCAGATGCTGTATTCACGGTATCCAAATCGCCGGTTGTCGCGGAAGAACTGTACGTCGACGAGCTCTCGTCGATCTCCGACCGCGAGCGGCAGGCGATGCTGGAAGCGGGAACAATCATTGTCGAAGAGAAGGATGACAAGGGAACCGTTACGAGGCTGTGGGTCCGGTGGACGGCTGCGGAAACGTTGACGGAAGCGGGACCGGACAACCGCTGTTACGCGATTGACCGTACGACGGGCCGGATCTGGTTCGGCGACGGCATTCACGGGAAAGTGCCTCCGATCGGAACGAACAATGTGAAGCTGAGCTACCGCAGCGGCGGCGGCGCAAGAGGCAATGTGGAAATCGGTGCGATCGCGATGCTGAAATCGTCCATTGCCTATGTGGACGGTGTCGCCAATCCGGAAGCAGCTGCGGGAGGCTACGACACCGAGGACAGCGCAGCAGCCAAAGAGCGCGGGCCGCTGATGATCCGCCACCGGTTCCGGGCCGTCACGGCGGCCGATTACGAAAGCCTCGTATTCGAGGCTGCCCGTGGAATCGCCCGGGTGAAATGCTTGCCGAACGTGAACGAGCAGGGGCAGCCGCAGACCGGCCGCATTTCGCTGCTTGTTGTCCCGCAGTCTGCTGAGCGGCTGCCCCAGCCGAGCGCTGCGCTCAGGCAGACGATTACGGACTATATCCAGAAGCACGCAGCGAACGTCGTAGCGTCGCAGTCGCATATTCACATCAGAGGTCCGGCTTATGCGGAAGTGTCCGTTCACACCGTACTCGTGACGGCCAGCATCGAAGACGTGCCGGATGCGGAGCGGGAAGCGTTAAGCCGGTTGAAGTCGTTTCTTCACCCTCTATCGGGGGGACCGGCAGGAACCGGATGGGAATTCGGGCGGGTACCGGCGCTGTCCGATCTGTACGTCTTGCTCGGAAGCGTAACCGGCCTCGAATACGTAGACCGTCTGGAGATGATCATACGCGATGCCGACGGACGGGAAGTGATCGTTAATCCGGCTCAGCAGCCGACTTCCGCTTTCCCGCAGCATTTGCTCATTTACAGCGGCATGCATCAGGTCGTCGTCAGGAGCTTGCAACGGTGATCGAGGAATGTTCGGCAGCGGTTAACACCAATTGAAGCCTCGTTCAGCTCAAGCGCGATTGCTGTACTGATGCAGCGTCAGGTTATACGTCGGTGTATTTGATTGTATTTCATGCAATGGAAAGTACGCCGACAGGCTGCATACATGCCGTTCATTGCAAACCTTGCAATGAATCTTTTTCAGATAACCATCTTTTTGGCCGAAAATGGCTAGAACCACTTGTTTTCCTTGTATAGACTGCAACGAAGATCTTAATATCCCCTAAAGCCGCTCATGTCATTGTACGAAATGCAACGGGGCGTCAAGCCGCTTATCCATACAAAGAGGTGTCCGCCATGCTTCCAATTCCTAATTTGGACGATAAGACATTTGCGCAGCTTATCGAGGACGCCAAGAAACAGATCCCGCGCTATGCGCCGGAGTGGACGGACTTCAACGTTCATGATCCCGGCATTACGATGCTGGAGCTGCTTGCTTGGCTGGCCGAAGGACAGCGCTATTATCTCGATCAAGTACGCGACGATCATATTCGCAAATATTTGAAGCTGCTCGGTACTTGTCCGGCTCCGTCCAAACCTGCAAGGGCGGAGGTTACCTTCATGCTCAAGGCGGGCTTGGAGGCGGCGGACGATACCGCAGAAAGCGCGGCTGCCGGCCAATCGGATGTAGAGGAGAACCCTCCGGCGGCATCCGATTCGCCTGGCAGCGGTGCGCATTATGCAGAGCAGCTTATCGTTCCCCAAGGCACGCCGCTAGCGGCGGGCGATTTTCGCTTCGTAACCGAACAGCAGTTGACCGTCACCTCCGCGTCTCTTATCAGTATTGTGACGCTGACCGGATCATCGGTCATCGACCAGACGGAGTCGGCGGGTCATGAAGGACTAAGCTTTAAAGCGTTCGGCGACAAAGCGGAGGCTGGCAGCAGCCTTTATCTCGGCTTCGACCGGCTAATAGAGCCGGGAACGCCGATTCCCGTTACGTTTAGATTATTTAATGATTATCCTGTGCCGATCGCTGAACAAGATGAAGGCGAGCTGTTCGAGGCGAAGCCGCCGGTTACACTCGAGTGGGAGTATTTGAATGAAAGCGAAGGCTGGTCGAGGCTGGAAGTATCGGGCGACGAAACGGTCATGCTGATGCGAAGCGGCCAGATCCTATTTCTGGCCCCGCAGGATGCTGGCTTGAAGCGGCTGTTCCTGACGGCACCAGCCGACTGCTGCTGGTTCCGGTGCACCGTTAAGTCGGAAGGCTATGAGCTTGCGCCGCGCATCGACAGCATTATGCTGCACACGGTTCCGGTCGTCCAGCTCGATTATGTGGAGAATGATTATATCGGCAGGTCCAGCGGCCTCAGCAATCAGACGTTCGAAGTGAGGGACGGCGGCGGCATCGTGCTTGACCCTCCTATGAAGGCGGAAGTGTTCGAGAACGGAACGGACGGCTCTTACGGCTGGTCCGGCTGGAAGGAATGGACTCGCCGGGAGGACTTGGACGCTTCAGGGCCTGATGATTCGCACTACGTATTCGATCCAAGCAGCGGCACGGTTCGGTTCGGGGACGGCTTGTACGGCAAAGTACCCCCTGCATCGGCGGAGCTAAGCAGTATACGCATCTCCTATTACCGGACGATGGGCAGGCAAGGAAACGTCAGTGCCGGCTCGATCTCGCAATTCGCGGATCATGACAGCGGGCTTGCAGGCAAGTTGGACGTCTTGCAGCTGCTGCCGGCTAGCGGAGGCGCCAATGCGGAAAGTGTGGAGGATGCGGCAGCCCGGGCAGTCAAGGAGCTGCGGCGTCTAACGCGCGCCGTAACGGACGACGATTACGAGCAGTTGGCATGCAGGACGCCGGGGCTTCGCGTTGCACGAGCTAAGGCTCTGTGGAGCGGCGACAATGCGGTTAAGGTCGTCGTCGTGCCTTACAGCGATAAGCCGAATCCGAATCCAAGCGCTGGCTTTCTGGACACCGTGTCCCGCTATCTCAACCGTCACCGGCTGTTAACGACGCGCGTTGCCGTCATCGCACCGCGCTACGTCAAGGTGCAGGCGAACGTGCTGGTCACGATCAACAGCGGCCATGACGGAGACGCGGTAGCGGCAGCTGTGTCGGCGGAGCTGTCCCGCTACCTGCATCCGCTGGAGGGCGGTCCGCATGGTACGGGATGGCCGTTCGGCCGAACGGTATATTTGTCGGAGCTGTATGCGCTCATCGATAAGGTAGACGGCGTTGACAGCGTGCAGCGGCTGCAGCTGTTCAATACGGAAGGGGGCGGGCGCATAGACGATCAGGGCAATTTCACGATGGATAACCATGCGCTTGTTTATTCGGACGGACACAGAATTGAGATCGAGCAGCAGATGTTCGGCCGCCCGCCGCAGGAAGGAGTCGGTTATGTCCGTGCTTGACCGCACCGAGTTTCATTACCATATTATTCGGTCGAAGCAGCGCTGGAGCGAAGGGCTGCTTCATCAGCTCGTATGGGATGACGGCGAGAGCGGTATCCGGATTCAGTCGGCGAACGATTATGCGACTGAGCTTACCGTAGATGCCGCTTCGCTGCTGCCTGCCGGAGGCGTCGTCACAGACGTTGCGCAAGGACCCCACGGCATGCTGCTGATGATGGACGAAACGTCCCGCAAAGTGTATGCCTACAACCCGGTTACCGGGCGGCTGGACAGACCCGAGGGCGTACTGTACGTGCAGGATGCCGGGATGAAGCTGTCGCGGAGTCCGGGGTTCGTATACGTATTGGAAAATACGGGCGAGACTAGCGTTCGGCTGTGCGCTTATGCAGAAGCAACGGGCCAGCCCGTCTGGACGGCGGGGGACGAATCGCCATTCGCCGCCTCCGGGCCGCCAGCGGATTGGTCGCCTTATGATGTTACGGCGGACGGTGACGGATTCTGCTACGTCACGCAGGCGGAAGGAGCGCCTGTTGCCGTTTTTGACCCCGGCGGAAGGTTCGTTCGCTGGATCGGCGGCCAAAACGAAAGCGGAACGGCCGGCTTAAGACTGACGGCGGCAGTGTCCGCCGCAGGCAAGCTGTACGTGCTGGACGCAGAAGCGAAGTCGCTCGCTTGTTATTCGGCAGAAGGGGAACTGAATTGGCGCGCGCCGATGCTTGGCGACACGAATCCGGTCTCCATTGCCGTCGATGACTCAGATGTCGTCTACATCGGGGAACGGGAACCGTCTGTGGGCTTGCAAGTGCCGATGATCCATCTGTACCGCGGCGATTCCGGCGAACCGATCGGTCCGCTTACGACATACCGCGGCGCGGCCGACCGCATTGTGTTCAGCCGCAACAATCTGTATTTGTTCAACCGGGCGGCGCAGAAGGTTACGCTGCTGCTGCGTCAGCCGGCGTTGTACCGCGACAGCGGTTCCCCGATCTCCAAGGGCGAGTACGTCTCGCGAAGCTTCGACAGTACGGAGGAAGCGATCCGGTGGCATAAGCTCGCGCTCGACCGCGACATTCCTGACAATACGCTTATTCGGGTGTCGTATCTGGTATCCGACTCACGGGAGTTTCTAATTGACCAGTCGCGCCGGAATCTCGATGACTATATTGCGGATACGGCGGTTCGCGCCTCGGATAAGGCTGCCGCCTTACAGCAGCTTCCGTGGTCGGAGACGACGGTCAGTCCGCGCGATATGCTTATCCGTGCAGAGCCAGGACGGTATTTATGGATTCGAATACAGCTGTTCGGGAGCGACAAGGATACGCCAATGCTAAGAGGCCTTCGGGTTGATTTTCCGCGGCTGTCTTATCTGAGGTATATGCCGGCTGTGTATCAGGAGGATCCGGCGAGCCGGGATTTGCTGGAACGTTTTCTATCGCTTATCGAGACGTTCATGACGGAGCTCGACGGCAAGATTGCGGCTTCTCCGAGATGGCTCGACGTCGACGCAGCGTCCGGCGATTACTTGCGGTGGCTTGCGACGTGGATCGGCATTGCTGTTGACCCGGGCTGGCCGGAGCATAAGCTTCGCAGCTTGATCAAAGGAATGCCGGACATTCACCGCATGCGCGGAACGAAGGAAGGTCTGGAACGAATCGTCCAACTGTATACGCAAGAGCTTCCGATTATCGTCGAAAATTACAGGCTGCAAGACATCGTCGATCCGGAGGCGAAGCAGGCGTTCGTGGAGCTGTTCGGCGACGACCCATACCGGTTCAGCGTGCTGCTGATGCCGAAGCAGCTGTCGGGGCTGGCCGAGCTTGAGACGATAAAGCGCATGATCGCGCACAACCAGCCGGCGCATACGGTAGCGGATGTCACTTGGCTGCAGCCTTGGATCTATCTCGGCGGCTATACGTTCATGGGGGTTAATACCGTGCTGACGCATCCGTCCGCCCGGTATGACGATGAATCCATAATGGACCGGGATACGATGCTGATGGACGAAACGCCGTTCGGACAGCTGGACGTCAGATCCGGCCTCGGCGCCGATACACGGCTTATATAACGAGCTATACGATGATGGGAGGTTATCGTGTTGTCTAATAGTCAATTGCAACTGCAGCAGTTTGAACGTAACCGTTATTTTTATGGAAAGCTGCTTTCGGTCAAAGATTTTCAGCTCGAGCAAAATTATTACATCGAAAAGCGGAGCCTGCTTAACCGGTTTGTGCACGGTACGGGGGTCATCGGCGGACTTCATCTGTCGCAAATCGATGGTACGGGCGTCCGCTTGACGCCGGGAACGGCAATCGATGCCAATGGGCGGGAGATCATCGTTGCCGCCAATCTCGACGTTGCTGACATTAGCAAGCTGACGGGCTATCCGCCAGCTTATGGCGGAGGCGTCATCTACGCCGTTATTTCCTACGACGAAATTGCGCGGGAACCTGTGCCGCCTGTATCGAATGCGACCGCGAGTACGGACGGCATCGAGCTGAACAAAATCCGCGAGACGTTCAAATTCTCGCTGACGACGGAGAAGCCTGCGCCGGCAAGCAGCTTGGATTCGGTCCTTCAGGAGACGGTGACCGTATTCGAGAACGATCAGTTCATTGTGCACCGGACGGTACCGCGCGTTGCGAATCCGGGAGATGTGATCGAGGTCGTATTGACCGTTCGGACGAAGCTGCAGCAGAGCGGATCCGCGCTTGTCGAGGTCATTGAGTCGCTGCCAAGCCAGTTCACGATGCTCAGCGCATGGAAAGATAACAAAATTCCGTTCAATCTCGGCGGTCTCGCTGGTAACGTTACGCGGACGCAGCGCTATTACGCGCGTGCAGGAGAAATGCCGACTAGCGGCGTTATTAGCAGCCAGTTGTTCATTAACAATGTGCCGCAAACCGCTGCTGGCGAATCATCGCTCGCTGTCGTCGAGGACCGTTCGATCGTTCGGCTGCTGGCGGAGCGTTATTTCGATAAGCAGCCGGATGCGCCTGCTTCTGATGCTGTCGTGCTTGCTGCCATCACGATTAATAATAAGGGCATCATTACCGCAATCGACGAGTCGGTTCGCCCTTTCATTTATAATAACGAGCTGTTGTTCCAGCTGATGCTGGCTGATAAGCAGCGTCCTGCGCAACTGCCGACCCATGCAGCGACGCATGCGGACGGCGGAGCGGATGAGCTGAACGTGACCAATCTGTCCGGCGTGCTTGCCGATCCGCAGAAAATTGTCGTGCAGGACAAGGGCTCATCCCTGACTGCCCGTACGAAGATCAATTTCACCGGCGCCGGCGTTACGTTGTCGGAGGATTCAGGCAACGGACGGACGAACATTAACATCCCTGGCATGACGGCGCATGCGGGATCGCATGCGGACGGCGGAGCCGACGAATTGAATGTGACCAATCTGTCCGGCTTGCTTGCCGACCCGCAGAAGGTCATCGTGCAGGAGGAAGGCACCGAGCTGCCCGCCCGTACGAAAATCAACTTCATCGGAGCCGGCGTTACGGCTGCCGACGAACCGGGGAAAAACCGGATCAACGTGACAATCAACGGTGCTGCGCTCAGCCATGCTGGATCGCATGCCGACGGCGGAGCGGATGAGCTCAACGTGAATAACCTGTCGGGTACGCTGGCCGATCCGCAGAAGGTGACCGTACTGAAGGATGGCAATTCTTTTACGGCCCGCACGAAAATAAATTTTACCGGAGCGGGAGTGTCCGTAGCAGACGGCACCACTCAGATCAACGTCAACATTCCTGGCGGCGGAGGATCGGGATCGGGCGCGCAGATCGCGACGGGCAGCATTGTGTTCCAGACGATGTACCCGGGAGAGGTCCGAACAAGCCCTCTTATCAATCATTCGCTCCCATCGACCGATGTCGGAATCTTTTTGTCCGTCGTGGATACGGTTGGCAGCGGTCCCGACGAGTCGTTGTCAGGAGGGCTTGCCACTTCGTTATCGGCGACTAAGTTGGCCGCAGGGGAAACGAAGCTCGCGGCGTCGTTAACGAATATAACGGGCCAGACGACGCAAATCTCGCAAACGCCGGGCAATCAGACGCCTCCGACGATACCCGAAACGCCTCCGATCATCATTCCGTTGCCGCAATATTCCTCGACGGTTAAATCAGGAGACGCGGCGTTGATGGAGACGGATGTTCCGTTTGTAATGGCCTATTATACGGAAAACAACATTTTTCTGGAAACCGGTTTCCATGTCAAAATTCAGGACAAAAGAACGAGCTCATACCAGACGCCTAAAGATTGGACGGTGCGTTGGTGGGCGGTTGTCGGTACGGTCGATACCGGTACGGTTACGGTTCCGCCGGGCGGACAGACCAGCTTGACGGGCGGCGGCAAGCTTGATGACGTGCCTGTCGTGAAGCTGCCGACAGATATCGATATACCGGTCATCAAGCAGCCGGTTGACGACGATACACCGATTATCAAGCTGCCGATCGACGACGGAACGCCAATCATCAAGCTGCCGATCGACGATGGAACGCCGATCATCAAGGTGCCGATTGACGATGGAACGCCGATCATCAAGGTACCGATCGATGACGGAACGCCAATCATCAAGGTGCCGATCGACGACACGCCGATCATTAAAGTGCCGATCGATGACACGCCGATCATCAAAACGCCGATCGGAGGCACGCCGATCATTCGGCAGCCGATCGAACAGGTTGAGGAACTATCTGCGTTCACGAAGACGGATGGCTCGATCGATGCAGCGGTTCTAAAAGCAGATGCAGCGGAGCAGCCAACCCTAATCAACAGACTGAAGGATACCGTGGTCGAATCAGCGGTTCTAAATGATGAGAGCGCGGTGACGGAGCTGGACGTTGATACGGTGAAGAAGGTGCGCCGCGTATCCAAAACGGTGAAGCCGATCGAGCCTGCGAGCGACGAATCGTAAACCTCTGGATCGGAGTGAATGCCGGTGGCAAATAAACAAGCCGAGAGCAAGCAGGGGAAAGCTGTGGTCAAATCCGCCGCGAAGCCGGCGAAAGGTTCCGCAGTGCAACCGGCCCCGGCTGCTGCGGTTCCCTGGGCGGCGGAGCAATTGCAGCAAACTTACGGCAACAGCGCTGTACTGAAATATTTGCAGTCGGGACCGCTGCCCGGTCAAATGTCGTTTGCTAGACCTACGATTGGAACAGCCCGATACGGAATAGAGAACGACGGCCCCAATATGTCCCAAGCGGGCGGCAAGCCGCTGTCGGTGGAACAGGCGGAAGCATTCGCAGCTGTCGCCCGGCCGCCTACGCCGGCGGAGGTGCTGAATGCGAAGCGGGAGGAGAAGAAAGCCGACGACAAGAAAGCATGGGACAAAATTCGCAAAGATAAAGTCATCCAGGCGGCGGTTAAGGAAGCGGCAGAGCTGACCGGCATCGACGCCGCGACGCTCGAGAAGATGATTATTATGGAGTCGGCAGGCAACAAGAACAGCCACAACGGCGCTTATTACGGGCTGATGCAGCTCGGAGAAGGCGCATTCCAGGATGCGCGGGATAAGCCCTCCGTGAAGAAGCTGTTCAATACGCTGAAAGTGAAGGATGAAGGGGCCGAGGAGTCACGCGCGGTGACGTGGGAGGACGTAAAGTCCGATCCGAGATTGAACGTTCTGGTCGGCGCCATCTATGCGAAATATAACTTGAAACAAATTCAGGCGCATAACAATGAAGTGATCCAGAAACGGCCGGTGCCGGTCAATTTGATCGAATCTCCTGCCGCTGAAGCAGATAAAGCTGCTGGTACAGGCACGGACGAACTTTTATTGGAGGAAAGCGCGCAGAATCTGTATTTCGCCCACCAGCAAGGGTTTAACGGGATGCGCGGCATCTATGAGAAGCCGGATGCCAAGATCGGCAAGAATCAGAAAGGCAATATGACCCCGACCGACAAAGAGCATTATACGAAAGAAGGGGCGGGCAAGCAGATTACGAACGCCGAATACTTGGAAGCATGGAAAGAGCGGATGAACCGGATCGACCAGTTTATGACGGAAGGGACGAAGAACAATGGGCAAGACGACGCAGCCGGAAAGCAAAAGTAATGCTGCCAAGACGGCGCCTCAGCCAGTGCCAGGTTCCAGTCTGCCTCCGCAGAGCGAGATGGCATCGGCGCAACAAAGCTTCGGCAACAGCGCGGTGCTGAACTATTTGCGCGCCGGCGGAGCAGGCGGACCTCAAATGTCGATGGCGCCGGCTGCTCCTTCGGGAGGCAAATACAGCGCGCTGACCGGACCGAATATGTCCATGGCCGGCGATTCGGCTCCGCTCGATAAGCTCATCAAGTCGCTCGGCGGCTCGGATAAGCCGGCTGTCAAAGCCGAAATCATCAAGAAAGTGATGAAGTTGAAAGAGACATATCCGACTCCTTCGGAGAGTGATAACTCGGAAGCGATGGTTGCCAAAATCATACGGGACTCGGACGATTTCAAAAAACTCGTCAAGAACGACAATGCCGACATCGAGTTTAAGGACGAAGAGCATAACGGCGATGACTATCTCATGACCCCGCGGATGAAGGAGAAACTCGATAAGCTTGCGGCGCTCGTCAAGGCGGAATGGCCGGACCGGAAGCTGCGCCCGACGGATGTGTGGGATGACGGCACCAAAGAGCATGACGGAACGCAACACAAAATCAGCCTCCACTATGAGGGGCGCGCGGCTGACCTTACGGTGACAGGTGACCAGCCGGAGGCACCAGAGGAGCCCAAATTGCTTGGTCGGCTCGGCGAGTTGGCCAAGGAGGCCGGCTTTGACTGGGTCTGGTACGAGAATAAGCTGCACGTTCACGTGTCGGTCAAGAAGGAAGTGCCGTCAGCAGCTCCAGCCGAGACGGCGACTCCTGCTGCGGCAACGGCCCCGCTGCCGACATCGTCGCTTGGACCATCTCCCGCGCCGGCCGATTATTGGCCGTTGAAAGGGATCCAGTAATCCAACCTCTGAGGCACACTCGCGCCAAAGAACAACGAAACGCAGAAGCTTTCCGAAGCCCAGCATGTTTGCAGCCGCTTAGGAAAGCTTCTTGGTGTATAAAGGCGATCTGCCGCTAACTATGGGAGGGATATGAATATGCCGGATAATAACGCGATGCCGCAAATTCCAGAAGAAGTGTTAGGCCTAGATCCTGCTGCGGCGAAGGCTGCGGTCAAGCAACTGCAAGACCGGCTCAATGCGCTTGGCTACACCGGTGCTGCTGGCGCGGCTCTCGTGGCTGACGGTAAATTCGGTGCCAATACGCTGTTTGCTGTCAATGCGTTCAAGAAGGCGAATCAGTTGGGCAATGCGGGGGCTTCGGAGGGCAAGATCGGGCCGCAATCGTGGAAGGTGTTATTCGCGCCGGGCGCGAAGCGGGCGGATGGCAGCGAGGACCGCGGCCAGCCGACGCCGGCACCGACAGACCGCGAACCGGTCTACTACAGTCAAGAGGATCCCCGGTGGAAAACTGTGTTGTACTCCAACAGGCAGGACCGGAGCCAGACGATCGCCACTTCAGGCTGCGGGCCGACTTGCATGGCGATGGCGATTACGACGCTGACCGGCAATAAAGTGGAACCGCCTGCTACCTGCAAATTCGCGCTCGACAACGGATTCCGGACGGATGACAACGGAACGGCCTGGGGCTTCTTCGGTCGGATCGCGTCCGTCTATGGCTTGAAGTGCAGCCAGACGTCGGATTGGAACGACGTGCGCGCCGCACTGTCACAGCCGGGACCGATCGTCATTGCGTCGATGCGTCCGGGTCATTTTACGGGCGGCGGGCATTATATTTTGCTGCACAACATCTTGAAGAAGAACGGCGAATGGTGGATCGATGTGCTGGATCCGAATATCGATAACACTCGTTATACGCATTACGGCAATGACAGGCTCATCGACGAAGGCGTGAAGAACGACGGACGGGTGACCGCCAAGGAGTCGTTGTTCACGAGTGAGGCAGGGCAGTTCTGGATTATTAGCAAGTAAGAAGGAATATGTTACGATACAGCTCCGCCATGGCCATTCTCGTAATGGTTCGGCGGAGCTTTTTGATGTTAGGGAAATACCTTTACCTCCATATGAAGAAAAGGTAAACTTTAGTATTTTCTTCGCCGATATTTACATTAAACGTTGAAGCGATAGAGAGGAAAACGTTATTATGCGTTGGGCGAAATTGACAACTATAACGGTCAGCAGCTTGCTGCTTTTGTATGTGCTGACTTGGAGTGCGGGCTATACCATGCTCTATGAGAGAGTTGAACCTGTTTTCATAAAGTTCGTCATTCTCTTTGCGCTGTACATTACGTTATTCGTCGTCTTGGTGCGAGCCATCGCTAAGTCGAAGCGAGCGAAACTGGCGTATCTGTTATTTGGGCAATATGTTCTCTGTCTAGCTGCGGTTAGCGTGCTGCAAGATATTTTTCGAGGCTGGTACGCATGGGTGAGAGGCTACACGTATATTTCTCTCGGATGGTATGAGGTGCGGGAAGATCCAGAGTTCCTGTATGATGACATTGGCTTGCTGTACGCCGTTCGGGTGCCTGTTCCGGAATGGAACTGGAGCTTGCTGCTCGGGATTTCTGTTCTATTGGTAGTGTTGGCGATAGGCTGGTTCGTGAAGACGATACGCCGGAATTGAGCGGTTGGCTGAGAGTATGGAAAATGCTGAGGCGATAGAGAGGAAAATGTCACCATGCGATGGGCGAAATTTACAACTGTAACGGTCAGCAGCTTGCTGCTTTTGTATGTGCTGGCTTGGAGTACTGGCGGCCTCATTCGCTACGAGAAGGTTGAACCTACTGCTCCGAAGTACCTGCTCTTCGTTGCTTTGTATATTGTGATATTCGTCTTAACGGTTCGGGCCATCGCGAGGTCGAGGCAAGCGAAGCTGACGTATTTGCTCTTGGCGCAAAATGCTCTCTGTCTAGCTGCGTTTAGCGTGGTACAAGATATTTTTCGAGGCTGGTACGTCTGGATGAAAGGCGACTCGACTATTTATATCGGATGGTTCGGTGAGGCGGAGGATCCTAAGATACTCTATGATGAAATAGGACTGCTGAGCATTCTTGGGCTGCCTGTACCCGAATGGAACTGGAGCGTGCTGCTCGGGACCGCTGTTCTGCTTGCGGTGTTGGCGGCAGGATGGTTCGTGAAGACGATACGCCGGAAGCAAGCAGGCGACGACCTTGTATCAGAATAAAGTATTTGCAAGGAGCTATTGGGGCTCCTTTTTTTGTTTGCCAGTTATGGAGACGCTGTTGCATCACATTTTGTGTCACAACGGCTGGATCCAAAGTTTGGAGACGCTGCGAAACTCATTTTCGCGCCATGCAACCGTAATTTTTTCCTCTATAGCCAGGCATTGCGATTAAATATTGCACTAATTTCCCCATCCTATATAATGAGGGCGTATAGAAATGATTGGGGTTGCGAATCCCGTTACATAAAGGAGAAATGACCAGTGAGTGACACGAATACGATTATTCGTTTCGAGCGCGTGACGAAGCGTTACGACAACGATGCGCCCGTGCTCAATGACGTCAGTTTCGAGATTGAACGCGGCAAGTTTTATACGCTGCTCGGTCCGTCCGGCTGCGGCAAAACGACGGTGCTGCGTCTCATCGCCGGCTTCATGGAGCCGTCCGAAGGAACGATTTATTTTCACGGCAAACGAATTAACGAAGTGCCGGCGAACCGCCGCCAGGTGAACACCGTATTCCAGGATTACGCGCTGTTCCCGCATCTCAACGTTTTCGAAAATGTCGCGTTCGGCCTGCGGATCAAAAAGCTGAAAAATGACGTTATCGCATCCAAAGTGCGCGAAGCGCTTAAATTCGTCAATCTCGAAGGCTACGAAAGCCGCGAGATTACGGAAATGTCGGGCGGCCAGCGGCAGCGCGTCGCTATTGCCCGTGCGATCGTGAACGAGCCGGAAATCCTGCTGCTCGACGAGCCGCTCTCCGCGCTCGATCTGAAGCTGCGCACGGAGATGCAGTACGAGCTGCGGGAGCTGCAGCGGCGGCTCGGCATTACGTTTATATTCGTCACGCATGATCAGGAAGAAGCGCTGGCGATGTCGGACGAGATATTCGTGTTGAACAAAGGGACGATCCAGCAAAGCGGTACGCCGATCGACATCTATGACGAGCCGATCAACCGATTCGTAGCCGACTTTATCGGCGAATCGAACATCGTGCCGGGCCGGATGGTCGAGGACTATGTCGTGGAATTCGGCGGCCGGACGTTCGACTGCGTCGACGGCGGTTTCCATCCGAATGAGCCGGTCGAGATCGTCATCCGCCCGGAAGACTTGGAGATGACGGCGTCGGATAACGGCAAGCTGAAGGTTCGCGTCGATACGCAGCTGTTCCGCGGCGTACACTACGAAATTATCGCATATGATGAAGCGGGCAATGAATGGATGGTCCACTCGACGAAACGGGCAACGGTCGGCGAATGGATCGGGCTCGATTTCGATCCGGAAGCGATTCATGTTATGCGTTTCAATGAGACGGAGGAAGAGTTCGACCGCCGTCTGGAAGCTTACGCGGATTCGGATACGGGGTCGGACGAGGAAGAGGCCGTCCATGTCCGTTAAGTCGCGTAATCTGTACCTGATCCCGTACGCAGCATGGATCGTGCTGTTCGTCATAGCGCCGATTGCGCTGGTCGTTTATTATTCGCTGTTCGATATCGAAGGCAATTTCACATTCCGCAACTATGCCGACTTTTTCACGCCGGTCTATATGCGCATGACGTTCAGCTCGTTCTGGTATGCGTTTCTGATTACCGCGTTCTCGCTGCTGATCGCTTACCCGGCTGCGTACCTGCTGACGAAGGCGAAGCATAAGCAGCTGTGGCTGCTGCTTATTATTTTGCCTAGCTGGATCAACCTGCTGCTCAAGGCGTATGCGTTTCTCGGCTTGTTCGGCACTTATGGCTTCGCGAATGCGGTATTGGAGACGGTCGGCATCGGCCGGCAGCAAATTTTGTTCACCGACTTCAGCTTCGTGTTCGTGTCGGTTTATATTTTTATCCCGTTCATGATTCTGCCGGTGTTCAATGCGCTTGAGAAAATGAATCCGTCGCTCATCGACGCCGCGCGCGACCTCGGCGCTTCGCCGTGGACGACGTTCCGGCGCGTGGTGTTCCCGCTGACGATTAACGGCGTGAAGGCGGGCTGCCAAGCGGTATTCATTCCGGCGCTGTCGCTGTTCATGATTACGCGTCTGATCGCGGGCAACCGCGTCATTACGCTCGGCACTGCGATCGAGCAGCATTTTCTCGTGACGCAGGACTGGGGAATGGGCGCGACGATCGCCGTGTTCCTCGTGATCGTCATGGCGCTCATTATGGTGCTGACGGGTAACCGGAAGAAGCGGGAGGTGAAGGCATCATGAGCGATGTTGTATCCAAAGGCCGGACAGGCCGTTCCCGTTCGCGATGGAAATGGTCCAATCTGTATCTGATCGCCGTGTTCGCCGTGCTGTACTCGCCGATCTTCTATCTGATGCTGTACTCGTTCAACAGCGGCGGAGCGATGCATGACTTCGAAGGCTTCACGTTGGACTGGTACAAGGAAGTGTTCGCAGATACGCGGCTGCTCATTATCGTGCTGAACACGCTCGTGATCGCACTGCTGTCGTCGGCGATATCGACGATCATCGGAGTGCTGGGCGCCCTCGCGATCCAGCAGATTCGCCGCCGCCGCCCGCGCAATACGCTGCTGGCGTTGAACAACGTACTGATCGTTAGCCCGGACGTTATTATCGGCGCTTCGTTTCTTATTTTGTTCACGATGATTGGCATTAAGCTCGGATTCGTCTCGGTGCTGCTCGCGCATATTGCGTTCAGCGTGCCGATCGTCGTCATCATGGTGCTGCCGAAGCTGGAGGAAATGAGCTCGACGTGGATAGACGCCGCGCGCGATCTTGGCGCAAGCCGGACCGACGTGCTGACGAAGGTTATGCTGCCGTACATTCGGCCGGGAATCTTCGCGGGCTTCTTTATGGCATTGACGTATTCGTTAGATGATTTCGCGGTGACGTTCTTCGTAACGGGCAACGGGTACTCAACGCTGGCTGTTGAGATTTACTCGCGTGCACGGCAAGGCATTTCGCTGTCGATTAATGCGCTGTCGACACTCATCTTCCTGTTCACGGTACTGCTTGTGATCGGGTACTACTATATTAATCAGCGTGGCAACCGTCCGCCGGGAATGGAGGCGCAGCGATGAAACAGCTCGTTCGGATGTTTATTGTTGTCTTCGTCGTCGCCTTCGGTCTGATGTACGGCGTACATGTGCTGAATTCGTCGGAAGGCTATGGGGGCAGCAATACGCTGACGATTTATAACTGGGGCGACTACATCGACCCGGATCTGATCGCCGAGTTCGAGGAAGAGAGCGGCCTGAAGGTCATCTACCAGACGTTCGACTCGAACGAAGCGATGATGACGAAGATCGAGCAGGGCGGCACGACGTTCGATGTGAGCGTCCCTTCTGAGTATGCGATTAGCAAAATGAAAGAAGAAGGACTGCTGCACCCGATCGACCACAGCAAGCTGCCGAATTTGAACCATATCGATCCACGGTTTCTCGACCTGTCGTTCGACCCCGGCAACGAATACTCGATTCCGTATTTCTGGGGAACGGTCGGCATCGTCTACAATCCGGAAATGCTGGACGGCTGGCAGATTAAGAGCTGGAACGATCTGTGGGACAAGCGACTTCGGAACAACATTCTTCTCGTAGACGGCGCGCGTGAAGTGATGGGTTTCGGACTGAACAGCCTGCATTACTCGCTCAACGATACGGATGAGGCGCATCTGCAAGAGGCGAAGAGCAAGCTCGGCACGCTGACGCCGAACGTGAAGGCGATCGTCGGCGACGAGATCAAGATGCTGCTCGCGAACGAAGAAGCGGCAGCCGGCGTCGTCTGGTCGGGCGATGCGTCGGAAATTATGGGCGAGAATGAGAAACTCGACTATGTCGTACCGGAGGAAGGCTCGAACCTGTGGTTCGACAATATGGTCATTCCGAAGACGGCCCGCAATATCGAAGGGGCATACAAGTTCATGAACTTCATGCTTGATCCTGAACATGCTGCACGGAACGCGGAGTATGTCGGTTATTCGACGCCGAACAAGGACGCGCTTGCACTGCTGGATGAGGAAATATCCGGCGATGAGCGGTTCTATCCTTCGCCGGAGCTGACAGAGAAGCTCGAAGTGTATCAAAATCTCGGCAAGCGGATGCTCGCTCACTACAATGAGCTGTTCCTGGAGTTTAAGATGCACCGGAAGTAAATAGGGGAAGAGATGCTTCATGGCGGAGTCTATCTTTGGATGATCGCCAGAAGCGAAAAGCCGCCCTGCTGACCGCTAAGGTCGGCCGGGCGGCTTTGTTGTTGCGCTGTGTTGCGCTGTGTTGCGCTGTTGACAGTAAGTAGAGAGCTCGGGTTCGAGGATGAAGCGTCGGAATCGCCACAATTACTGCACTTTATGCAGGCTTTATGCCGCCTTGGAGCATCAGGGGTTAAATTACTGCATGGTGTACAGTAATTTTCATCGCTTTGAGCGAAATATCGGAGTCCGTACGTGAAACTAATGCACTTTATGCAGGCTTGATGCCTCCCTGGAACATCAGGGGATAAAATTTTCTGCACATTGTGCAGGAATCGACATGCTTCTGATTCAGAGCGGCCTATTGCCGGTCCGGTCAATTAGAGCGGTGATGAAGGCAAGACATAGCAAGAAACAGAGCGGGGTGAATAGGCGTGTATCGTAGCGGGCGAATCGCGTCGAGCGAACGGACTTGAACAATCCGACATAGCGGAAGTCGCCGATTGTGCGCAGAGCGAATACGGCTGCTGCGCCGCGGCATCCCCAGGCGATCCATTCCGAACCGGAAGGCCGGGGCAGCAGGTCGGCCTGTATGGCGATTAAGGCAGCAGCGGCGAAGAGCGCGGCGGAGACAAGGACCGTCGCGATCCGGCCAGGGATAAATAACGGTTTTCCCCTTAGTGTCTCAGGAACTGCTGCCCGGCCTCCCCAAGCTCCCCCGAAAGCCCAATAGAGATGAAGCAGGCCGATGGCAGCTAGTACAATGGCAGCCGCAGCGGGGATGACGGTTAAGATCAAGGTGATAGCCTCCTATTAGACCAAAATAATGACCGCAGCCGACATGTGGCTATGGTCATTATTTTATCCTTTTTCTGTAAAGTGACAAGGGAGATCTTGATCGCTTTCAAGGCGAATGTGTGTCAACTGGCAGAATGGGCGCGGGCCTGATCGGCCGCTGTATTCATCCGTGCTTTCCTTGCGTGACGAGTCAACAACGCGAAGGCGATAGTGCCGCATAAGAGGCTGGCAGTTGCTGCCGCAAGCAGCAGGTCGTGCATGCCGTCGACGAACAGCGATGCTCCTGCGGAAGCGGTAGTCTGCCGCCATTGCTCCGGCAGCGCAAGCAGCGCGTCTGACTGAGCGGGGCCGTTCGCCAGCGCTCCGGCAGCTTTCTCGCGCAAGTCGCCGGGCAGGCCGAGCTCCGCGAGGAGGCTGGGTCCGTCGTTGCGAAGACGTCCCGTCACGAAGACGCCGGCGAGAGCGACGCCGAATACGGCGCTCATCTGGCGGAACGTGTTCATAATGCCGGAGGCGATGCCTGCCTGCTCCGGCCTTGCTGCGCTCATCAGCGCAACCGTCGATGAGGAGCCGGTGAGCGAAATGCCGAGGCCGACAAGCGCCAATGCCCAAGCATATGACCAATAGCTGATTCCGGCTTCGACGGAAGTTAAGCCGAAGAGGCCAGCGGCCGCCATCAGCGAGCCGAGTGGTACGAGGATACGAGGTGGAACGCGGGAGGCGATCGGACTGCCGAAGATAGATCCTAGCATGATGGCCAGCGTAAGGGCAAGGAAGCGCACGCCTGTGTCGACGGCACTTAAACCTTCGACCTGCTGAAGGTACAGCGTCATCAGGAAGATAACGCCGAATAAGCCGAAGAACGTGAGGAAATTGGTCAAATAAGCGACGATGAATGCGGGATTCCGGAACAGGCTAATCGGGACGAGCGGATTGCGGTGACGGAGTTCCTGAATGATAAACAGGATGCCGGCAACAGCAGACAGAGCGAAGGAAGCGAGCACCTCAGCCGACGACCATCCTGCTGCATTACCTTCGATGATGGCGTAGGCCAGCGCTCCGATCGATGCGATGAACAACAACTGCCCGGCAGCGTCGAACGGCTTCCGCCCATGTGCCGCCGAGACGGGAAGCCGAAGCTTAGCTACCAGTCCAGCCACGACGATCAGGCCGATCGGAACGTTAATCCAGAAAATGCTCGACCAGTCGAATCGTTCAACGAGCCAGCCTCCCAGAACGGGACCCGATGCAAGGGCTAGTCCGCCGATGCCTGCCCATATGCCGATTGCTTTGGCGCGGGCAGCCGGTGTGTCGTACAGCAGCCGGATAATGGCGAGCGAGACGGGCATAAGCAGTGCACCGCACGCGCCTTGCAGCGTTCGTGCCGCAATAAGCGTGCCGGAAGAATTCGCCAAGGCACATAGAATGGAGGCAACGGTAAAGCCGATCATACCGGCGATGAACACTCGTTTGTGGCCGAACCGGTCTCCAGCCGCACCGGCTGCAAGCAGCAGTGAAGCAAAGACGAGTGCATACGCATCGAAAATCCACTGCAAGCCTTGGAGACCCAGCTTCAGGTCGGTTTGAATGGCGGGCATAGCGACGTTGACGATGGTGGAGTCCAAGTAGACGACGAAGACACCAAAACATAGCAGGAACAATTGGAGTCCCCGGCTTGCTGATACGGGTTGTGGTTGGGTCATGATCGATTCACAGCCTTTCTTTCGGTTAATTAGGAAGCGCCAGCACGTTTCGTTCGAATGCACCGGCTGCAGATCCATTGTAAAATTTGACAACTCATTACGTCTAATTTATTGTTTTCATAGATACCATGAATTGTATTTATGAATTGGACGGAAGGGGAATCGGGAATGGAGCTTGCACAGATGGAGTATTTTCTAACCGTGGCGAGATTGCAGCATGTGACGAGAGCGGCGGAGGAGCTGGCGATTACACAGCCTGCGCTCAGCCATTCGCTTGGAAAGCTGGAGGATGAGCTTGGCGTTCAGCTGTTCGAACGGAGCGGGAGGAACGTGAAGCTTAACCGGTACGGCGAGCTGTTCGCAGCTCGGGTTGAGCGTGTTATGCAGGAGATTGCCCATGGAAAGCGGGAGATTGAGGAGCTGGCCGATCCGGATTCGGGTCTTGTCGAGATTTCGTTCTTGAATGTGCTCGGAACTTCATCGATCCCCAATTTGCTGCGCCAATTCCATAAGGTTCATCCGCGCATCCGGTTTAATCTGCATCAAGGAACGTCGACCGACGTATGCGCCAGGGTCGACGCGGGGAAGAGCGATTTCGGCTTCGGCATGAAACGTGAGTTCATGGGAGGCATCGAGTGGGAACCGATTGGTTCCTTCGAGTTGTACGCTGTCGCACCCGCGTCCCACGAGTGGGCTGGCAGAAGCTCAATCAAGCTGAACGAATTGGAGGGTCAGCCATACATCGGTATATGTCCGAGCTGCGGCTTGCAGCAGTCGATCGTTGAGATGCTGGCTAGCGCCGGAGCGAAGCCGGTCAGCACGTATGAAGCGGAGGATTTGCCGACGGTGGCTGGATTCGTGTCCGCCGGGCTCGGCGTATCGCTGCTGCCGAAGACGAAAGGTTTGTCGCTGGAGGGTATCGCGTGGATTCCGCTCGAGGCGCCGGTGAATACATTCGAGATCGGAATCGAGTGGAAGGCGCGCCGCTTCCTGTCGCCCGCTGCCCGGAAGTTCCGCGACTTCGTGCTGGACCATTACCGCTCCACGGACGGCCGCCAGCCGTACGCCGCATCGTCCAACCGTTGAGGGGTGAGGTTGCCGACGAGCGAGCTACCCGGTCTGTTGCGACACAAAAAGTGATGCAAGAGCGTCGATGAGAGGGTAACCGGTCTGTTGTGACACAAAAAGTGATGCAAGAGTGCCGAAGAGCGAGGTACCAGGTCTGGAGCTAGGTACCAGATATCTGGCCAATAGCGCAGGTTCTTCTGTTCTATTCGCCTGCTGCGCACTCCCTTCTGGCCAATAGCGCAGATATTTCTGTTCTATTCGCCTGCTGCGTACCCGCTTCTAGCCAATAGCGCAGATATTTCTGTTCTATTCGCCTGCTGCGCACTCCCTTCTGGCCAATAGCGCAGATATTTCTGTTCTATTCGCCTGCTGCGCACTCCCTTCTGGCCAATAGCGCAGATTCTTCTGCTCTATTCACCTACTGCGCTTCTGGCCAATAGTGCTGATTCTTCTGCTCTATTCGGATATGGAGCGAGGTACCAGGTCTGTTGTGACACATAAAGTGATGAAAGAGCGCCGATGAACGAGGTAACTGGTGTGACCAACTGCCGCTATCAGCTCCATGCAAAAAAAATCGCCCCCAAAATTGGGGGCGATTATGCCGCACTCGCATCCTGCGCACTCGCATCCGCGTTAATCGCGGCTGTCGATTAGTTCGTGCTCAGCAGCTGTGCCGGCGAGCATCGTGCGGTTTCGGCCGGATTCTTTTGCTATATAGAGCGCTTCATCCGCCATTTTGAACAAGGAGTAGGGCTCGCGTCCATGCGCCGGGTACGCGGCGACACCAAGCGATACGGTGACGGTGCGCTTGGCAGGCGTCTTCTCCCTCTCCATCGTCTGCCTGATCCGCTCGGCGAGCTGAAACGCCTCCTCGGCTTTGCTTCCTGGCATCAGGACGACGAATTCTTCGCCGCCGAATCGGCAGCATATGTCGTCTGCCCTAACCGAACGCTGGACGACAGAGGCCAGACATTTGAGTACTTCGTCGCCGACCTGATGGCCAAGCGTGTCGTTAACGCATTTGAACCGGTCAATGTCCATGACGATCATGCCGAATGGCTCGTCCAGCGACGTCCACTTGCCAAGCAAGTCTTCCATCGCCCGCCGATTCATTAATCCGGTCAGCGGATCGACCATTGCAGCTTGTGTCATCGCCTCCGATTGCTTGCGCAGCGCCTCGACGGCGATCACGACCGTTCGAGTGAGCACATTCGCTTCCCGGTTCCAATGATTCGGCTTAACAGGGGGCGGCAGCTTGGCGCCTTCCATCGCTTGGCCGACATAGTCAGTCAGCATAGCGAACGGGGAAGCCAGTCTCCGCGCCACGTAGATCGCCACGAGCATAATGATCAGAAACGGAATTGCCATATACAGGCTTGTGGAACGGATCTGTTGATTAAGCTGCGCGTAGATCGTCTCGACCGGCGATTGAACGACGATGCCCCAGCCGTTGTCGGCAACGGTAGCGAAGCCCGCAAGGAACGTCCGTCCTCTCGTATTCTTCACTTTGGCTTCTCCGGTGTGTCCGGTCATCAGCAGCTTCACGACTTCGTTGCCGGTCACATCCTCCCCAAGACGCGTCTTGTCGGGATGGTAGATCAGCTTGCCGCTCGGGTCGACGACATAAAAGTACGAGCCGGCATTGTCGATCATATTGCTTCCATAGATGGTGCTGAGCACATTTTTATCCTGCAGATAGATCGTCCCGCCAATAAAGCCCCGGTATTTCCCTTGCGCGTCGAACAGAGGCTCGGACATCAGCACGATCAGCCTTCCCGTCGTACTGATATAGGGCATGGACAAATAGGGTTTGCGCGATGCAAGAGCTTCCTTGGAAGCGGCCGTCTTCAGCTTGGTTCCTTTCAGGGCAACGGCGGGCGGCGAAATGCTTTGCACGACTCCATTCGTGTCCACCCAGAAGATGGAGTTGAAGTAGCTGCTTGCATTGCGCGTATATTCAAGATGGTCCAATACGTCCTTCTCGGACGAATAGTCATTATCTTTCAAGTAACCGGCCGTCGTCTGCAAGCTAAGGCGCATCGCCTGGAACAGCGAATCCATCGTCAGACTCATTTTGTCCGCGCTGGAATTGTTCATCTGCAATGTCGTATCGTACAGCGTCCGCCGTTGGGACTGGTAGGATGCCGTAATTGTAACAATAAGCGTCAATAACACGGTTAAAGCCGCTAATGCGGACAGCAGCATCGGAAGCGTAATTTTATATTTACGCCGCAAGCCTAAAACATGAAGCATGGTCATCACCTGTTCTATCTGAAAAATGAGATGTTAATAGATTTCGACAAATTGCTCCTAAATCCTCTAGTAGTATTTGTCATATTATGTAACGTAGACGTCAATTAATGGGTCGGTGTGCGGGCCAGTCCCGTTCTATTATAAAAGAAAGACGCACGCACGGCGAATTTGCCGCCTGCGTACGTCTGCTATTAGGGGCTACATCATCCTCGGCTCCGTCAATGCGGCAGGAGGGACGAGCCGTTCCATGCCGCCCATATAACGGCGGAGCGCTTGCGGGATGCGGATCGAGCCGTCCGCCTCCTGATGATTCTCGAGCAGCGGAATAAGAATGCGCGGCGATGCGACCGCCGTGTTATTGAGCGTGTGACAATAGCGAAGCTTGCCGTCAGCATCGCGGTACCGGATGTTCGAGCGCCGCGCTTGAAAATCGGCCACGTTCGACGACGAGTGCGTTTCTCCGTAAGCGCCGCGGCTTGGCATCCACGTCTCGATGTCGAACTGTTTGTACGTTTTCTGCGACATGTCGCCTGTGCAGACGGCCATCACTTTGTACGGCAGCTCCAGCAAGTGCAGCAGTTCCTCGGCATTCGCTGTAATCTCTTGAAGCAGCCGCTCCGATACGTCGAAGTCGGCTTCGCACAGTATGATCTGCTCGACCTTGGCGAATTGGTGTACGCGGTATAATCCGTGCACATCGCGTCCGGCCGATCCGACCTCGCTGCGGAAGCACATCGAAGCGGCTGCCAGCTTGACCGGCTCCGATACGTCGATGACTTCATTGCTGTAATACGCGATCAACGGTACCTCCGACGTACCGACGAGCCAGCGGTCTTCCTCTTCAATCTTGTAGCTCTGATCCTGCCCCAGCGGGAAAAATCCGGTGTTCATCATCGCCTCATGGCGCACCGACAAAGGTACATCCAGCGGCATGAAGCCGCGTTCCAGCAGAAGGTCAAGCGCAAGCTGCTGGACAGCGCGGTGCAGCAGTACGCCCGCCCCGCGCAAGTAGTAGTGCCGTGCTCCGGCCGTCTTCACGCCTCGCGCCAAATCAAGCAGCCCGTGCAGCTCGCCGAGCACGACATGGCTGCGGGGCTCGAATTCGAAGGCAGGCGGCTCGCCGGTCCGCCGCATCTCCACATTATCCGCATCCGATTCGCCCCAAGGCGTATCCGCCGATACGATATTCGGGACGCGCAGCATGAGCTGCCCCCATACCTGCTCGGCCTCCGCGAGCCGCCGCTCTGCCTCATGCAGCTGCTCGAGCATCTGCGCCGTCTCGCTGCGAAGCTTGCCCGCTTGCTCCCGGTCGCCTTCCTGCATAAGCCGTCCGATCGTCTGCGATGCCCGGTTGCGAGTCTCGCGAAGCAGCTCCGTCTCTCGCATCCAGCGTCTTCGCTCGTCGTCCGCCGCAAGCAATTCGCCAATATTCAGCGCAATCCGCTTGCCGTCTGCCGCCCGCTGTACCTCATCTGCATGTTCCCGAATCCATTTCATGTCTAACATGTGCACCGCTCCTGTCCGTTGTTTGTTCCGGTAAATAAACAAAGAACGCCCTCATCCTGTTGGGACGAGGAGCGTTCTAGACTCGCGGTGCCACCCAATTTGACCGCCCGGCATAAGCCGCGGCGATCCTCTTTGGTTCCGCGGTAACGGGCGGGGCCGGAAAACTTAGGGCAATGGCGCGGTCGCAGCGGGCGACGGCGGCAGCCTTGACGGGAACGCCTCCGAGTTGGATGCTCATCATCGGCATAATGTCGATCTGAAATTTACAAGAAGTATACCGAAATAACGATTCGAATGCAAGAGGCGCTAGATGGCTAGCTTAGCTGCCTGCCGCATCGCGCCGGATGTCGCGCGGCGAAATGCCCCGCAGCTGGCGGAACAGCTTGGAGAAGCTGTTGATGCTGCTGCAGCCGACTTCGGCGGCGATGTCGGTTATGCTGAGCGAAGAATATTTCAGCAGATGCTCTGCTTTGTTGATCCGGTTCAGGTTCGTGTATTGGACGAACGTCTGGCCGGTCATTTTTTTGAACAGACGGCAGAAGTGGTACGAACTCATATGCACGATCGAGGCGGCCTGCTCGACTGTAATGCGCTCCATATAGCTCGTCTCCAGGAAAGTCAGCAGCTCCTTGAACCGGTCGGTCTTCGCGCGGAACGCTTCCATCTCGCTGTCGCTGCGCCGTTTCACCGTATACTGGCGGGTCAGCCAAGTGAACAGCAGCTGGCAATACGAACGGACGGCCAGTTCGAAGCCGGGGCGCTTCTGCTCGAATTCGTCGACCAATTGCATCAGCGTATCGCGCAGCGTGGGGTACCACTCATCCGTCTGCTGTATCCGGTTCGCAACCATCGACAATCCGGCCGTGTACGGCGCGACGAGGTCGACGATATGCGGCTCCTTCAAGCCAAGCATGGACGGATTGAAGACGACGGCATAGACAGTGAACGTCTCGTTCGGACTCGGCGAGACGGCAGCGTGCAGCTCGCCGCTGTTGACGAACAACAGGTCGCCGGGCTTTGTCGGGAACGGTTGACCGCCGATTTGATAGATAGGCTTGCCGCGGTCGATGTAGATGAGCTCGAAATGCTCATGCCAATGCAGGCGCAGCTTGCCTCCGATTTTGAAAGTAGGGTGAAAGACGTTGATCGGAAGAGCAGGATCGTCCATCAACGTATTCTCATATAATTCTCCGCGCATCGATAGGACTCCCTTCACACACAAGTTCAATTTAGCAAGATCGGGATAATAATGAACAAGAAGCAGTAAGACTTTATGCTCGATAAGTTCTATATTGGTTAATGTTATCACACTGCTTTTATACCGTATAGCATGAGTGCGGCAGACGGGCTCACGTTGTGCGGACGGATGCGGCTTATTAGCAAAATCGTTTAACAACTCAGGGAGGCTTCTGAAAGGCTATGGCTGCAACTGCAACAACACGCACAGACAGATCGATGTCGCTGATGGTACTCGCTTGGCCTATTGCCATAGAGCTGCTGCTGCAATTTTTGATGGGAACGGCCGACTCGATGATGGTCAGCAGTCTTGGAGACGATGCCGTATCGGCGGTTGGACTGTCGAATCAGGTGCTTCGCTCATTGCTCACCGTATTTGTGCTTATTAATGGGGGAGCGGGCATCGTCATCGCGCGAAGGTGGGGGGCCGGCAATCCGGAGGCGGCAAGACGGGCAGCCGCCATGGCGCTGAAGGTCGGCGTAATCGGCGGGGCGGTCATTAGCGTACTATTTGCGATCGGTGCCGGCGATATCGTCCGGTTGATGGGAGCGCCGGCAGAAGTAGCGCCTATGGCGGCAACCTATCTGGCGATGATCGGCGCTTGCTCTATTCTAACGGAAATCAACATGATGACGACGGTCATGATCCGCAATACGGGCAATACACGCGGACCGATGATGATTGCGATCGGCATGAATATCGTTCATATCATTTTGAACTATGGCTTTATATTCGGTAAGCTCGGCCTGCCGCAGCTCGGCATTGAAGGGCTCGGCGTCTCGACGATTATTAGCCGGTCGCTGGCGATGGCGGCTGGAATATGGCTGCTGCTGCGCTCGTTCCCGGTCAAGTTCCAGCGGAGCGACTGGCGCGGATTCGACAAGCCGATCTTGAAGGAGATGGTCGGCATTGGCTTGCCGAACCTTGGGACGGCTGCTTCATGGGGCTATTCGCAAATCGTGCAGCTAGCCATCATTTCCTCGCTCGGCGCGGTTCAGCTGGCGGCGAACTCGTATTTCAACATCATACAGCAGCTCCCATGGCTCATTGGCCAATCCATCGGAATGGCTGTCCAGATTCAAGTCGGACAGAAGTACGGCGCGAAGCTTTACGACGAGGTGTACAAGGCGCCTTACCGGGCGGCGGCGCTCGGCGTGCTGCCCACGATTGCGCTGGCCATTCTGCTTTATTTGTTCGGTGATTCCACACTCCGATGGTTTACGACGGACGAGGCCATCATTACAGCAGTACTGCCGTTATTCTTCTGGTGTATCATTTGGCAGCCGATGCGAACGTGGACATACGCCTTCATGCAGTCGATGAATGCGGTGGGCGAAGCGAAGTTCGTCGCGCTGAACACGGTACTTGGCATGTGGATATTCGCAACAGGCGGCGCTTATGTGTTCGGCGTCCTGCTCGACATGGGTGTAATGGGAGCATTGATCGGCTTAATGCTCGATGAGCTGTTCCGGGCTGTAATGGTAGGCTGGCGATGGAAGGGACGGCGGAAGCTTCCGCGGCAAAGCGGTTCCGGCATAACGATTAACAAGGCGGACGGAGCTTCCGTTCAGACTTAGCGAAAGGGGGGAGAACGATGGACAAACAGGCTAAACTTCGAACGGTGTATTACAAATGTAAGGCATGCGGAGGCAGCGGTACGGCAGCGGACTTGGCTTCGGCTGCACCAATGCCGGAGGCGCATGTCCGGAATGACGCTTGTGAACGGAGTGAGGCAAATGGGGACGTTAGCGTCATCTCAGGACGAATCCGGCAACCGATCAAGCCGTTGTACCGGCCGATTGCCGACCCGAATGCGGATGATCCGTTCGTCGAAGATCCGTTCTCGGGCTATGCCCCTTTGCGCTGGCGGGATCGGCGAACAGGTACGGGTTCCGTCTCCATCCGTAAGAGCAGGCGTGAGGAAGCGCTAGTCTATAATGCCGGGTATCTCGGACAAGAGAATGATCATAGCATATGGCTCGCACCGGATGAGGGCAGCCAGCATCCGGTGAATATTCACGCTAACAGCTGTTGCAGGGAATGCGACGGGGCGGGCGTCATCCGGGTCGAGTGGAAGGCGGAGCTGTCGCTCGCACCGGCGTTTGCACTTCTTGGAGTCGCAAGCTGCGTTGCGGCTTATACGGAGCGGCCGCTGCTGATGGCCATCGGATATGGAGCGGTTATGCTGGTTGCGAGGCTCGTTCGATTCAAGACAGAGCGGTATTTCGTAAGGAACGGCGCTGAGCTGTTCACTGCGAAGCAGAAGACGGGACTGCATCCGGTCCGGCACGATTGCAAATGCGAGCTGGCCGATTCTTATCATCTATAGCTGAACCGAACACCTTCAAGATGACCTTCCATGTCTTTAGATATGGCAGGTAACTTGGAGGTGTTTTTTCATGAGCGCCATATACATACTGCTGCTCTTGCGGGAAGAATGGCGGATGGGTGGATGGGATGCAACTTTTTTATTATTTTTTCAGTCTATCTATGTGCTTAAAGGGTGGATGTTTATTGAATTGGAGGAAGTGAATGTATGAAACGAAAAACAGTTACTTATTCCGTCATAACACTTGCCTTATTAGGGGTTGCGGGCATAAGTATTGTCTATGGAAACGGCGTGCTAAGAAATGATGGGCCGCAATATCGGGATATTGGGATCCCTTCGGCAACGTTTTCTATTCCGAGTGCTGTTGAAGAACAATCCGATGTGACGAAGGCCATGATGGATCAGAAACGTGCGGAGGAAATGAACAAGTTAATGGATATCGTCAAACAATTAGCTCCTGAATCCGATGGCGGATCGTATGTGGATGAATCCGGATCCATCGTGATTCAGGTCGCTTCCAAGAGCAATCCCGATCTTGAGAAGAAGCTGTTGGACGCAAGCGAGCAACCGAATAAAGTAAATATCAACTATGTGAAGTACAGCGAGTCCGAGCTCGAAGAAAGCTATAAGATTATAAATTCGAAGAAAGATCTTGGCATTTATATGTCGATCGTAGACATTAAGAAGAACAGAATTACCGTTTACATATCGGAGAACGAATTAGAGAAACACAGGGCTGACATTACGAACGCTGTTCCAGAAGATATGATCGATTGGTATGTCGGCGAATTAAGGGTGGTCGATCAAGCCGGCGCAATATAGTCAAAAAAAAGGACTGCCGATGTGCGAACATCTGCGGTCCTTTTTTAGTTAGGGTCAGGCCTTGGGTGATCGACCCGCATAAGCTGCCTCCCGAATCATTCATCACGGAGGACGGAGGCTTGACGGTAAGCGGACGGAGAGGCCCCAGCCCAACTGCGGAACTTTTTGGAGAAATACAAAGCATCATTAAATCCAGCCGAAACGGCGACTTGATCGATTGGCATCGTTGTATCCGTCAGCAGCTTCTGTGCTCTCTCCAGCCGAATCTGCATCAAATACTGCTTCGGCGACAACCCCGTCATTCGCTTGAACATACGGCTCAGATGCGTGCGGTGGTAACCAAGCGTCCGGGACAGCTGTTCGATCGAAACCGGCTGTGCGTAATGGAGCGACATGAACCGGATGGCCTGCTCAATCTGGCGGTCGATTGCGGTGGTGTCGACGGCTATAGCGGGCTCGGCGCGGTTCGCTTGACCGAGGCAACTGAGCAGCAGCCGCAGCCATCCAGATGATTCCAAGTCTGCAATTCTAGGTTCGTCCGTCTTCGACAAGCTGTCCATCAGCGAGCTGTACAAAGTTCGAATATCCGTAAGCCGGCCGCCTGCTACGATCGGTTTCTCTGGCGTAATGCCGACGGTTGCAAGCAGCGCCTGCGCACTCGATCCGATGAAGCTGACCCATACGTAGTGCCACGGATCGAGCGCATCGGCTTGGTAGGAGAACAGTTCTCCCGGAAAAATAATGAACGAATCGCCTGCGCGGCATGTATACGTCCGGCCGCGCGCTGTATAGGTTCCGCTGCCGGACAGTACCGTATGAACGAGCACGTACTCGTGCACAGCCGGTCCGATTTTATGGAGCGGGTGAGGCCGTCCCTCGCCGGAGAACAGGACGGCAAGCTCGCTTTCGCCGGGCAGCGGATTAAGCTGGAACATCATATAATCATGTTCATGTCTTGTATCTTCTTGCTGCTCGGGCATGGGACGGCTTCCTTTCGGCTGGCTTTGTTATTGGGATGGTTGAAGCTTCGATAAGTAGTCGACCGCTTCGGCGAGCGTACTGACTGGCACGATTCGGAGGCTGTAGCCGCGTTTCTTCGCTTCATCGATAGCATCCTGCGCATTGCCCTTCGTTCCTTCGGGATCTTTCGGGCAGAAGAACAGGTCGACGCCGGCAAGATGAGCAGCGATGATTTTATCGCGGATTCCGCCGATTTGACCGACATTGCCTTTCATATCGATTGTCCCCGTTCCAGCGACTTTGAGGCCGTGCGTCAAATCCTCCGGCAGCAGCTGGTCCAAAATTTCGAGCGAGAACATTAGACCGGCAGAAGGTCCTCCGATCTCCGAGGCGGTGAAGTTAACTTTGCGCTCTGACGAGACGTCATATTCCGGTTCGAGCGTCAGTCCCAGTCCGGGATGCGCATCGGCGCCGAGCGGTACGAGCTTCACCTGCTCCGTCAGTTGGGACTCTCCGCGTTCCACCTTGAGCTGGACGGTATCGCCGGGTTTCTTGTTTGTGGAGAAATATTGGCTGACCGATTCGACAGAAACGGCGGACTCGTTATCGACGGACGTGATAATATCACCGATCCGAAGAATGCCTTTCGCTTTCGAGCCGGGCTGTATCATCGTCAGAAACAGGCCTCTAACGTTCGTATCGACTTTCTGTCCGGATTGCGACAGCGCCGATGCGGTCGATGTGCGCTGCGAGGCGGCCATCATATGGGTAAGGACGCGTACATACTCGGCATCGGTCAAGTTGCCTTTCACATCGGAAGCTTTGCGGACTTCAGTGTCCTGATGCAGCATCCCATATAGCAACGTCGCCACATTGCTGGCCCTGATGGACAGTACGGTCGTCAGGTTGAACGAGCCTTCGCTGTCTTTGTGCCCTTGGTCTACAGTAACCAGGGAAGATAATCGTTCGACGGTACCGGGCTGGTACAAATAATAGGGCGTTGGAATAAGAAACAAAATAACAAAACAAGCGGCTATTGCGGCAATCCAACGGGTTACAGCGTGGCTGAGCCATTTCATTGAATCGGAGTCCTTTCGCACGGATGTATGGGAGACCGTTAATTCGTTAATTCATTATCGCACAATTAGCTTAGGGATGGTATGGAGGCGGCAGACAGGAGCGAGGAGAGCAAATAAGTGTCTTCCAGGGACTCTTATCGTTGAAGTAACGTCGCATGTACAGAAATAAGAGTCCCGCGGGGACTCTTAATGTGCCGCCCGGCGCACCTGATGGTGCGTGGGAGAGCAAATAAGTGTCTTCCAGGGACTCTTAACGTTGAAGTAACGTCGCATACACAGAAATAAG
>NZ_BILZ01000058.1 GCF_004000825.1 Paenibacillus kobensis NBRC 15729 | reverse complement strand
TTCTTCAGGAAATGCCCCGTATACGTGAATGGCCCCATCGGACTGTTGCTCACCATATAGCCGATTTCGCCCGCCGGATAAGCAGCCGGATGTGTACCGGAGAAGTTGATACAGTACGAGTAATAGTATTTGCCGTTGTACTTATGAATGCCGGAATCTTCGAACATGTACGGCGCGTCAATCGTGACGGCGCTGCCGTTCAGACTGATCATATCGGCGCCCAGCTTGATGACGCGCGCTGTCTTCGGACTCGCAACGACCGCCGCATCCGACGTATTCGGTATTCCCCCGCCCATATACAGATAGCCGGTTCCGTCATCGTCCACCAAGGCAGCAGGGTCGAACAGCCACGTCACCCCGGACATGCCCGGCGTACTGCCCGTGACGAGTGCTTTGCCAAGCGGATCCGACCACGGGCCGACCGGCGAGTTGGAGGTCAGCACCCCGATGCCCGATGCGCCATTCGCAAAGTAAAGGAAAAACTTATCCTGTCCGTTTATCGTTTTGCGAGCTACGGAAGGTGCCCATGAGAGCGACGCCCACTTGGCAATTCCCGCTCCATTGTTAGCATTATTGAGTCCGGCTACCGGAATCGATCCGTGGTCCGTCCAGTTCACCATATCGGCGGACGAGATCACGTTGATTTTATTTAATGCGCTGAAATCATTGTCTTTGATCGTTCCGTCGTTGTTGTACACATACGCATCACTGGACATGTATACGTAGACTCTGCCGTTATAGACCAGTGAGAAGGGATCCGCCCCTAGCTTATGGTCCATTAGCGGATTCGAATTTCCTGGCGTTTTGGCTAGCGCATTATTGGCAGCATACGCAGACGCTAGAGGAAAACAGCTGAGCAGTAATGCAAAAGCTAATACGAGCGTGCTTAACTTTTTAAACTTCATTCTTTAATCTCCTCCTAATAGAAATCGTTTTCGCTAACCCGAAACATAAGGCTTAATCGTAGTTGCGGACTGCCCCCTCCCTTCGCTGCTTCAGTATAATACAGGTGAATCAACTCAAGCTTAAAGCGCTTTCTTTTCCAGTGGAATAGAATTATTTGTGAAATTGGTTTGATTATTTGGCCGCTCCCCCTCACTACCTCGAATTGGGTTTTGATAGCATAACAAACCCCGATCACATTCGATCGGGGTCTGAGTGATACGCTATTCCATTCATCTACCACTACTAGTCATCCACCCTGTTTCTCTGCATGAGCCTGTTGAATAGGATGACCAGTCGATTATAGATATGATACTTCTCCATCATTCGGTGTACAACAACGGTTAGAACGATACCTATTAGCGTGCCGGCAATAACATCCGTAGGATAATGCTTTCCTACCCAAATACGGGAAAAGGATACGATCGCGGCGCATCCTATAAACACGCATCCAATCCGTCTTGAGAATAGAACAAACATCATCGCAATAGCGAAAGCCGCCGCGGCATGATCACTCGGAAAAGAGTTGCTGTCCATGTGGGGCAGCAATAGATTCACATCGTGGGCAACAAAAGGCCGTTCTCTGAAATAAAACTGTGCGATCCCTCGACTGAACATGACGGTCGTTCCGACTGCCAATACTGCATATAGAGCCATCTTCCGGCGAATGAATAACATGAAGACGAGGCTAAGACCAAAAAAATAATCGCCCTGATCGGCAGCACTAACAAAAAGGTTGCCGAGAACCCCTTCATCGTCGGCAGCATCATTAATCTTTCTGAATAATCGATAGTCCCACTCCAACCAATCCAAATGGTTTCCCTCACTTGATTGTTAAATGATGAACCGAACTTTATCATACAACTTATGTGCCAAACCTTGTCAAGGCTTGGAAACAACGTCTTCTTCGTTCTGCATAAACAAATCGCGGCGCATCGGTCATGCTCGACCGGGTACGCCGCGATTTGTTCGTTCTTGCTTATTCAGCTCTCTTAACTCGTGTACATCACGTTGCCGATCAGATAGGTCACACTCCTGCAGAGTCGAAAACCGCGGTTTCCAAAAATAACAAATTAGACTATTATTAAATTAGATAAATATCTAAGGAGTTGTCGCCCATTGATATCCGTTCTTCCTGACAGATGGGAATCTACAAACCTCGCATTTCGTAGATTATCTGAAAACGAAATCGAAGAGGTACTATTCTATGTAGACAGTCAGTCTATTAACCTGTGGGATGGCAATGAATATAATGCAAAGCGAATCGAACATTGGATTCAAGATGGCGACTTGCCCCCAGGAGGAAATAAACAAAATTATCGGCTGTTTACAGTAAGACGTATGAATGATAATGAATTAATAGGGATTTTAAGCGTGTATCATGGATATCCCAAAATTGATTCAGCTTATCTTGTCTTTCTGCATATAAGTAAGGAACAACAGGGCCTTGGTTTTGGTCAAGAAGCGCAAAGTCAATTGTGCACCGAGCTCAAGAAACAGGGATATACGAAAATCAGGGTAAATGTCGCCGTTAAAAACTGGCCTGCAATCAGGTTTTGGACAAAAGCAGGGTTTAACGGAATAAGCGGAATCTACGGAGACACGGTTCATTCGGAAAGCACGTTTGCTAACTTGGAATTAATCAAGTTATTTTAAGCAGTAAAGCCCAGCAGCATACAGAAAGGACTGCCATAAAATCATTTTACAATGACTCTGTGACAGCCCTTCTTCGATTGCATGGATTATTTCGCTGCTGCTGCGGAAGTACGTACTTGCTCGCTCGCTTTCAGAGCGTCAAGAACGATTTTGCCGAAACCGGAGCCTTTTACGATATCTTTTACAGATGGTTTACCTGGGTACATTGTTGTTCACCTCCTTGTCTTAGTATCAGACGTTGGGTACAATGGCTTCCGCCTATGCATCGACTCGCAAATACCGCAGCAATTCATCGAACGACGTCTCATATATCCGCTCTGCGCGGCCGTTGTTTTCCCGCTCGCCAACGGGTTTCGCAAACTTCGCGTACAGCTTGTTGAGATAGGTATGATCCGCCTGTACGTGAAGCCGTACCCTGGATAGGTCGCTTCGCTCGTTCATAACATGACGCGCCCAGACTCCGAACCCTCTATAGAACTCCAAGCTGCTTCGATACTCAGGCGTTACAATCGCCGAATCAATGAATACCGTATTATCGCCTTCCTCATACCGGTATAGGATGAACGCCTGCAGCCTGCCGTTCTCGTCATCGAATAGCATGACACGGCTATTATGCAGGGAAATCATCAAGTGAGCTACCGCTTCGTGAAACGTATACTGGTCATCGAATTGATGGCTTTGCGCAATAAAATAGCTGACAAACCTCGCATAATCCCGATCATGCCTGCATGATGTTGCGTAGAGACGACTCACTGCTGCTCCCCCTTCTTGGCTGACTGATATGTATTGGTCACACCTGCGCCCTGCGCGTGAACTTGGCCAAGTAGGCATTTAGCAACGGCAATGTAACCCTGTATTCGATGACCGACTCCCCTATGCTTGTCCGCAGGGCGAACTTATCGAACAGCCTTGTCGAATCCCCATCCGTTTCTGTCCAAAAGACGAGCTCTTGCACCTCTTCATTAAGCTCGTTCAGATGCTCCGCGAGTGTCTGCAGTCCTTGAAGAAACAGTGTCGTGCATCGATACGATGGCTTCAGATAGGCTACCTGCAGCTGTACGATATGTCGATCCTTGTAATTTTCTTCGCCAGTGCCATGTATATAGCTGAATGCCCCGATAGCATCCCCCTCTTCATCTAAGCAAAGGAAACACTCCTCCCCTAACAGGACTGGGCTCGCGATAAACCCGAACGCAATCGGAAACGAGTACGGCAGCCTCAAATCCTCATAATAGGTTAATAAAAAGTCCATATACTTACGTTGATACATCTCCGTTGAGCAAACATTAAACGATTCGTACATGGCACTCCGACTCCTAGTTCTTTTGCTCTATTATAAGATAGAATTTCCCAAAGGACTATTAAACTTCGTTAATTTTTCCCTTTTTTATCGTTTTTTCGACAGTTACATATGTATGCTCCTGCGGAAGCATTCACTCAAAATAAACAAATCCACTGCCTCATGAGGCAGTGGATTCATATGAATTTAGCAAGTTCGGCCGATCAGGTCTTTCGAATAATCTTCCTCAACATAGAGGGTTTAAAGAATACGCTGGAGGGACGAGTCAAATTCATCACTTGCGCTAACCGCAAATAGACCGAACTGTCATGGGCGGATGCTTGATATATTTTCTTGGTGAACCACTTTTGCAGCCCGATCCCGAAGGGCCTTGCTCCGGTTATGCCCGGATGTCTATAGGCTTCGACGAGAGCCATGTTCCAAGGGTCGTCGGTAAGTGCAGGCAGCATACTCCAATAGTCTCTTATGGCCGAATCCATCGTTTTGTCGGTTAAGTTACGGCTAAGCATCACATGAAGGAGTTCCGCCTCCATCGCCGCTACCGTCATGCCTTGGCCGTACAGCGGGTCGAACCGGCAATACGAATCCCCGATCATGATGATACGTTTAGGAAGCTTATTGATGATATCCTTCCGCTTCCTGGATTGAGAGGAAATTTTATAAATTTTTAGATCGCTGATCGGGGTGGCATTTTGAACAAAATGGTAGATATCCGGTTGAGGAAGACTCTTCGCAATCTGTTCGAATTCCTCATCCGTACGGGGAGGCCCTTTCAAGTATCCTCCGAGCGTAACGCCAATTTGTTGGTTTTCGAAAGGGATGACTACCCCTGCATAAGGCAGTTCCGGCAGTTGAGCCGATATCATCAGATTCGTCCATCCGCGGTCAACCCCATCCGTTCTATAAAAGCGGGTTGCATAAAATAATTGAATAGGCACGCCTTCGCTCGCATCCGTATCCAAATTCAACCATTTTAGCATTTGAGCGCCCGCTCCGCTTGCTTCAACGACCAAATCCGCCATGATCGTTTCTTCGCCGTTCGTCGCTTCGTTCCGCACCTGAACCCCCTGAACCGTATTCCGGTCATCGGACAGGACAACACCGGCCGCACGGGTACTATACTGCAACGCTACATTAGGAATCCCCTCTACCCGCCTGCGAATATGGTGTTCAATAAATGGTCTTGTTTGCTGTACCATTCGGATCCCGCTATGGAACCGCTTCTTCCACTGCCCGAAATGGAACCACTTTAGATCACCCGTAAAATCGGTAACGATGCTGCCGTTCTGAATCATTTCATCCATAATGCCGGGAAACATGACTTCCAGAGTCTTCTGTCCGCGTTCAAGCAAGATGTGAGAATGATGGCTTTGCGGAACCTTGTTCCGAGGCGTCGAACCTTCCGGGGCAACATCCGCCTCGACTATGATAACTTCGCTAAATACGTCAGCAAGCACTCTCGCCGCAAGCAGTCCTGCAATACTGCCCCCGATGACGACCGCCCGCCCCAATCTATTTTGCGACATTTTGGGATAAGCCTCCACAACTGTTCGAATTTCCATAAATTATAGCATGGAATGCAATCAAATAGCCGTGAGATATCGCCGTTGCCCCGCAATAGCACATCTGAACAGCACTATTTCTTCGTCACATTAAAATTGTCTTCAATCAACAGCCAGTTCTGCGGGAAGCTGAGGCCCAGCTTCCAGTAACTGATGCCGCGCAAGCCCAGCTCCTTCAGCAGATCGAACTTCGCCTGAATCGAACGAGCATCTTCGAACCAGACGACATGCTCTTTGCCTCTGTTGTCCCAATAGTTAAAATGCGGCGCTTGCGCCTGCGTATCATAGAGAATCGCAGCGTGATGTTCGCGAGCAATATCAATCGCCTGCTGCGGACTGACCGCCTTGGCGTAGGCGCCGCCCTGTACAAAAGGAAGCGTCCAATCGTAGCCGTATAAATTTTGGCCCATCATAATTTTCGACGCCGGCATCTCGGTCAGCGCATATTCGAGTACCTGCCGTACCGGTCCAATCGGAGACACCGGCATGGGCGGTCCTCCGCTGTAGCCCCATTCGTATGTCATGATGACGACGAAGTCCACGATCTGCCCGTGCGTGTGGTAATCGTGCGCCGTGTACCATTCCCCGGCCTGCGTCGCACTCGTCTTCGGAGCGAGCGCCGTCGAGATCAACAGCCCTTCCCCGTGAATGCGGTCAGCCGCCTTGCGCAGAAAACGGTTGTACGCCTCGCGGTCCTCGGGACGAAGATGCTCAAGATCAAAGTGAATATCGCGGAATCCCTGCTGCCTAGCCGTCCGAATCACCGTGTCCAGCAGCCGATTCTGCACCTGCTCGTCATTAAGGATGACTCGCCCGAGATCAGCGCTGAACTGGCCATTCTCCAGATTGGTGACGACCATCATTAGCACCGCTCCGGACTGGCGTGCAATTTCCCTGAGACCGCCCAGCGGAGGCGGTTTCAGCGTCCCATCCCGATTGATCTGAAAGCTGAATGGCGCGAGATACGTCAAATGCGGCGCAGCCTCGCGGGATGCATTAAGAAGTGCCGGCGCTACGCTGTTGCCGCGCGGCTCGACATACGCATTAATCTCTGCCGCCCGCCGCGGTCTCGGCGGAATATACAGTCTCATCCCTGGCGTTAAGGTCCCGCCTGTCGGAATTTGATTCACCTCCGCCAGCCGCTGAGCGGTTGTGCCATGCGTCCGGGCAATGCTGGTTAACGTATCGCCGGGCTGCACCCAGTAATACGATCCGACGATCGGAATGACTAAAGTTTGTCCGACGACCAGTGTCTTGGACGGTGATATTTCATTCGCTTCCGCGATAGTTGCGACAGGAATTCCATACATTTGCGACAGCTGATAGAGCGATTGGCCGGACTGTATGACATGAATTTGCATAGCAGCCTCCCCACCTTATCGATACGTCATGAAACCTGCATCTCTTAATGCGTATTCAACGGATAAGGCGTTAGACCATTATTCAAACACAAAATCCACAACCTCATTCGGTTGTGGATTCGTGATGGTCCCTTAAGGATTAACTAGCTGCCATTGCAGGTTCGTACTAGTGTCGCTGCTCCACAGCTTCAAGTCAGAGCCGCTCGACCAATTGCCGCCGCCGTCCAGATAAAGACTGGTCGCAACATTTTTAATCCTATAATTGCTGCCGGCAGCTTCGAATACCCATCTTTGATTGCTGCTGGTGCTGTTGCTCCACTGTCCGCAGATGGAGCCGGCTGCGGTGAGGCCCATACCGTCAAGATATAAACCCGTTGCGACATTTTTAATTTTATGATAGCTTCCGTAAGATTCGATTACCCACCGTTGATTATTGCTTGTGCTGCTGCTCCATTGGCCTGCATTGGAACCATTCGTTGCGCGGCCCAGGCCGTCGATGAACAATCCTGTAGTCACGTTCTTCAATTTGTACGTACCCGCGATTCCCGTGGAGCCCGTAGAACCCGACGAGCCCATGCCGCTCATGATGGCATCAATGATTCCCTGCTGGGTTACAGCATAAGTAGACCGGTTAAACAATCCGAAACCGTACTGTCCGTTATAGCCATTATCCCAATAAACCGGTACGGAGCTGTACTTTTTGGCCGTTGCGCTTACTGCTTTGGCAAATGCGGCACGATACGCATTATTCGCTGAATCAAAAGCCGTCTTATCAATGGAACCATATTCACCGATAACAACAGGATAGCCTTGCACGACAAATTTGTCATAGGTAGACTTGAGTTGAGCATCCATATAATCTTCCTGTCCCCAGGTTGATTTTTTGGAAGCGTTGGTCGCTGTCGCCCCCCATTGCGTTATCGTTCCGGACTCCTCGCCGCTGAAATCCCAAGGCGAATAATAATGAACGGAGACCATGATTCTTTTCTCTGAGCTCGGAATGGCGGATGATCTATTATTGTCTGTAGGAAGAACGAAACCGTAATTGCCCGCCGTATAATCAATGTTCGTATTCCATCCCGGAACAAGAAGCCATCTTGCGCTGTTATTTCCTCCGGTTTGTCTTACCGTATCGACGAAAAGTTGATTATAGGCATTCAGATTCGAGTAGTACGCAGTGTTAGGCGTGCTATAATTGCCGTCAAACACTTCGTTCATCGATTCGAATATGACATGCTCATCATAATTTACAAACGTATTGGCGAGCTGCTGCCATACTTTTTGGTATTTGGCTTTAATCGTCGTTTGATCGCTCGAATTGACCAACAGCCAAGAGCCGGCAACTGAATTGTAACCGTCTCCGTGAATATTAATGACGACATATAAGCCCTCGTTGTAGGCGTAGTCCACGACTGTTTTCACCCGGTTCAGCCATGTTGAATTAATCGTGTAATTCGGTGCGCTCCCTAAATAATTCAAGTACGACACAGGAATACGGATCGTTTTAAACCCTGCAGCCTTTACTTTCTGAATAAGCGCCTGTGTTACGGCAGGGTTGCCCCAAGCCGTTTCACTGGGTGTACCGTTGGAATTCGCTTCAAGCTGGTTGCCTAGATTCCAGCCCGCCCCCATCTCAGACACAACCTGTGAAGCATTCAATTGTGTGAAATCAGCTGTTGTTGCAGTTGCTGCCGATACTGCTGTAATCCAACCGGAAATAACAGCTGTAACGATCAATGCTAAAGCTAAACAATAGACACTGAACTTCTTAACTCTCGACAACATGCATAAAACCTCCGTTTTTTTGTTTTCTCCTTGTGACACGAATGGAACGAGCTGAAACCGTCCGACAACGACTCTATTAGTTCCCTCCTTTCAACGGTGCACGATGATTATAGCAATGCTATGGCCAAATTTTTACCCCAGAAATTGTAACAAAAATCATATAACAATTATTGAAAGGGCTTCCAAAATCAGCAGAGACCCTTGATCGATTTACCGCTGACGATCTAATCCGTTAGGGCATACACCCACTCCCTTATCTCCGCTCCTGCATACAATGCTTTAGCCCATCAATTAAGGAGTGACTAGATCATGTCATTTTTCCCGCCTCCACGGCCCCCAGGAATCCCAGGGTTCCCAGGTCAATCGGGACCTCCGGGATTTCCAGGACCGCCGGGACCGCCAGGATTTCCAGGGCCACCGGGACCGCCAGCACAGCCAGGGCCTCCGCCGGGAGTCATGGCACCTAGCTCACCGCCGCCAGCATTCATCCCTCCACAGCCTGCGGTTACACCCTTCGCTGTTGATCCAGGAGCGATCGCTGGTTGTTTGTTCCGGAATACGTACATTTGGCTCAGGAACGGAAGTCAATTCTGGTTTTTCCCGGTATTCGTAGGGCGAACATCGGTATCGGGGTTCCGGTGGAACGGACGGTTCTGGATGTATACGGGGCTGAGCTTACAGTCCATTCAACAATTTACATGTGTCTAAACGAGCACGATAAAAAGCTCCGTTCCACCAGGAACGGAGCTTTTTTCGATGATAACTGGAATTATCCTACTACAGATTGGCGCTCGAATAGCGCTGTGGCATCGCACTCAAGCATCAAGTTGCCCTCGGTACACATGATTGCGGCCTCTGTTCTTGGCCGCATACAGAGCCTTATCGCAAGCGGAATAAAGCACATTAAGCCGCGTCTGCTGATCCGGGACTACAGTAAGAACCCCTATGCTGATTTCATAAGGCGCAGGCAAGCCTCGGGCAGCGGCATCCCCCAGTGACTCTTGTATCTTCCCGATCAGCCGATCAGACTCGTTCTCATTCTTGCCAAGCAACATGAGACCAAATTCATCCCCGCCATAACGGACGAACAAAGCTTCCATGTCTAACTGACTTTTGATTTGCGAGGTCATGTCCTGCAGAACCTGATCTCCGACGATATGCCCGAACGTATCGTTGATATCTTTGAAATTATCGATATCGAACAGAAGAAAGGAAATCGGCATTCCCTTCCTTGCATGTTCCGAAAGGCGGCGGTCCGCTTGCGATGCAAATGCCCTGCGATTCAACGTATTCGTCAAGTCATCATAGCTGGCCAAACGAATCAACTCTTGGTCTGATTTCTCTTTTAATAACAGGACGAATCCCGAATTCTCCACTATCATCAATAGAAACAGTGACAAAACCATCAAAGTCTCGTAAACTCCCGGAGTAAACGTCTCTAATTGATTGTCGGCTAACAGAGAAAAGACACCTTTAAGACAAGCCATTGCAAATACAAGCACATACAGACTGCCTGTAACTCGCATGAGCAGCGTAGAACCTCTACTTATCATCCGATAAACCGGAAACAGAATGACCGTCGTCACGACAGAAGAGTATGCCACTCGCGCGCTTTCTTGGTTATAGAAGAGCTCAAGCAGCAGAAACCCGGCAATACTTAGTGCTGCGAGAGAATAGTACATCCGCTTGGTTCTGCGGCTCAGCTCCTCTTGAAGACTGCGCAGGGCCATTATCTCGCAAGTAGCAGCTATAAAAAGCATCGAATTAATTGATAAGAGATAGAACAGGCTGGGATGATCGGGCCGAAGCGCTGAGCCCAGCCATGCGACGGACTCCGTACATTTGCCGATCAAGAAGATGTGAAGTAATTTATTTCTCGGTTGGCCATACCAATACGCACCTATTAGAATCGAAGTAAATAAGTGTCCGAGTCCAATCAGTACAAAGACGGTTTTCGTATCTAAATGCAAACTCATTATTGTTTTCCACCAATTTATGAGGAATTTAAAATTATTTCTCACTATTCTCGAACTCATTTATGAGTATAACACATATAATACCCGTGTTAGATTGATATTGCTAAGATAAGAACATCATTCAACACCACCACTCGCATGCGAACTGTCTCCATAGTTCCATAATTAACGCATGTTAAAATGTGCCCATAATTACCCTTAATTACAATTCAAAAGATGTAATTGTATTTAGACAAACACCCGCTAATATAGACGATAATCCCACATCCAATTTGATTCTTTTCGATCATGCAATCACATCCTATTGTTGGTATATTTTAGAAATCAAACAAAAGGAGATGATGATTGATGAATATCAAAACTTTGGCTATCAGCACATTAGCCGCAGCAGCTTTACTGGTTGGAAGCACGACGATCACTAACTCCATTTCTACCCCTACCGCTGAGGCCGCTCAACAAACGATAACCTTAAAGCCCGGTCAAGTGTATGACACTGGCGGACTGGTAACCATTCTTTCTGGCTCGTTTTTTATCGCTATCGATTTTAATAGGTATGTTCATGCTTTACAGCCCGGTACAGCACTCGTCAATGTATACAAGAATGGAGTTAATACTCAATACAACGTACTCGTAACCCAATAAGATTCAGCGGGCATTATTAGCAGACTCCCTTGGAACGCGCTCACGGTAATGCCCTTTCTATATCCTCTATCAAGCAAAATCCACAACCGCATGCGGTTGTGGATTCGTGTTAACTTATTCACTAATTTCAAAATAGGCGACTGCGTTCTCATTCACTACAACGACCTCAGTAGCCGAAAGCGGAATAACCTGAGAAGAGGAAATGGTCCGTTGATTGATGACCAACTTAAACCTTAAATTCCCCTCGGCATCCAAGGCATGTACAGTACCGCCCTGAGTAGAAATATAGACATTACCGTATAAATCATGAACTAAAGTGCTTCCGAAGAAGTTATATCCACGGCTCTCTTCTAACTTAGGCAACTGATAAGTCCACAGTGCCTCTCCAGTATCAGGATTTACTTTCTGTAAGGTTTTATCGCCATTCGTTACCCGAAACATTTGTCCGGATTGCGTCTGCGATTCGGAAATTTGCTGCATTTCGCCTTCGACAATCCGATATACCTCTCCTTGACCGATTATCGTTCCATCGTCCAGCAACATAATATTGGCGAAGCGACCTGGCAGCAACCCGATTAATTCCCCTTTCGGGTCAAGAACAACCAGGTGATTCGCATACGACAGATAAAGATTATTAGCTCCGTCTGCATGAATTTCCAGAAGCTCATTAAAGGCCGATTCCTTTTCACTGCCTTTGGTCCATTCCGAATGTACCCAAAGTCTATTCCCTTGCGGGTCGTATGCGGCAAGACCTTCGGTTGTAATAATTATTAAATTTCCTAGTTTATCTATGCTAGCCACGGGGTGCAGAAAATCCATTGAAGGTATTCCGTCCACCTTCACAAAAGATACGACATTCAATTTGGTATAAAGCGGTATGCTCTTCCAGACTGTTGTCGTATCTTTACTTGTAACCTTATACCCCTTATCAACTGCAACAGCATCGATCGCCGAACTAGCTAGTGGACCGTTTTTTTCGAGCGGCATTTCCTTAATTACGTTTCCGGCATGGTCCATAACTTTCGCATAATTAGAATTGGTAAAGAGGAGTTGATCCTTCGGAACAACAAACCCTGTATATCGCACATAAGGGCTCTCATCCTGGAAGGACCATTTCAGTTTCATATTTCCTTGATGTTCAAGCATTATAGGCTTTCCACTGTCATTCAGAATGGGAAGTTCGGTTGTGACATCAACACTCGGATTTGTGATCTCCACGGTGCGGGTATCCTTATTCCAATTAACTGAAGCCCCTAACGCCTCGCCAATGAAACGAATCGGCACATAGACACTATTCTTTTCGATAAAAGGCGCCGTTGATAGAGGAATAGATTGATTATTCTTGTGAGCCGTTGTCATGCCAATCTGAAGCTCGATGGTTACACTGCCCTTTTCCCCTAAGACCTTCTTCTCGCTAGGCAAGTAAGTAACCTTGGCGTGAAGGGACTCAAAAATTAAACGCATTGGAACAAAGATGCTTCCGTTCTTGCTAATCGGAGCCAGATCGGATATAAGCTCTTTCCCGTTTATAGCAATATGAGTATTCGTATTCGCCGAGGCCGTTTGGTGAAAAGTTGGAACTAATAGGGTGATCAAGAGAATGCCCGCTGCAAGCTTTCTAAGCCTCTTTCCCCTTCTAGGATTGGAAAACATATAGTTCATCTCCCCAAAATTATTATTCCTTAATATAACATTCTACCCCATCTGCCATGTTAATTCTACAACTAGTGGGAGATTACAATTCATCCGAATTCAGTAAATGACGAATATATAGCTATTATTGATCGTGATTACTAGTTATGCATTTACAATATGAATCAATATAAAATAGTACAATCCTCGCATAGCCAGATGTGCGCTTGCAAAGACGCCCTTCCGGCGCCTACGGAGTGCGCTCCGTTTATTCCCGCAATATTTGCTTGGCAGTCCTGCGTCGGTGATAGTTAGCCTTCAGGATAAGATAAAACAACTTCATCCTATACGGCGAGGAGAATACCTTCTCTTTGAAATAAGAAAACGCCGAACGGCTTCCCCGCTTCGTGTTGCACTCCATGCAGGCAGCTAGTAAGTTGTGAGGAAGATCCGAGCCACCTTTGCTTGAGGGAATAATATGATCGACGGTCATACCGGGACACCCGCACCACAGACATGTGTAACGATCGCGTTTCAGTGCGGCTTTCCGATAGCCACGAAATAAAAAGGGGTTGTATAGCAATTGGATGGTCTGCTCGTCTATCCAGACGGCACGGGCTCTATTCACTTCCCTCCAAGCCCGGTCAAGCACACATGGGGTTAGACTTTGGCCATCCACATTGAGCACGTTAATCATCATCGTTCATTGCCTCCCAAGGCTGCTCGTTCCTACTAAAACGATTCCTTGTGGCTAGGATTCCTTCAATACGATGCGGTTACTCAAAACGGAAGAACAAACAAAAATCCACTACCCTCATGCGGCAGCGGATTTACATGGTGGAGGCGAAGCATGGCTGTGTAAAACCACTTTTCGCCGAAGTGCGAAGATCAGAATGTTGCCTAACTGCTCATCTTTTCTTAGCCCGATATTGTTGAGGCGTGACGCCGACGACTCTCTTGAACAGGTTGGAGAAACTCCCCAGGCTTGCATAGCCCACTTTCTCCGCAATATCGCTGATCTTGTATTCCGTCTCCTCCAGCATCCGCCGCGCTTCCTGGATCCGTTCCTGAATGATGGCATCCGATAAAGACAGCCCCGTCTCCTTCTTGAACATCCGCGATAAGTATGCGGGATTCAAGTAGACATGCGATGCCAGCTCATCCCGGGTAATTTCCTCGCCGATGCGCGAACGCACATATTGTCTGATCTTGGCCACGACGGTGGAGGACACGCTGTTGCTCGACTGCAGAAGCCGAACGGCCGCCCTGAAGCATTCCCTCGTCCAGTCCTTCAAGGCAATCGAATGTTTCGGGTAATTTTCTTTGTCCGTCAATTGCTTTAACTCCGCCGATCCATGCAGGGATAGCCCCTTCTTAGCCAGCACGGCATTGATAACAAACAGAACGCCATGAATCAGCTGGCGATGAGACTCCTCCGTCCAGCCGTCCGTTTTCCCCTCGCCGAACCATTGCCTGACGCGCCGGTCCAGTTCCTCGAATTCGCCGAGTTCCAGTACGGTTGCCCATTCCGTGAATACGTATAAAGGCGCCGCGGCCGGCATCGGCTGCGTGGAGTGATGCATAGGCACCTTCCCGGGCGTGAACACTTGCCGGGACCGGCGGATGTTGCGCTGCTCCCTCTCCGTTACGTAAGCGTAGGCCCCGACAATTTCGGGCAGCAGTACCGGCGGGCTAATATAGATGGACATGGAGCAGTGAAGAAGCCGTTCGCACTCGCTAAGAAACTGCCGGCAATTATGTTCGAGCGCACCGCCGACGGGAGCGCCGTCATTCCTTTCATAGACGATCGCTAGATTCAAGCTCGCATGGTCCTGAAAGACGACGCCTTCCAACCCTCGAAGCACCAACTCCCCGGCCAAATTGCGGAGCGCGTATTCCATAATGGCTTCATCCCGCGCGCTCAGGTTCTCTTTCCATTGCTCCAAGCCCATGAGCATGAGAATATAACGGTCGCCGGGACGAAGCTCCAAGCCGTATATCTCCGCCGATCTTTGCAGCGAGGTGGGATGCAGAGACGAACGCTGGCTAAGAATGTCCTGCCAGAAGCGCTCGACTAGAAGCGGCAGCTGGTGATCCCATTTTCTCTGATACCCGTGCATCAGCAGCTCGAACTTCCGTTGCTCTTGCTGTCTGCGGACTTCGGCTAGCGCATCCGATGCTGCCTTGTTCAATTGCTCGTAGTCGACAGGCTTCAACAAGTAATGAAAGGCGCCGAGGTGAAGAGCCCGCTGCGCGTATTCGAAATCCGCATGGCAAGTGAGCATGATCGTTACGGTATTAGGTGAATGCTGCTCTGCCCAAGCGAGTAATTCCAGCCCGTTCTTCCCTGGCATTTCGATATCGCAAATCAACAGATCGACTTCATGCTGCTCAAGCACCTCGACCGCTTGCCCCACGTTCTCCGCAAGACGGACGTCTTCAACGCCGAGCACTTGCCAATCCACGCCCTGCTGCAGTCCAATTAACGCGAAGTATTGGTCATCGACAATCAGTACCCGGTACATACGAAGCTCCCGACCTCCCTGTTATCGGCATTTTCAGCTCCACGACTCCCCCGCCCTCGGGATCGTTGACAAAAGCGAGCGCAGCCCGCTCCCCATAAAACATCGTTAATCGTCTGCGCACGTTCCATATTCCAAGCTGGCGGTCCGTCGGCTCTTTCTCGTACAAGCCGCCATTCAATTGCTCGAGCTGCTGGATATCGAACCCCGGGCCGGTGTCGCTAATCCGGATTACCGCGTACCGTACGCCGTCGTTCCCGGTTTCCCCGTTCACCGAGATGGACACGGCAAACGGCTTGACGTTATTTACGAAGCCATGCTTTATCGCATTCTCCACGAAAGGCTGCACCAGCAGCGGCGGAACGAGCATGTTCTCGAATTCCTTAGGGAACTCCTCATGAAAGCTCAGCCTGTCCGGATACATGACCCTTTGAATTTCCATATAATTGCGAATATGATTCATTTCTCCCGATAACTCGATCCATGTATCGTTAGTGCTCATGATGAATCTGAAATAAGAAACGAGATGGCCGATCATCTTCTTGATGAGAGCGTACTTCTGCAGATCCACCAGATGATAGACGATGTTCAAGGAGTTCATGAAAAAATGCGGATTAATCTGCGCCTGAAGATGCTTCAGCTCCGCTTGCTGCACCTTCATTTGCTCTTCGTAGATGTCGATCTTGAGATCGCCGATTTGTTCGGCCATCCGGTTGAACTGTTCGGTTATTAATTGAAACTCCTTGGACTTGCCTTCCTTCAGCCGGTATTCCAGCTGCCCCTTGCCAAGAATGCGCATCCCGCTCGCCAAGGAGTGAATCGGCTTGAAGACGAGCCGGCTCAACAGAATCAGCAGAATAGCCAGAACGACGATCACGGCTATAGGAATCCCCTTAATGACCCGTTGGAACAGCGGCAATTCGTCCAGCAACGACTTCTCGTCCAACAGAATGAATACGCTCAGATCCGAGAAGAGAGACGGCTTGCCGACGAACAGATAGTCGTTGCCGTCGGCCAGTCGTATCGAATTGCTGGCGCTATTCGACGGGCGGTCCAGAAGGCCCCGGATGCCGGCAAGATCCTGATCCGAAAATTTCCCCCACAGCAAATGGCTGTCCTTCGAAATGATGCCGATCTTCTCGTCGCTGCGCGCGGACTCCAACTGCGTTAATGGCTGTGCCAGGGCATCGATACTGATGAGCGCGCCGATGAGCAGCCTTCCGCTCTTATCAGGCAACGCCTTATAGAGCACCGGCTCGCCTCCAACGTTCACGATCTCCCACTTCGGGGTCGTCGGGTACCGGGAAGACGCGAGTCTGGACGAAAGCCCGGATCGAATGACGTCCTTTTCGTGGTAATACTCCTTCTGGCTGCTTAAGTACAGCTCATCCCGCTCCTGATGATAGACGAACACCGTGCGGATAATCGAGTAGTAGCTGACATCGCTGTACCACTGGTCCATTAATTTTCGCAAGGACACGTAATAGCTGACGCTGTCCGGGTCGCTCTCCGAATACAGCTCGAGCAATATACTTTCATTGGCCGTGCGCGTCAAATACGTGCTCGTTTGCTCCAAAAGCTCGTCGAGAGAACCTAAATGAAGAGACAGCGTGTCCGATGCCGAGTTCGCTACTTTCTCGCGAATGACGTTCGCGGAATAAATGTTGGTATAGTACAAGAACAAAAAAAGCGGCAGAACGAGAAGCAGAACGAGAGCGCTTACTTTAAATCGCAACGATAGTCTCACAATCTCTCTCCTCCGCCTGGTCTTGATGTACGCGAATGGCATGAAAGGGGGAAGACATTTTCCGTCTCCCCCCTTGCCTATTTAGGACTGTTTCGCTTTCCACTCATCATATTGCTTCTGCGCTTCCGCGACGATCTTCTCGATGCCGTTCGCTTTGAGCTTGGCGTTGTACTCGGCGATCACCTTGTCGGTGTCCAAGCTGCCCGTCTCCAGAATCGGACGGTATTCCTTGATGATATTGTTGACAATTGACACTTCGGTCTTAACAGGGTCGGTGTTGAAGCTGAAGCCGAACGACTTGACCTTATGAGCCCGATCGTTGTACGCCTTGAATTTCTCCCACTTATCCGCACTCTCGCCTTCCCACAGATGCGTCAGCATCTGGTTGCCGAACATCCACTCGACGCCCGGTGCCCAGCCCGTATCCGTACGTGTCGCAACGCCGTCTGGCAGCTTGATGAAGTTGTCTTGGCCGTCCACCTTCACATATTGTCTGCCTTCCACACCGAAGTCGATCAGATTGATCAGTTTCTTATCGGTATGGAGCAGGTTGAGCAGCATCATCGTCCGCGCCGGATCTACGGAGGTCCGGCCGATTGCCATCATAGAGTTACTGATGCTGGCGGTGCTGAGCTCAGGATCGTTCCCGACGAGCTTGACCAGCTCGACGCCGGTGGCCAGGGAATCTTCCTTGTCAGAATCCGGCTTATCGGAACCGAACTTCATCCAGGTCTTCCCGGCTTTCAGCGCGTCTTCCGCACTGGTCTTGGTCGTGGCGGCATCCTTGTTGATATAGCCCTTCTTGAACCAATCGTTATAGAGCTTCAGACGATAGATCGTCGCTTCGGAATCCATCGTACTGACGATCATTTTGTCCGTCTTCGTATCGAGCACGATACCGCCCGGCGCACCGATGACCAGCTCGTAACGGAAGTTTTCCTCCATGCTCTTCTTCGTTTTGTCGAAGTAAGAGAGCGTGTCCGATCCGCTGCCCGACAGCCATATTGGAGAAAGACCAGGCTCGTTCTTCTTGATCGTCTCCAGCCAAGGTTCTAAGTCCTCCAACGTATGAATGCTGTTAATATCGAAGCCGTATTTGTCTACTAGATCTTTGCGCAGCATAATCGTATGACTTTCACCGATTTCCTTGTTCGTCGGAATCGCATAGATCTTGCCGTCGACCTTGCCGCCTTCGAGGAATCGAGGGTCCAGCGAGTCCGTGATACCTTTACCATACTGGCCCAGCAGATCGTCAAGCGGCAGGAATGCGCCTTTGGCCACGTTATTGGCGAAATCCCCCCAGCTTGGGGCGAACGTCAAATCGACCTGTTCTCCCGACTGATACGCCAGCGCCATCTTCTCCGACCAGGATGACCATGGGAGTCCTTGGAAGTCGATCTCGGCATTGATTTTTTCTTTCAAATATTTATTGATTTCCTCTACGACCGCCTTGCTGTCGGGTTGAGGGAAGTTTCCTACCGTGTACACTTTAAGCTTGCGGAACTTGGCAATATCCGGATTGCCGGCAACGGCATCACCCGATGCCTTGTCTTGCTCCTTCACAGAACCGGAAGGTTGTGCGCCTTTATCGTCGTTATTGCCGTTATTGCTCCCGCATCCGGAAATCACTAACGTCAACACGCCCAGCAAAGCAAGCGCAGTGCTCCACCTTTTCGCTGCCTTCATTTTGTCGTGCCCCCTAGTCATATTATTGTATATTCTAACCGGCCAATTGGCCAGAGTTAGACAGGTACAGGTTCAGCCTTTGATGGCCCCGATCGTCAGACCCTTCGTGAAATATTTCTGGAAGAAAGGGTAGACGAATAGAATCGGACCGATCGAGACGACTACCATCGCCATGCGAAGACTTTCCGTCGGTACCGCTTGCTGAATCAATAACCCGACCCCGGTTCCCGCTAACTGAGTCTTGAAGAACTCCGCCTGGCGGATCATCTGAATCATGACGTATTGCAAAGAGTACTTGTCGGTATCGTTAATGAACAGCAAAGAATTGAACCAGTCGTTCCAATAGATCAGAGTCGTGAACAATCCGATTGTCGCCAGCACCGGCAGCGAGATCGGAATGACCAGCTGGAAGAAAATCCGCCACTCCGATGCGCCGTCCAGCTTCCCCGACTCGATCATCTCCTCCGGCACCGTCTGTTGGAAGAACGTTCTCGTGATAAAAATATAGAAGGCGTTGGATAGGCCGGGAAGAATAAGCGCAATCAGCGAATCTCTTAGGTGCAAATAATTGGTGTACAGCAAATAGAACGGAACGAGCCCTCCGGAGAACAGCATCGTAATGAGCAGGTACATATTGAATGCCCGTTTGAACGGAAAGTCCTTGCGATAGATCGGATACGCATACAACGCGGTGAGCAGCACCGCGAGTACGGTTCCGACAAGCGTGACGGTCAATGTCACGCCGTAGGCTTTGATCAGTGTCGTCGAATTCGTAAACAGATAGTGATAAGAAGACGTATCGAATCGTTCAGGCCAGAACTTATAGCCATGGAGTGTTAACAGTTTCTCGTCGGACAGCGAGATGGCGACGATCAAAACGATTGGAAGAATGCACACCAGGCTCATCAAGATAAAGAAGAAGTGGATCACCACGTTCGCCGTTCTGGGCAAGGTTTGATAGGGTTTCGCATGGTTTGCTTTTGTCATCACAATTCTCCTTTAGAACAGCGCGGTATCACGGTTCAATCTTCGTGCTAATCCATTGGCTCCAAGGACAAGGAAGAAGCCGACAACGGACTGATAGAAATTCGCGGCGGAGGACATCCCCAAGTCGTTGAGCTGAATCAGCCCCCGGTATACGAACGTATCAATGACATCCGTCGTGGAGCGCAGCGCACCGGAGTCGAGCGTTACATGGTAGAACAGACCGAAGTCAGAGCGGAAGATGCCGCCCAGGTTCAGAATCGTCAGGATGACCATCACGGGGGTCAGGAGCGGAATCGTAATTCTTGTAATCTGCTGCCATTTGCCGGCTCCATCCATGACGGCTGCTTCATACAGTTCCTCGCTGATACCGGTAATCGCCGCCAAATAGATGACACTTCCGATACCGACGGAATGCCACATCTTCGTCAACCACAGAATGTACGGCCACGCTTGCGGATGCATGTACGGGTTAACCGAATCGTATCCGAATAAAGGCAGCACATGCTTGACCACGAATCCGTATTCCGGATGCAAGAAGGCATACACGATGTAGCTAACGACGACCATGGACAAGAAATTCGGCATAATCATGACCGTCTGATAAAATTTCGATGCGAATCGGGCTCGCACTTCATTCACGGCGATCGCGATCGCGACGGAGAGCAAGAGGCCGGATAGGATGAAGACGACGTTGTATCCGATGGTGTTGACCGTTACGCGCCAAGCATCCGAAGTGGTGAAGAGAAAGCGGAAGTTATCCAGCCCCACCCATGGACTTCCAAGAATCCCGTCGACGTAGTTAATATCCTTGAAAGCAATAATGACGCCGAACATCGGAATATAGCAATTGAGCAGAAAAACGATCGTCGTCGGCAAAAGCATAAGCAGCAGCACGCGGTACTTCACAACGTTGCGCGCGAACCGGGCGATGCTGCCCTGTCGCCTCGACTGGACAGGAGAATGGGTCACATTCACGATAGAAGGATTAGTCATGGCATATACCTCTTTAGATTCATCAGGATTATGACCTCATTATATCGGCTGGCCCAGCAGGTTCTCTCTATCGCAGGTGACCTGATTTATTCGATCGTTACTTTTTGACGCAATCCTGGTAAAGTACACGGTGAAAGAGACTCCATCGCTAATCGATGGAGCCTCTGAACGAACGGATTAAAACGGGATCTTTTATGGAGAGAATAATTCAAAGAAACGGAGGAGTTAATATGGTTTGGGTCGGTATGATATTGACCGCTTTAGTTGCGATTGAGCATTTTTACATTTTGATGCTGGAGATGTTTATGTGGAACACGCCTAGGGCGAGGAAGGTTTTCGGCACGAACGAGGCATTTGCAGAAAGTACAAAATCGCTGGCGGCCAATCAAGGGCTTTATAATGGATTTCTGGCTGCAGGCTTGCTTTGGGGGCTCATTCATCCCGATGCTTCGTTCGGACATCAGATTCAATTGTTCTTCCTTAGCTGTGTAATCGTGGCAGCTGTCTACGGCAGCTTCTCGGCGAAGAGGTCGATTTTTTTTACACAAGGACTTCCGGCTGTATTGGCCATGTCGGCTGTTCTATTTTTACAGTAAGGTTAAGATGCTCTTCCCCAAATGAACGCTATATTTTATGCAAATCAAGAACGAAGACGGCTGCTACGATAATGAGAGATACCAATAGGAATACAGTCCCGAACGTGTGGAGCCCCGTTGCATACAAAGCTGCCGAAGCCGCAATAAATATGACCAGTTTAAACGCTGTCCTCATAGGGTAGGAGAAGAAGGGGATTGTCGCTTTTGGAGAGAGAAACAATCCCCATATGATCATGATGACCAGCGGCACAGCCCCCGCTAACATGATTTTGAACGATACCACTGTCTTGAAATGATAACCCCAATAGCCCAATGCGCCGAACGCGACCAGCTCAAGCAGAAAGAATGCGGTGAGAATCACGTTATTCCCTATCGATTTCATTTCCAACCTCTTCTCAGTTAGTAATTGGGGACAGTCGGATTATAGAGCATGAAGGAACCGATCGATCCCAGATGACCCCAAGCATTAAACTTTTCAGTAAAAGGGAGCATGCGGACTCTCATCAGTCCGAGGCCCAAATCGATTCCTGATAATCTTTTATTCCATTGCTTCATTCTGACAAGAGTGTCCTTGCCGATGAGATGCCCCTCTTCTAACGCCTTCATAAATTTCAACAAATCCTCGGAGGTACTTACCGTTTGACCGCCGGCATAAATGCTTTTGAAACTTGGATATTGGCTGTATGATAAGACTGTTCGGGAGCAACAATCCTATCCCCTGCCTGCCCGAATGCCGTGTTCCAGTGAAGTCTGCGTGTATCGGAATGGACTAATAGATATACATTTTTTTAAGCTTGCATTGGATCGAACCAGCTTCTGTAGACGCTCTTCAATTGCCCCTTTGGTTTCTTCTTCGTTCATATTACGGCAATTCCTCCTTCGTCCCTTGTTTCATGCCAGACTGACCATTATCCCTTATATATGGATTTAACTTTCATGTTCAAGCGCATTGTCCTGCCTAATCTGCTTTAATGACTATGATAAAATAGATGTATACATTCACATTGGAGGAGGATTACACACACATGGCGGATGTAATGTTTTATCGAGACGAGGCATTGCCTTTCTTGGAAGCAAAGCGATGTCGGAAGAGCGACTTAGCGTACCAGAAACATTTTCATGAGGAACACTCAATCGGATTAATAGATGAAGGCGAAACGCAGGCGTGGTGCGACGGCATGTTATGGCGTGTAGAATCGGGAAGAATGATCAACTTTCCGCCGCACATGCTCCATGCTTGTCAACCTGCTGAGAATGCCAACTGGAAATATAAAATGTTGTTCATTAAGCCAGAATGGTTAGAACAAATTGAACTGCCTCCTATCAACAGACTCCAAATTCCGTTTTTACTAGAGGACGGGAAGAACAAAGCTTGCAGTAAACTATTCAACCGAGCTATGGAAGCCCTTGTCCGTAATGAATCTTCCCTGGAGATTGAAACGGCATTAATTGAACTCGTGCACATGCTCATCATTAAGCATGAATCCGACCTTGAGCACGAATCATATGGCACGTTGGAGCAGAAGTACGTCAAGCGAGTCAAGGAATATATTCACGCCCATTACAAGGATCGGATTACGCTTGAAAAGCTGGAGCAAGAGACCGGAGCCAGCCGTTATCATCTCATACGATTATTTAAGAAAAGTACGCACTTGCCTCCCCATGCGTATCAGAATCTGCTGCGCATCAATCATGCCAAGATAGAACTGAAGAAACGGCGGCCCATTGCCGAGATAGCCGTTGACACCGGTTTCTATGATCAAAGTCATTTTACGAAAGCTTTTGCCAAAATAGTAGGTGCGACGCCTCAGACTTACTCGCTATCCATATAGAATAGAGCAATTTTATACAATCCTCTTCTTGGGTCTCGATTGTACACTGAGATCAGACGTCAAGAGGGGGACAACTAGATGATGACAAATGTTGATTTAGAAAAACAATTCACGGAAACAATGAAGTCCATTGCCCGGCGAGCAGATTTGAAGGCCTATGTCGAGAAGACGCCATCCATTTACCATATGCTGCAGCGTGCTGCGGCAAAGTATGTGACGGGAGACGATCGAGCAGCCGGTCTGGAGGCCGGGCGCAGGCTAGTTAATAAGGGATATTCAGTTTCCTTGGAATACATTGGTGAGAACGCGACCGATGCCCAGTCTTGTGAAGCGGCGCTACTAGAAATGAAGCAACTCATTCACAATCTGACTGAGCGCGGAATACCAGCTCGCGTGTCGTTTGACCTTTCCCACATCGGTTTATCTGTAGACGACGAATTCGCGTTCAAGCAGTTGGAGGCCTTAGCGGAACAGACCCAGCGGACGGGTATCGAATTATTCATAAGTATGGAGGAATCCGCCAAGGCGGATGCAATTCTTGCGATCTATGAGCGTGCGGCAGCCATCTATCCGAATATTGGCATCACATTGCAAGCGCATTTGCACCGCACAACGCAGTACATGAATGACTTGCAGGCTGTTCCTAGACGTTTACGCCTCGTGAAGGGGGCCTATCAAGAGCCGGAACAGCTGGCAATTTCACGTTCTGACGCTCTCAACGAACGCTATTTGTTTCTCTTAGGGCAATCCATCGATAAGGGACATCGCGTATCCATTGCCACCCATGATGAGCGCATCGTAGATGAGGTGATCAATCGGGGATGGGCCCTCATGCCGGGGGTAGAATTCGAAATGTTATACGGAATCCGACCGGATCTGAGCAGCAAACTGAAAAGAGCAGGCTACCCCGTTCGCATCTATCTAACCTATGGCCATGAGTGGTACTTGTATTTATGCCACAGGATCGCCGAGTATCCGCCAAATCTATATCAAGCCGTTATCGACATCGCGTCTGATAAACCGGTTGATTCCGTTATGGATTATATGTAGCGCTTATCCTAAAGCGATATGTCGATGAAAAGCAAAACCCCGACCTCATACGGTCGGGGGTTGCATGGTGGAGGCGAAGCGTGGCTGTGCAAAACCGCAATTCGCCGGAGTGTGCTCTTCTTCGCTCCTATTAAAGCACTCGTCTGGCGTAGGGCAGCATTCGAATAGCACTGGCGACAATAAAGCAAACGGCGACAGAAAGAGCCGAGACGATAATCCATTTTATGATCGCCGGCAAGCCGACTCCATGAAAAGCCATAGTCCATCCCACAACAACCGGCGGATGAATCAAATAGACCGTATAAGCATTGTCAGCTAACCATTTAGACACTGCGTTCGTCTTATTGAATCTTTTTTGGAAATAAGAAAGCAGAAAAATAATGATTCCTAAACAGATGAACGGCTCCCACATCGCGTAGAACAAGGCCTGAATGTTAAACCCGCCCTCAAAATGAACCTCTCCCTCTAGCCCTCCGGTTGCAACGAGTCCAAGAGGCATAACGGGAATCATACTAACCGCGACCCACTTCCAAATCCGTTGTAATTTCTTCGGGATTTGTTCCAGCCATCCCTGTCTTTGTGCGAGAATACCTGCAATGAAAAGCAAAATATAAGATGGGAAGTAACCCAACTGCAATTCCAAAGGCCCCGTGCCCGTCGGATAAACCAGACGTACGGCGAAAGCGATGAATCCAAGAGCAATCGCCACTACAACCAATGTCTTTCCGTTCGGAAATGTGATCGATTTCTTCTGAAGCCTATCTCTTGACAGGAGTCGGAACAGAATATAGAGCAAGGTGAAGTAAATGGAGGCTTCCAGAAACCAAGCAGGACCAAAAAACGTCCAACGAAAGCTCCAAACGTTATCTTTGTAAAACTGGGCCAATGTCTGTATTTCTCGAAATTTCGCATACCATATCGTCATTGGACCGATCACAAAATAATAAATGAGCAGAGGAATCCCCAGACGTATTAGACGCCCCCTAAGAAACCGGAGAGCTCCTTTCTTCTCATACGATATCGGGAAGAAGTACGAAGAAATAAAAAAGAAGAGTCCCATGAAAAATGACTGGCATATTGCCGTAAAGATCGTTAACAGAACAATCGTTGCATTGACCTTACTTTTATCTACATCTTCCAGGATCCAAGACCCGGATGCTCCGTAAGCAATAGAAGTATGAAATATGACGAGCAGGATAGTCAGGAACACTCGTATGTTATCCAGGAAGAACAGACGCTGTTTCAAATGATGGAATCCCCTTTTCGTTTTTCCACATCATATCATACATATATTTCCTTTAATATATTTAATTAATCAAACAAATCTAGCATAAGATTCTAGTTATGAATGGAGTGAACCGCTGACAGCAAGACAAGACTTATGAAGCAAATTATACAGCGAAGGACCGAGACGCTTGCCAACATGGCAAGCTGTCCCGGCCCTTCGCGGATTAGACTAGTTAACAACACGCCACCCTGCGAATGAGCGGCTTTTCTCGTATTAATCGCTTGCCTTGGCAAAAAACCAGACGCAGAACATCCTGGTAATCCAGAACGACAACCCGATCGTGATTAGCGACACATACCATTCCCAATGAATATATTCGATCAAGTCGGTATAAGTCTCGATGATCACCTCCATGACCGTTAGGACGATACTGTAGACCGCGTAATAGCCGAGTTGGATCGGGATGGAACGGCCATTCGGGTACCGGACATTGAAATAGGCGCACATTAACGGAAACGCGAAATATTCATACGAGAAGCTGGTCCGGTTGACGGAAGCGAATTCCCGAATGGGGTATTCGATCAGCCCCGCTTGCACAACGACCAAGCCGATCAAGAACGTAATGGCCTGTTTGAATAAAAAGGCTGCGACCGCCAGCCGGATTCGATCTCTCGGAATGAGGAAGATCAGCCCCGCGCTTATCACATAGACCGATGCCAGAATCCAATAATCGACCCTCACAGCACCCTCCGCCGATCCGCCCGAAACAGCGTCCGCTTCTTGAAGAACCAGTCACAGAATGACAGAGATGTATAGTAGAGCAGCCATAGATACAGCCACATCCCGTACGTCGTTATCTTCCCGTACTCAAGCAAGCCCGTATATTGCTCGATCAAGCCATCGAATATCGTCAGGCAGGTGATCCACAGCACGAGCATTGTCGCTCTCCGAGCGAGACCAGCCTTCTCCTTGCGCCGGCTATAGAACACAGCGAACAGTGCCGGATAAAAAAAATAATTGATGGTAATGCTCAGATCCGTCGCCTTCGGAAACTCTCGAACAGGCGCACTTAACAGTCCATACCGGAAAGCGAACAAATCGCAGAGCCAGATGATCGCTTGTAATACTAGTAGTGCCAAGGCCCCCTCCCGGCGCTTGTTGGACGGAATGAATACGACCAACACCAAGGCGCCTGACAACCACATCAGCACTAGGACTAAACGCTCCACCCACATACGATTAGCCCTCCCTCCAGCCCGAAGCTCCACATGGTGGTGCTTCGATATAAGGAGTGTGTTCTGTTTATTACCACAATATTCACTTGGCAGCCCTAGACTGGCGCTGGTTGCGATGCCCACAACAAAAACCCACTGCCTCCTGCGGCAGTGGGTTCTCGTCTCCCCAAATGTAAGTTATATTTTATGCAAATCAAGAATGAAGATAGCTGCCACGATGATGAGTGTTACCAACAGGATTACAGTTCCGAGCGTACGGTGCCCCGTTGTATACAAAGCCGCCGATGCTCCCATAAAAATTATGAACGTCCTGCATGCCTAATGGTTGTCAAAAGACAACAATCCACAACCTTGTACGGTTGTGGATTGTTGTTTGAGCCGAGGAGTGTTAAACCCCTGTCGGGAAGATTACATATTCACAGCTTAATCTGGAGAGGGCTCGTATTTACGACCACTGCCAGCATTTTTTCGCCTCTAATCATCTCGGATTGGCATAGAGAGCATACGGGAACGACGGAGAAAACAAAATTATCTCTCATCCATCCGCGACAGTTTTCTTCTGTACAAGACCATATGGCGGTTAGCGCCTCGGGAATATCTTCCAGTGATCTTTTTCGAGAATAATACAATTGTGCATCCCTCTTTCTCCTTGAAATGATGTAGCGATAAAAAATGCCCCAAACGATATTTTCGTTCGGGGCTCCCAGTTCTAACCTACAGTTTTACGACACCCTCGGCTTGTGGTCCGCGGTTGCCCTGCACGATATTAAATTCAACGCGCTGGCCTTCATCCAAAGATTTGTAGCCATCGCCAGCGATTGCACTGAAATGTACGAAGACATCGTCTCCGCCCTCTACTTCAATAAAACCGAAACCTTTTTCTGCATTGAACCATTTCACTGTACCTGATACCAAATGAACTACCACCTTATTTATAATTTACATGTCCTTCATATCGAAGAAGAAACAAAAAAATCACATGTCGCACATGGTTATTGACTCGAAGAATAATAACCCTCCACGATATGTGAATTCAGTCATGACTTGTATATACTCATCATATCACGTAACGCCTTAAATAGCTAATACCAATCGGGCCCAAGTCCAGCACAAGACACCCTCATATCCCGGCACTGCCGCCAACCGCGATACAGCCCTCCCGAATATTCAAGCGTTTCGATAAAGCATACAGGAATTATTAATTAGGGTGTATTGCCCTTCAGGTAACTTTTCACTTAATAATTGATTTACTAAAACAGCCTGAAACTTATGTAAGTTATCTTTGAAAGTAAGATTTGCAAAGGTATATTTTTCATTTGGCCATATTTCATTAACATCAAACAAACCTATCATATCCTCTTCAATTGCTACTCCACCGACGCTAAACTTTAACTCTCTATAGAATGAGATTAATAAACAGATGATCTCATCGAGTTCATCATCTCTTATACCTGGCTGTTTCCACTCTGGAGCATCATCTTTATCTCCAAAAAAACACATTGAAAATGATAATAACTCCTCGCTAATTTTCTCAACAAACAGTAAAGCTCTCCGTTCTCGGGTTGTGTGCACAGTTAAATTGATCTCTATTCGATGAATCATTACGCTATTGGGATCATCACCATCAAAAGGATAACCTTTGTAAAATTGCTGAATATATTCCGCTGGATTGTGAACCTCTATTTTGACGTTAGTGTTGTTCAGTTTAGAGATGACTTTTTCAATTTTTGTTGGTTCATTCAAAATAAAGCTAAGTACTAAAAACGGGCCACCTTGTAACCAACAACTCATTAATAATCACCTCACAAATTATAATACCACTTATTGGAACTGGCCTGCCCATTAACTTGATTGAATAACTTTGTGTATATGGATAAAAGGACAGCTAAGGCATCTTAATCGCCCTTGCTGTCCTTTTATTAACTAACCAAACTGTTATTGTAATCCACCATGTAAGTATGTTGTGATCGTTTTTAGTAAGGTTGGCGGAGGCGAAACGTGGCGTGACTGTGTAAAACCACAACTCCCCTCCTCCATTGGCTATTGTTCGTACAATCGAAGTAACTCTCTTGTCTTAGCCTGTTCGGGATCTAATCCGAGTTCAGCACGCCTCTCTTTCATACATGCGACAATCATCTCTTCGTTACATTCGCGGGCATTGTCGCAAGTATAACAATAACGAAGCATTTGCTCGGTTAGATCGGCGTTATTATTTGTCCTCACCATCTTAATCACTCCTAATATTTGCTTGAGATAACTCATTAATGGGCGTTTGCTGTGCCGGCAGGAGGCTTCATTGTACCGCCAACGCCACGCTTCTTAACCTTGAATGTTTTTCGAAGAAGTGGGATCAGGTAGTAGTCCAATCCATAACGTCCTGCGTTCGTACCTGCGAAGAGCACGATGCCTCCGATAAGGACGAGCCAAGGGTTCGTGTTGAGCGTTCCGGCAAACATGAACATGAAGTTCATTAATAGTCCGAAGAATGCTGCCGCGGCCGTCAATCCCCCGAGAATCAATCCAGCCCCTACGAGGAACTCGCCAATCGGGATAAGGATGTTAAACACCTTAACGTTTGGCAACGCGAAGTGTTTGATGAAGTATACAAAGTTCGGATAAACCAACTCTTGAGTCGTTTTATCGGCGATCGGCTTATTGATTGCGTTATTCAAAAAACCTGCGGCATCGAATCCGCCCGTCAGCTTGTGCCAACCTGCTTCAATCCATTGATATCCAAGGTAGACACGAACGAAGATCATAAGCATTGCTGCGTATTTATTCTCTCTAAGCCATGCTAACATGACAATCATCTCCAATTTAATTGTGAATGTTTTCACAGTATATTTTAAAAAATTTATGAGCTTTCAATTTACTTGATACGCTTTGATTGCTTGCTAGATGGACGAGATCGCTCGGATCGTGAACGTTTCTGAATAAAGTTTTTCATGATAGGTACATCCTTTCTTCTTGTTACTTTGTGTTGCTTGTCGCTTGCTCCTTACATCTACAATATAGCAGGGGTTGGCGGATCAAGATGTGAAATTAATCACAGTCTCAAAAGTAATCTGTCACTGAGCTAATAAAGTTGTTCTTTGTCATACGGCTTGTTTTACGGCTCATTCGGGAGGAGAATCGGATATCCGAAACAGCTAAACAGCCTTGCTGCACACGACTCTGGCAGAGATGGTCTGACCGGAATTTATCAAGAGATTACTGAAATCGCTGCTAGCATGGGAAGTTTGATTAAGCCTCATTTTTTCGGCGGTTGCACAATTTATTGAGAAAAGCAAACTGAAACAGCAAAAACCCACTACCTCATGCGGTAGTGGATTTAAATGGTGAAGGCGATCCGTGGAGATTCAAATCCACAATTCGCCGCCTTCTGATGATAAGGATGCTCGGAGAGGCTTCTTATGATTCCCCGTGTAATGATATTTCGGGGCTGCCGCCCTTTCGCTTCAATAATTCGGGAAGCATGACGCCGAGCAACACCGTCAAAACCCCAATCCACTGAATACCGCTGACATGCTCATGTAAAACAACAGCTGACAGTATAACAGCGACGGGTAGCTCGGCAGCGCCCAGAATGCCTGTCAAACCTTCTCCGATGCGCGGAACTCCGATTGCGAACAACACCGGAGGGAGGAATGCCCCGAACAATCCGAGCATGAGACCGAACGGAAGCAGCCCGTCTAGAAGCTCACCGTTGACCAGGAAGCTCGGTGGGAACAAGACAAACACGAACAGCATTCCTCCAGTGATCATCCATGCGCTTCTGTATACCGAATGTATAGAAGGCACTGCTTTCCCGTTGAGCAGAATAAATATCGAATAGCTTATTGCAGACAAGAAACCAAATATGACACCTACCCAATTGAACCCGGCAAACCCCTGATCCAGTATGCCCGCCGCAAGCAATGTTCCTCCAAGCAGAATGACCAGTGCGAGCAACATGATGCCGTTAGGACGCCGTCGCTGTCCAACCGATTGTATCAATACTCCCATCCACGTAAATTGGAATAACAATAAAATAGCGATCGAATTGGGGATATAGTGTAGGGATTGGTAGTACAATAACCCTGTTATGGCCGTAGGAACGCCGGCTGCCATTAGGATGACGCGTTGCTTCCAAGAAGGGCTCGAAGCCGATGAGTCGTCCCTCGATTTCAATTTCCTGTTTTTCCATTCCTTCAATTTCATGAATAGAACAAGAAGCCAGGCCAATATGAATCCCGCCATCAGTTGACTTCCTACGACTTCCCCAAGCGTATATCCTTTGCTGTACGCTTTCGTGACGATCGTCGATAAGATACCGTAACAGATAGCCCCTAACAAAACCACCAGTCTGTATTTCATCTCTCCCCTACATCCTCTCTCGATGATCTTCGCTGCTTTTAAAAAAACAAAAAACTTCCTTGCTGTGAGTATAGAATCGAAAGAACGCGATTCCATATTCGTAGCAAGGAAGTTAAGGCTTCCCGTAGAGACCCCCGCCCTATATTTCGCAGGGTTATACGAATTTATGATGTTCATACAATTAAAAAAAAGCAACAGCGATTATCATAATGCTTACGCTCGTTATTGTCAACCTGTTTGCGACCCCAAATTCCGACAACGAACCTGCGTGCTCACGATATTTTAGCTTCGGTAAAGGTTCGGTGATGCAAACATGAGGTGAGATGTTGGCCATCGACATTAAGGACCGCTATCATTAAATGAAAAAGACAGAGACGCAAAAAAGCAGAAATCCACTACCTCATGCGGTAGTGGATTTACATGGTGGAGGCGAGGCGTGGATGGGTAAAACCACAATTCGCCGCCATGTATTGAACCCCTGTCGGGAGGTTTACATATTCAAAGTTTAATCTGGAGAGGGCTCGTATTGGTGACCACTGGCAGCATTTTTTCGCCTCTGACCATCTCGGATTGACATAGAGAGCATACGGGAACGTTGGAGAAAACAAAATTATCCCTCATCCATCCATTACACTTTTCATCTGTACAAGACCATATGGGGGTGGATACTTGGGGAATTTCTTCATGCGGTCTTTTTCGAGAATAATACAATGTGCATCCCTCTTTCTCTCCTTGAAATAGATGTAGCGATAAAAAATGCCCCAAACGAAATTTTCGTTCGGGGCTTGAAGCTCTAACCTACAGTTTTACAACATTCTCGGCTTGTGGTCCGCGGTTGCCTTGCACGATATTAAATTCAACGCGCTGGCCTTCATCCAAAGATTTGTAGCCGTCGCCAGTGATTGCGCTGAAATGTACGAAGACGTCGCCTCCGCCCTCTACTTCAATAAAACCGAAACCTTTTTCTGCATTGAACCATTTCACTGTACCTGTTTCCAAATAAATTACCACCTTATTTATATTTACATGACCTTCTTATTCGATAAGAAATAAAAAATTCACATATCGTACAAGGTTATTACCTCTAAGAAAATAACCCTCTACGCTATGTGAATTCAATCACGCTTTTGATATATACATCATATCACGTATCGCCTTAAATAGCTAATCCTAATGGGGCCCAAGTTTTTTCCATAAGCTAAGGTGTAGACAAAGGCGTATTGTAACAGAAGTTTGGAGTGGTTGCATGCTATTTATGCTATCGTAATTTATCGGTTCTTTTGCGAATCTGTTCCGGCGGCAAATCCCACTAGCTTTTTACGCTTCGCATCCCACAACCGGTATTGGAGGGAACGAAAACTTTTAAAGAGACCAATGGTTGGAGCCGACTGGAAAGCCGGATTTTGCTCGTGCGCAGCTTGCAGGTGGTAGTTCGGCACTTTGGGGCTCAAGTGATGAATATGATGAAACCCGATACTTCCTGTCATCCATTGCAGGATTTTAGGCAGTTTATAGAACGAACTGCCCTGCAGCGCGGCCGTTTCATAATTCCAAGAATCGGATTCTTCGAAATAGGTATCCTCATATTGATGCTGCACATAGAACAGCCATATTCCAGCCATAGCAGACAAGTAAAGAATCGGGCCTTCCACCAGCAGTAAAGATTCCCAACCTAAGAACCAATAGAGTACTCCCGAGACCACAAGTAGTATTAGGTTCGTCGCATAGGTGTTGCGACGCTCTCTCCGTCCCGCACCCTTTCGATTCAACCGACTTTGTACAAAAACCAAGTATAAAGGACCCAACCCAAACATAATCAACGGGTTTCGGTACATTCGATACGCGATACGTCTGAACAAAGGCAGGGCTAGGTATTCATCAACGGTAAGCGTCGTAATATCTCCCGTACCCCTCTGATCCAGATTCCCGTTGCCAGCGTGGTGAATATTATGCTCGTATCTCCATTTGTAATACGAAAAGCCGGTCAAGCACCCCGTCATGATACCAACGATTTCATTCGCCTTTCGGCTTCGAAAGAAGGAATGATGACAACAATCATGAAACAAGATAAAGATTCGAACCAAAAAACCAGAAGCCACCACATCTATCAGAAGGGATAACCACACGGAAACAGACAAACTTAGATACGACAATAACCACAGCGCCAAAAACGGAATGATGGTATTGGCTAACTGCCACAAACTTCTACGGAGTTCTGGCTTCTGGTAAAGCAGAACATCTTCTCTCCAACCCACAATTTCATACTCCTTACCATATAGGCTTTAATAACATTTGCAAAATATAAAGCCGTTCTCCCAGCGCATAATGAAACGCTAGAAAAAACGGCTCAATTTGTTCGAGAAATAAACTTTTTCTTTAAATATACGTTAATTTTGCCTAAACAGCAAACCGTACTCGACAGCGAAAATAGTGCACCAGGAACTGACAGTGACAACTGAAAGTGGATCAAGCGAATTTCGGATACAAAGAGTATGTGGAGCTAATTCTGAAAGTGCCCTTCGGGGAGGTCAACAATTGAAGGGGGAAGAGCAAAAATCCACTACCTCATGCGGTAGTGGATTTACATGGTGGAGGCGAGGGGATTTGAACCCCTGTCCGAAGATAACGCCACACAGGCTTCTACGGGTGTAGTCACAGATTTGATGTCACCCAGGCCGACGCCCTGTAACCGGCTTCGATCTAGGTCAGCCTGATTGTCTTCTTCAGCACACCCCAGGCGGAGATGTGACAGCGTATCCCACTAAAGTTGGGCCCTCATCCCGGTACATGGGCGATACAGAGCGAGAGCACGCGAGCAGGTTATTAAGCTGCTACAGCGTAAGAAGTGTTAGCTTTGCCATTTAATTGGCTTTAGCGTTGATGAAGTGGACGCGTCCCCACTACCCGCGACCCATGCTCGAACTACCCCCGTCGAATCCATAAACGCCCCCGATAAGTTGGCATAACCGGTTGTCGCTTGCGCGATCCGTTAGCCTGCAAGGCGAACTCGGATGGGTCGGCACGAATGCCGTTCATAGCGAGCACGAATGCTTAAAACATAATCATAATGCTTGTATAATCATCAGCAACATGATGCGCGCCGCTGTTGATAAACTCAGTATAGCATGTCTTCCGCTATTATGGTCTAGTCGGTTGCTGGCATTCCTGCCAACACGCCGTTAACTTGTCCAATATTACGCGGTTGAAGTTCATTATATCAACAAGAATCCGAGATTGCAATTACCGGGCAACCTTCTGCTTCTCGCGCAGCGCACGTTGAATGTCGCGCTCTGCATCGCGTTTGGCTGCGGTATCGCGTTTGTCATAATTCTTCTTACCCTTACCAAGACCAATCAGCAGCTTCGCATAACCGTTGCGAACGTAGATCTTAAGCGGTACAATCGTGTACCCTTCCTGCTTGGACTGGCCGAGCAGCTTATGAATCTGCGTCTTGTGCAACAGCAGCTTGCGCGCGCGTGTCGGATCCGTCGGGTTGTGCCGGTTCCCTTGCTCAAACGGGCTGATATGCATGTTATTGACGAACATCTCGCCATTGCGGATCGTTGCGAAAGCGTCGTTGATGTTGGCTCTGCCATTGCGGACCGACTTGATCTCCGTACCGGTCAACACGATGCCCGCTTCATACGTCTCCTCGATGAAATAGTCATGCGATGCCTTCTTGTTCTGTGCAAGCGGCTTCGTTTCATGCTTCTGCTTCGCCATGCTATCCACCTTCTCCTCGTCTGAATTCAGGCTGCGGTATTAGCCGCCAAAGCCAATCAACTAGAAATCTATTGTAGCAACTTTCCAACTCGAATTCAAGGCACCCCAAAGCTTACCGCTCCCGCATGGAGACCGTACACACATAATCCCCCGTCCAACAGGAGATACCAATACAGCCGCAACAACAACAACAACAACAACAACAAAGAACTCTCATCATTTCACTCACGAACACTTAAGGAGGCGTCATCCATCATGTCCCGCAGAGACCACCGTAATTCCCGCCGAGACAGCGCGAAGAAACAGCAAGGCCACGGTACCCAGAATACGCAGTCGAAGACTGGCGATGCGAAAGACTCGACCGGCGACTAATATCGAATTTCTCTTGGAGGAGAAACCAACCTGATGAGAACGAAGCACCGGATGCTTGCAGGCTGCATGGCATCACTGCTGTCAGTCATAGCTGCAGCGTTTCCTTACGCGCACGCCGATGCCTCATTAGGCATCGAAGCGCAGCGCGATAAGGTCGTCGCTACCGCTCTCGAGCTGCAGGATAAAGTGAAGTATGTTCATTGGCAGGATCGTCAAGAGATGGTCGCGCCTTATAAAACAGACTGCTCCGGCTACACCTATCTCGTGTACAGACTGGCGAACGTAGGCGTGAAGCTGATCAACCGCGACGACGATGATCAGAGCCATGTCGGCAAGCTCGTAACTTGGGGTAATTTCGAAAAAGGCGATCTGCTCTTCTTCTGGAACGACCCGAATAACAAAGGCAATGTCGGGCATGTCGGCATCTATATCGGCAACGGCCGAATGATCCACAACGCCGATATCGGCAAAGACGTGGTGATCTCGGACGTCAACTCGAGCTTCTATCGAACACGTTTCATCGTCGGGCGGCGCGTAATCTATTAATGCTGCGTACGATTCATACCGTTGGATTTAACTTAGTCATGCCTCTCTCGTTGTATTTCATACAACTGGCGAGGCATTTTTGTGCTCCCAGGGCTAGGTTCATTGCAGTTTGTACAACCGCCTCCCCCTCGAATCGGACATAATGAGTATTTTCGCGCCCCATCCTCTGGATTCAGTTGTACGTAATACAATGAAACCCACTCTCCCACACTGCCAACTATCCCTTCATTGTACAAAATGCAACCAACGAACGTCCGCCCACCTTATCCGCATTACAAAAAGGGTCGGCACGTCCAACCAGCCATTAGCCGATGGGGTGCAGACCCTTGCTTGTTACATGAATTCGGCAGTCAGCTCAGCCGCGCTGCCTTATTTGCGGTTCTTCCGGACGAATGCAGCCGTTGCGTTACCGCCGCCTCCGCTGCCGCCCTTCTTCTTGCGCGGCGGGCGTCCGCCGCCTGGAGTGCCGGATGGACCTCCGGCTGCCTCACCGCCGCCTCCTCCATTAGGGCGGTTACCGCCTCCGCTGGAGCGGTTGCTGCCAGCGGCTTGATTGCCGCCGCCGTTATCGCCGGAACTCTTCCGGCGCCCTTGCCCTGGGCGTCCGCCTTGGCCAGGACGTCCGCCTTGACCGCCGCCTCCGCCGCCAGGCGCTCCGCCCCGGCGTCTGCCGCCGCTGCGTCGGCCGTTGTCCGGACGGTACGTGCCGTCATCGGATTCGCCGCCGTCGTCACGACGCGGATTGTGCGTCGTCGGCACCGGCAGGCCCCACATATCGAGCCTCGGCGCCCGCCGCGTACGCTGCGGCTTCGAGCTGCTCCACTCCACGCCCGTATCCGGGCGCTCCGCTGCGCCGCCGCTCACGGCTTCGCCCGCTCCTGCGCTCGCTGCGCCCCGCGCGCTGCGCTCGCCCGCGTTCACCGCGCCTTCGC
>NZ_BILZ01000057.1 GCF_004000825.1 Paenibacillus kobensis NBRC 15729 | reverse complement strand
GAGCACCAAAGCAGCGCCGAGCAGGCGGAAGCGAGCGATTTAGGTGTCGAAGAGCACCTAAGCAGCAGCTCGACCCATTATGGGGTCAAGCCGGAACTCGTCTGCATAATTGGCCAAGTCTGCACATAGACATGTTATCAGTTGTTCACACAATGTGCAGAGGGGTTGATCTTCATGCGTCGGATCGTTTGGATCACGGCCATTCTGATGTGCTTTACCATTGTTGCTAGTGCCTGCGGGACGAAAAATGCAGATTCGGTCGTCAAAGAATTGAACTCGGTCGCGAACAAGCTGGAAAGCTACCAGGCGAAAGGGACGATGACGCTCAACACAAGCCAACAGCCGCTGGAATACCAAGTTGAAGTATGGTACCAGAAAGATCACTATTACCGGATTGCGCTGACGAATGCGAAGAAAGATATCACCCAAATCGTGCTTCGCAACGATGACGGCGTATTCGTGCTCACTCCGAGATTGAACAAAGTGTTCCGCTTCCAAAGCGACTGGCCGGACAACCAAGGACAAGTGTACCTGTACCAAACGCTGCTCTCGAGCATCCTGCTCGACGAGTCGAGACAGTTCGCATCGGATAACGATTCCTACGTATTCGACGTCATGGCCAACTATCAGAACGGATCGCTCGCTAGACAAAAAATTTGGCTGAACAAAGACGACTTCGCGCCGAACAAAGTGGAAGTGTCGGATACGAACGCCTCCGTTATGGTGCAGGTGAAGTTCGACGAATTCAAATTCGATCCGAAGTTCGATAAGAGCGCCTTCGATACGCAAGCGAACTTGAATCCAGGCGGTGCGCCGGCTCCGTCGAATAACGCATCGTCCCAAGATCCGGCAACTGATCCGAACAAGACAGATAACAACCAACCAACGACCGGTTCGGAATCGACGGGTACGGGAGCCAAAGGCGAGAACAGCAATCCAGACAATAGCGGCACGCAAGAGGATAACAACTCGCAAGGCGATGCAACGGGCGATAAAGGCGTAACGGGCAGCGAGAATGAGCCGGATGCGGCGTCGGAAGATACAATCGTTCAGCCGATCGACTTCGAGATGATGGAGCCGTTGTGGTTCCCGACAGGAACATCGTTCAAGGATGCCAACGAGATTGTGTTCGGCGGCAACCCGGGCTACATGCTCCGGTACCAAGGCGATACCAACTTCACGATTATTCAGACGCAGCCGAAGGACAAAGAAGTGCTGTATTCGCCGGGCTTCATGATCGATCTGGGCTTCACTTGGGGCTCGCTGAGCGATGGTGAAGAGCAGCGGACACTGACTTGGACTTACGAAGGCAGCGAATTTAGACTGACGAGTGCGGATCTGACCGAGGATCAAATGGTCATGATCGCGCAGTCCGTGGACGCAAGCGCAACGAAGTAACCGCGGGAAGCGAGGCGGCTGCCGGTAAACCGCAGCCCGCCGCAGCCTCCGCATAAGAAGGAAGGACGAAGCAGCTCTTGCCGGAGCGGCTCTCGTCTTTCTTTTTTTTACCAGCAGGTTTCACGCCGGAAATGGCACGGGTTTCATTGACACTCCAAGCCTCAGCCATTAACATAGTTTCTATTGGGTTGTTACGGCATGAGGAGAAGGTGACGATTAGTGGAAGCATATTATCGGGCGACTCGGGCAGAGATTTCGTTGGATGCGCTTCGCCGCAATCTGACGGCTTTTCGTCAAGCGATTCCGGATTCAATGCTGCTTATGGCTTCGGTGAAAGCGAATGCATACGGCCATGGCGCCGTGCAGATCGCGCGGGAAGCGGAAGCGTTCGGCGTCGATTATATGGGAGTCGCGTTTCTGGACGAGGCGCTGGAGCTGCGCCGGCAAGGCATCAAGACACCGATACTTGTGCTTGGTTATGTCCCGTCCGAGGGGTTAGAGGCTGCGCGCGAGCATAACATTACGATCGCGTTGTTCCGCGACGATGTGCTCAATGCGGCTGCGCTGCTTCCGGACAACGGCAAGAAGCTGAAAGTTCATATTAAGATCGATTCCGGCATGGGACGTCTGGGCAAGCTGCCGGGCGGAGAAGCGGAACGGTTCATCGAACGCGCGCTGTCCGTCAAACAGGTGGAAGTCGAAGGATTGTTCACGCACTACTCCAAGGCAGATGAGCTGGACAAAACGTATACACAGAAGCAACACGAGCGGTTCTCGAGCGTAGTCGATTACGTTCGCAGCCACTCGCTGCCGATTTCGCTGTTCCACGCAGCGAATAGCGCAGCCGGCATCGATACGCCTGAATGGGGCTACGGCATGCTGCGGCTTGGCATCGGCATGTACGGTATATATCCGTCCGATTATGTGAACCGGCAGCGTATTGATTTGGAACCCGTCATGGCGCTGAAGACAGCCGTTGCGATGACGAAGACAGCACCTCCAGGATGGGGAATCAGCTACGGTGCGCGTTATGTGACAAGCAGCGAAGAATCGATTGGAACATTGCCTATCGGTTATGCGGACGGCTTCAGCCGGATGCTGAGCGGCAAGGCAGAAGCGCTGATCCGCGGCGTTCGCGTTCCTGTGCTTGGCAGCATTTGCATGGACCAATGCATGATCGGACTTCGGGCAGCGGAAGCAAACGGACAGCCGGTAGCAGCAGACGAGGAAGTCGTGCTGATCGGCACCCAAGGCGATGAGCGGATTACGGCAGATGATGTCGCATCTAAGCTGGGTACAATTCCCTACGAAGTCACGTGCATGATCGCATCACGCGTTCCTCGCGTCTATGTAAGGGCGGGACAGACGGTAGCAGTGGACAATCGGCTGCAAGGATAAAAATAACTGCGCGCTTTTTGCGGGATCAAGAAGGAAATTCGGGTTTTGCCTCGAATTTTATTGCGAACAGTATTGCACTTACGACGAACGGTATATGTTTTTGGATGTATGCGAATGCATGAAGAGCTGCTGCATATCGGTTCTATTCGTCTCATAAGTATGTGTAGTATAGCGGCAATCGTATTTTGACATAATGGTTATAAGGGTCTGGAAAAGTTTTGGAGGTGCGAGTTCGGTGGCCAATATGCAGAACACCAAGAGAATCATGATCAGCTTGCCGGATCAGTTGCTGGAGGAGGTCGACGGCATTGTTGCCAAAGAAAACTCCAACCGCAGTGAATTTATCCGTCAAGCTATGAAGCTGTATCTAGTGGAGCGAAAGAAGCGGCAAATCCGCGAGTCGATGCAGCGCGGGTATCTGGAGATGGCGAAGATCAACTTGAACATGGCCTCGGAAGCATTTCACGCGGAGGAAGATGCCGACCATACGCTCGGCCGTCTCGTAAGCGGGGTGTAAAGCTTGATCGTTAAACGCGGCGATGTATTTTTTGCGGACTTGTCACCCGTTGTCGGGTCTGAGCAAGGAGGCGTACGTCCTGTGCTCGTCATCCAGAATGATATCGGCAATCGATTCAGCCCGACTGTCATCGTGGCGGCCATTACGGCGCAGATTCAAAAAGCAAAGCTGCCTACGCACGTCGAGATTGAAGCGGAGCTGCACGGCTTCGATCGTGATTCTGTCGTGTTACTGGAACAGATTCGGACCATCGATAAGCAGCGTCTAACCGATAAAATTACGCATCTCGACGACGAGATGATGCGTAAGGTGGACGAAGCGCTCCAAATCAGCGTCGGATTAATCGATTTTTAAATCAAAATCTCCCTTCAGCGAATGACGATTCGCCGGAGGGAGATTTTTTTTATTTCCGCTTGTTGACAGGACGAAGCTTCGTCTGCTAATCTTTAAACAGTTGTTTAAAGCAAATGTTTTAATCGTTTGTTTAAGGACGAGAGACAAGAGGGAGTGGGTTATATTATGAAACAAGCAATTCTCGCTTTTCTGAAGCGGCCGACGACGATCGTCGGGATTATTACGGCACTTATGTTTCAAATCATTTTTTCTGTCGTATGGATGACCGGCTATGATGGCGTTACGGACCGGATCAACAAGCTGCATGTCGGGATCGTCAATGCCGACGGTCAGGCTGCGGCCGCAATCGCGACTAATTTGCAGCAATCCGTCCCGTTCCAGACTTCGGTCTACGATAATGAGCAGGCTGCACAAGATGCGCTGAATGAAAAGGATGTGCAGATGGTCATCGTGATTCCGGAAGGGTTCGCCGCGAACCTGCAAGCGCCGGATAAGCAGGCTTCGCTGCAGTTCACGATTAACGAAGCGAACGCGTCGATGATCAAGAGTGTCATGCAGAGCGCCGCAGAGCGGATCTCGGGCGAAGTGAACAAGCAGGCAATGGCTGGGGGGACGGAGGCGCTGCTGGCGAGCCTCAACATGCCGGCCGATCAAGCGAAGGCAGCAGCTGCTGCGCTGAGCGATAAAATCAAGGCGGACATCGTATCGGCTAACAAAGTCGACGGCATGAACAATCAGATGGTACCTATGATGCTGGTGCTGGCCTCTTATGTCGGAGCCATGATTATGGGGATGAACGTGGAGCAGTCGTCGATGTTCCTTAGCGCTCAGCTTAGCCGCTGGAAGAGATTCGGCGCGCGGGTCATCATCAATGCCGCTGCGGCGGTGTTCGTATCCGGAGTCGGCGTCATTCTGCTTGCGGCACTCGGCGGCCAAGCGGAACACGGCTTCCTGATGCTGTGGGCGTATCAAATACTGACCGTGCTCGTGTTCATGTTCGTCTCTCAAATGTTCTTGTTCCTCTTCGGCATGGCAGGCATGCTGTTCAACATTCTGACGCTGTCGCTTCAGCTCGTCACTTCCGGTGCGATGATGCCGCGCGAGCTGCTGCCAAGCTTCTATCATCATCTGGGCGATGTGTTCCCAGCCACCTATGCGGTGCAAGGGATGATGGATATTCTGTTCGGCGGCCCGGCTGCAGGACGTCCGGCATTGCAACTGGCGGCAATTGGAGCAGCGGCTCTTCTGATTAGCGCAGGTGCCGTCGCGGCCCGCAAAGACCGCAGCGCGGCGTCAGCGGTTGTTGCGGCGAATGCCCAGACGGCTGCGGTGTCGTCACACAAAGCTTAACGCTTATCCGGCTCGCTGCGGGCGCAAGATTATTGCGGCCGCAGTTGCCACGGGAGCGTCTGTCCTTCATAATACGATCATAAGTGTAGACACGGAGGCTGCGATGAAGGCAATAGATTCCGATATCAAACAACGTATACTGACAGCGGCGAAGTCGAGGTTCTCGAAGCAAGGATTCGACGGCACGACCGTTCGTCAAATTTGTGAGGATGCCGGCGTGAATGGGGCGCTGATTTCGTACTATTTTGGCGGAAAGGAAAATTTGTTCTACACCTTGTTCGAGACTTTTTTTCCGATTGAATCCTATGAAGAACTGGATAGAATGGCGGACAATCCCGTCGACGGCATCAAGCTTATCGTCCGTGAAGTGACGGCGTTCAAGATGCGCGAGCCGATGATGACGGACATTATTCAGCAGGAGATACTGCTTAACTCGCCCCGGCTATCGCGGATTCGTGATTATGCATCGCCGCCTTGGCAGAAGCTGCGGGAGTGGATTGTGCAGGGGATGGAGGAAGGCGTGTTCCGGCGCCAATCGGTCGATAACGCCTTAATGTCAGTGCTCGGAACGCTGCTGTATTACCGTAATTCATCGGTTTATTGGGAGCCGCTTCTTAAAGGAGACGGAGGCGGCCTCGAGCAGCTGATCGATGATTTGACGGTATTTGTATTAGGCGGCTTGATGAGAAATACGGAACACTGATAGAAATGGGTCAGAGCGAGCGGACACAGAGCGATAAATTATTTCGACATTTTCTTCAAAATCTAATGGACAAATGACAACGCTCTTGCTATTATATTGTCAAAACCTAGCATATCCGCGCAATCGGGTATTGCGGAATAGATGAACGGATGCGAAGAACGCATGCCATGGAGTACGTTAATGACGTACTACGGCTGCGTTCTTTTTTGCGTTTTTTCGTCATCTGCTTGAGAGAGGAGCCGGAGTCAGAATGAACAGGAAACGGAATGCGGCAGTCAGCATAACGGCGGCAGTGCTTGCCGGGGTGCTCGCGTACGGCCTATATGCCGTGCAGCTTCGCCAAGTGCAGAGCAAGGAAACGGTGCGCGTTGTCGTGCCTAAGCGCTACATCGCCGCCGGCGAGCGGATCGCGGCTGACGATTTGGCGTATGTGCAGCTAGCGAAGTCGGCTGTCAATGAGGAGATGCTGCTAAGCCCGTCCGATGCGGACGGCTGGGAGGCTGTCATGCCGCTCGGAGCGAACGAGCCGCTGCTGAAGTGGAAGCTTGACCGCTATCGTCTCATACCGGGACAAGCGGAGAATACGTTCCAGATTCCACGCGGTTATGTACTGTCCGTATCCAATGGGATTCGGGCCGGCGACAAGGTGACACTGTACGTCACTGGGGAGACGACAGCTTCCGTCAGGCTGTTCGATAAGCCAGTGACGGTTGCCTCCGTAAAGTCGTCGGCGAACATGGAGGTCGACGATACGGACAACCCGAACTTGCTGTCGCTTGCCGACAGCAACAAGGAGCAGATGTATGCCTCCAGACGGGACGCCAATGCGATGATCGATTATGTCAATCTTAATTTGACGGAAGAGCAGTGGCTTAGAATCGACGAGTTATGCAAGCGGGGCGGACGGCTCGTCATTGCATTCAGCCCGGAATCGTTCGATGCGGTCGGCAGAGAGGGTGAACGACCGTGAGCGAGCAACTGTATGCTCCGCTAATCACGTTCGTCGGCACGACGCCGAACATTGGCACGACGCTCGCCGCATTCGCGGCCGCGAGCCGGATCGCCGAGAGCAGCGATGCGACGGTGGGCTACTTGTGCCTCAACCTGAAGAGTGCGAAGCTGCAGCGTTATGTCGGCATCGACCGGCCGGCAACGGGGCTGGATACGATTAGGCCGGAGCTGCGCGACCGGTCGTTGGAGCCGGCCAAGCTGCTGCGGACGGCATACCCGATTCGGGAAATTCCGGGCTTGAATGTGCTGTTCGGCAATATGGAGCGGGACCAGGCGGAGTTCTATACTGCAGAAGATATCGAGTTTCTTCTGGAGACGGCCAGATGGACGTTCGACATCGTCGTGGCGGATGTCGGCGCATATTGGGACAACGCCGCAACCGTATGTGCGCTTCGCGAAGCTTCGACGCGCGTGCTGGTGACGACAGGCGCGCTTACTCATTTTCAAGAAGATTGGAACCGCTGGATCGGGCAAGTATCGCCGCTGTTCGGCGTTCCGTCAACGAGCTACGAGCTGCTCGTCATTCAAACCCCGTGGAAGAATGGAGGATTTCATGTGAAGGACATTTGCAAGGAGACCGGGCTGCCGCTGACCGGAGAGCTTCGGATGACGGAGCCGATGCTGCTGCAGCTGGATAACGGACGCTATGATCATTGGCTCCGGTCAGAAGAAGGGCGCAGCACGATGAAGCCTTCAGCGGAACTATGGATGCGGCAGTACGGCGTGAATAAGAAGCAGCCGAAGCTGGTTCAGCCCTGGTACCGCAAGCTGCTGGCACACCGCAATGGAGTAGGGTCATGAGCGGGGGCGGTCAAGAGCGGTTCTCTCCGGCTGTATACTCATCCCGGCTTCGAGTCGAGGCAATGCCTGTCGAAGAAGCAGCATTTCCAGCGGGCAAGGGACATGAGGCGGGCGAAAGCTTCACGAGGTTCGCGGATGAAATTCGTGCTTACCTGGCGGCGCCGCGCGGGATGAACGAAGAGGAGCGGCGGCAGTACGGCGAACGGCTGAACCGCGCGGTTCTTGGCTTTGCGAAGGAAAGGGAGCATGTGCTTGCTCTTATTAATGACTGGCTGATGCGTCACCGCATTCATGAGCTGCCGGAATACAGCCATCCATATGAGACGCTTGCGGAGGCTTTGTTCGCGGAAGTGATCGGGCTGAATGTGCTGGAGCTCGTGCTGGCAGAACGGAGCGGGTTAGAGGAAATACAGGTTGTCGGAACGCGAATTTACGAGGTTCGCGGCGGCAATCCGGTACTGTCCCGATACTCATTCAGTTCGGTTCGCGATGTCGAGCGGATTCAGCAAAATTTGGTGTTGTACAACAATGACCGGATTAATCCGCGCAAGCGCTGGGCGGAGGTCATGCTGCAGGACGGGTCGCGCGTTACGATGACCGGGTTTGGCTTTACAGCAGCTCCGACACTGACGATCCGGTTTTATACAGTGCAGGTGTTCCGGCTCGATGCGCTGTGCCGGCCGGGCTATGAGACGATGAACGCTTCGGTAAGGAGCTTGCTTCTGCAAGCGCTGCAGGCGAGATTCAATCTTGTTATTATCGGACCGACGAACTCGGGCAAGACGCATTTGATGAAGTCGCTTATTGCGGAGCTTCCGGATGAGGAGAGAATCGTGACGCTCGAGAACCGGTTCGAGATGATGATCCACCGAGACTTTCCTGGCAAGAATGCTGTCGAATATGAATTCGACGAGGACGACGCCGCGCACCGGTCCGCGCAAGCGTTCAAGCTGGCGCTCCGCCAGTCTCCGCAGCGTATCGTCCATGCCGAGATTCGTGATCAGGACGCGAACATTTATGTGCGTGCCTGCACCAGAGGACATGAAGGAAGCATGACGACCGTTCATGCGAATACGCTCGAGGACGTGCCGGAAGCGGTGAGCGATATGTGTATGCTGGACGGCCGATCGATGAATCCGGAACGGCTTGTGAAACGGATTGCGGAGTATGTGACACAGCTTGGCATCGAGATTCGCATCGTGAACGGCAAACGCCGGATATGCCGGATCGGGGAAATCGGCTGGAAGGACGGGAATGTGACCGTTACGGATTGGGTGCGCTACGATGAAGCTTCCGGCGATTGGCGGCATCACGAGCTGCCGTCGGCAAGGGCTTTCGAACGGTTCAGACGTTATGGGATCGAGCCAGACTGGCAGCCGGATCGGCAACCGGATGAGCGGGCGGGAAATGCGAGTGTGGGTACCGCCGCATCGAGCCGGCCGTCCGAGGCGGCGGGAGCATGAGCGGTACGATGCACATGGCTGTGATTGGACTGCTCGGAGCTGCGCTCTTCGCCGCACTTTATATGCTGCTGCGTTCGGTAATATCGTTGTGGCTCGAGCAGCACCGGCTGGCCGGAAGACTTCAATACCGGCAGAAGCAAGGCTTGGGCGGCATATTGGAGGAAAGGCTGAAACGGTTCGACAAGCTGTACGGCCATTTGTCCGACCTACTCGAATCAATGCAATCGCCATTCAATCCGTTATCGTTCGCCGGGTTCTCGCTAATGATCGGCACGGTTGGCTTGGCGGCTGGCGCGATGCTGTTCCAGAGCCCGAAGGGAACGCTCTTGCCGGGAGTGATAGGCCTGCTGCTGCCATATACGTTCGTCCGGACGGCGCTGCTTCAGCGCCAGCTGCAGACGAGAATCGACTTTTTGCCAGCGATCGAACTGTTCTATCAATGCTATCTCGTAACTGGTGAACGGAACATCCGGTTGGCGATGCAACGGACGATCGAGGAACGAAGACTGCCTAGCCAGATGCAGTCCGTATTCGATCAGCTGTACCGCAATCTGTCGGTGCGCGGTGATGACGAAGCGAGTCTTCGCGTATTCGCGGCCGCGCTCGGACATGTGTGGGGCGAGTATTTTGTCAATTTGCTTCGGGTAGCGTTAGCAGAAGGCAATCCGGTCAGCGACAGCTTGCGGGAGCTGCTGACGGATATGCGCCGTGCGCGGCGCGCGAACGAACAGGAGCGCAACAAGCTGCTTGAGATTCGGATTGCGAATTTTACGCCGGTACTGTTTCTGCTCTTGTTTATCGGGATCAATGCGCATTACAACCCGGAAGGAACGTATCGTTATTACTTGCTTGATCCGATGGGCCGCGATCTGGTGCTTAATGCGCTGGTCCTTATATTCGCCTCGTTCTTAATGGGAATCTGGTTGTCCCGAAGAAAAATGTAGCAAGGAGGACCGTTATGTTTTTAAGCGAATGGAGCGGCAGATTGGCGCTCGGCATAGGGGTGGCCATTCAATATATGCTGTTGTTCGCCGCCCTCTATGTGCTGCTTCGCCTGCTTCCGCAGAAGCGGCCAAGGTGGATTCATTTGAGCGGCCTGCGCTGGCAGGGCTCTACGATTTCGGACCGTTGGCTCCAGCGGCTTCGGCTGTCGCGCAAGGAGCCGTCCTTCATGGAGCGGGAAGCGTTGATTAGCGGCTGCGGCTTCGAGGGGGATGCTGCGGTCTATATTGCCGCCCGCCGCTTTGCGCTTGCGTTGCTGCCTGCACTATTTCTGCTCGGCAGTGCCGGATGGTATTACGCAGCGGGAAGTTGGCCGTCTGTCACGATCATCGCAGGGGTGGCAGCGCTGCTCATTGCATTGCGTTTCGATCTGCCGTGGTTGAAGTCGATTCATCGAATACGGTCGCAGCGGATTACGAAGGAAGTGTATGTGATCAGCAATCAACTGTTGTACTTCGCCGGTTCTAATTTGCACTTGCACACGAAGCTGTCGCGCTGCATTCCGTTCGCCAAAGTCGTTCAGAGCGATCTTCAGCGGCTGCTGGCGGAATGGTATCACGATTCGGAGGAGGCGCTGCGCAGATTCAAGCAGCGGCTCGGCACAGACGACGGAGCAAGCTTCGTCGAGACGCTCGATTCTCTCCGGCTTCACGAGAGCGGAGAGTTCTATACTCTTCTAAGACAGCGGATTCAAGACTATAAGGAGAAGCTGGAGATGGCGAAGGAGAGCCGCAAGGAGACGACTTCGTACTTCCTGTTCGTCATTGCGGGCATCCCGATCTTGTATACGTTCCAAGTTTTTATTTATCCCTGGGTGCGCGAAGGGCAAATGCTGTTCCAATCGCTCGGCGGATAAGGGGATTTGCTGTAACGTGCAGCCGTTAGGAATGTCGAGTACGTGAAGGAGGTGAAGCCGGATGCGCAACATTTTGATTACGGTCATGATGGTTGTTGTCGTTATCGTCATGTTCAATACGATTATTTCCAAGGATACGACGGGGACGAAGGATCAAATTTTAACGCAAGGAGCGTCTGCTAATACGAGCATCGGCGCTTTGAAGCCATAATCAACTCCGCATAAGGGAAGGAGCGGGTATCGTGAGATCGATGCTGATGACGGTGGTACTGCTCTTAACGGTCATAGTGATCTATACGCAGGTAACAGGAGGACCGGACGGCACGAAAGAGCAGCTCGGGCAAAGCGGAGAACACATTGGCAGCTCCATTCGCCGGATGAGCCCTTAGTCGTAGTATGGGGATTCACTGGGGAAAGGCCGGACGAAATGCGGGAGTGGCTTAAGTTGGACGATGAGGAAGCATGGACTAGGAGGGAATTGTTTTGCGGAGCATCTTAGTATTCGTATTGTTCGCAGGAATGCTGTGTTGGATGATGTTCTCGCCGATCTATAAGCATGTGCTCATCGTCCGGCAAGCAGCTCTGCAGCAGGAAGTAGATTATTTGCTTGAGGTTGGGGCTAACGGCAGCCACGGCTACATCGATACGGCGATGGTGGCGCAGTCCAAGCAGCGGCTTGCTGCTCTCGGACTGCGTCCGGAATCGCTTCGGTACGAAGTGTCCGCGACGGACGGCAGCACGGCGACGAACGCTGCGGCACCGCTTGTGCGCGGGACTGGATTGGCGCTGTCGATCAGTTATCCGTATGACGGGCTATTTACGATCGACCGGCTGATCGGCATAGAGCCGCCGCCGGCGGACGCCCGGATGCGCGCATACGGTTTGAAGATGAGCGAGTATGTACCGTAAGCAATAACGATTCGAGGTGGCGTAAAGGTGGAGAAGCTGCTGCTGTTCGTCTTGATGGCCGTTGTTTGGCTGACGGCACAAGTACAGCAAATCGATGAGGAGATGGCGATGAAGGCGCTGTTCGAAGGCAAGCATGCGGTGAACCGGGCGGCGCATGCGGCGGCCCAGCAATTGGACGGGCAGCGACTTGCGTATGGAGAAGTTCATATTGATCCGGGAGAAGCGATGGTCAGCGCGAAGCAGTATTTGAGAGCGAATCTGCAATTGGACGGCATGCTGAATCCAACGGCGGATTCCTTGTTCCGCGACCGGGTGGATATCGCATTATTCGAGGTCATTAATGAGGATCATACGTTTCCGTATACATACCGTAATGCGGCCTACAACTACGAGGTAACGCTGGAGCGGCCCGGCGTTATAATGATCATTCGACTGCAATATCCAAGAGCCTTTAACGTGCTGCAGCCGATCGAATGGTACGTGAAGGGAGCGGCGGAGCTCGTTTATTGACCCGTTTCAGGTGACAGCCTGGGGCGGTGACGACGTGGCTTGGACTGTTATTTTATTTCGTTATCTTCATTGAGGTAAGCTATAATTAGGGGGAACGTTTCAGGTGATGATGGAGGAATCGATCATGTTGCTGGATGGAATGATCCCTGCAGAAGAAATTAAGATGCGCATCGAACGTCTGCAGAAGCATATGGCAGACGATGGTGTTGACGCTGTTCTTATTACGCAAAATATCGGCATCTTGTATTGGTCCGGTACGATGCAGAGCGGGTACCTGCTCGTCCCGGCGAGCGGCGAGCCGACTTTATACGTCCGGCGCAGCGTGGAGCGGGCCGTCCGCGAATCGTCCGTCCGGACGGTGCCGCTCGGCTCGTTCAGCCGATTCGGCGCTACGCTCCGCCGCGATTATGCGGAGCTGTTCGGCGCGCAGCAGCCGCCTCGGATCGGCGCCGATCTCGATACGCTGCCTGCGGCGACCTTTCTGAAGCTCGCATCGTTCGTAGCGGAGGCATGTGGTGATTCAGAACTTCCCGATCGCGGCATCAGCCGCCTGACGGATGCGTCGCCGCTGCTTCGCCGCGTACGAATGGTGAAATCAGAGTGGGAGATTCAGCGGATCGAGCAGGCAGCCCTCGCGTTGGATGAGTCATTGACGGAGGCATTGCCGGAACTGCGTGAAGGGGTGTCCGAGCTGGAATGGATCGCGAAGATCGAGTACAGCCTCCGCCTCCGCGGCCACATCGGCTCGATGCGCCTTCGCGGCTATAACCAAGAGGTGCCGACCGGAATGGTTGGCTCAGGCGAAGCTGCCGCGGAGCCGACTTATTTCGACGGACCGGCAGGCGGACGAGGCCTCGGACCTCATTCGCCGCAAAGCGTCAGCCGCAAGCGGTTCGCCCGCGATGAACCGATTCTGCTTGACCTTGGCTGCTGCATTGACGGCTATGTTATCGATCAGACGCGTACAGCCGTCATTGGCGAATTGTCCCTTGAACTTCAAGCGGCCTACGCCGCAGCGGAACGAATTATTCGCGAGGCAGAGCGACTCATGATTGAAGGCGCCCGCTGCTCCGATATTTACGCCGCAGCCTTGCAATTGGCTTCTGATCTTGGATTGGCGGACCATTTCATGGGCTTCGGGGCCGATCAGGTACGGTTTCTCGGCCATGGCATCGGACTGGAGATCGACGAATGGCCGGTGCTCGCCGCGGGCTTCGATATTCCGCTGGAGCCTGGCATGGTACTGGCTGTGGAGCCGAAGTTCACGTTTCCTGGCGTCGGCGTCGTCGGTATCGAGAACAGCTACGTCATAACGGCCGGGGGGACTCCTCCCCGGGCGCTGACGCGAACGCGCGAAGCGGTCATCGTTAAGTAAGGGCACAAATCGATAGGATGGCGTGGACGTAAGGTAAGGTAAGGTAAGGACCTCGATTCCGCTCTTGGCGGAGATTGAGGTCCTTTTTTTCTATCGTCAGCGGTTCGAACTTCATCTAGCCATGCGGCTCGCAGATCTTGCTTTAGGGAGGGCCTGCGGTCATGTCCTCAAACGAATGGACGAGCGAAAAGATGGAAATTAAATGGGTGGGGTGGTAAAATTATAATGACCGATTACAATACCGGACATTGGCAAGGAGGGATCACTATGAGAAACGAAGCGGCTTATAATCCGTTCAACGATTCTTCGATTCATCTGACCGTCCCGCAGCAGCAGGTTCAATGGGTTAGGCCGGAAGGTTTCAATGACGTTATCAGGCATGGAGAGATCGTCAATGGTTCTCTTTTGCCGAAGGAATTGACTGCTTACCCGCGCCTAATTCGTAAGTTTATTCAATGGGGCATTATCGTCTACGTCGCTCAATTCGCCGCAGTGCTTGTCTATACGATGATCGAACATCTTTCATAACCAGTGCGATGACAGGAAGCGCCATGCCTTCAGTGCTCGATCTTATAGATCGAGCACTTTTTGCTGTTAGGACTCTCATGCCGGCACTGATCCTTAATAGAGTGGCTGATTGGGTATTATAGTAATGGATATTAGGGTTGACTCGGCGGTGACCGTTTGGATAAGTCAGAGAAATTATTATTTGAATGAGTGAACGAATCGCTTCGGCGGGACGTCAAACAATCATCGAAAGCAACGCTAGGCACAAAAAACTGAACAGAAATAAAGGGGCGGCATTAGCTTGGTCGATGATAAACAGCTTGAGGCCCGGGCGGTTAGGGGCGATCCGGAGGCTCTGGCTCAGTTGCTGAAACAGCATTACTCGCTGCTCCGCAAATATTCGTTGAAGCTGACACTGCATCCGGCACATGCGGACGATTTGACGCAGGATACGATGCTGCGGGCCATCGAGCGGATCGGGACGTATCAGTTGCGGGCGGCATTCTCTACCTGGCTGATCTCTATTGCCTCGCGGCTTTATTTGGACGGCATCCGCCGGCGTAAAAGGGAATCGCGCTGGCAAGCGGAGGAGCAGTCGCTTCATGCCATTCGATACCAGATGCGGAGCATCGGCATGGACTGGCCGGAAGCGCTCGATGCGTTGGGGAGACTGCAACCCGACGTAAGGGCGCCGATTGTGCTCAAGCATTATTATGGCTATTCGCAGGATGAAATTGCCGCAATGCTTGATATTCCGTCAGGCACGGTGAAATCACGTATTCATAATGGAATCAAACAAGTAAGAGAGGAGCTGAACGCCGATGCGTGACGAGCAGCCATCCAAAATCAAGAATGGCCGACAAGGGCGGCATCTCGCTTCTGATGAACATAAGCCTGCAGGTCTTTATATCGAAGCGCAGCAACATCCCCAGCTTGACGATGATGCGTGGTTCAAGGCGGAGCTCGGCAGCGCGTTGCGGCAACTGGACGACCTGTCGGATGACTATAAGGAGACTCCGTCGCTTAACAGTCTTCGTACGCTTGTTGTCGAGCATCGCGCTCACAGCAAGCAGAAGCTGTGGAAAGGACTCGCGATGCTGTGGGGCATAGGAATTGCCGGTTCCGGCCTCATGCTGGCCGCCTGGCTGTACGATGCGCGCTTGCTCCTTGCGGCGCAGGCGGGTATTTTGGTTTGCGCGCTGTTATTTGCGGCGTTCATCGCCATGAAGCGGGAGGGCGGCCGATGGACGAAATAATGGAGCTGCCGGTGTGGCTTCGCATTCTTATTCTTGTCGGCGTGCCGATTGTGAATTTGTCGCAAGCGACATGGCTTTATATCGATGGACGCAAGCGGACGAGATACTACTGGTTCTGGGCGTTATGGGGAATTGTACAGTCGCCGATGCCGTTCCTTGTCTATTGGCTGTTCGTACGGTGGAGACTCGGCAGAGTTAGGCAAAACCCTAATCCATAGGAGGTAATACGATGAATCAAACGGCAAATCTCGATTTCAGCAAGTTGGTTATGGTATTAGCGCCGCTGTTCTTTATTCAATTCATCCTGTTGGTCATCGCGCTTGTCATGCTAGTGCGTGCAGATGCGACGCGCGGTCCAAAGTGGATGTGGGCGCTGATCATTATTTTCATCAATATAATCGGTCCTGTCTTGTTCTTCGTCATCGGAAGAAGGGACCGCCGATGAACGAGTTGCTTTGTGTAACCGGGTTGAAACGGACGTTTGGAGCAAGAGCGGCAGTCGAGGGAATCGATATGTCCATAAAAGAGGGCCGATGCGTCGCGCTCCTAGGTCCGAATGGAGCCGGGAAGACGACGACGATCCGAATGCTGACCGGGCTGCTTCCGCCTACATCGGGTACGATTAAGTTTCGCGGGGAAGGGATGGAAGACGATTTCCGGCGTCATATCGGCTATCTCCCTCAGGCGCCTGTTTACTATGGCTGGATGAGCGGCCGCGAGCTGCTCGTGCATGCGGGCCGGTTATGCGGGCTTAGCGCTGCAGCAGCCGAGGCGCGCGCGGCGGAAATGCTTGAACGGGTAGGACTGTCCGATGCGGCACGTCGGCGCGTAGGCGGCTATTCCGGCGGGATGAAGCAGCGGCTCGGCATAGCGCAGGCGCTCGTTCACCGTCCGCGCCTTGTGATCATGGATGAGCCGGTATCCGCGCTGGATCCGATCGGACGGCGGGAGGTGTTGGCTCTGATGCGCGAGCTGAAGGAGGAGACGACCGTCCTGTTCTCTACTCATGTGCTTCATGATGCAGAATCGGTCTGCGACGATGTTATTATTATGGCTGACGGCCGCGTTGCGGCGGCAGGAGCGGTCGAGGAGCTGCGCAGCCGCTATCGCCAGCCGATTATCGAACTTCGCGTCGAAGAAGATGCACGTTCGGTCGCATGGGCCGACGAAATGGCGGATGGGCGCCGAAAGCTGCCGCACGTTGATAGCGCGGAGCATCGCGATGGAAGCCTTCGCTTTGCTGTCGACGATTTGGACGCGGCTCGGATTGCACTCATGCAGGAGCTTGTCCGGGAAGGCGTGAAGGCGGCGAGGCTGGAGGCGGGATTTTCGACGTTGGAGGACTTATTCTTGAAGGTGGTGGAGGGCCGTGGCAATCTGGCTCGTACTCGTTCGTAAAGAAGTGGTAGAAGCACTGCGCAGCATGAAGGCAGTGTGGCTGCCGCTCGTGTTTATTTTGCTGGGCGCCATGCAGCCTATAACGTCTTATTACATGCCGGAAATTTTGAAGCACGCCGGCAATATGCCGGAAGGGTCGATCATCCAGATCCCGGTGCCCTCCGCCGGCGAGGTGCTGGCGCAGACGTTGTCGCAATACGGGACGCTCGGCCTGCTGATCGTTGCGTTGGCGTTCATGGGGATGATATCAAGCGAGATCAACAGCGGTACTGCGTCATTCACGCTGGTTAAACCAGTGGGAAGAACGTCCTTCTTCCTGTCCAAATGGGCGGCAGCGCTTCTGCTGGTCTGGCTGTCATTCGCTGCAGGTTTCGGCGCTTCGTGGTATTACACCGTGCTCTTAATCGGAGCGCCCGATGCGGGAGCGGTCGTACAAGGATTCCTGCTGTATGGGTTATGGCTGTCATTCGTCGTAACGCTGACGCTGTTGTTCAGCAGCTTACTGAGGAGTCCCGCGGGCGCAGCCTTTGCTTCTCTCGGGACGGCGGCTGTGCTAGCGGTTGCTTCTTCGCTGTTCCCTCATGCCTGGCAGCCCGGCTTGCTTGCAGGAATCGCGGCGGAGGCTGTTCAAGCTGCAGCTAACCCGAAAGCGACCGCAGTCGTTATGATTACGGCCGCTGCCACCGCGCTTGCGGCAGTGCTCGCTTGCCTGTCTATGAAGCGAAAGGCCCTCCCTTAACTTTTTTAGCATTTCCATCCCGTTCCTATTGGACTTCCCTCTTAATTTCTAGTAGGATAGAATCACGAATCCAATCCAATCGGAGCTAGATACGGCGGGGAGAGGTAGAAGATATGCTGAAACTAGGAGAGAAAGTCATTATCGTTGACGATCGTTTCGAACAGAATTTGCCGATTGGCGAATACGGCTACATTATTGCCTATGATCGAAATGCTGACAACGTTTTTGAATATGTCGTGCGCGTGCCGAAGGCTGGCCGCAATTTTCTCGTAACGGGCGACGATGTCGAGCGTGAGGAAGTGCTTGTACGGCAAGAGGTGGAACGGATCGAGCGCGAGGCGCTGATCGATTATGCCCTGCAGACGCGCAACGAAGAGCTGTTCCGTCATATTATGAATGGCGGCGAGCAGGTGGAAGAAGAGGAAGAAGAGGCCCCGGAGACTCAAAGCCCTGAAGATTTTATGCGACAAATTCGGCTAAAAGCGTGGATTTAACGCGCAATGGATGGAATGGCAGCCCTTGGACAACATGTCCGCCGGGTTGCCATTTTTGTTTGCCGGACAGCGCGCTTAATCGGTGGTGATAGGAGGCTTTCTGCCTTGCAGAAGAACAGAAGGCGGGCCGCGCCGCCCTTCTTTTTTTGCCAGCCATCGGCTATAATATGAAGAATGACCGCGAGAATGGAAGGAGAATGACGATGAGTATTACGACGAACGATGTCGAGCATGTCGCCAACCTGGCGCGTCTTGCGTTGACCGACGAAGAGAAAGAGACGTTCACGGTACAGTTGAACGCGATTTTGAAATATGCGGAGAAGCTGAACGAGCTGAACACGGACGGCGTGGAGCCGACTAGCCATGTGCTGCCGTTGGCGAATGTAATGCGTGCTGATGAGGTACGGCCATCCGTATCGAATGAGACGGCGCTGCGCAACGCTCCGGATGATGAAGACGGACAAATTAAAGTGCCGGCGGTGCTTGAGTAGCTAGCCGGATGGTTCGACATATGAAGGGAGGAACGACTGTTGGCACTGTTTGATTTGCGCTTACAGGATATACATAACCGATTGAATAATAAAGAGCTGTCAGTATCCGAACTGACGGAAGCTTCGTACAAGCGGATTTCGGAGACGGAGCCTGCGGTAAAAGCGTTCATTACGCTGAATGAGGAAGGCGCCCGCGCCCAAGCGGCAGAGCTCGACAAGCAGCTTCAGGCAGGCGGCGAGCGCGGCTTGCTGTTCGGTCTGCCGGCCGGCATCAAGGACAACATCGTAACGGAAGGAATTACGACGACTTGCGCCAGCCAATTCCTGCGCAATTATGATCCGATCTATGATGCAACGGTAACGAAGAAGCTGAAAGCGGCGCAGTCGGTTGCGATCGGCAAGCTGAACATGGACGAGTTCGCGATGGGCGGCTCCAATGAGAATTCGAGCTTCCATACGACACGCAACCCGTGGAATACGGAACATGTACCGGGCGGCTCTAGCGGCGGCTCTGCGGCATCGGTCGCTGCGGGACAAGTTTATTTCTCGCTCGGCTCCGATACGGGCGGATCGATTCGTCAACCGGCATCGTACTGCGGTATCGTAGGCTTGAAGCCAACATACGGCCTTGTTTCGCGTTTCGGCCTCGTTGCATTCGCTTCGTCGCTGGACCAGATCGGTCCGCTGACGAAGAACGTAGAAGATTCCGCTTATGTTCTGCAAGCGATCGCAGGCTACGATAACATGGATTCGACGTCTGCGAACGTGGACATTCCAGACTACACGTCCGCTCTGACGGGCGACGTCAAAGGGCTTCGCATCGGCGTGCCGAAGGAATATATCGGTGCAGGCGTTGATCCGAAAGTAAAAGAAGCGGTGCTCGGCGCTCTGAAAGTATACGAGAGCCTCGGCGCGACGTGGGAAGAAGTATCGATGCCGCATACGGAATATGCAGTGGCAACGTACTACTTGCTCGCTTCGTCGGAAGCGTCGTCCAACCTGGCACGCTTCGACGGTGTCCGTTATGGCGTTCGCGCAGACAATCCGGACAACCTGATCGACCTGTACCGCAAATCGCGCAGCCAAGGATTCGGCTCTGAAGTGAAGCGCCGTATCATGCTCGGCACCTACGCGCTCAGCTCCGGCTATTATGATGCCTACTATAAGAAAGCGCAGCAGGTTCGGACGCTCATCAAGCGCGATTTCGACCAGGCGTTCGAGAAGTACGATGTACTGATCGGACCGACGGCTCCGACGACGGCGTTCCGCATCGGCGAGCAAGTCGGCGATCCGCTAACGATGTACTTGAACGACATTTTGACGATTCCGGTCAGCCTTGCGGGCGTTCCGGCGGTCAGCATTCCATGCGGACTTGCGGACGGTCTCCCGGTCGGCTTGCAAATTATCGGCAAAGCGTTCGACGAATCGACGGTACTGCGCACGGCTCACGCGTTCGAGCAGCACACCGATTTCTACAAGGCCCGCCCTCAGCTGTAGGCGAAGTAACATTCGAATATTAGCGTCGATTAAGATTAATCGACGCCTTCCCCTTATAAAAAAAAGACAAGTTGGATTCGACGCAACGCAGCTTGCGGAGCAGGCGGCATTGATTCTGTAGAAGCGTCAGCGTTCGCCTTTGTCTTCGGATTGTAACCTCGTAACGATCTTATGGGATCAGGACAATCCGAAGACAACAGCGATCGAAAGAACAATGCCGTCTGCGCAGCAGCACGCACCTTCGTTTCCGACTCATGCAGGAGGATCAAACTATGTCGACCCAATACGAGACCGTGATCGGCCTAGAAGTGCACGTCGAGCTGCATACGAACAGCAAAATCTTTTGCGGCTGCTCGACCGCCTTCGGCGCGCCGCCGAATACGCATACGTGTCCGATCTGCCTCGGCCATCCCGGCGTGCTGCCGGTGTTGAACCGCCAGGCGGTAGAGTATGCGATGAAAGCGTCCATGGCGCTTAATTGCACCGTAGCGGACGTAAGCAAGTTCGACCGCAAAAACTATTTTTACCCGGACAGCCCGAAGGCTTACCAAATCTCGCAATATGACCAACCGGTCGGCGAGCATGGCTGGATCGATATCGAAGTGAACGGCCAGACGAAACGGATCGGCATTACGCGCGTTCACCTCGAGGAAGACGCGGGCAAACTGACGCACGTGGACGGCGGCTATGCGTCGCTCGTCGACTTCAACCGTGTCGGTACGCCGCTCATCGAGATCGTCTCGGAGCCGGATATCCGCACACCGGAAGAAGCGAAGGCGTACTTGGAGAAAATCCGTGCGATTATGCTCTATTGCGACGTATCCGACGTGAAGATGGAAGAGGGCAGCATGCGCTGCGACGCGAACATTTCGATTCGTCCATATGGACAAGAGAAATTCGGCACGAGAGCCGAGCTCAAGAATATGAACACATTCAGAGGCGTGCAGCGCGGGCTGGAGTACGAGCAATGGCGTCAAGCTGAAGTGCTCAACAGCGGCGGTGAAGTTGTACAAGAGACGCGCCGTTGGGACGAAGCGCAGGGCAAGACGCTGTCGATGCGTGGCAAGGAACAAGCCCATGATTACCGCTACTTCCCGGATCCTGACCTCGTGCGAATGAATATCGATGCGGAGTGGAAGGAGCGCATTCGCGCTTCGATTCCGGAGCTTCCAGATGCGCGCAAAGCGCGTTATGTTGCAGAGTATGATCTGCCGTCGTACGACGCAGAAGTGCTGACGTCGTCGATGAAGATGGCTAATTTCTTCGAAGAGAGCTTGAACTACACGAAGGATGCCAAGGCGGTATCGAACTGGATCATGGGCGATCTGCTAGGCTACTTGAATGCGAATAACTTGGAGTTCGGCGATATTAAGCTGACGGCGCAAGGTCTCGGCGAGATGATCGGATTGCTCGAATCGAATACGATCAACAGCAAGATCGCGAAGACCGTATTCAAAGCGATGCTTGAATCGGGTAAGCTGCCGAAGCAAATTGTCGAAGAGCAAGGACTCGTTCAAATCAGCGATGAAGGCGCGGTCAAGGAGATCGTCGTCCAGATCGTAGAGGCGAACCCGCAATCGGTGGCGGACTACAAAGCCGGCAAAGAGAAAGCGATCGGCTTCCTCGTCGGTCAAGTCATGAAAGCTTCCAAAGGCAAAGCCAACCCGGCGCTTGCGAACAAGCTGCTGGTGGAAGTACTGAGCCAACTGTAAAATAAGTTTGTGCTTTACGAAGAGCTGTCCCAATCCGGGACAGCTTTTTTATTGTCGACCGCTCGTGATTGTGCTGATTCCGCATACAATGTGATACAATCATTTTTAATCGAAAGGATGGATGGTATATGACGGGCGAAGTCGCAAGTCCATGGTTCCTTGATACTACCCATATGCTGCTGCGAATGGGTCTTGCGCTGCTGCTCGGCGGTTTGATCGGCTTCGAACGGGAGCAATCCAATCATGCAGCGGGACTTCGGACGAATACGCTCGTATGTCTCGGTTCTTGCTTATTAATGATGCTGTCCATGTATGGCTTCGGCGATTTTGCGGTGGAGCCGAACGTCCGGCTGGATCCTGCACGGCTTGCTGCGCAAGTCATTACGGGGATCGGCTTCTTGGGAGCCGGCACGATTCTGTTCACCGGCAAGTCTATCACTGGATTGACGACGGCTGCATCGCTGTGGGTCGTTTCGGCTATAGGATTGGCGGTAGGGGCAGGATTTTATATCCCGGCCGTAGCGGCTACGGTAACGGTATTCTTTATTTTGTGGGCGATGAACAAGGTGGAGAAGCGGTTTCTGCGGGGCAAGAGAGAGCAGCTTCTGCGTATCTACGCCGATGACCGCTCTGTACTGCTCAGGGCAATGAATGCCATTATTCATGAGAGAGATATTATCGTCCGCAAAATGATCGTTCATGATCGTTCGGAACACGATGAACACGTGGGCAAGGTGATGGTGCAAATGAATGTAACGCTGCCGAAACAGCAGTCCATCATGCTGCTCGTCAATGATATTAACGATGTGGACGGCGTTAGAGGAGTGAGCTCGGAATGACGGAAAGGAACAGCTCCCCGCAACCGCGCCGAACAGGATCGGACGGCCGGTTCAGCATGAGAAGATGGGCGGCGGTGTTCGCTTCGTGCCTCGTGCCGGGAGCAGGCCATTGGATACTCGGCCGGCATGCGAAAGGATTGCTGCTCATGTCGGCTGCGGCGCTAGATGTCGCGGCGATTATTAAATTGGCTGATACGGCAGGCGGGCGCCACTTGCTGCTGATTGTGTATTTGGGCATGGCGCTGCCTGCGTTATATTTCTACGGGGTGTTCGATACGCTGCAGACGACTGGATCGGCGCGTGCTGAAGAAGAACCGTTAGCTGAAGGTGAGACAGCAGTTGATGACAGCACCACGTCCGTAGATCAGGAAGGCGTTGCAACGGTGGTGGATCGGAGCAGATATACGAGCGGAGACGAAGCTTTTCGCTGGCTGCACGCCGTTCCTATTATTGTTGCAGGTTTGCTTCTGCTGTTTCTCCTTCGCATGCCGGACAAGCTGCGGCCATGGCTGGATTCGGCTGGAGATTATGGAGCACCGGTATTGTTGCTGGCTCTGACCGCATGGATTGCGCTTCGGCGGAGAGAAGACGGCCGTTATCGGTTAGGACGATGGACGGCTGCTGTGCTTTCGCTGGGGACTGGGGTGCTGCTGCTGTCGGATGAATGGACGGGCAACGAACATATTGCTCTTCTTGGAAGCTGGTGGCCGCTGCTGTTCGTGTTGATCGGCGGGGAGCTGCTCGCATACAGCTTGCGCAGACGGTCGGTGCCGAGGAGGTTGTCGACAGATATGTCGGCTGTAACGGCGGCGGTCGTCGTCGCGGTTACAGCTTACAGCATTACACAGTATGCGGAGCTTCCGTTCCGCTGGCTGGATCAGTGGGCGGCACAGCGCAGCGGCTATTCGAACTTCAGTGAGGAGAAAGGGTTCAGCTACGATAAGGAGACTGTATCCGCGGACGTTCCGGCTGATCTGAAGCGGATCGTCATCGATAATCCGAATGGCAATGTTTATGTTCAGAGGGGCACCTCGAATCAGATCGTGATCAAATCGACCGTATGGATCGATTCCTCCGACCGTGCTCAGGCAGATAGCGCGGCAGCGGGCACGGCGGTTGAGCTTACCGCTCAAGAAGAAACGTCAATTAAGACGGTGCTGCAAGGGTTCGGCGAGGGCGGGGAACGGAAGCCGCGCGTCAATGTCACGATCTTCTTGCCTCCATCGGTTGTGGATGCGGTTCCGATCGATAAGGCTAACCCTGGTAACGGGCAGCAAGATTCAACTGACAATCCGGTAACGGAAAACGCGCCAATCGAGCAGCAGGGTATAGCTAATGCAACGGATCTGACAGATGCGGCCGGTACAACAGATACGATAAGTTCAACCGATACTGCTGGCGCAGGCAGCCAGAATCAGACGCCAATCGTGCCGCTCACATCCCAACAAGATCAAACGCTTGCCCCTGACGGACAATTGACAGATGATGTTCCTGAACAGCCTGAGAAGAAAGCAGAGGCGAAGGAGGAGCAACTGCCGTTGGAGTTGCGTATACAAATTCAGAGCGGGGATGCGGAAGTGTTCGATCTTGCCGCTCCTTCCGCTGTGACGATCGACATTGGCAACGGGAGGATCGTTGCCCAGCGGATCGCCGGTACGGTATCCGCGAAGGCAGTGAACGGAAGCGTGCAGGTGATGCAGGTGTCGGGCGAGGTCGCAGCATCGGTCAGCAACGGTGCCATTAACGTCGTCGAAGCGGGCGGCAATGTTACGGCATCGACTGCGAACGGCGGCATACACTTGAATCAAGTGCTCGGCGATATTGAAGTGGAGACGAAGAATGGCGAGGTATCTGTTCGCGAAGCAGCCGGCCGGGTCAAAGCGGATACGCTGAACGGCACGATCGAGGTGTACAGCGGTACGGTGGGCGGCGATTGGGACATTGTCGGGCTTGTCGGCGATGTTCGGCTTCAACTGCCGCCAGACGGAAGTTACGAATTGAACGGATCGGTTACGTTCGGCCAGATTCGGATCGATCCCGGATTGCCGCTGACTTCTGTGCGCAAGACGGTTCGAGGCACTATCGGAGGCGGAGAGCACCGGATATATGTTAATGCCAACAGCAGCATTGTAATCGCTCCCTTCGCACAGTAGGCAAAAGGACCACCTCTTTCCGGTTGACGAAAGCGCGAAGGAGCGCTTTCATTGACAAAAACTTTAATTTGAACGTACAATAATTTAAATGATGCGAAAAGGGCGTGTATGGGTATGGGTGCCACCGTTGAGAGAGCACTTGAACAACTTAAAAATAACGGCGTCCGGATGACTCCTCAGCGTCACGCGATTTTGAGCTATCTAATGAGCGTAATGTCACATCCAACAGCAGACGAAATTTATAAGTCTTTGTCCCCACAGTTTCCTAGTATGAGTGTGGCGACGATTTATAATAACTTGCGGCTGTTCGTCGAGGCGGGACTTGTCCGAGAATTGACCTATGGCGATTCGTCGAGCCGTTTTGATGCGGATCTGTCGGATCATTATCATGCGATCTGCAAGTGCTGCGGCAAGATCGTCGATTTTGAATATCCTCCTCTGCTCGAGGTCGAACGGGCGGCGTCCAAGACGACAGGCTTTACGGTCGAAGGGCATCGGATGGAGATTTACGGCGTCTGCGATAAGTGCTTAACATAACCTTCCGGTTAACAAACGAAGCTTTTCGCGTTATTGTTTCGTATATAGTCATATGCGCGATTACGTGCAGAAGGAGGCTAGTCTTCCCGCTGCACGTTTTTATTTGATGCACTCTATATTCATACAACAGGCGACAACAAGGAGCGTGTTACAGTGGAAACGATACGTCTGCGCGTTGGCGGCCGAAGAAGGCGGCGGCGCGGAGCTGCGGTCTACATCGTTCTGGTTCTGATCGGAGCAGCAATCGGTGCATGGATCGGCTGGAAGCAGTTGGCGCCGAATAAGGAACATGTGAATCCCGATTACGGCAGCGGCTATGCATTGTTTTACGAAGGTAATTCGTTAGATAGACATGCGGTGATGGACGGCAACGAGCTTAAGCTCCCGCTGTCCGCGATTCAAGAAGTAATGGGCGATAACGGTCCTATCCGTTACGAGGAAGAGAGCGGGTCCATCATTCTTACGACGGCTGACCATGTACTCCGGATGAAGACGGATGAACTGACCGCTACGCTTAACCGGAAGCCGTACGAGCTTCGGGTCGCGGCAGAGAAGCAGGACAATGAGGTTTATTTGCCGGTCGAACCGTTGACGCAATTGTATGGGCTTCAAGTTGAGTACAAGCCTGCCAGTGGGACGGTGACCCTTCTGCAAGCAGGTGATACGGCAGAACGAGTAAAGCCGAAGAATGAGAAGAAAAGTATTCCGATTCGTACGAAGCCTTCGATTAAAGCGCCGATCGTTGAACAAACGGCCGGAACGGGTGTCATGCGAATGTGGCGTGAAGAAAATAAGAAGTGGTTATATGTTCAGGGCGCGGATGGAGCAGTCGGTTATGTGAAAGCTTCGGATGTAACCGAGGCAGGAAGCGAGACGGTTCCAATGGCAGAGACGCCCAAGCCATTCATTGCACCTAAGCTGACAGGCGGTCAAATTAATTTGACGTGGGAAGCGGTGTACAACAATCCGATCGACACGTCGTCCATTGGCGAGATGCCGGGTGTTAACGTCGTTAGTCCGACTTGGTTCGAACTGAAGAATGGCGATGGGGATATTGTAAGCAAAGCTGATGCGAAATATGTGAAGTGGGCGCACAACCGCGGCATGCACGTATGGGCATTGTTCAGCAACGGCTTCGAGCCGGAGCGGACGACGCAGGCGCTTGCTAACGTCGATACTCGCTTCCGCATGATCCAACAACTGCTCGCATTCGCGCAGTTATACGATCTGCAAGGCATTAATGTCGACTTCGAGAACGTTAAGTTATCGGACAAAGCCAACGTCGTTCAATTCGTTCGCGAGCTGACGCCGCTGCTGCATGAACAAGGTCTTGTCGTATCGATTGACGTGACTCCTAAGGGCGGCAGCGATACGTGGTCTAATTTTTTGGACAGGCCGGCTCTTGGGAAGACCGTCGATTACATGATGTTGATGGCATATGACGAGCATTGGGCGACCAGTCCGGAAGCGGGCTCTGTTGCCTCGCTGGGTTGGACGGAGCAATCATTGGCGCGAATTTTGAACGAGGATCGAATTCCGTCGGAGAAAATGGTACTTGCCATGCCGCTATACACGAGGGTATGGACGGAGAAAGACGGCAAGGTCAGCTCCAAAGCGATTGGCATGGAGAAAGCGGCTTCGATTGTGAATGACCAGAAGCTGAAGCAGGTGCTGGATCAAGAGTCAGGCCAACATTATGTAGAGTATCAGGAGGACGGCGGCCGTCAGCGGATTTGGCTGGAAGACGCGACTTCGTTGAAGGCGAGAGTTGCACTCGTGCATAAATATAAGCTGGCCGGCGTTGCGACCTGGCAGCGCGCTTTTCAAGGCGGAGATGTATGGAGTACGATTAACGGCGCCTTGAAGGGACAAGCGAAGCAGTAAGAAGCCATCATATCTATTCATTGTATAGATGCAAAAATCCCCTTGTACGGTGCCAAGAGGCATACGGTGCAAGGGGATTTTTATGTATGCGTCAAACGATGAAGCTGCTTAGGAGCTTAGGCTTGCGGAGGCGCCGATGCTGTAACCGTGTCTTGCTTTCCGGCAGCAGGCTCGAACGTCTCGTCGTTCAGATCGGTTGCGATCGACGGATCAACCGTCATTTTCGTTTTGCAATGCATGCAGCGGTCGACTCGGCCAATCATCTTCGTGTGCTTGCTGCATTCCGGACATTGAATCGTCTTAACGCTGGTAGACATCATGCCTGCCCAGAAGTAGATGCCGACGCTGACAAGCATCAGAATCGAACCGAGCACCATGAATGCTCCGGCGAATATTCGTCCGGCTGTGTTGTTGAAGAATACGATACCGGCCGTACCGAAGATCATCATGCCCATACCGCCGAGCATAAATAATAAGCCCCAAAGTCGAAATTCGTTGATTTTAGCTGTTTTAAAGAACACGGTGGAAGCTCCCTCCAGTTATTGTCGAAAAATGCCGGAGATGATTCGCATATCTTAGCAGGAATCAGCCGGACGGTTGTCGAACTAGTATGCTGTAGACTAATATTATAGCCGAAACCTCTCGGTTAAGCTATATGGAGGCCTCATGGAACATATAAAACAGCATTTTGTCGAAAGTTATAAGAATGACAGTGGTCTGATCAGCTTGGCGGCGATTGAGAATCCGGTCCCTTATAATCCTCTTATCGACGGACATGATCTGCTGCTGCTGATCGTATCGGAACGGTCGGAGCTTGCGGGCCGAACAGAGCATTTGCGAATCGACGGCGAACGCGTGCTTGTGCGCACGGTTGATAAGGAAATGCTTAACCGCTGGATTTATGGCGGAGAGAACCGAAGCATTATACAGTGGCTGGAGCGGGGGCAGTTGCTCATTGACCGCGACGACTATTTGATGAATATTCGTAACTCTTTAATGGTATTTCCGGATCTGTTCCGGGAACAGAAACGTCTTGTCGAATTTGCCGCGTATATCCGCACTTACCTTCAGGCGAAGCAGGATATGCAGGATGGAAATCTGCTCGACGCCTATTCGAATATTTTGGCAGGGCTGCATCATTGGGCGCACATTGCGCTGATTGAAGAAGGACAGCATCCCGAGCTGACAGTGTGGCGCCAGCTTCGCCGGGTTCATCCTGGCATTTACAAGCTGTACGAGGAGTTGACGGCAAGCTCCGAGACGCTTGAACAGCGCGTGCAGCTCGTTATGCTGGCATGCGAATTCACCGTCATGAGCAAAATGAAAGCGTGCTGTTCGCTGCTGCTCCGCACGCTTGCAAGCCGTCCGGAACCGTGGAGCATTATGGAGCTTCAGAATCATCCGGTATTCGCTCATCTGCACGTAGACCTGTCACTCATGCTGCAGAAGCTGGTCAACCGCTCGTTCGTCCGCGAGGTCGCCTTCATTTCCGAAACTGGCGATCCGGAAGCGCTTGAGCTCCGCTACACCGTGATTTCGTCAGCGGATTCGGATCGTACGAACGCAGGATAGTTGATTTTTGGCAAATTTGGTCCTATAATAAGGACAAATGTAAGAATTGTACGGACAGGAAGCACCTGTCCGCTTCGATGGCTATTTGCCTTCGATGCGGGCGGGTGCTTTTTTTGTTGCGTGCAAGTTGGTTGTCATTGTGATGTGATTTGTGATGTTCTACGTTGTAAAAAAATGTACGCAGATTAGGAATGGAGTGATAGAATGTCAATAATTAGGAATTGTTGATGGAAATTATGAAGAGAGGTTGATGACCCGTGAAGAAAAAAGTAATTATTATAATTGCAATGCTAACTATGATGCTTGGCACTGTTGCTGCTGGCACACAAGCTGCCGATGGCCCTTACAGCATTTCGAAGCTGATTCACACACCGCTTCCAATCGAAGTGTTGATCAACGCACGCAAAATTCAGTTCACTGACGCGCGTCCGGTGAACGACAATGGCTCCGTATTAGTGCCAGTGCGTGTAGTGTCCGACAATTTAGGGGGAGCGCTCTCCCTTAACGGCAAAGATATTACGATCATCAATGGTGATCGAACGATTAAACTGACAATCGGTGCTAAGATCGCAACGGTGAATGGCCAGACGATCACGCTTAATGCGGCTGCCAATGCAGTGAACGGAAGGACTTACGTGCCGCTCCGGTTCGTCAGCGAAGCGTTTGGCGAGAAGGTAGAATGGGACAGCGTGAATCAATTCGTGTGGATTGGAAGCAAGGACATTCCGAAGCTGGAGGACGTCGCGGAGCTCGTCGATATTAAGCCGTTTTTGCCTTATTACAAGGGAGTGGAAGGGTATCTGGATCCGTACTGGACAGGTATCAAGGCTATGAAAGCATATGTGGTAGAAGAAAAAGATTTTCCTTTCTTATTGCATGAGTCCTATTATTACCGATGGGATTTAATTAAGAGCGTTGGTGGAAGTACATACATTCGTTCATCTACGACACAGACAGGCTCAATGGGAACTGGTTTCTTTTTTCTCTCGAATGATAAAAAATATCGCAGTCGTACAGAACTTGCAGGAGTTAGGGAAGTAATTGGGGGATTTCGAATTCATTATTATGGGGAAACCGATATTTCTGACAAAGATAACTTTGGCGATATGAACTATATAAACTTCAAGCTAAGCAATGTTGATTACATTGGAATAAGGGATTCGATAGATACCAAAGCCTATCCGATTTTAGTCAAAAATCCATATAAATAAGGTGATTCACTATGAAGAAGTTTAATAGTCTTGTTCTTACCTTCACCATTTTGGCGGGTCTTATACCCGCTTTTTTTGTATCCAATGTTGCAGAAGCAGCGCTTGGAGATAACGCAAGTGTAACAACGATTAACCGGGTCGTGGAAGGGCAGTCTCGTTATGTGGCTGTTGGATTTATGTACTACGAGATCATGAGTAAAAATGACGGGACATGGGATTTGACCAAGCCGCATCCTGAAGTAGGAAGTTATTCGGCATCAACTGAAGATGTAAATCATCAGTATACCTTTAATTTTCCGGATCGAAGAGTTCGAAGTGTGACTGTGAAGCCTTTCAATCCAATTTCACATAGTGATATATTCTTTGATTCCCGTACGGGTACAGAGCCGTGGGAAGCATATGAATCATTTGTTAGTTCAAGCATTACGAATTATCAAACCACAAATATTAGTGGTGTCGGTACCTCAACTGTTTCATTTTATGCAAATGTTTCTGCGTTATTAGAATCAAGGGATACATATAATGTTCGAAAGCAATACAAGAATGAAGGAACGGACTACTGCCCCAAATGCACAGACGATGCGTTGATCTACCGTTACTACATTCCCGTTCTCTTCGAAATCCAACTAGACGGCAGAGAGGTCGTCCATCACTACTTAACGGACGGGACAAACATTGATGCCGATTTCCCGAATCAATCCTTCAATGTTAGCCAAGGGGGCTCCCTTGCGCTTACTCCCGCGACGAACTCCAAGTACGAATATGTCGGTTATAAGAAGTCAACAGAAGGTCCGCCAAGCGGAGGTACAATCTCATCTGGAACTCCACCGGACGTAACCTATAACGGTGCATATGACATTTACCACGTCAATCTCTACTATAAAGTAAAAACCGATAACGGGATTGCTCATATCCGACATCTGGACCGTAATGGTAATCCTATACCTGGATTAACGGACCGGGATGAGGAGTTGATCGCGAATCAACCATTCCGCTCCGATTCAACGCCGCCTCCAGCTAACTACAAATACGCAGGTTACGTGAAAACAACAACGGGTGACCCTCCTAACGACTTTGCCAATCCGACGCCGGCGCCTGCCGAGTACCCGCCAATTGCAACTTACAACCCGGCATCATTCAAGACCCTTTACCTCTATTATGTCTACGACGTAGTGAGTGCAGGTAAAGTGCACGTGCGTCATATGGCGAAGACAGGAGCTGCTGGCTCTTATAAGAAAGTGGGGGAAAAGACGATTCCAATCACTACGCTGCCGAGTACGAGAACGGAGTATGCGGATTCAAGCTATGGAACGGTTCTTGGGAATAGCGTAGGGTTTACAGCTTATACGGACACGCCTGCCAGTAGCTCGAATAGTGCGTATGTCAGTGTAAATGCAGCGTCACCGGAAGTTTTTATTACGTTCTTTTATCAAGGGACGGCCAATTTTACAGGTGATTTTGACGTTCTGCCTGACACAATCAGTTACGGAGGAGGCTTCAAATTCCATCCGCGCGATTTTGAACTGAATGGCTGCGTTTATCGAGGTCATTACTACAAAATCGAGCGCGACGGCGCGTCGTGGGAATCATCGGTTGTTAACGGTATGACAACAGACAGCGTATATACATCCTCTTCCTACCCTTGGTTAATTGGTGCCGGCAGTCACGCGATCTATATGAAAATCATTACGGACTGCGGGACAAGCAGTTGGATTGGACCTAAGACGCTCGCCGTCACTAGCCCGAATAACAACAATCCGCCAACGATTAAGGGCGGTTTTGTACGGCCTGGAGATTCGAGCAGAACCATTGTCAGAGAAGTTGTTGAAGGAAGCAGGCTCGATCTCAAAGTATGGGATGCGGCAGATCCGGACCGAGATCAAGTGATCTTCGATGGATATGATTTCGCCGCCGGCGACGCTTTTATAAGAAGCATTCCGGCTATCGGTACGCCGTACGGCATCGATTGGTCCGACATTCCAATGACTGCGCTTGGCTATCACACGGTTAAGGCTTACGTACATGATCAGTGGGGAGCGACGGGTTCCGTCACCATTATGATTAATGTCGTTCCTCACAACCCGGTCGCTGTGATAGACGGACCGGATTTTGCTATTGAGGGACGGCCATTAAGCGTACCGTTGACCTCCGATAGAAGCTACAGCCCTGCACAACGAACAATCGATCACAACCGGGACGAGTGGAAAAATAAAAAAACGGTGTACACCACGCCGGGCAGTGAGAGAATCGAGCTCGATGTGTACGATTCGCTTCGCTACAAATCGTTAACTCCGGCCGTGTATAACTTGCTAGTTAAGCCGGATCTGCCGCCTGATGTGAAGATCGGCGGGATGACGACATCGGTCCGAAAGACGAGCAACCCGTATACCATAAGCATCACTAGTCCGGACGGCGACAAGATCGTGAGTGAAACGGTCAAGGAATGGTACGATTCCGACAATGATGGCAGCTACGCAGACGAGACCCCGGTCACGTTATCGATGAACGCACAAAAGACCGTAGCTCGGACGTATGCGACAGTCGGCAAGCGGAAGCTGGAAGCATGCGGAACGGAGGACTGGGGCAAAAGCGCTTGTGCATCGATCATCATTGATGTCATCAATGACAGTCCATTCGTCTCGTTCGAAATGAAAGGCGACAACACTTCACCTCCTCTATATGGCAAGACCTACAAGCTGGATGCCGCAACGTTGTTCGGTCCAGCGTGGAAGACGACTGCCGGAAGCAAAGGCTGGATGATCAATCCGGCCGATAACGGACTGCTTGCTCCGGTTAACGGCCTGAAATCGAAGGCGGAGTGGAAAGGTCCTTCTGCAGCAGCTGTTACTGAATCACCTCCGGGTCAGACGAAGACTCCATTGTACGATGACTACGCAATAGTCATACGCCCGTACGTATATGGACCTTCTAATCGGTATACGCAAGGTTACGTCGTCGATGTCTATAAAGGAGATCTACTGCTTCGATCTCATGAAGCTGTTTCAGATGTGAGAGTAGATTCGCAGCAGCAGATCCTTTATATGATGGATGACAAAATGGACTATCTCTACACGTTCAGCCAGCTTGCGCAAGGATTGCCTGCAGAGAAGTCTGCTCCGGCTTTATCTACGCGCTGGTGGTCATCGGCGGGAGATGCGAGTTGGCTCTCGCAAGATGGCGGGACAGTAAATCAATTCTATTCAGTAAAGCCGTTTAAGTTTAATACGGACTTAAAATCGATTTTTACGATGCGAAATTTCCCGGCAGCCGACCAATACCAGCAGGATCAGCTCGTTAACTACACCTATGATTCGCCTTATCGGGCGAGCACTACGGTTGAGTTGGCCGATGATTTGCCGCCAGGCGCTTTCTCAGTGAGGAACGGGAATGAGGTTCCGATTACACCTATATCTCACCCGTTAGGCTATGATGCGAAGGGGAATTTCTACTACGAATCCTTCTCGACTTGGAGCTCACGGCCAGAGCCAGGCAGGTCCGTCACTTTCAACAATGTGTCACTGACCAAATTGGACGGGATAACCGGTCAACGCGTGTATACCGTTGCAGATGACTACTTATATGTGATGACGGATTTTATAACGGTTAGTGAAGGGTATTCGCCAGGAGGAGTCATTGCTAGCGATCCGGACGGGAACATCGCCTATGTTTATCGTAAGAGGGCTGCGGGGGATATCATGAACGCAATAGTCGTGGTTAGGGACGCTAGCGGCAACGCGATGAAGTCGTTGACTTTAACGGATGGCAAGAGTCAAATGATCGGTTCCTACCAAGATAAGATGATTGTTCTAAGCGGCAGCAACCTCATCGCGTATCGTTTCCATGATCTATCTGTTGCGTGGTCGACAGCGCTAGGCAGTGGAAACATTACGCCTAATAACGAGAACAACATTTTGACTACAAACGGCTACTGGTACTTTGTTACGAATTACGTTGGAACCAACCGTGACCATTCGGTACGTGTGGCGGATCTTAACAATGGGGCTGTCTCCACCATTTATCGCAGCAGCACATTATTTAATTCAATAGCGCCTCAACAAGATGGGCAGCTGTTGCTGTCAGATGGATCTGATCCGGTTATGCTTATCACTTCAATCCCGCAGGACCGGACGGAGGATGCATACGGCCAGTTTTACAGTGATGCGCTTCCGCGAGTGCCAGACTTTACGTTCAGCTTCAAAATGAAATACACACTCAATTCGGCTGTTAAATCAGACGTCTCATCTGGCGTTTCTTTCCGAATGAAGGATGCGAATAACATGTATCGCGTTGAGGCATCCAATGGCAGCGTACGTCTGGTCAAAATCGACAGCGGAGTTCGCAGTGTGATTAAGCAAGCAGCATACAGCATGCAGCGAAACGTGTATTCTTCATTCATCGTGAAAGCGATCGGTGAGTCGATCAAAGTGTACGTCAACGGCGCACCGTTGATTGATGCTGCCGACGCCACTTTTACAACGGGGATGTTCGGGCCATACGGGAATATCGAGCTATCGGTGCTGAAAGACATGGAACTCACGGAGATTATTATTAATAAATCGGTGACACCTAATACTGCGATTGTTCAAGAGCCGGTCAATTATGTCATTACGAATATGGATACGGAGAACGATCCGCTCATTCCCAATTTGACCAAATGGACGTATACGAAGACAAATGATAAGTTTTTAGATGCTAACGATGGACTATCAGGGCCATCTGAGCTGGAAGGAAAGACATTTACAATACCGAGGACGACATTCGATAAAGTTGGGGTATATGAAGTCAGCTATAGCGTAACAGATGATCCGTACCAGCCGGTTCATGCGTACCCGGATCCGATGTTTGCGAGCTATCAGGCGAAGTCTAATACAGCTGTCTCGTCAATAATCGTGCATCGGCGCCCTATTGCCAAATATGAAATATTCGTCAATGCAGACGGTACGCTCATCTGGTCAGATGCAAGTTATGATCCAGATCGTTATTTGAGCCGCGGGAATATTTCACAAGAGGTAACGGGCATCGATTACCGCAAAACGAAGGGGGTGCTTGAGAAGAAGTTCTACTACATTACGCCAAGCGGAAGAATGGTCAATGAGAAGCTTGTTGCGCCTCAGGAGAAGGGGAAATATGAAATCGGGTTGATGGTACGCGACGAATACGATGCATGGAGCGATTGGTATACGATAACGCTGGATGTGTCTAAGACAGCTGTTTCGAATAGTCCCCCGGTGGCGGGCTTTACGAGCTCACATATTAACACGTTCAGAGGAGTTCCGATCGTATTTGAATCGACGGCCTATGACTTCGAAGACGGAGCACGAGAGAATCTGCCGCATGAGTACTATTTGAAGAATCTTACGGCGAATTCGCCTGAATCATTGCAAAGTACGTCACGTACGAATTGGTCGAAGACCTTTACTACTCTGGGTATGTTCAAAATACGGCAAACGGTAGAAGACTCGCTCGGTGTATCGGCACAAGCAGAATTACAAGTAACGATCCATAACCGGCTTCCTGTTGCTAAAGTGAAGACACCGGACAGCTCGGATCAAACGATACCGACTAAGTTTGATACGCTTCGTCCTACATTTAAATGGACATATGATGATGCTGATGGTGATTTGGAACGGCAATACCAGGTTCGGGTTTATAGGTACGGTGGTGTGCTGCAAGCGGATTCGAATGCGATGGCGAGTCCGAACGGAGAACTGGCATTCACTGCACCGGAGGATTTGCCCGAGAATGTGAAGATGTACGTTGTTATACGTGTTCATGACGGATTCGACTGGAGCGATTGGAGCGAACCGAAATTTTTCTATATCGAGACGAACCAGCCGCCTGCTGCCGATTTTGACTGGACGCCTAAGCCGGTATGGGAAGGAGACACGCTGAAGCTAATCGATCGGTCGGCTGATCCGGATGGAGATGTTCTGACAACGCATTGGACGATAGTGACCCCTTCGCTTCAAACTCTTACTTATAATAGTGAGCCCGTAATCTCTAATGTAATGCCAGGTGTTTATCGCGTGAGGCTGGAGGTTTCGGATGGCCGGGCGACAGCAAGCGTAACGAAAGACATCACGGTGACTCCATTAACGATTGAAGCGGACATTCGCCATACGGACGATTGGAAGCAAATCCATGACCAAGAAGGCCATGAGACAAGGAATAATCCGAAAGACTTTTATGCGGGGGAAGTCATGCTCACTAATGTAAGAACAACCATGGGAGCTAGGGTACGCTCGGTAAAAGTTAAGCTGATTGCTGACGGGTTGGACGGTACCGATTTAACGATGGAGTGGCGAATGAACCAATCTGGTTCACTCGACCGTTTTGAAGCAGAAGTAATTGATTCTAGGTGGTCATCGCTGAAGAGCGGCTTGTCTCGCGGGAAGTACGATCTGCAGTTTATCGCGGTATATGATAACGGAGTGACGAAATCGACGAAGGTGCCATTCCGCATTATCGGTCCTATTCAAGAGACTGTAGAGGTGCACCGAAGACAGTAGAACGATAACATGACCGAATAAGCCTATAGCATTCAAAAGCTGATTTATAACAAAACCAAATGAATTTAGATAAGGCTATTGACTGCTATAGGCGGGTCGTGTTAAATTAGATCTCGCCGCTTTTGAAGCGGGCTGCTTCGAAGAAAAACAAGCAAAAAGATTTTAAAAAAATGCTTGCAATCGAATAGGCAGATGTGATAAATTATAAAAGTCGCCGCTGACGAAGCGGACGAAACAAAAGAAATAAAAAAGATTC
>NZ_BILZ01000056.1 GCF_004000825.1 Paenibacillus kobensis NBRC 15729 | reverse complement strand
CCAAAGACTATTAAACCGTGCGTCGCCCGCCATTCCAGCAACTAAGTCCCCGGAGAGGTAACTTATTTTCTCGAATCATCGTTATAGGAGTGAGTGTGGTTGAGTTGAGATGAGATGGGCATTTCTAGTTATCTTATCTGCAGCTGCGGATAGAGACAATTAAGCCCTTGTATGGTAGATTCATGAAGATAATGTTAGTCCGCCCTTAGCAGGATATGGTACGATTTAGGTCTAATTAGGAGACAAGTGGAGGGAGAGGGATAGAGAGATGCAATCTGCACTTATTTTTGATATGGACGGTACGCTGTTTCAAACCAATACGATACTGGAAATTTCGCTGGCGGATACGTTCGAGCGTTTGAGTGAGCTTGGCCATTGGCCTGCCGGCGTTGGAGCTCCGATTGAGCAATATCGTCAAATCATGGGGGTTCCGCTGCCGGTAGTTTGGGAGACGCTGCTGCCGGAACACGGCCTAGAAATAAGAGAGTTTGCGGATAAATATTTTCTTGAGAGACTCATTACGAACATACGGGACGGCAAAGGCGCTCTCTATCCGAACGTAGAGGAAGTATTCCGTCATTTCAAGCTGGAGGGCTACCGTCTATATATCGCAAGCAACGGGTTGACGGATTATTTGCAAGCGATCGTTGCCCAGTACGGTCTGGACCGTTGGATCGACGGCACGTTCAGCATTCAACAGATTCAATCGATGAACAAAACAGACTTGGTCGCCTTTATCAAAGAACAATACCGGATTGAGAATGCCGCTGTTGTCGGCGACCGATTGTCGGACATTCGTGCGGCTCAAGGCAACGGCTTCCTGTCGGTCGGCTGCCGCTTCGACTTCGCTCAAGAAGAGGAGCTGGCGCAGGCGGACGTCGTCGTCGACGATCTGCTGGAGCTCATTACGATTATGAAACGATGAGACATGGATCCGATTGAGAAGGCCGTCCCCAGTCAGATGACTGTTGGGACGGTTTTTTGAGCTGTTGAATTGCTTCCGGATGATGGGCATCCGATCCGTACAACAATGAACCAATCCGGCACGTTGGCTGTGCAGCAGGCTGCGACCCGGTTGCCCGCCGCAATTCTCAAATCTATCCATTGGCAGATCATTCTTTCTTGGCTCGTCCAGCTTCGGATTCTATAATAGAGAGATGAAGAGTATGAAGGGCACCATGAAGGGGGAAACTTGCACATGCAGCTGAAGGATATTCAACCCTCTATCCAGCAAATTGCCGTAGCTATCGGTTCGGTTCTCCGAATCGACGTAGAGATTGCGGACAGCGAACTATTCCGTATTGCAGGTACGGGTCTAGCTAAACATGAGATATGGAAGGAAATGCGCAATGAGGATTATGTTTATCACCAATGCATCGTGACCGGTAAACCTGTCATCATCGAACGTCCAGGATTTCATGAGCTGTGCGCGCCTTGTGCGCATCATCGCAATTGCAAGGAGTTTGGCGAAATATGCTGCCCGATTCTATCTGACGGCAAGGTGCTTGGTGTCATCGGTTTGATCGCTTTCGATGAGAAGCAGCGTGATCGGTTATTCACTGACGTGGAAGCGAAGTTGGATTTTCTGAGCAAAATGGCAGGGCTTATCGCGACGAAGCTGAAGGAAGCCGAGCTGCAGGAGAAGCAGCTCGTGCAGGAACGCAAGCTGTCGGCGCTGATAGGCTATATTGATAATGGCGTCATTCTCATTAATCATGACGGCGATTGCGGGTTTATGAACCCGGCTGCGCGCTCCTTGCTTCGCCAGGAACGAGAAGGGAAGCCTTCCCGTGATCTGCTGGAGCAACTGGTAGAGCCTTTTCGATCGGTAGGAAGACGGGAGAGGACGAAGGAGCCGGATTCGAAGCTCATCCCTGTAAAGATCGGCGATCGATTCATTCATCTATTCGTCACCTATCATCCATCAAGACCTGATGGTATCGTCAAGGATGCCGTGCTCATGATCGCGGATCCCGAACATATGACGGACGTTGCGATCCGTTTCACTGAGGAGAATTATCGAGGGTTCGAAGGAGTAATCGGCAATCATCCGATTATGCAATCGCTCAAGAATATGCTGCGCAAAGTGGCCGGCAGTCGTTCGCCCGTACTCATTCGAGGCGAGAACGGAACAGGCAAAGAGCTTATTGCGCAAAGCATTCACCGGTCCGGCGAGCGAAAAAACGGCCCTTATGTCGCTTTAAACTGTTCAGCGCTTCCTGAAGCGCCGCTGCATGCGCTGTTGTTCGGGAGCGACGGTCGGCCAGGCAGGTTGGCGGAAGCAGAGGGCGGGACGCTGTTCCTCGACGATATCGCATATTTGCCGATGCGAATCCAGGTAGAACTGCTCCGCGTGTTGGAGAACAAAGGCGTCTGGCGGGAAGGTGGACGGGAGCTTCAGCCGGTTGATGTCAGAATAATTGCCGCGACGGACCAGGATATGGAGGAACGCGTCCGCAGTGGGCAATTCCGTCAGCAGTTATATTACAAGCTGTCGGTCATTCCGGTAGATGTACCGCCGCTTCGGGAACGCAAATCCGATATTTTGCTGCTGGCAGAGCATTTTCTACAGCTCCTTGGTCAGTCGAACCGGCGTGAAGTACGGAGGATTGGCGAAGATGCGAAAGCGATATTGCTTGCTTATCATTGGCCAGGCAACATCAGCGAATTGTCGAATGTGATGGAATATGCGGTTAACTTTACATCAGGTCGTACAATTGGGAAGGAACATCTTCCTGATTATCTGCGTACCATCGAGACTGCACACGACGCGCTGCAGAATAATGATGCGGTGCTGAATCTTCGAACGTTGGAGCGGCAAGCAATTCATCGAGCACTTCAGGAGACGACCGCGAGCGGGCAGCCCAAAGAGAAAGCTGCGGAAATGCTCGGCATCGGCCGGGCTACGCTGTTCCGGAAAATGCGTCAATACGACATGCAAGAATAGCAAGAGTATCAAATTGGGACTCGTCTCAATTTGATACTCTTTTTATTTTGTCAGAAAAATGTGATATTGACGCGGAATGTTCGGTTGTCATCGTCTCAATATGATACTTGTCCATCTTTATGTTAGTGTTTATTCTTAGTTATGTAAGATAAATTAACATATAAACGACATAATGTTCACTTTAGTTCTAAGTTTTCATTTCCGAATGTAAAAGTCTTCCTATTACAAAGTTTCGATTCGAAAGCTTGCGTCGGTGTGGCTTACGAAGCGCGCCGTTCCATATCACAGAAGGAGTGGAAAGAAACATGGGACATTATGACCTCATTGTACGAAATGCAAAAGTTGTTGACGGCACAGGCAGTCCTTGGTACTACGCCGATCTTGGCATAAAAGGAGATCGGATCAAGCGAATCGGCCGGTTAAGCGGCGCATCCGCAGACGAAACGCTTGACGCATCCGGTCTCGTCGTAACCCCTGGATTCATCGACATGCACAGCCACTCCGATTTATTCGTCCTTGCATCCGGAACGATACCAGCGAAACTTCGCCAAGGGATCACGACGGAGCTTCTAGGCCAGGACGGCATCTCGGCTGCACCGCTGCCAGCCGACTACATCGATCGTTGGAAAGGAAATCTATCCGGTCTGGACGGCACTCCAGATATCGTGTGGGACTGGCATGATGTAGACAGCTATCTGAGTAAAATTGAAGCCGCTCGACCGGAATGCAATTATGCCTATCTCGTACCTCATGGCAACTTGCGGATGCAGGTTATGGGACTAGAGGATAAACCAGCGACGAAGGAACAGATCGATGAAATGGCCGTGCTGCTGCGGCAAGGATTGGACCAAGGTGCCTGCGGATTATCCAGCGGATTGATCTATCTGCCATGTATGTACGGCGATTATACCGAAATCGAGGCATTGTGCGTGGTCGCAGCGCAATATGGCGTGCCGTTCATTGTCCATCAGCGAAGCGAAGGCGATGAAATTCTCGAATCAATGGACGAGCTGCTCGTCATTGCGGAACGAACCGGCGTTCATTTGCATTTCTCCCATTTCAAAGTGTGCGGACGAATGAACTGGCATAAGACGCCTGATGTGCTCGCGAAGCTGGATCGCGCAAGAGAAGCTGGCGTCGAGGTCACGTTCGACCAGTACCCGTACACGGCAGGCAGTACGATGTTAAGCGCTGTACTGCCTCCTTGGGCCCATAATGGCGGAACGCCCAGCATGCTGGAAAGATTAAAGTCCGCCGAACAGCGGAAACGAATGGCGGCCGAGATGGCGACGGGCGTTCCGGGCTGGGACAGCATGTACAACTGGGCAGGTCCGGATGGCATCGTTATTACATCCGTCACGACAGCAGCCAATGCTAACTGCGTAGGTCGGACACTCCAAGAAATATCGGCAGAACGGGGAACGGATCCGATCGAGACGGCATTCGACCTTATTGCCGAGGAAAGCAACGCGATTGGCATGATCGACTTCGTGATGGACGAGCCGTCCGTATCGCTTATTATGCAGCACCCGGCCGGAACGATTTGTACGGATGGTTTGCTTGGCGGCGAACCGCATCCTAGGGCATACGGCTCGTTCGCGAAAGTGCTTGGTCGCTATACCCGGGATGATGGATTGTTCTCCCTTGAAGAGTCGGTACGACGAATGACGTCTCAGCCTGCCCGCATTATCGGCTTCACGGACCGAGGAGCGATCCGGGAGGGAATGCGAGCGGACCTGGTCATATTCGACGAGGCAGCTGTTCAAGACACGGCTACTTATGAGAAGCCGCGTTCGTATCCGGAAGGCATTCGGTGGATTATTGTAAACGGCAAAGTCGCTGTCGACGGTGAGCTTGAACGCCGTGCGGCTTCCGGAGAAGTGCTCAGAAGACGTTACGATATTTAACCAATTGAACGAACGACTCATGCTCGACCAATCGTTGTTCCAATCCAAGGAGGCCTACTCTATGAAACGCTCTTACACCCTTAAGTCTGCATTGCTGCTGCTCGTAGCGACCATGCTGGTCGTCGCCGGCTGTTCGAAGAAAGAAGAAACGGTCCCAACCGCCAAGGATAATGAAACGGCAACGGCGTCGGCGTCACGGCTGGATGCAATCAAGGAGAGAGGCAAGCTCGTTATCGCAACCGGTGACTACTATCCGTTCGAGTACCTCGACCCCGAGACGAAGAGGCTCGTTGGCTACGACATCGATCTAGGACAGAAAATCGCGGACAAGCTTGGCGTGCAAGCGGAATGGAAGGAAATGCAGTTTACAGCGCTTATCCCGACGCTCCAGAACGGACAGGCAGATATGGCGATCGCCGCTATGTATATCACGGATGAACGCAAGAAGGCAGTAGACATGTCTGAGATTTATATGAAGACCGGCATGTCGCTTGTTAAGCGTGATGGCGATGAATCGATCAACCGCTTGGAAGATTTGAAGGGCAAGAAGGTTGGGGTCAAAGCGGGAGCGACAAGCGAAACAGCCGCCAAGGAACTCGTTGAACAAGGGTATGACATCAAGATCGTTTCGTACAAAGATACAACGGACTACCTGCTCGATCTGCAAATGGGACGCGTCGATGCAGCCATTAACGACTATCTGAACCAGCTCGGCTACAACAAGCAGCATGCTGAAGCGAAGCTTGTTATCGTCGGGGATCCTTTCACGGAAGCAGGTCTCGGACTCGCTGTGAAGCAAGGAGACACGGAGCTGCTGAAGCTGGCGAACGATGTGATCAAGGAGCTCGAAGCAAGCGGTGAATCGAAGACGATGTATGCGAAGTGGCTCAAATAAGCGGCAAGCATTATGTTGCGGGATGAATCGGCGTGAGCCGATTCTCCTCTATCCCGGGTGCGTCAGGTGAGGGGAGTGGAGTTATGAAGCTTGATTATTCAGTCATTATGCCTTTCATGCCAGTGTTTCTAGAAGGCGCGTGGATGACAGTGAAACTGTCAGTCTTATCACTCGCATTAGGTCTTGTGCTTGGCATTATAGGAGGCCTGTGCAAAACATCCGCGATTTGGCCGCTTCGCGCGGTTGCCAACTTATATACATGGATTTTTCGCGGTACTCCGCTGCTGGTGCAGCTGTTCATTTTATATTTCGGTTTGCCGCAGCTCGGCATCACGATGGGGCCATTCCAAGCCGGCGTGCTCGGCATGGCGCTGAATACAGGTGCTTACGTAACGGAGATCGTTCGATCGGGCCTGACGGCAGTCGATCGCGGCCAATCCGAAGCAGCAAGCGCGCTTGGCATGTCCCGATCGGTCGCATTGTTCCGAGTCATCGGCCCGCAAGCAATCAAAGTCATTATTCCGCCGCTCGTTAACCAATTTATTATGACGATCAAGAACTCGTCGATGGTATCGCTTGTTACGATTACGGAGCTGTTCCGGACGGGAGAATCGGTCATCGTTTCGACATTCCGAAGTTTTGAGGTTTATACGGTCATCGCGATTATGTACCTCATCATGACGAGCCTCTTGATGATTGTAGCGAAGCAGCTGGAGAAAGGAATGAGCGCCCATGATCGAGCTTAATCAAGTGAACAAAAGCTACGGCAAACATCAAGTGCTGTTCGATATCAATCTAACGATAGCCAAGCGCGAGAAGGTTGTCATACTTGGCCCAAGCGGTTCTGGCAAAAGCACCGTTCTCCGCTGCATCAACGGCTTGGAGACGATCCAATCAGGCGATATCCGCTATGAAGGGGCTTCCGTGCTCGGCGACAAGGCGATGCGCAAGCTGCGGCTTGAAGTCGGTATGGTGTTTCAGCGTTTTCACTTGTTCCCGCATCGGACGGCATTGGAGAACGTCATGGAAGGCCCTATCTGGGTCAAAGGAATGAAGAAACACGAAGCGAAGGAACTGGCAACCGATTTGCTGGCGAAGGTCGGACTGTCGGGCAAGGAAGATTCGTACCCTGGCAAGCTGTCCGGCGGGCAGCAGCAGCGCGTCGCAATTGCACGGTCGCTCGCCATGCAGCCGAAGGCCATACTGTTCGATGAGCCGACATCGGCGCTCGATCCCGAGTTGGTAGGCGAAGTGCTTAGCGTCATGAAAGAAGTCGCAGCCGAAGGGATGTCGATGGTCGTCGTGACGCATGAAATCGGCTTCGCACGCGAAGTAGCGGATCGAATCGTATTCATGGATCAAGGTAAAGTGATTGAGACAGGTACGCCGGACGAGATACTCGACCGGCCGCAGCATGTGAGGACGCAATCTTTTCTAAGTCGGATACTGAAATGAACGAACTAGCGAGCAAGGGGGAACAGCGCATGAATACGAGGGGTGAAACCAAACAGGTGTCGAGGATCAATCGAGAGGAGCTCATTGCGTTAACGCAGCGGCTGATTCGGGCGAAGAGTCTATCGGGAGAAGAACAGGAAGCAGCGCTCATTATTAAAGAAGCGATGCTGGAACTAGGCTACGATGAAGTACGGATCGATAATTATGGCAGCGTGATCGGCAAGGTGCAGGGCAGCGGCGGAGGCGCTTCCGTATTATTCGACGGTCATATCGATACGGTGCCGGTCAATAGTCCTGAGAAATGGACGCATGACCCGTTCGGCGGCGAAATTGTCAATGGGATTATGTATGGCCGAGGAACATCCGACATGAAGGCGTCAGTTGCAGCGGCGGTTCTTGCTGTAGGACAAATTGCGCGGGAAGCAAGAAGGACGGGCATTCGTCCGAAAGGCGATCTGTATGTATCCGGTACCGTCTTCGAGGAAGTGTTCGAAGGCGTCGCGCTGGGCAAGGTGCTGGAGACCATTCATCCGGACCTCGTCGTCATTATGGAGGCGACGGGACTGAAGCTGAATGTCGGACAACGCGGCCGAGCAGAAGTATCCATCGTTGCACATGGACGTTCGGCGCACTCATCCAATCCCGACGTTGGCACTAATGCGGTCTATGCGATGAATCCGGTTATCGCAGCGTTGACAACAATGGAACCGACGGAGCAGGCTGCGCTTGGCAGAGGCATTTCGGTTGTCACTGATATTGTCTCTTCGCCGTATCCCGGCGCTTCTGTTGTTCCGGACCGTTGCGAAATGACGATCGACCGACGATTGCTCGTTGGCGAGGATTCCGCGTTCGTTAAGGGCCAATACGAGAGTCTGCTTCCAGCGGAAGGCACATATGAGGTCACGATTGCCAAGGCGGAGCTGGAATGTTATACCGGCGCGGTTCTGGGCGGCGAGCGGTTCTTCCCCGCATGGTTAGCCGCAGTAGACGACCCATGGGTCGAGTGCGCACTACAAGCTCTTCGGAGCGTCGGGCAAGATCCTTCGATTGGCGTGTACAGCTTCTGCACGAATGGCAGCTACTCCGCTGGTACAGCAGGCATTCCGACGATAGGGTATGGTCCGTCTTATGAACATGTCGCCCATATCGTCGATGAATACATCGAGCTGGAGCAGCTGGAACAGGCAGCGGAAGGCTACTATGCCATCGCATCGCGTATCGCCGGACAATAGACGAGGACAACACGGCAATAGGCAAGGAGGAGAGACTTAGACTTATGACAGGAACAATGCAATGGAAATTTAACGAGACTTTACGTTCTAAGGACGGCTTAGCCTCATTGGATCGTTTCACTTGGGATGAAGCGAATCGAGCGCGAGCGTTCCATCGGACATTCGACTGTTATAAAGAAACGCCAATGGCCTCGCTCCATCGATTAGCCAAGCATTGGGGACTCGGTGGCGTGTACGTCAAGGACGAATCCCATCGCTTCGGATTGAATGCGTTCAAGGTTCTCGGCGGCGCTTATGCGATCGGACGATACTTAGCGGAGCGTCTTGGGATGAATATCGAGGATTTGTCATTCGAACGGCTGCGTTCGAACGAAATACGCGAGAAGCTGGGTGAAATCACGTTCGTAACCGCAACGGACGGCAATCATGGCCGAGGAGTAGCATGGGCGGCATCGCAGCTGAGCCAACGGTCGGTTGTCTACATGCCGCATGGTTCGTCGCCGACACGGCTGGAGGCTATTCGCGCTGCCGGCGCAGAAGCCGAGATCATGCAATGGAATTATGATGAATGCGTCCGTCATGCAGCCCGAATGGCCGAGGAGCACGGTTGGGTTGTCGTGCAGGATACGGCATGGGATGGATACGACGCGATTCCGGAATGGATTATGCAGGGCTACTCCACATTGGCAATTGAAGCAATCGAGCAGCTTCGAGCGCTTGGCGTCCCCAAACCAACGCATGTACTGCTGCAAGCAGGTGTTGGTTCATTCGCTGGCGCCGTAACCGCGTTGTTCGCATCCGTCTACGGAGATGAACGGCCGGCGATTATCATCGTTGAGCCGAACAAGGCGGACTGCATCTATCGATCAGCGAGAGCAGGCTCGCTTCAGGTTGTAACCGGTGCAATGAATACGATTATGGCCGGGCTGGCGTGCGGCGAGCCCAATCCAGCCGCATTGCAGCTATTGCAGGATTACGGCAGTCTGTACATTTCATGCCCGGATTCGGTTGCAGCCAAAGGCATGCGGATGCTAGGCAATCCGTTAGGTGATGATCCCATGGTCATCTCGGGCGAGTCAGGCGCCGTAACGGCGGGACTGCTCGATCATCTGATGGCGGATCCGCAATTGTCGGATGCAAAGGACCGGATTGGGCTCACTGCTGCTTCTCACGTATTGCTAGTCAGCACAGAAGGGGACACCGATCCTTCCCGATATAGGGATGTTGTCTGGGACGGCATGTTCCCAAGCTTCGCAAAAGCATAACAAACAACCAGCCGTCGGCGCGATTGCCGACGGCTGGTTTGACGCGCAAAAGAAAGAACCCTATTTCCAAGCCGAGCAGTGGAAGGGCAACCGGTTACGACAATGGTATCCCCGCAAACCATTCCCACCCGAGGCCGAGATGATCCGGATGATGGGCATCCGATCCGTACACGCATGGAATATCCAGCTTTCTGCACTGGGCGATAAACCAATCCGGCACATAGGCTTTGCCGCAAGTTGCGACCCGGTTGCCCGCCGTGTTCGCGTCGATGCCGACGTTGTATCTTTGCAGCAAGGGTAATAGACGTGTTAGCCGTTCACGAATCTGGGATTCATCTATTGGTGGAAGGACAGAGGCGAATTTCTCGATCAAGTTAATGTTACCGATTCTGACGCGTCCGGAAAAGGCCGACGCATGCTCGATGGCCCTCTCTACTTGATTGTAGTACTCGTCCACGACGACCTGCATAGTTCCGTAGTAGCTTAACAGATTCGTACGAAAATCGTCCGGCGTATAATCGACGCAGTATATGCCGTCTCGGCCATTTAAATAATGGACAGAGTAGACGATATCTTCGAGCGTATCCTTCCATTGTTCGATCAAGCGGTCGGTATAAGCGTTATTTCCTGGTAAATAATCGAGCTCCAAACCGGCTGTAATTTCGATCTGGCCTTCATATCTCCGCTTGCACTCCTGTACATAGTCAAAATAATTAGGCAGCGACTCCGAAGTCATCGCCAGCCTGTTGTATAGCGCTAAATCTCCGATCCACCCTGCGGGCAAGGGCGAATGCTCACTCATCGTGTACCGGGTAAAGTCGAGCTCCAACGCCCGGTTAAATGCTCCTGTTCGAGCGTACTGCCATGAGGACAAAGTTTCGTATGCGTGTGGCCGTCCCATTTGAGGATCATCGGCATCCGTCTTAACTCTTAAAGATGTGGCTGGCTCTATACAAATCGAAACCTACGAAAATGCTCTTTTACTGCTCGAATTAAATGTAATATTAACATATTTCTGTAACCGAAGCGGCCGCTAGCCATTTAATGCCGCAGGTCAATCCCGTATTTTCAATATCTTCCTATCGACTCCCCCTTAGAAGGAACCGTCCCGATTTAGGTCGAAAGTGTCAGATGCGGCGCATCAGAGTTATGTTCGAACCGCGTGCTGAATTGCGTAATTATCCGCCTCATCCCAATAACAATGCGCATTGCCGGGCAGACGATATTTGATATAGTACAAGTAACGGGCGGGAGGGAACAACATTGGGCCGATACGGCATGAATCCGCTGACGCGCATGAGCGTCAACCGGCAGCTGCTTCTGCTGCTGATCATTATGGTTATTCCGGTTCTGGTGCTTCAGGTATACGGCAGCGCGAAGGCTGAACAAATTATGAAACGGAACGTGACGAACGCCTATGCGGAGCTGAACAAACAGAATCTGACGATCATTAGCCGGGACGTTGACACGGTCAGCAAAATAACGTCGACGATCATCGCGAATCCGATTACACAGCAACTGGGCGCCGATAAAAGCAGCGGAGAAGTGATTGACCGCGTGCGCAAATATTCCGCTGTCGATAAGCTATTGTCCACCTATTCGACTGCAGCGGACGGATCGGAAGCGATGAACTATTCTTTCTACGTGTATGATCCGGACGATCTGTACCAGTTCGCGCCGAAGCCGCAAATGTCATCGTACGGCGTCTATTTCTTTTCGAAGGACCGCAGGCCGCTCTGGTATGACGAAGCGGTCGCGAACAAAGGAATCGGCCACATGCAAGTGATCGACAGCATGGTGGCGACGGCTGCGGGACATAAGACGCTTGCTTATATTCGCGCGGTTCGCGATACGAGTGCCGGCAACGATGTGATCGGGGTGCTCGTCGCAACGAATATGGAGAAAAAAATCGGAGAATCGTTGAAATCGGTCGACTTGCCGGAAGGCGGAAGCTTGTATTATACCGACACAGACGGGATCATTCTTGCCGCCAGCGATATGTCGCGGATCGGTACGAAGCTCGAAATTCCGAAGGACGCTTATGAAGAACACAGCTCAGGCCATACGAAGCATCTTGTCGCAGGAAGCGATATTTATGTGCTCACCAACAACGGCGGACAGCAGCTCGTGTATCAAATTCCGACCCGGTCGCTGCTCCAGCAGCAGACGGAGCTCAAACGCATTATTCAAGTGCTCTCGATCATCTATTTGGCGCTGTGCTGCATCGTGATGACTTATTTCTGGCGTTCGCTTATGAAACCGCTGCAAAAAATGGCGTCGTTCTCGCGGACATATGAGCCGGGCAAGCTCGTGCCGGGCACGCCGGGCAAAGGCCGGCGCGATGAGATCGGCGTCCTGATGGCGGCATTGTATGACATGGCGCGCAGGCTGAACATGCTGATCAAAGACAAATATCAGATGGAAATCAAGCAGAAGGAAACGCAGTTGCAAATGCTGTATCAGCAAATTAATCCGCACCTTCTGTACAATACGCTGGAAAGCATCTATTGGAAGAGTACGATTGAAGGACGCTCGGAATCGGCGGAAATGATCAAGGATCTGTCCAAGCTGATGCGGATCAGCCTCAGCCGCGGACGGGAGCTCATTACGATCGGAGAAGAGCTGGAGCATGCGAACGCTTATATTAAGCTTCAGCAGCATCGGTACGCTTTTACGTTCCAGGTCGAGTGGCTCATTCCCGAGGAAGTGCTTCCGTATCTTATTCCGAAGATCACACTGCAGCCGCTTATCGAGAATGCAATCATTCATGGGATCAAGCATATGGGAGAAGACGGTGAAATCGTCATTCGTGCCGTTCTGGAGAATGAGACGATTACGATTTCTATTGAAGATAACGGATATAAGGAAGTGGACGTCGAAGCCATCGGCCAAGTGCTGGAAGGCACGGTGACGGGCGAGCAATCGGGCTACGGCATCCGCAACATCCAGCAGCGGATCCGGCTGCATTTTGGCAACGGGTACGGTCTGGAATACGATCACCGCGAAGGCGGAGGCACGGTCGCCCGGCTGACGCTTCCGGCGGTAACGGCCGCTGCGGAACAAGGAATGACTGGACAGCCGTAACAAGAAGCCAACCGCCCGAAGGGGCGATTGGCTTCCGCTGCCGGTTAGGAAATAGGGAAAAGGTAAGGCGATGCAATGATATATTGCGTGTTCTCGTCAGAAGAGCCGTCGGCTGAGAACACTAGAATTTTATAGGTTTTGCCAACCTGCAAGTTAGCGAAGATGGACGTGTAGTTGCCATAGGACTGTGAGTAAGCAATAGGATTGCCGGAGTTAATCTCGTATACGCCGATCGCATAGTTTTTGCCGTTGGGAGGAAAGAAATCGAATTCTTGAAGACCGGTCTTCGGCGAGACGAATCTCCAGTAGTCGAGATCTCCTCCTGGTTGAATCCAAGAAAGAATGACGTTCTGGTTATTGAACGGAGCGGTCGTTTCGAGATCATTGCCCGGCTCGTATACGTCCAAGTTTTTCGGAAGCGCGAATGCCGGAGCGGCGAGGGCGAGAGACAGTGCGGCGGTCAGAACGGTAGCTTTCATCCATTTCTTCAACATTATTCACCTCATTCGAAATTTCGTGAATGGCCAATTCACGTAGGATCGATCCTTGATATACACTATTTGACAAATGAGATTGATATCCTCCATATAGTATAAAAATGGTAAAATAGTATTCGTAATTATAAAATGATAAAATTTCCAAATAGGACATGAATCACTAGAATACTGGAAGCAACGTTCATTCAGCCTATCTCATGTAAGGTTCATATAAAGTTTTTATTGTGAAGGAGGGTGCCTATGCACCGCATTCTAATCGTCGACGACGAGCCGTTGATCGGGCAAGGGCTCAGCAGCCTTCTGGCGTCCTCGGGCATCGGCATCGAGGGCTTGTATGTAGCTCATAACGGATATGAGGCGCTCGATTATATCCGTATGGAAGAAATAGATCTGCTCATCACCGACATTCAAATGGGTGCAATGAGCGGGATAGAGCTCATGCACCAAGCGAAGTTAATTCGTCCGTGGATACAGACTATCGTCATCTCTGCCCACGAGACGTTTCAATATGCTCAATTGGCTATGAGGCTCGGCGCCAAGGACTATCTGATTAAGCCATTGGACGGCGCGCAGTTGCTCGACTCGGTCCGCAACGTGCTGCTGAAGCTGGAGAAGCGGGCGAAGACACAGGAAGAGGCGATGGAGACGCTGCATGACCGGTTCCGGATGGAGGAGCTGTCGGATGCACAGACGAAGCTCATCAACGAACTGCTCACAACGGTGACGTCTAGCAACGGTACACAGCAGCCTGCAGCCGAGCGGCTGCAGAAGCTCGGCGTTCGTCTGGACGGTCCGTACTACGCGGTCATGAAGCTGCAATTGCTGCTTCACGACAACGCCGCCGAACAGCGCAAGCTGTCGGAACGCGATGCGGTGCTGCTGCGTTATGGAGCGCTTAATATTGTCTCCGAGCTGCTGGAGTCGGATAGAGACGCGGTCGTCTCGTACACCGGCGATCAGCAGATCAGCATCATTATGCAGTGGGACGAATCGTCCTACGATAATGCGCAGACTTCGGAGAGCAAGCTCGAGCGTCTCGATATGCTCGGACGCAGCCTTCATCGAAGTGTCCGGCGCTATCTCGGACTCAGCTCCGCCGTCGGCATCAGCCAGATTATGCAGGGGCTGGACAATCTGCCGCTGCTGAATGATCAAGCGCTGCAAGCGCTGCGCTGGCACGAACGGCATCCGGATCATGATGTGTTCTATTATGGAGATTTCCATGAAAGCTTATATACGAAAGAGGAGCCGTCCGAGGATGAGCTGCGCGCGCAGCATAACCGGATCGCTGAGCGTGCGAAGGCTTACATCGACGAACATTATGCCCAGAAAGGGCTGACGCTGCACGAAGTCGCGCAGCATAACCATGTTTCGCCGAATTACCTCAGCTACTTGTTCAAGAAGACGATCGGCATGAATCTATGGGAGTATGTCATGAAGCTTAGAATGGAAGAAAGCCGCCGACTGCTGCTTGAGACCGACATGCGCCGGTATGAAATCGCCGAACGGGTCGGTTATGAGTCGCCGGAGCATTTCAGCAAAATTTTCAAAAAATACTACGGCATGAGTCCCAGCGAGCTGAAGAAGTAATAATGCTCATCATCCCGATAGATACGCACCTGTGCTTAAAGCACTACGGCTTCTACAATTAGAGGGTATCTATCGTAAATGGAATGAGGGGACAACGATGAACCAATCAGCACTTCCGATTCAGCCGTCGGAATCGAACCAGACGAGAAGGACGGGCATCGTGCAGATCCTGAAGAAGCATCTTTGGGGCTATCTGTTTCTGCTGCCCGCCCTTCTTCTTTTCGCCATTTTTCTATGGCTGCCTATCATCAAAGGTTTCGTGTACAGCTTCTATCACATCGATTTCGTCAAAGGCAACACGTTCGTCGGCTGGGACAACTATAAGACCGTATTCGATGATCCAGACGTCGGCAAGTCCATCCGCAACACGCTGTATTACATGGGGCTCGCTCTCGTCATGGGCTTCTGGGTGCCGATCGTATTCTCGATCGCAATCTCGGAGATCCGCCGGTTCCAAGGATTCTTCCGGGTGGCGGCTTACTTGCCGAACGTTATCCCGGTCGTCGTCTTGTACGGACTGTGGCGCTGGTTCTATGATTCGGTAGGTCCGATCAACGCCGGCATTACGAAGGTTTTCGGAGGAGAAGGCATCGCCTTCATGACGGATACGAAATGGTCCATGATCTCGATCGTCTTCATGGAGACGTGGCAGCAGTTCGGCAGCGCGATGCTGCTCTACCTCGCAGCCGTACTCAGCATCCCTCGCGACTGGTACGAAGCGGCAGAGATCGACGGCGCTGGCGTATGGATGCGTATCCGCCATATTACGCTTCCATCGGTCAAAGGGCTGATCGTGCTCATGCTGCTGCTGCAATTGATCGGCACTTCGCAAGGCTTCCAGGCCCAGCTTGCCATGCTGGACGGAGGACCGATGAACGCGACACTCACTTACTCACTGTTAATTGTGAAATACGCGACCACGAGACTTGAGCTGGGCGTAGCATCCGCGATGGGCGTTCTGATGTTCATGGTGCTCAGCGTGCTCGCCGTCATCCAGTTCCGGCTGCAGAGCAAGGGGGACAACTAGTATGAAACACGAAGAACGCGGTATTATGTCCCGTTACGACCACCGTAAGCCGGTGAATCGGCTCACATACGGTATTATTTATTTGGTTGTCTTAATAATGGCATGCTCGATGCTGTATCCGATTCTCGTCGCGATGTTCAACTCGCTCAAGACGAACACGGAGGTCAACTCGTTCCCGCCGACTTTCATTCCGGAGCACGGGTGGCAATGGGGCAATTTTAAGGAAGGCTGGAACTTCCTCGATCTGCCGTTGTTCCTGCGCAACACGCTGGCGATCTTCGTCGGCAATCTTGTCGTCACGATCGTCGTTCTCGGTATGGCAGCGTTCAGTTTATCCAAAATGAATGTGCCGAAGTCGAAAGTCATCAGCATGTTCTTCCTGATCACGCTGTTCATTCCGCCGACAACGTACTTGATCCCGAACTTCTTGAACTTGAAGGATCTCGGTCTTGTGAACACGTTCGCAGCGTTCTGGTTGCCGGCCGGCGCAAGCGCGTTCAACCTGCTGTTGCTCAAAAACTTTTTCGACAGCTTGCATCAAGAAATGTTCGAGGCAGCGCGGATTGACGGTGCATCGGAGCTTCGCTGCTTCGGTCAACTCGCGGTTCCGCTGTCGGTCCCAATCATTTCGACGCTGGCGATATTCATTTTCTCGACCGCATGGAACGACTGGTTCTGGCCTTCGCTCGTCATGCACAGCGATCACAAATATCCGCTGGCGACCGCAATTTATAAGTATGTCATCAGCGCCAGAGGACTTAACCTGAACATCCGGTTCGCGATTCTGTTCATGGTCATGCTGCCGCCGATCATCGTATTCCTAACGCTTCAGCGGTTCATTATGAGAGGCTTGCATTTGGGCGGCGTCAAGGGCTAATGGACTATTGCAAAGGAGTCGGAACATTCATTCTATTCTGACAACAGTGCGTAGAAGCGCACACAATCGTCATAGGGACGCACATCGTGCGAATGGCTTAGCAGAGATATGATTAGCCTGTAACCAATACCTTGTGTACAGAAAAGGGGAGTATGCATGCGAAAGTTAATGACAGCGACAGCCGTTCTTGCACTGTCCGCTACGATGCTCGCAGCTTGCAGCGGAGGCGGCGACAAGGACAATACGAAAGATACTGCGAATACTGAACCAACGAAGACGGAAACGGCAACGACAACGGATGAAGGCACGAAGACCGATGCGACGGCTCAGCCAAGCGCAGAGGATGAGCTGCTGAACAAAAAAATTACGATCAGCATCTATTATCCGCTTCCTGACCAAGTGGAGAACCGCAAGCTGGAGGATGACAAAATCCGCCGCTTTAACGAGAAATATCCGAACGTTACGATCGAGAAAAGCGACTGGCATTATAACGTGAACGAAATCGGCGTTAAGATGGCAGCGAACGAAGCGCCTACATTCTTCAACACGTTCGCAACGGAAGCGAAGTTCCTGATCGAGCGCGGCTGGGCGGCAGATATCACGGACTTGTGGAACAAATACGAGTTCAAGGATCAAATCAACCCGACGCTGCAAAATCAATTCATTATCGACGGCAAAGTGTACGGCGTCGTGCAAAAAGGTTACTCGACGAGTACGGTCGTCAACAAGAAGCTTCTTGATGCGAAAAACGTAGCCATTCCGTCGTATGACTGGACTTGGGATGACATGTTGAAAACGGCGAAAGCTGCTGCAGACCCAGGCAAAGGCGTCTCGGGCATCGCACTCATGGGCAAAGGCAACGAATCCGGCTGGAACTGGACGAACTTTCTGTTCGAAGCAGGCGGCCAAATCATCAATACCGAAGGCGGCAAAGTAAAGGCGGCATTCAACTCTGAGGCAGGCGTGAAAGCGCTGCAGCTGTATGAGCAGCTTCGTTGGGACGCGAACGCGATTCCGAAAGACTGGGCGCTCGGATGGGGCGACGCGGTCGGCGCATTCTCGCAAGGCCGTACGGCAATGGTCGTCGCCGGCGCAGAAGGTCCGCTCGAGCAAGCGCTTAACCAAGGCGGCATGAAGCCGGAAGACGTGCTGACGTATCCAATGCCAGCTGCAGAAGCAGGCGGCAAGCATTACGGCATCCTCGGCGGCGACTATCTCGTTATCAATCCGAATGCGTCGAAAGAAGAGCAAGAAATGGCATTCCGTTATATCACGTTCGATTACTTCACGGACGACTGGCTCGTTTCGGTCGAGAAGGACATTCAAGCACGGAAAGCAGAAGGAAAATATTTCATTCCGCCGCAAATGAACTACTTCAAAGAAGACTCCGACTACGGCAAGAAAGCGAATGCGATCTTCAACAAGTACGACAACGTGTACAAATACGCAGCGGAATCGAACGCACTGCTCGACGGTCAGCCGGAAGCGCAGTACAATACGCAGGACTACTATGCGGAGATGACGAACGTCGTTCAGCAAGTGTTCTCGAAGAAAGGCGTCGACCATAAGGCGAAGCTCGACGAAGCAGCGAAGATCATGCAAGAGAAGTTCTACGACAAAATTGAAGTAAAATAGGATTTCGCTATAAGGCTGCAGCCGTCATCTTGGATGATGGCTGCAGCCTTTGATTTGCGTATCGGCGCTAAAAGGCTCTTGGTTACAGGTGTCTACAGCGATGCCGTGCTGATAGGATGAAGGAGACGAGAGCGGGATATGTATTGCTCTTTTCCTTATAGGGTGCAACTTTGTATGCCGCTCGGCGCGTCATAGATGGCGGGGGTGCATGAGATGGGGGTTAAGAAGCTTACAAGCGCGGACCGTCCGTTCAGAACGGGTCTGCTGATGTTGAGTATAGTGTTGGTATTCATGGCTGCGCTTGCTGGCTGCGGAGATGGGAAGACGAAGGAACAGCCTAAGGAACAGCCTAAGGAACAGCCTAAGATTGAGCGTGAATCCCGCGTCAGCGAGACGAAGCAGGGCGATTTCGTTTATAGGCTGATCGTCGAGCAGCCAGCCGAAGAGACAGGCGGCAAGCCGACGCTGTCGGCTGAACTGGAGTATGTTGGAGATCAGGACGAAATGACGATCTATCATGCGGCATCGCCGTTCTTTTTCTTCCTCAAGGAGACGATGCACAATTATGATGTCGGCTACATGATGGACCAGCCGCTAATCACGACGGTGCTCAAGCCCGGCGTGCCATTCAAGAAAGTGTACAACGGCGGAGGCGGCTATTCAGAGAAAGACAGTAAGGCGTATATCAATTTTCTGAACGAGCTTAATAAGAACGGTTTTCCGCCTGGCCAATATGAAGCGACGGGTTACGCCGATTTCTATACGGAATTAGGCGGGAAGAAGCAGGATTACAAGATTGAAGGAGATAAAGTAACGTTCACCGTTAATCCATAATGATCGCGCATGGAAGACAGGCGTTTTGGGGAAAATTGTCCCAAAACGTCTTTTTGCCGTCCGCTAGACGGTTTACATTGCAGGTCTGGCAACGTTATGATTTGTACGAACGTATTACTTCCATATTCATCTAACCAGTTAGTACTTATAGGGGGTCCGCATCATGAATTCACGTTATTTGGCGGTGCTGTCGCTTGCCATTATGGCTTGCGGCTTTATCGTCACGTTAATTGTGCCGGAGACGACGTTCGTCTTTATTCTACAGGGCGGCTTCGAAGCAGGACTTGTCGGCGGCATCGCCGACTGGTTCGCGGTTACGGCGCTGTTCCGTCATCCGATGGGCATTCCGATTCCGCATACGTCGCTGCTGCTGCGCAACCGGGACAAAATCGTCCGTGCGCTCATCTCGGCGCTTGAGAATGAGCTGCTGAATAAGGAGAGCATCGAGAACCGGCTGCGCAAGCTGAAGCTGCTCCAGCTGGCCGGCCGGCTGCTGACGAAGCTGGCGGCGAGAAGGAAAGTGCGGACAGCGCTCATCGAGGAACTGATCCCGATGGTTCAGCAGCTTCCGCTTGAGAAGGCAGCGGAGCTTGCGCAGTCCGCCGTCGCGTCCGTAGTGCAGCGCACTGATCTGAAGCTTGTTGCCGATAAGCTGCTGACGACAGCGATGGAGAAGGGCTATGACGAGATGGCGCTCGATTACGTGCTGGGCGAGGCGCTCGGCTGGTCGAAGCGGCCAGAGACGCGCGTACTGCTCGGGAAGATCGCGGCCGAGAAGATCGCCGAAGTGAAGATGGGCGGTTTCATGGGTTTCGCGGTTCAGGCGTTCGCCGGTTTTATGGATGAGGACAAGATTGGCGGCATGCTTCAGAATATGCTCGTTTCCGGTATTCGCGGCTTGCAGAGCGACGACAGCCCTCACCGCGATGTCATCATGCGGGAAATTCGGGTGCGGCTATTCCAATTCGCAGAGAACGAGGAGGCAATCGGCCGTATTCAAGAGCGGCTGCACGGCATGGTGCAGAGCGGCGAAGGCAAGCTGTTCATGCTTGCAAGGCTGGAGGAGCTGCGTTCGCTTGCGCTGGAGAAGCTGGAAGAGCAGGCGCAGACAGGCGGCGAAGCATTGTTCAAGCTGTACGCCACGATTGTCCGCGGGCTTAACCGCGACCCGGAGCGCATCGTCAACTGGGAGAACAAGCTGCTGGCTTACGCCATTCATCTGGTCGAGACGAACCATTACCGGATCGGGCAGCTGGTGAAAGACAATTTGGATCAAATGGACGACGCGGCGCTCGTGAACATGCTCGAGAACAAGGTCGGCAACGACCTGCAGTGGATTCGGGTCAACGGCGCGCTGTGCGGGTTTATCGTCGGCATCGTGCTGGCGTTGTTCCAGCTGTAGGGTAATTTTGGATTAGGCAGCAAGTCGTGTTACAATGTGACCGAAGCTAGGCAAGGCAAGGAAGCGAATAAGGAGGCCATCATTCGATGAGCGAGGAACAGGATGTTTTTAACGAAGACGAACTAGTAGCGCATCTCGCCGAGAAGACGAGAGTCGCTGCGGACACGGTACGGCTGGTACTGAAGTATGAGCAAGCGTTTATCGATAAAGCGCATACGAACGCGCACGGCGAAGTCGACATCGACAGCGACGAACTGGTCGATTACATTTTGAAGCAGCGCGACGTGAAGCTGGACGAACTGACCGTCGAGACGATACTCGACACGGAGATGCAGTATTTGCTCGACAACGGCTACGCGCAATACGACGAATAGACGGCAACTGTTCGACCGGATATAACAAGGAGGCGGCGCTCATTGAGCGCCGCCTTGTTGTTTGTTCGATTGTTTTGCTGCCAAGTTTCGGCCTGACGGACGGGTAGCACCCTGTGCATGTGCCGGCACATGCACGCACGTTGAGGTATCAGGTGGAATACCGCAGTCACAGTCACGTTGAGGAATCTGGTGGAAAGCCCGCCGTGACTCTCACGTTGAGGTATCAGGTGGAATGCCGCAGTCACAGTCACGTTGAGGTATCTGTGTGGAATGCCGCAGTCACAGTCACGTTGAGGTATCTGCATGGAATGCGGCCGTCACGCGCCGTCGCGCCTCACGCGGGAGGCGCACGGACTAATAGTAGTTTGTTGGCTGGAACGTGTGGTGTATGCGCTGATAAGTGGACTGCTCGCTGCGACGTTTCGCACTGACGACCGTGACGTTACATGCTGCGTGCAGCACGAGTGCAAGCGTGCAAGGGTTCGGCTGCACGATGGTGTTTGCTCGACCACACTTATTAGGTTTGATTGTATTTCGTACAATGAGGCGGGCAGGATAGGTGGGCCGTTGAACCCTCATTGTAGTTTGTACAACCGAATTTCGACGGAATTGACCGAAAGCCGTGAAAATGGTTCTAATTCGTCTTTTCCCATTGTATGAACTACAACGAGCTCTCCCTAGACGCGTGAATAGCGAGGAATTCGTTGTATGAAATACAATGAGACCGCAACAACGACCGCGTGATGTGCATCTGCAGTGGCTTATTAGCGTAAAAGGTCGGCATCATCACCGATGCGCCTTAGCTATGTGCGCCATAGCCGCGCCAGACGGCACGTGGGCTCCGGTCGGCGCTACCGCCGCTTCGGCAGCTCGCCGAACAGCAGCGTTGAGCCGGGCACGAAGCGTGCGGCAAGCGCGGTGATGAGCCAAGCACTGCCAAGCGCAGCAGCGAAGCCTCCGGCGTACCAGACGTGCAGGTATGCGGAAGCATCGCCCGGTTGATGCTGTCTGTATAGGAACAACACAAGCGGGTGGAATAAGTAAATGCCGAAGGAATACGCTGCAATCGAATCGAGCGGAATTCGGAGCAACGATGGCAACCTGCGGGATAGGGCGGGCGATAGAAGCAGCAGCATGACCGCGCTCGTGATCGAATAAGCCGTCCAGAGGGCATCGGTCAAGAGCGGACTGTATTCCGCCTTGTGCATTCGGATATCGTAATGGATGGCCAACATGGCCGCACCTGCTGCGAGCCAAGCGAGCAGAGCGAGCATCCAAGCGGCGGCCCGTCCCGGCGTGGCGTGCTGGCGGCTGACGTTCAGCCATGTCCGCAGCTTCGGATAATAAATGCCGAGAACGGCGCCGATTAAGTATTGCGAAGCGTAGGCCGGCGCCCAGCTTTTCAAATTCGGAAGCTGAAGCGACGCGTCATTCCATAAGAAGAACGCCCACTGAATGGCCAGACCGACCGGAACCGCCCACCCGATCGTTGCCGGAAACCTCTGAAGCAATGACAACAGAAGCGGAAACAGCAAATAAAACTGCGCAATAATGAAGACGAAATAAAGATGGGTGTACGCTCTGCCGGTAGCCAGCCTGACGAAGAAGTCATGAATTGTTTCCGCTGCCGGCAGGCCGGGCTCGTATGCATAATGGTAAAGGACGTAATAGATGATAGAGAAGAGTACATATGGAACGATGACGTATACCAATCTTTTGCGGTAAAAATGTCCGAGCGTCCTGCGGGTGAGCGGTTTGTCGTAATAATTGTAGAACAGAACGAAGCCGCTCAAAAAAATAAACGTCGGCGTCGCGAACGCCATCGAGACGTTCAGTACATGATAGATCCAGTAGACGCTCGAAGCTTTCATCTGGACCGTAGCGAAGGAAGTAGCATGGATAAGCACGACACCGACCATCGCGATCGCTCGCATGAGCTGAATTTCGGACAGCCGGCCTCTGGGCTCGGCGGTTAAGGCGGATTGTTCGTTCACAGCAAATGCTTCATTCCTTCCATTGCGATTTCTTCCAAATTCTATCATGAAACAACAGAGTACCGTTAATAAACATTTGCACGAATGATGCAACGGCACGTATAATTTATCTAAATGACTATGAGCGCAGACGGCGCTTGGCTCGGCATTGCTGTCGACATCAGTAGGAGGGAATCGCATGCAGTACATTAGCACCAGAGGCAAGGTTAGCGGAATCGGTTTTATCGATGCATTTCTTATGGGGTTGTCCACTGACGGAGGCCTGCTCGTTCCGGAACAAATTCCGGCCGTATCTGCCGATACGCTGAAATCGTGGTCGAAGCTTTCGTACCAGGAGCTGACGCTGGCTATTCTGGATCTGTATACGAATAATGAAATTCCAGCGGACGACCTGAAGAAGCTCGTAACGGACAGCTACTCGACGTTCCGTCACCCGGAAGTAACGCCAGTGACGAAGCTGAAGGACAAGCTGTACCTGCTCGAGCTGTTCCATGGTCCAACGTTCGCGTTCAAAGATATCGCGCTTCAATTCATGGGCCAATTGTATACGTACGTCTCGCGCAAGCGGAACCTGCAAATCAACATTCTCGGCGCAACGTCCGGCGATACGGGCGCTTCGTCGATCGAAGGCGTTCGCGGCAAGGAAGGCATCAACATTTGCATCCTCCATCCGCATGGCAAAGTGAGCAAGGTGCAGGAGCTGCAAATGACGACGGTGAAGGAAGACAACGTCCTCAACCTGTCCGTGCACGGCAACTTCGACGATTGCCAGCGCATCATTAAAGATATGTTCGCCGACATCGACTTCAAGACGAAGAACAATCTGTGCGCGATCAACTCGATCAACATCGTCCGCATTATTGCGCAGACGGTGTACTACTTCTACTCGTACTTCCGCGTTCAAGAAGAGACGGGTGCAGAGCAAGTAAGCTTCAGCGTACCATCGGGTAACTTCGGCGACATCTTCGCGGGCTATCTCGCGAAGCGCATGGGTCTGCCGGTCGACCGCCTGATCATCGCGACGAACGCGAACAACATTTTGGAGCGGTTCGTCGATACGGGCGTCTACCAGCCGGACAATTTCCGCATGACGCACAGTCCATCGATGGATATCCAAGTTGCAAGCAACTTCGAACGCTACCTGTACTACGTGCTTGGCGAAGATGCAGCAACGATCGACACGCTGATGAACGCATTCCGTGCGGAAGGCAGCCTGTCCGTATCGGAAGAGGTGCAGCATAAAGTCCGAGCCGAGTTCGGCGCATACGGCGTCAGCAACGACGATTGCCTCGATACGATCAAACGTTATGAGGCAGCATCGGGCTACATTCTCGATCCGCACTCGGCATGCGGCGTAGCGGCTGCTGAGCAGCGCGGCGGTTCGGAGAGCGTCATCATCTCGCTCGCGACGGCTCACCCAGCGAAGTTCGATGAAGCGGTGCAGCTAACGGGCATCAAGCAGTCGTTCCCGGCGGAAATCTCCGTTCTGTTCGACAAGCCGCAGCGCCAGACGATCGTCGACGGCGATTCGGAAGTGATCGCGGAGCAGCTGGAGCAATTTTACCATCAGCGCGCTTAAATAATAAGCATATGAGAAAGGCATCATCCTCGAGGGATGATGCCTTTTTCTGCATATACTAATACCAAGGGAAGCGCACCCTCCACTTCCGAACCGCACCCTAGGTGCAGCGAGAAAAAGAGGTTGTCGGTCCGCCGCTCCACCTCCGCTTGTTCGGAGGATGTAGGGCGCCTCCGTCTCGGGTCGGGTTTTGCGCCGGAAGCATTTACAACGCCGAAGCCGCGGTGTTAAGCTGATTGCAGCAAAGGTGTTCACGTGCAAGACCGACATTTACTAGGAGGATTAATCGATGACTACGAGGCGCAATTACGGCATGATCGCCATCGCGGCAGGCATCGTCTGGCTGCTCATTCAAGCTCAGGCGACAGACGGGCGTTCTTATGCTGAGCCGAGCAACATTTTCGCATACTTCTGGCCAACGTTATTCGTATTGCCGATCGGAATATTTTTTCATGTGGCTTATTTGTACAAAAGAACGAAGCAATCCGCAGGAATGCTCATTCCCGGCGGCATACTCGTCGTCACGGGGTTGACGTGCCAGGCGGGCATGCTGTTCGACGCATGGGGCTCGGTATGGCCTGGCTTTATGCTCGCAGTTGCATTCGGCTTGCTGGAGTTTTATATTTTCGGTTACCGCATCTTCTGGCTGCTGCTCCCGGTATTCGTGCTCGGCAGTTGCGCGGTTCTGTTCTTCGCTCTGCTCTCGCTTGGCGCCATCGTCTCGTTCAACGGCTTGCAAGGTTTGACCGCATCGCTCATCGTCATTGGCGGACTTCTTCTGCTCATGTCGCGCTCGGTGAGCGGCCGCGATGACGAACGGAAATATTAATGACAACAATCCTCGTAACCGCGATGAAGCGGCTGCGGGGATTGTTTTTGTCTACTCATCTTGCTTCATATCAGCGGCAGTGGTACGGTACTGCTGTTTATAGCAGTCGAAATCCCAGCCGGCGAGGAATGCTTCCGCAGCATCTCGGCCCGACTGGTCAAGGTAGACGATATCGTTATCGCTGAGCGAGAAGCGGGTGGAAGGGACTTCATCCGTCGGGATAAAAATCGTCCGCGCGCTGTTGTAAAGCCCTTGCTTGATCAGCAGATGAAGAGCCGGACCGACGAGCGGAATTCGGTGCAGGCGTCCGCGGCCGAGCAGACCGCTGAAGTGCATCGACACCATAATTTGCTTCAGTTCGGCGGACCGTAACCGGCAGCGAGGAGAGCCGCGACGATGGAGCCTGCGGAAGTGCCGGCAACCTGATGCCACGTATAGCCGGCTTTCTCGAACACGTCAATCGCTGCGGCGAATGTAATGCCTTTGACGCCGCCGCCGGCGAATACCGCATCTGCATTAATAAGCCTCCACTCCTATGCATTTAATTCCAATCGACAGCAATGAAATTTCTATTATCGGATAACGACATCCTAATATATGTGATCGGCTAGGTCGCTATTCGCCGTTCTGATTGTGGACGAGCATCGGCTCGCCTACCATGTGGCTGCCGAGCATAGTTGCGTTCGAAGAAGGAACAACGGTAATCGGTTCTGCAAAGCCATTAGATGAGATGACTTTGGAAGCTCAGCGTGGATGTAACAAGGATATCAAAGAAATTGAGATGCCGCCATGCATGGTCTTTATCAGCAATGCTAATGACTGATTGATTCTCAACTTTGAAATTTGAACAAGCGGATATCGTATTTCCGGTAAAGACAGGTGTATTGTTAATGGCGAGGAAGCAATTTTTTCTACCTTGTGGGGGGAATTCCTAATAAGAAAGATTTATTATTAATAATAAACAGACCCTAAACGAATGATGGTTAAATCATCTTCATAATTTGATTGAAATGGATCAATTCAATTGGATTGCTTATGTTGGGGACAATAAAATTCCTAACCCCTGAATCCACATATCGGCGCAAATAACTTACGACTTCCTCATAATTACCCATGATAATTGGACCACTTGAATCAATCATCGGAAAAAATAATTTTATTTCTTGTTCATCTAACAAATTATGATTAATATCTAGCCTCTTTCTAATTGATCTCTTCCTAAAGTCACCATCTCTTTCCCGTAGAAAATTTAGTGCATCATCATGAGTCTCTCTTGCTACGATTTGTAATTTAACACACATTTCAGTTGATACATTTTCAAATCTATTAACGAAACTAGCTTTAAAATCACTAAAGCTTTTTGGAATTGTCACCGCTGTGTCTGCTGACGATATTAAAGCTTGAAACCCTTCATTTGTATTAGATGTGTATGGCATAAATATATTCGGTAAAAGCTCCCTTTCCACATAAAAGTTATTTGTAAATTCGTTTAATTTGTAATATGTCCCTTCAAAAGTGATTGGTTCATGAGAAGTTAATAGACTTCGGATAATATATGAATACTCTTTGATCCGATCATACCGTTGAGACTTATCCAATTGATCTCCGATTTCTATTAATTCCTCAGATAAAAACCCTGTAACCAAATTTAAATTAACTTTTCTTTTATTTAACAAAGATATGGAGTGAATCATTGAAGCAGAAGTTGTTGGTAGCATTGTGTAAGGCTGCATTGCTAAAAGAGGGACATGCTTTTCACTATTATTAATAATAGCAAGGGCAGTAATCCATGGGTCTAAAGAGGTATGATGGAAATATACTAATGATCCTGTAAACCCATGATTATCCAATTGATAAATAAACTTAAGACTATCAGCGATAGACTTCCTACTACCTAGATCGTGAGGGAATTGCCAATACCAATTCAGTTTCATAAATCAATAATGCCTCCTAAATATTCAAATTAATAAATATATCAATCACACAGCGCTCCGCATAACAACAAAATTGTCGTAAACAGTAAATTCGGTAATAAAGAAGAAGAATTCAATTCTAAAAGGTGTGCGCTCCTTAAAGCAGGGGCTTGAAATATTTGATATTAGCTATAGTGATAGTATAGCCTCTTGCAGATTTACTGTTCTATTAAAAACAGGGGATATAATTCGTTCTAAGTTGCTTAAATATTATGAAGAAAAGAAAGTCAGAACAGTCGGACTAATTTGCCGATTTAAATACAGACAATACAACATGTGGGCATGCGAGGTATATGATCAGGGGCCTCAATCGGGTGCTATACGGGATGGATAGCGGCTGGAGCAAAGAACCGAACCTTAATACGGCAAGGTCACGTGCCGGGCAGAGCAAGGACGGTGCGAGCCGGTGCCCGGCTCTGCCATTCGTTTTGTTCTGTAAGTTCGGAGAGCATGGAGAACGCCGTTCGTACGAAGGGCCGTATTTCGAGCGTCGGGAACGACTGAATGCGATGACGCGCAATATATTGCGAAAGCGGAACGTCTGCTAAACGGACGTCTGCAGCCCTGGCTGCATTACCGGATTACAGACGAGAACAGGGGGCGAGTGTGGGGACTTGTCTGCCGGTTGGCCTCCCGGCCCGGTGCTCCGATGCCGTATGCGGACGATCTGAAGGGTGACGGACGCATCTTGCATAAGCTCGGCAACGGCTGACCGAACCGCCGCACGCGTGTGATTGTACAAGTAGCCGAGGAACGCGGTGCACCGGACAGGAAATCGCCGGTACCCGATATCAAGTAGCCTACTCTGTCCCGGCTTCCTCGAAGGCGGGACAGAGTAGGCAGATTCTGAATACACCAAAAAAGCCTGCCCCTAAGCATGCGTCGCCGTACATTCGACAGCGCATGCTAAGGGACAGGCTTTTAAAATTTATTAATATCCGCGTTCGTAAGCCTTCGGCGGTGAGACCTGTGCGCCTGTCGCCTGTTGAGCGTGCAGCGCCCAGTACGGGTCGCGCAGCATGGCGCGTCCGATTGCGACGAGATCACAGTCGCCGCTGGCAACGGCGGACTGCGCAAGCTTCGGTTCGTCGAGCAGGCCGACCGCGATGACCGGCAGGCCGGTCGCTTCCTTCACGGCGCGGGCCATATGGAGCTGATAGCCCGGATAGATGCCGCCGCCGAGGTTCTGCGGGTTCGTCGACGTGCCGCCGCCGCTCGAAATGTCGAAAATATCGACGCCCGCGTCCTTATATTTGCGGCACAGCTCGACGCCGTAGTTCAGATCGTAGCCGCCTTCGCCGTAGTCCGCTGCCGATACGCGCATTTGAAGCTTCACGTGCGAAGGGAGTACGCTCTTCGCCGCTTGAATGATTTCGATGCCGAAGCGGGCCGGATCGTCACCGTATACGTCGGTCCGGTCGTTCGTGCCTGGCGAGTGGAACTGGTGGATCAAGTACCCGTGCGCGCCATGCAGCTGCACTGTATCGAAGCCTGCTTTCACCGCGCGTACGATCGCGTCACGGAACAGCTCGACCATCCGCTTCGTTTCGTCGGTCGTGAGCGCGCGGGGCTGCTTGTATTGGCTGCTGAAAGCGACGTTCGTCGAGCTGACCGGCTGAGGTGCGTCGTTCGATTTGCGTCCGGCATGAGCGATCTGAATGCCGATCTTCGTATCGTATTGGTGCACGGCATCGATGATGCGCGCGAAGCCCGGAATTTGGTCGTCCGACCATAAGCCGAGGCATTGGTTCGTAATGCGTCCGTCAGGTTCAACGTTGGTCATCTCGATATTGATCAGTCCAGCTCCGCCAATAGCCCGCGAAACGTAATGAATATAATGCCAGTCGTTCGGCTTGCCGTCCTGAGCGGTGACGGAGTATTGGCACATTGGCGGCATAACGATTCGGTTCTTCAATGAGAATCCGTCTATTTCAAATGGTGTAGCTAAGTTTGCGGTCATGTCTGCGTACCTCCGATATTTTTTCCCCCATCAGAATCTGTAGCTTTTAAATAAGCTTGTAAGTACAAAATAGCCGTTGAAGGTGAAACTATTCTCGATACAGGGTCGTTCATGTGGTGTAGTTCCTCAATAAAGGCGATCTCAATTCCCATTATAGTCCTAAAAGTTGATCGGTGTATACGTCTTTATTCGGGTAAAAGGATTGTCACGCGCACGTAAGGTGTGGTATCTTCCTTAGCATCAGGTTGAAGCTGTGAAGTCCATACATAGGAGTTGAAAAGTTATGTCCAGCGTCGCTGACACAGGCCGGCTTCGAGCGGTTACAACCGCAACGGTCTACTCTATTCTGTTCGCCATCAGCGCTTCGCATTTGCTCAACGATGCGATGCAATCCGTCGTCACCGCACTGTTCCCCGTCATTCAGGATTCTTTGACTCTTAATGATATCCAGTTGGGCTGGATCGTATTTACGCTCAATATGACATCTTCCGTGATGCAGCCCGTCGTAGGGTTGTATTCGGACAAAAGACCAATGCCGTTCATGCTGCCGATCGGCATGGGATTAAGTCTCATCGGCATGGTTATCTTGGCGTTCGCGCCAAGCTTCTGGACACTGCTCGGCGGTGTTATTCTGATCGGCCTTGGTTCCGCCGTCTTCCATCCGGAGGGTTCGCGCGTCGTCCATTTCGCCGCAGGCGGCCGCAAAGGGTTCGCCCAGTCCATCTATCAGGTGGGCGGCAACTTCGGTCAAGCGCTTGCGCCGCTCATGACGATCTTTATTTTCTTGCCGCTCGGCCAGCGGGGAGCGATCTGGGGCACTGTTATCGCCTTAATCGCGATCGTACTCTTAAGCCGCGTAGCTCCATGGTACCGGACGCAGCTGCGAGAGCAGGGTAAACCGCAGAAGCGGGCGGCTTCCGCTGCAGCTTCCTTCAGGCCGATGAGCCGGAAGGTCATTGGATACGCGATGCTGCTGCTTGTGTTGATCGTGTTCGCGCGGTCGTGGTACTTCGCGGGCATCTCGACATTTTATCAATTTTTTGCTGAGGATCAGTACGGTCTGTCTAAGAAAGCGGCGCAGGTGCCGGTGTTCCTGTACATGGCGGCCGGCGTTATCGGTACGTTCTTCGGGGGGATTCTTGCCGATAAGATTGGATTGAAAAAAATGATCGTGCTCTCCGTTGCAGGCGCAGCGCCGTTCGCACTGCTGCTGCCGCACGTCTCGCAGTTCTGGATCTATCCCGTCATGTTCATGACCGGATTAATTCTGCAATCCGGCTTCTCCGTCAGCGTCGTCTATGCGCAGCAGTTGCTGCCTGGCAGTATCGGAATGGCGTCTGGCCTTATTACCGGTCTCGCATTCGGCATGGGTGCCGTCGGCGCTGTCGTGCTCGGCAAGATCTCGGATACGCTCGGCCGCGCCGATATGATGCTGATCGCAAGCTTCCTGCCGCTGCTCGGCTTGCTCGCATTCCTGCTGCCCCGCGAGCGCAGCGCAGCTGCGAAGAAGCCGTAAGTTGAATAACGAAACGTCCGTACACGGCCTGGTTGGCGGTGGCGGACTTTTTTTTTATTCAAGGGAGTTGGATGGTTGGTTTATAATGGAATTTAGATATATTGTTCGACGACTACGAGGTAACGCTGTATAAGCTGGTTTGATTGGAAGAAGTTGTCCGAGTAAAGGGATACGGAGGAGTGAACATGACTTCGCAAACATCTATCGTAATTGATCGGCTGGACCATTTGGTATTGACGGTAAGGGATTTGCAGCGGACCATCCAATTTTATGAAAATGTGCTCGGGATGGAATCGGTCACGTTCGGCGGCGGACGACGCGCGTTGCAATTCGGCAGCCAGAAAATTAATCTGCACGAGCACGGCAAGGAGTTCGAGCCGAAGGCGGCTGTTCCCGTACCGGGCTCAGCCGATCTTTGCTTCCTGTCGCCGACGCCGCTGAAGGATATCATCCTCCACCTAGAGGCTAGCGATGTGGAAATCGAGGCAGGTCCGATTAGGCGCACAGGCGCGACAGGACCGTTAGAGTCGGTGTATGTCCGGGATCCGGACGGCAATCTAATCGAGCTATCGAACGCATGGACTGAACTTTGATGAAATAATAAAAGGCTCTCCCTGCTGTCATCAGTTGATGCAGATGACAGCAGGGAGAGCCTTTCTCTTGTTATTAAATAAATAAGTTCGTGCCGGCTTTATCCGCTTGCCCGAGATAGTAGCCGACGCCGCCAACGGTAATGCCGTCGATCAGTTCTTCGCGCTTGATACCCATGACGTCCATCGACATCTGGCAGGCGACGATTTCGACGCCTTGGCGCTTGGCCGAATCCATCAGCTCTTCGAGCGAGGCTATATTTTTGCTTTTCATAACGGCTCGGATCATCTTCGGTCCAATGCCGAACATTTGCATGTTGGATAACGGCAGCTTCTTGGAGCCTTGCGGCATCATCCAGCCGAACATTTTCTCGACGATCGTCTTCTGAACCGGAGGTGCCGATGCTTTACGAAGCATATTGAGTCCCCAGAAGGTGAAGAACATCGTTACCTTCTTGCCGGCTGCCGCTGCGCCATTGGCGAGAATGAACGAAGCGATTCCTTTGTCCAAGCTGCCGTCGAAGACGATGAACGTCGCACCGTCCTTAGCCGGAGCAGCTGCTCCGGTCAAAGCTGTTGCGGAATGGGCATGGGCTGGGCCGCTGTTTGAGGCGCCTTTGCGAAGCGTTGCTGTAATGACGCCACCGTCTTTGACAATGTCGACAACCTCATTGCGGGTCATCTCGCCCCAAGCGCGAATGTCCTCGTAGAAGCCGGGATCGGTTGCTTTTACTTCGAGAAGGCTGCCGTCCTCTAGCTGATCCATTGCATCCTTCACTTGAATAAGCGGGCCTGGACAGCATAAGCCGCAAGCGTCAAGCTTCTCGGGAGATGCTGTTGTTGCCTCGCCAGTATGATTCACGCTTGTCTGAGTAACGCTAATGAAAGAGGGGCTGTTCATGCTGTTTACCGTACCTTTCGCTGCCGCTGCTGCGGAGTTTGCCGATTCGCCTGTTGTACCGCTGCCTGCTGGACGTGTAGGTCCGCCATTTCCGCCGCCTGGCCCTTGCGGGGTGAACTTCGACGCCTTGTAAGTCCGGTAACCGCCGGACAGATTGCGGACACGGTAGCCGTGCTGTGCAAGAATGCGCGAAGCGGTATAGCCGCGAAGGCCGACTTGGCAGAACACCCAGATCGTCCGCTCCGAATCGAGCTCCCCGAGTCGATCGCGCAGCTCGTCGACCGGAATATTGACGGCTCCCGGGATGGATCCGTTGCCGAATTCGATCGGCGTACGTACGTCGATAAGCATCGTCGTATTCGGGTCGCGCTCGTCAAGATGCTCCGTATGATAAACGTCGGTCAAACCGCTCAGTACATTTTCCGCCATGTAGCCGGCCATATTGACTGGATCTTTCGCGGATGAGTAGGGAGGCGCATAGGCAAGCTCCAGCTCCGTCAGATCGGTGACGGTACCGCCGAGTCGGATGACGGTTGCGATGACGTCGATCCGTTTGTCGACGCCGGTGAAGCCGACCGCTTGAGCGCCGAGAACGCGGCCGTCTTGGCCGAAGAGCAGCTTCAGCGACATCGGCGAGCCGCCCGGATAATAGGAGGCGTGCGGCTGCGGATGCAGATGAACCGCCTCGAACGGGATGCCGGAATTGCGCAGCTCGCGCGCATTTAAGCCGGTCGATGCGCCAGTCAGATCGAACACTTTGACAATCGAGGTGCCTTGCGTGCCTTTATAAGTCGTCGGCAGACCGCTGATAATATCCGCAACGATGCGTCCTTGTTTATTCGCAGGTCCAGCCAGCGGAATCGCGATTGGCTTCTCCGTAATATAATGCGTCGTCATAACTGCGTCGCCGACGGCGTAGACGTCAGGAGCGCTTGTCTGCATCCGTTCATTGACGATGATGTGGCCGTCGCTGCCTAGCGTAATTCCGCTTCCGGCAAGGAAGCCGGAATCCGGTTGAACGCCGGTAGCCAGCAAGATCAGTCCTGCCCGCAGCTCGGAGCCGTCGCCAAGCGTCAGCACGGATTCGCCGCCTTCTTCGCGGATGCGCGAAACGGACTGATTAAGAACGAGAGCAACGCCGCGCCGCTCCAACTCTTGCTCGAGCAGCACCGCCAGTTCGGAATCGAACGGTGCAAGAATATGGGGACCGGATTGCACGAGTGTCACGTCGATTCCGCGTTCACGGAGATTCTCGGCCGTTTCGACGCCGATGAAGCCGCCGCCGATGACGACGGCGCGCTCGGACGGATTCGCATCGAGATGAGACATGATGCGGTCCATATCCCGCAAGCTGCGCAGAGAGTAAACGTTGCGGCAAGCGTCCAGTCCATCAATGGCTGGACGGCGGGGCTTAGCGCCGGGCGACAGCACGAGTGCATCATATGGCAGCTCGTAGGTGGTGCCGTCTTCTTTTTTAACCGTTACGCATTTGCTCTCCGTATGGATAGCCGTCGCTTCGCTCTCGGTCCGCACGTCGATGCCGAACCGCTGCTTCATCGCTGCCGGTGTCTGTACAAGCAGCTTATCGCGGTTCGCGATAGTACCGCCGATATGATAGGGCAAACCGCAGTTCGCGAACGAAATATGCTCGCCCTTCTCCAGCAAAATAATTTCGGCCTGCTCGTCCAGCCTGCGCAGCCGAGCAGCCGCCGAAGCGCCTCCTGCAACGCCGCCGACGATAACGACTCTTTTAGGTTTATGGTTTGGTGTGGTCATGGTGTCCTCCTAAAACTTAAATGCGAAATTTATTAGCCCGCGGTTAGCGGGGGAGATACAGCAAGAGGCTGCATCGGAAGCATACGATCGAACAAAGCCTGCACCAAATACATCCTTTTTGTGCTGCGTCACTCATACGGCCTTGGTACCTGCAAAAAGTGCAGGAATTTCGTAGCCTTATGATGCTGGAATGTCATATCGGCTCGAAAAGCCTGCACCAAATACATTCATTACGCTTTGCATTGTGCTTATGACATCTAATGCCTGCATAAAATGCAGCCATTGAATTTAATTGCCGCAATGCGCGGGAGTAGTGTACCCCACCGCCAATCCGGACTACTGCTCATCTGACGCCGTGAGCGCCCGCACTAAATGCTTCACCCGTTCGTTGCGTATACGGTAACGCACCTCTAATCCGCTTCGTTCCGCCTCGATGACGCCGGCAGCACGAAGCTTTGCCAGATGCTGCGAGACGGTCGACTGCGGCAGCGACAAACATTGCTGCATATAGGTCACGTTGCAGCTGTCTTTATCCAACAACCCGCTCACGATGCACAACCGCACGGGATGCGCGAGCGCCTTAAGGAGCTCTGCCGCTTCGTGAAACGATTGAATATTGGGTTCCATTCGAACGATTCACCGCCTTGGGTTCAACGTATAGGTTCCTTCGCACATAGCGGCGAACGGACTACATATTCATATTCATCTCTTTAAATCGTAATATCGTAATATTAGAATATATCGATTAATAGAACAAGCAAAATGTCGAATGAGGGCCAGAACCAAATACCATAAGAACATCGCCACAACGAACAATGAGGCTCCGACGGGCCGTACGAGCGGGCTCTTCACTTTTTTGATACTGCCCGAAAGCCGCCACATAACGATGAAATCGCGTAAAAACAGACCGCTGCCGTCCGCAGGAAGGTTCAGATCCTCCTATATGGCGAAATATGAGCAATCGCGCCGATTCGACTCCATTTACAGCCGCCATCGATTCCCATACGATTAGTTCAGTTTCCACTCGATTGGAACGCGAACGTGTACAGTAGAAGGGATAGATGCATCATGAGTAAAATAGCAGCGGCCAATCAGACGTCATCGGCAGCAGCAGCTCCGTCACCCGTCGTCGATTACGAGCGTACATTCGAAGCCGCCGCGATGGAACAGACGCAAAGTCCGCTCCGATTCTTGTTGACGCTTTACCAAGGCAATAAAGCGAACCTGCTCATTTCGCTTATCTTTTTTATGATCAAGCATTCGCCGGTATTTATTCTTCCGATCGTTACCGCGAACCTGATCAACATCGCGACGAACCCGTCGGCGCATTCGACTCGGGAGCTGTGGATCAACTTCATCGTGCTCGGCGTGTCCATCGTACAAAACATTCCGACAGCGCACTATTACATATCCTTTATGAGCCGGGCGATCCGCCATGTCGAAGCGGGACTTCGGAGCGCGCTCGTCCGCAAGCTTCAGCAATTGTCGATCACGTATCACCGCGAGCTGCAAGCGGGCAAGCTGCAATCGAAGGTTCTCCGCGACGCGGAGGCGGTGGAGGGACTATCGAAGCAGCTCATGTCCTCGTTCCTCCCGTCGATCATTAACATTATCATCGCGTTCGTGCTGACGGCGCGCAACAGCTGGACGGTGTCGATGTTCTTCATCATGACCATTCCGGCTTCGGTGCTCGTTATCTACTTGTTCCGCCGTAAAATCCGCAGCACGAACAAAGAATTCCGCCGCGAGATCGAGCAGATGTCATCCCGTGTATCCGAGATGGTCGAGATGATTCCGGTAACGCGCGCACACGGTCTAGAGAAGGTTGAGATCGACAAAATGGACTCCACGCTCCGCACGCTGCAGGGCAAAGGGTATCGGCTCGATATCGTCGAAGCGTTCTTCGGTTCGTCGAACTGGGTGCTGTTCCAGCTGTTCCAGGTCGGCTGTCTCGTCTTCACGATTTATCTGGCTTACAAAGGGGAAATACCGGTGGGCGACGTCGTCATGTATCAGGGCTTCTTCGGCATGATTCTCGGCTCCATCACGGCGCTCTTGAATGTCTATCCGAGCATTGCCAAAGGGTTCGAGTCCATTCATTCGATCCGCGAAATTCTCCGTTCGCCCGAGATCGAGGACAATACCGGCAAGCTGAAGCTAAGAGAAATTAGCGGCGCCTTCACTTTCCGCGACGTGAAGCTCGTGTATCCGGGGAATGAGCATCATGTGCTCGACGGCGTGACGCTGGATGTGCAAGAGGGCGAGTGCATCGCATTCGTCGGTGAATCCGGCGCGGGCAAGTCGACGGTGCTGAACCTTGTCACAGGATTTCTGACACCGACTTCGGGGCAGGTGCTCGTCGATGGCGTCGATCTGGCGACGATCAACCTGTCGACGTACCGCAAGCGGTTGTCGGTTGTGCCGCAGACGACGATTTTGTTCTCGGGTTCGATCCGGGACAACATTACGTACGGTCTCAAAAATATTACCGACGAACAGGTGAACCGAGTCGTCGAAATGGCGAACCTGGCGGAGATGGTCGACCGTCTGCCTCAAGGCCTTGATACGATGGTCGGCGAGCATGGCGGCAAGCTGTCCGGCGGCCAGCGCCAGCGGATCGCTATCGCCCGCGCGCTCATCCGCGATCCGCGCGTCATCATTCTTGATGAAGCGACGTCCGCGCTCGACAACCAGTCGGAGCATCATGTGCAGAAGGCGATGCAGCAACTGATCAAGGGGAGAACGACGTTCATCGTCGCTCACCGGCTGTCGACAATCCGCGATGCCGACCGCATCGCGGTCATGAAGCAGGGTCGTATCGTTGAAGTCGGCTCCTTCGACGAGCTGATGGCGGCGAAAGGCGAGTTTTACAACTTGAAGCAGTTGCAGCTGTAGCTGTAGGCTGGTGACATGGTTAGCCTGTATCAGAGGGTTGAGCTGACGGGTACGATACTCTCTGCGGATGCGCTGTGAATTGAAGCATGTGGATGTGTGTAGCATCTACAGCCAGCAGTATGGTAATATTAAGTGCAAGTGACATATAACCGTGTACAACTGGCAGCGTAAAGCATACGCCGTCTTTTCCGACTCGTGCGGAGAAGGCGGCTTTTTATGTTCAAAGAGGAGGAATGGGTGGATGGCAGCGGTCGGCGCTCAGCAGAAAACGGATACTAATATATCGCGGGATTTGTATAAGGCATGGATTGAGGGGCACTTAAAGAGCAGGAAAGGGGAAGAGCGGCGGAGGTTGGAAGAAGGACATCAGTATGCGGAAAAGCTGTTCGCGACACAGATCTGGTTGCCGGCAGTCGGACATTTTAAGCATTTGTACCCGGAGTATGCGTTGACCGATTACCGGGACAAAGCACGGTTTGTAGATTTTGCTTATATCCGTCCGCCGTATCGGATATGTATTGAGATTGACGGGTACGGTCCGCATGTACAGCAGGCTAGCCGGCGTTCGTTCGCAGACGGACTGATGCGGCAAAACCAACTTGTACTGGACGACTGGCGCGTTTTCCGCTTCTCGGTCGATGATCTCGAACAGCAGACGCGCAAATGCCAGCAGATGATTCTTCATCTATTGGGCAAGTGGTACGGGGGCATGGAGAAGAAAGAGGAACTTCTGAGCCTCCGCGAGGCGCAAATCGTACATACGATCATAGCTGCAGGCGCGCCAATGACACCGGGGGAAGTTGCAGACAAAGTAGGAATGAATCAGGCATACGTAGGTCGCTTACTCAGACAAATATGTATGAAAGGATATCTGAGGTCGGCCGATTGTTCTACCACGCGTCGACTGAGGCGTTATTTGCCAACATTCCATCAGGAATAATGAAGTGAGTGTGAGTGTGCAGCAGGTGAATAGAGCAGAAGAATCTGCGCTATTGGCTAGAAGGGAGTGCGCA
>NZ_BILZ01000055.1 GCF_004000825.1 Paenibacillus kobensis NBRC 15729 | reverse complement strand
TCAAAGATCCTGATGTAGCTAAGGAGTGACTTTGAGCTCCGCTCAAAGATCCTGATGTAGCTAAGGAGTGACTTTGAGCTCCGCTCAAAGATCCTGATGTCAAGGAGGAGAAGACGTTGCTGAACAAAATCGTGCTAAGCATGGCGATGCTGCGTATGCTGTCGGGTTCGATCGAGTTGTGCGCGGCACTGCTGATGCTTCGGCTGAACCAGGTGGACCGGGCGCTGCTCGTCAATTCTTCGCTCGCTCTCGTCGGTCCGATAATTCTGATCGCGACGACGACGATCGGGCTTGTCGGCTTGGCGGACAAGGTCTCTTTCGGCAAGCTGGCATGGATTGCGGCTGGAGTCGGCTGTCTCTTAATCGGCGTTCTAAAAAAATAGCAATCTATCTAACGGTTGCTCATTTTCTATAAAAATCGCATATAACCGCGAACTTGGACGGCATATTATCCGCCACGGGACATACATATGAAACAACAGAGAAGAGGACAAACACCGGAGGGGGGAGCTGTATGCTGGAACGAGTGGCCTATCTGCTGCCGCCGGAGCTGTCAGAGGTGCTTGCCCGCTTGCCTGCTTCCGTTCTAGCAGGACTGGAAGAAATTCGCATTCGGGAAAATCGGCCGCTAGAAGTTTGGACAGGCGGGGGCTCGGCTTTCGTTACATCGGGCGGATTGTTGAACAACAGTCCGGACGGCGCCTTCAAGCCGTCTGCGGATATGTGCCGCAGATTGCTGGAGAGGATGACGAACCATTCGGTATATGCGATGGAAGAAGAGCTGCGGCGAGGCTACATTACGGTTGAAGGCGGCCATCGTATCGGACTAGCCGGTCGCACGGTGCTGGAGGAAGGTAAAGTCCGAAGCATACGCGATATCGGCGGATTCAACGTCCGAATTGCGCGGGATGCAGCCGGCGTGTCGCTGAACACACTGCCGATGTTGATTGACCGTGCAAGGCAATCGATCGCTTCGACGCTAATCGTCGGTGCGCCGCGGCAGGGGAAAACGACGTTTATTCGAGATTTAGCAAGGGCGGTCAGCTATGGCAAATGGCCGAACACATCAGGATGGACAGGACGCAAAGTTGGCATCGTGGACGAGCGTTCGGAAATTGCTGCTTGCGTTCGGGGGGTGCCGACATTCGACGTTGGTCCGCGAACGGATGTCATGGATGCATGTCCGAAGGCGGAAGGGATGATGATGATGATCCGCTCCATGTCGCCTGAGGTGCTCGTCGTAGACGAAATCGGGCGGGACGAGGATGTCGAAGCGATCCGCGAAGCTGTGCGTGCCGGTGTAGCCGTCGTTGCGACGGCACATGCTGGCGGATGGCAGGAGGCGGCTGCAAGGCCGGCAATTCGCCGTCTGCTGCAGGATAACGCATTCGCACGAGGCGTCGTGCTGAAGCGTTCGGAAGCCGGACTGGCTGCCAGAGTGATCGATCTGGAGCTGGTGGCCGGGCAGAATGCTGCAAGCACAGCCAGCAGCCCGGCCAGAGCGGCAGGGCATTCGCCGGCGGCGCCGCGGGAACCGACTTCGTGGCCGGCGGCAGGTGATGCGAATGCTCGTTAAGCTGATTGGCGCCGCGCTCGTCTTGTTCGCCGGCACGTTGATTGGCTTCCTGCAAGCTGCCCGGTATGCGGACCGTCCGAAGCAAATCCGCCAGCTGTCCAGCTCGCTTCAGCGGCTTGAGACGGAGATCGTATACGGCAGAACACCGCTGCCGGATGCCCTTCGTACAACTGCAGCTAGCGCGGAACAGCCGGCCGGCCGGTTGCTTCAATCGGCAGCCGATGAGCTCAGCCTTGGCGACGGGCGTACATTTCGTGAATGCTGGGAGGCAGCGATGAGGTCCGGATGGCCGTCAACGTCGATGCGGGCTCCTGAGCTGAATGTGACGCTGCGGCTGGGCTCGACGCTTGGCATAAGCGATAAGGACGACCAGCTGAAACATCTGCGATTGGCGGCCGTGCAGCTTAAGGCGGAGGAAGACGCAGCGAAGGACGAACAATCGAAGTACGAGAAGATGAGCAGAAGCCTCGGCCTATTGCTTGCCGCTCTTGTCGTCATATTGATGGTTTAGTGGGGTGCCGCACACATGAATATCGATGTGAGCGCTATATTTCAAATCGCCGGCATCGGCATCATCATCGCGATGATTCATACTGTCTTGAAGCAGATGGGCAAGGAAGATATGGCGCATTGGGTTACGGTAATCGGTTTTGTCGTCGTGCTGTTCATGGTCGTTCGTCTCCTGAACGAATTGTTCCAGGAAATTAAGACCATATTCTTGTTCCAGTGAATGCAATTATTCGGACGGCGCGTAACGCGGGTCGATCGGATGCAGGGCAGGTGAACCGGATTGGAAATCATTCAAATCGTCGGACTCGGATTGATCGCCACTGTCCTCATCCTTGTCGTCCGTGAGCAGAAGCCGATGTTCGCTTTTTTGCTGGCGGCTTTCACCGGACTGTTCATCTTCTTGTATGTCATCGGCCGGATCGACGCTGTCATCTCGATGCTAGAACGGCTGGCGGAGCAGACAGGCATTCCGTCGATCTACTTGAAGACGATATTAAAAATTATCGGTATCGCTTATATTGCCGAATTCGGAGCCCAGATCGTGCGGGATGCCGGGCAAGAAGGTATCGCTTCCAAGATCGAGTTCGCCGGCAAAGTTCTCATTCTCGTCATGGCAGTGCCAATCATACATGTCATCGTCGAGACGGTACTCGGCTTAATGCCGCCGGGAGGTTGAGCCGATGACGATGATGAGCATGAAGAATTTGTCCGCTGCCCGCAAACTGTTCGTTGCAATGATGCTCACTTGGCTCATCGTGACGGCGTCGAACGCAGTATTCGCAAGTGCCGGGTCGAATGAACCGACAAGTGGAGCTCCTCCTCCGCAAAGTAACAGCAGCGCGATTCCTTCAGACAACGGGTTATCCGAACAGCTTGCCGAAGAACAGGCTGCTGGACTTAACACGGATCCGATCGAGAATTACTGGAGCAAGCTCGTCAGCGAGTACGGCGGTTATTTCCCGGACCGCGATCTTCCGTCCTTCGCGGAGATGATTATGCCGGGCGGGAAAGGGCTGAAGCTGACGACCGTTCTGAGCGGACTCGCGAAATATATGCTGCATGAAGTGCTGTACAACGGCAAGTTGCTCGTCACGATCGTTCTGCTTGCCGTGTTCAGTTCCATCCTGGAGACGCTGCAGAATGCGTTCGAGCGCAATGCCGTCAGCAAAGTTGCCTACGCCATTTCGTATATGGTTCTCATCGTCATCGCTGTGAACAGCTTCAACGTCGCAATCGGCTATGCCAAGGATGCGATCGGCGGAATGATCCAGTTCATGATGGCGATGGTGCCGCTCTTGTTGACGCTGCTTGCGTCGGTAGGCAGCATAGCGACGGTGACAGTGCTGCACCCGGTCATCATTTTTATGATTCATGCGGTTGGAACGTTGATCTATACAATCGTGTTCCCGCTGCTGTTCTTCTCGGCTGTGCTTCATATCGCAAGCGCGCTGACGGACAAGTTCAAAGTGACGCAGCTTGCCAACTTGCTTCGCAATATCGGCATCGGAACGCTTGGCGTGCTCGTTAGTTTGTTTCTCGGCGTCATCTCGGTACAAGGAGCGACTGGCGCGCTGACGGATGGCGTAACGCTTCGCACGGCTAAGTTCGTTGCAGGCAATTTCGTACCGGTCGTCGGCAAAATGTTTTCGGATGCGTCGGACACGGTCATCTCCGCTTCGATGCTGGTCAAAAATGCAGTTGGCATTGCCGGCGTCATCATTCTGCTCTTTCTGTGCGCATTCCCTGCGCTTAAGATACTGACGCTGGCGCTGATCTACAACGTCACGGCTGCTGTCATGCAGCCGCTCGGCGAGAGCCCGATCGCTGCCTGTCTGCAGACGATCGGCAAAACAATGATTTACGTATTTGCCGCTCTAGCGGCTGTCGCGCTCATGTTTTTTCTGGCGGTGACCGTCATTCTAACAGCGGGCAATGCCGCGATCATGATGCGGTGACCGTCCCTATAACCGATCGTGGAGGAAGTCACTATGCTGGATTGGCTGAGCGGCTGGCTGAGAGAAATCATAACCGTCATCCTGCTGGCGGCGATCGTCGATCTGCTGCTGCCGAACAAAGCGATGCAGCGGTATGCAAGGCTCGTTGTGGGTCTTATCGTTCTGCTGACGATTCTGTCTCCTCTGCTGAAAGTGTTCCAAGGAGACTTCAACAAGAAGGTAGAGGCGGGCATGAACGCATGGGACAAAGCAAGCGCTGAGCACTATGCCGAAATGCCGACCTTGCAGGACATCACGAAGGAAGCGGAGCGGATCAGCCGGGAACAGCAGCGGCAAGCTTCGGCATTGGCCGAACGCCAGCTCGCGGCAGCGATGGAGCAGGAGCTTGACACTAGGCTAAAGACACAAGGGACGAAGGCGGTTGTCACGCTAGACGCAGCCGGCAAGTCGATTGAGTCGGTCCGAATTACGCTTCAGCCGAATGATCATACGGACTCGAAGGACAGCGGATCATCGTCTTCCTCGCAAGATCAGACTGAAATTGCTCCGATTGATATCGCAGTAGACGTATCCGTTCAGCTCGATATGCCTGCGGCGGAGACTTCGGACAGCGGCGCTGGCCAAGACGAGCCGACAGTTGAACCGGCGGTGAAGTCGGAAGTCGAGCACTCGCTGCGGCAAGGGTGGGGAGTTGCGGCTGACCGCATTGACATCAGGATGGCAGGCGCATAGTGAGGCACACTTTGCCGAATGCGGCGGGAAGGGGGATTATCGGTGGCCAAATGGCTCGACGGCCTAGAGAAGGCGATCGGCGGCGGCACCAAAGGTCCGAGGCGGATTCGTACAATGCGATGGCTGCTTCTGATCGGCTGCTTAGGCGCAGGATTAATGATCGTAAACTCCTATTTGTCGTTCGACGGGGTTGAGCCTACAGCTAATCCGACCGCGCCGCCGGCAGAAGATGTGCCGGCATTATCGTCACACCATAACGATTCCGAGTTCGCTGTCATCGAACAACCGCTTGAGAATCGGCTGAAGGACATTTTGGAGAAGATCGTTGGGGTAGGAACGGTAGACGTACTCGTTTCGGTTGAATCGACGGAGGAGGTCATCTACGCCCTCGATTCGCAGAAGACGCAGCAAATAAACGACGAGAGCGACAAGAATGGCGGCAAACGGCATCTGACCGCCGTCACCGAGAACGGAAATGTCGTCCTGTACGAGAAATCGGGGGACCAGTCGCCGATCATCACGAAGAAGATAAAACCCCGTATCAGCGGTGTTCTAGTCGTTGCTAAGGGGGCAGAGCATCCGACGGTCAAGAGATTGATTCAAGATGCGATCGAGAAGGGCATCAACGTTCCGGTTAACCGGATATCGATTGTCCCTCGCAAGCAGCAATAACCATATTATTTTGAGGAAGAATGGGAGGGTGTTCGTCTATGAACACGAAAAGACAAACGATTTGGCTCGTATCGATGCTTAGCTTAATGGTCATTCTGTCCGCCTACTATCTGTTTACGGAAGATCTGGATCCATCATCAAACAAGCTTGCGTCGGAAGGGTCCCAGAATCAAACGGTACAAGGCGCGACGGAAGCGACGGCGGGCCAAGACGGCTCCGCTATCGTTGTGAACGAAGTGGAAGGAAAAGCAACCGGCCAGACGGCAGACGCGGACGGCATCAGCGAAGAGGACCAGAAGACGATTGATATGCTCGAATCGCAAGGCGTGACGGCAGCAGCGAACAACATCTTCACCGATCTGCAGTACAAGCGCACGGAAAACTACAACAAAGCGTCGGATGAACTGATGGCTGTCATTTCGAATCCGAAGGACGCGAGCAGCGACGAAGCGAACCAAGCGCTGACGAAGCTCGACGCCCTGGAAGACAAGATGGACAAAATAACGGCGCTCGAAGAGCAACTGAACAAATTGTTCCCGATCGCCGTCGTCGATGATGAGAGCGACCATTACAAAGTCGTCGTTCAAAGCGAGCGTCTCGAACCTAGCCAAGCTGTCGAAATCGTAGATATGGTGACCAAATCGCTTGAAGTTGCGCCGGAACAAGTAAGAGTGCAATACGTGCCATAAGTAAGTGGCAATTGAAAGCCCGCTGCGGAAGCAAATGCTTCTGCTGCGGGCTTTTGCGCATGCGGTTTCGCAATACCTAACCGGATGCGGACAGAAAAACTATGTTGGTTCGGGTAGGTTTATGCTATAATACAAACGTTATGGGCAACAATTGGCATTCTTCCCTGTACGTTAACCGTACCGCGGGATCGAAGCGGACAAGCTTCGTTACTTGTATGAAGGAGTGAATCATTCGGATGTTCAAACTGAACGAGATAAAAGAATTGATTAAATTGATCGACCAAACCTCTGTGCACGAGCTGGAGATTGAGAACGAAGGCACGCGTCTTCTTATCCGCAAACCGGGCAAGCCTGAAGTTGTAACGGTTCAAGCTGCTGCTCCTGTCGCGCAAGTCTTTGCACCTGCGCCAGTTGCTGTTCCTGCAGCTGCGCCAGCCGCTTCCCAACCTGCCGCGGCATCTGCGCCCGCAGCACAAGATAACCTACATAAGATCGTATCGCCGATGGTTGGCACGTTCTATTCAGCACCTACGCCGGACTCCGCACCGTTCGTACAGAAGGGCGCACGCGTTTCCGACAAGACGGTTGTTTGTATTTTGGAAGCGATGAAGCTGATGAACGAAATCGAAGCGGAAGTTCGCGGCGAGATCGTCGAAGTGCTTGTTGAGAACGGACAATTGGTCGAGTTCGGCCAGCCGCTGTTCCTCGTCAAGCCGGAATAAGTGACGCCATATCGCTTCTGAAAGGGGTTTCCACTTGAAATTCGATAAAATTTTGATTGCTAACCGCGGCGAAATTGCAGTTCGGATTATCCGTGCTTGCCGCGAGAAGGGTATCGCGACGGTGGCTGTCTATTCGGAGGCCGACCGCGATTCACTTCATGTTCGTCTCGCCGACGAAGCTTACTGCATCGGACCAACGCTGTCCAAGGACAGCTATTTGAACTTGACGAACATCATGAGCGTTGCGACGCTGACGGGTTGCGACGCGATTCATCCGGGATACGGATTCCTTGCAGAGAACGCAGACTTTGCTGAAATCTGCGAGTCTTGCAACGTTACGTTTATCGGACCGTCTCCGATGGCAATCAGCAAAATGGGTGATAAGGCTGTAGCCAAGCAAACGATGAAGGATGCGAACGTTCCGGTTATTCCGGGCTCCGACGGCCTCATCGAGGATCTCGATGAAGCGGTGCACATTGCCCGCCAGATCGGCTACCCCGTCATCATCAAGGCGACGGCTGGCGGAGGCGGCAAAGGCATCCGGATCGCAGAAGACGAGGATTCGCTCATCTCGCAAATTACGACCGCGCAGCAGGAAGCTCAGAAAGCTTTCGGTAACGCCGGCGTATACTTGGAGAAATATTTGACGGGCATGAAGCACGTCGAAATTCAAATTATGGCTGATAAGCACGGCAATGCGGTTCATCTGTTCGAGCGCGATTGCTCGGTGCAGCGCCGCCGCCAGAAACTCGTCGAGGAGGCGCCTTGCCCAGTGCTGTCGCCTGCTATTCGGGAGAAGATGGGCCAAGCAGCCGTACGCGCAGCTCTCGCTGTTCAGTATTCCGGCGCCGGCACGCTTGAATTTTTGCTCGGACAAGACGGCAACTTCTATTTCATGGAGATGAACACCCGTATTCAGGTTGAGCATCCGGTTACGGAGCTTATTACCGGCGTCGACTTGATCAACGAGATGATTTCCGTTGCGGAAGGCAACCCGTTGTCGTTCCGTCAAGAGGACATTAAAGTCAACGGCTGGGCGATTGAATGCCGGATTAATGCAGAAGACTCGGAGCGCAACTTTATGCCGTCTCCAGGTCAAATTCAATTCTATTTGCCGCCGGGAGGCCTTGGCGTTCGAGTTGATTCTGCCGCATACCCGGGCTATACGATTTCCCCGCATTATGACTCGATGATTGCCAAGCTGATCGTATGGGGCGCAACCCGCGACGAGGCAATTGCCCGGATGAAGCGTGCGCTGTATGAGTTCGAAATCGACGGCATTAAGACGACGATTCCGTTCCATATGAAGCTGCTGAATCATCCGAAATTTATTAAGGGCACGTTCGATATCAAGTTCCTTGAGGAATACGATGTCAATAACCCTGAAGCAGAATTCGAAGAAGTTTAACAGCTTGCTTTACGAATTGGCCAGGTTTGTCATAAATCCGGCCTGATGTTATAGTATAGAGATTAGAAGCGGATAAGCCTCCGGCTTAAGAGCCCGGAGATGCGCTCGACTATAAGGGAGGTGTAGACGATTTATGAGTACAATTGCTGCTGATTATGAGCGGACAGAGATGGGAAGTATTCAGATCGCGCCTGAAGTTATCGAGGTCATCGCCGGATTGGCGACTGTTGAAGTGCAGGGAGTTGCTGGGATGAGCGGCGGCTTCGCTGGCGGTATCGCCGAGCTGCTAGGACGGAAGAACTTATCGAAGGGCGTCAAGGTCGAAGTTGGACAGCGCGAAGCTGCAGTAGACGTATCGATCATTGTGGAATTCGGCAACCGCATTCCGGATATCGCATCTGACATTCAGCGCAACGTCAAGCGTTCCATCGAGACGATGACAGGGCTTCATGTCGTAGAAGTTAACGTTCATATCCATGACGTTCACTTCAAGGCGTTAGACAAAGCGGATGAAGAAGACGCATATCAGCGGGTGAAATAGTTGTTCGAGCCGCGTGCGCGCGGATCGGCAAGATCGTACAAAACCCCCTCGTGATCGGGCGTGCCGCTCAACGCAAGGGGGTTTTCATTCCGTCATGCCGGAGGAGGCATTTACGTTGGTCAGAGTAATGGACAAGCTATTGCTTTTCTTATACAGCATTGTAGTAGGTGCCGCATCGATTGGATTATTTTGCCTCGGGCTTCAATGGATTCCGGAGCAGTCGACACTAGACGGCGTGCGCAGCCTGTATGACGACGATATGCCATGGCTTCAGTTGACAGCCGTTATTATTGCCGTCGTCATGTTTTTGATCAGCCTTCGACTGTTCTTCATTTCGGTGAAGCGGACCGGCGGTTCGGCGCAATCGATTGATCAACGCAATGAGCACGGCGATGTTCGTATCTCGATGGAAACGGTCGAGAATTTAGCATTGAAAGCGGCATCTCGGCAGCGCGGCCTGAAAGATTTGCGTGCGCGTATCCGGGTGTCGGAAGCCGGACTTGATATTATCATTCGTACCGTAGTGGACGGCGAAACTTCGATTCCAACGCTTACGGAAGATATTCAACGCTCGGTTAAATCTCATATCGAGGAGATTACCGGTATTCCGGTTGCCGGTGTATCGGTATTCGTTGCGAATGTGGTACAAACACCCGCATTCAAAAGCCGCGTAGAATAGAGGTGAGCTTGCCCAATGTGGAAGCAATGGCTTAGCGATTATGGGGGCAGAATAGCCGGAGCAGCTGTCGGCTTCGTGCTCGGAATCGTCTATTTGATCGCCGGATTTTGGGACATGCTCGTATTTGCCTTTTTGATTTGTGTCGGATATGCTGTCGGCAAACGATTGGAGTCAGGCGAGAGCCTGCTTCTTCCATGGAACCGTGTAGCGGAGTGGATGGAACGATGGATCGGCCGCCAGCGTCCTTTCCGGTAGCCCTGTGGTCTCCTCCGTACTCCGGAAGCTTAGCACATTGATGCTGTCGCTTTGGAGCAGGGAGGAGATCATAGGTTTTGTCCGCACAGACTAATTGTTAAGAGACATGCGACTGGCGGTATTGTCCCGGCAGGCGACGAAACGTACCTCTGAACACGGCCGATGTAGCTTCAAGTGGCCAAGGCAGAGGTTTTCTCATGTTCAGAAGCACGATTGCCCATTCTATATATAATGCTTGAATAAGTTTTTGTTGTTTACGACGAAGTTGAAGGAGGCCCCATGAAACGAAGACTTGCACGGGAAATAGCAGTATCGAGCTTGTACCAGATCGAAATGAACGAGGTATCGGCCGAAGAAGCGGTTAATATGCTCATGGAGGAAGCGCGCCAACAAGATAATGAGCTGGGAGCGCAGCCTGAGGAAGCGAAAAAGGTAGATGCCTATACACGTGAGCTTGTACTCGGTGTGATTGAGCGCAAGGCGGCGATTGACGGCATGCTGCAGCAGTATTTGACGGGTTGGCAGGTTGACCGGTTGTCGCGTGTGGACAAGCAGGTGCTTCGCCTCGCTTGTTACGAGATGGTGTTCCGGGAAGACGTACCGCCTAAAGCGGCTATTAACGAAGCGATCGAGCTTGCGAAGCATTTCGGCACGGACGAGTCCGGCAAGTTCGTCAACGGTGTTCTAGGCAAGCTGATTGGCGCGATGAACGATTTGAAGTCTAATCAATAATCAGATTACGATATAGATATAAGGGAGCGGGAACCAATATGACAGCGCAAATTATTAACGGCAAAGCGATTTCGGATCAAATTCGCGAGGAAGTAAAAGCAGAGACGGCTAAGCTTCAGCAGCAAGGCATCGTGCCAGGGCTCGCTGTCGTACTTGTCGGCGAAGATCCGGCTTCCAAAGTCTATGTAGGCAGCAAGGAGAAAGCATGCCAACAGCTCGGTTTTTATTCCGAAGTACACCGGCTGAGCGCAGATGCGTCCGAGGAAGAACTTCTTTCCCTTATCGATCGTCTTAACAATCAGACGACAATTAATGGGATCCTCGTTCAGTTGCCTTTGCCAAAGCATATTAACGAGAAGGCGGTTATCGATGCAATTTCGGTCGATAAGGACGTTGACGGTTTCCATCCGGAGAGTGTAGGCAATCTCGTCATTGGCGACGACAGCCTGCTTCCGTGCACGCCAGCAGGCGTAATCGAGCTGATTAAACGTTCCGGAACGGATATCGCAGGCAAGCATGCGGTCGTCATCGGCCGGAGCAATATCGTCGGCAAGCCTGTAGCAAGTCTGCTTCTTCGCGAGAATGCAACGGTTACGATCACGCATTCGCGGACGGCGAACTTGAAAGAAATCGCGAAACAAGCAGACATTCTTGTCGCTGCTATCGGCAAGCCGGAAGCAATCGACGCTTCATATGTGAAACCAGGTGCGGTCGTGATCGACGTTGGCATTAACCGTCTGGCGGATAAGAAACTTGTCGGCGACGTTAATTATGAGGATTGCCTTGAGACGGCTGGCGCGATTACGCCAGTTCCAGGCGGCGTAGGACCTATGACGATTACGATGCTGATGCAGAACACGCTGAAAGCGGCTAAGAAAGCACACGGAATCGGAGTGTGACGCGTATGGCGAATGCCCCGCGCATCTATTCGATTAAGGAACTGAACCGTTACATAAAGTTGAAGCTGGAATCAGACCATCTTCTTGGCGATATTTGGCTGCGAGGCGAAATATCGAACTTTACCCACCATTCCAGCGGCCATATGTACTTCACGCTTAAAGACAGCGACAGCCGGTTAAAATGCATTATGTTCGCCTCTCATAATCGAAGCCTCCCGTTTATTCCGAAGGAAGGCACGAAAGTTATCGCAAGAGGCAACGTGTCGGTCTACGAGCGTGACGGAAATTATCAATTTTATGTGACGGCCATGCAGCCGGACGGAATCGGCAGCTTGTATCTGGCTTACGAGCAGTTGAAGAAGAAGCTGGAAGGCGAGGGGCTGTTCGAGCAGACGCGCAAGCGGCCTATTCCCAAGTTTCCGCGCGCGATAGGCGTCATTACTTCGCCGACAGGCGCGGCGGTTCGGGACGTCATTATTACGCTTCAACGGCGGCATCCGTCGGTGCCCGTCATCGTATGTCCTGTACTCGTTCAAGGTACAGGCGCGGCTCCATCGATCGTTAAAGCGATCGAATTTATGAACCGAATTGCGGAGACTGACGTATTAATTGTAGGGCGCGGCGGCGGATCGCTGGAAGAATTGTGGGCGTTTAACGAAGAGGCGGTCGCACGGGCGATTGCCGAATCCGCCATTCCTGTCATATCGGCCGTCGGCCATGAGACGGATTTTACGATTGCTGATTTTGTTGCTGATCTTCGGGCAGCTACGCCAACAGCGGCCGCCGAACTTGCAGTTCCGCATATCGGTGAGTTGCAGCGGCATTTGGAGAGGACGGAGCAACGGCTCGTTCAAGCGGTGCAGCATCAGGTCCGCATCCGCCGCGAGAAGCTGGAACGGGTAAGAAGATCGCCATTCTTCGTTCATCCGCGCCGCTATTTGCTGGATCAGGCGCAGCGACTCGACAGGCTGCAGGAAAGGTTAACAACGCTTGCAGGCCGGAAGGCGGAGCGAGGACGCGAACGGCTTATGAGGTTGAAGACAGCGCTGAGCGCTCAACACCCAGGCCATACTGCCCATGCGGCTTCGGAGAAGCGGACAATGCTGGCCAAGCGGCTGGAATCGGCGATGGCCATGCAGTTGAAGGATCGGAGACAGCAGCTCGCATCGTCGATCAGGCAGTTGGATGCATTAAGTCCGCTTAAAGTTATGGCACGCGGATACAGTCTTGTGTACGACGAGAACGAGCGCAAGCTGATACGTACCGTTAGCGAAGTGCAGCCGGGAGATCTAATAAAGGTTCAACTGACAGACGGTCAATTGGACTGCCACATTTGGTCGATACGAGGTGATGAGAACGATGGAAACAAATGAACAGCAGCTGTCGTTCGAGGAAGCAATGAATAAACTGGAACGTATCGTATCGCAGTTGGAGAACGGCGACGTTCCGCTTGAAACGGCGATCGATCTGTTCCAGGAAGGCATGCGGTTGTCTCAATTGTGCGGCAGCAAGCTGGAGCTCGTCGAGCGGCGGATTGAGCTGCTGATCGAGACTGAGCAAGGCGTGCAGAGAAAACCGTTTGCTCCTACAAACGAGGATAGAGGGGAATAAGCTTGAGCGAGCGGTTATCGACGCAACAATATATTAGCCAGACGGCAGCCGAAGTCGAGTCGGCATTAAGGACGATCGTTCCATCGAACTGGGACATTCCGTCGTTGCTGAGAGATTCCATGAATTATTCGGTGGAAGCAGGCGGCAAGCGGCTCCGGCCGGCGCTTGTTCTGGCGGCAGCTTATGCAGTGAAGTGTGAGCCAGATGCGATTAAAGCAGCAATGCCTGTTGCATGCGCTATCGAGCTCATTCATACGTATTCCTTAATTCACGATGATTTGCCTGCAATGGATAATGATGATTATCGCCGCGGCAAGCTGACGAATCATAAGGTCTACGGCGAAGCGATGGCTATCTTAGCTGGCGATGCGTTGTTGACACATGCTTTTTATGCCATTGTGCAAGCTTCAAGGGCACATGGCGTACCAGCAGCGACGGCACTGCAAATCGTTGAAGAGTTATCCGTATACGCCGGTGCGTCCGGAATGGTGGGCGGCCAGGCTGCGGATATGCTGGGCGAGCAAGGTGAGACGTCATTCGAGCAGCTGCGGTACATTCATCTGCATAAGACGAGCGACTTGATTGTTTTCTCGCTGCGCGCCGGTGCGTTGATCGGCGGGGCTAACGAGGAACAGCTTCAGCGGCTAACCGAATTCGGTACGTCGCTTGGACTCGCATTCCAGATTCAAGACGACATTCTAGATTTGGTTGGCGATGAGACGAAGCTAGGCAAAAAAACGAACAGCGACGTGGAGCAGCATAAGGTGACTTATCCGTTCCTGATCGGACTTGATGAAAGCCGCGCGGAAGTGGAGCGGCTGACGGATGATGCGAAACGGGCGCTCGACCAGGCCGGACTTGAGGGGCCTTCCCGATTGTTCGGAATTGCCGATTATTTGATGAAACGGGACCATTGAATTATAATAATGGAAACGTTGGACGACGATGATTCGACAAAACTATTGGTTGTAGCGAAAGCGAGGAAGTTGCCGTGATGCTCGATAACATTAACGGTCCGAAAGACTTAAAGCGGTTGTCTATATCGGAGCTTGAGGCGTTGGCGGGTGAGATCCGTCAATTTTTGATCGAGAAGCTGTCGTCTACGGGCGGACACTTGGCACCTAATCTAGGTGTGGTCGAATTGACTTTGGTACTTCATTATTTGTTCGACAGCCCGAAAGACAAATTTATTTTTGACGTGGGACATCAATCCTATGTTCATAAAATATTGACAGGCAGACGCGAACGGTTCGATACGCTTCGTCAATATAAAGGATTATGTGGATTTATTAAACGTTCGGAGAGCGAGCACGACGTCTGGGAGGCTGGACACAGCAGCACGTCGTTGTCGGCTGCCATGGGGATGGCGCTTGCGCGCGATCTGAAAGGCGAGAACAACAAAGTAGTCGCGATTATCGGTGATGGAGCGCTTACGGGCGGGATGGCGCTCGAAGCACTTAACCATATTGGTCATGAGAAGAAGAATCTGATGGTCATTCTTAATGATAATGAGATGTCTATCGCGCCGAACGTCGGTGCGCTGCATCACTACTTAGGAAAGATCCGGACGGACCGGCATTACCAGAAGGCGAAGGACGAAGTGCAGAACTTCCTGAACAAAATTCCGGCTATCGGCGGCAAGCTAGCCAAGACGGCTGAACGGTTCAAGGACAGCCTGAAATATTTGCTCGTTAGCGGCATTCTGTTCGAGCAGTTCGGTCTGACGTATTTTGGGCCGGTGGACGGCCACGACATCGAAGCTCTTGCGGAAGTGATCAAGCAAGCTTCGCAAGTGGATGGACCAGTTCTCGTTCATATCGTGACGGTTAAAGGCAAAGGCTATTTGCCGGCGGAGAAAGATTCGCACAAATGGCACGGCATAACGCCGTATAAGATCGAATCGGGTGAAGTCATGAAAGCGGTTGGTCCTCCGATGTATACGGAAGTGTTCGCCGATGCGCTGATGGAGCTTGCCGAGAAAGATGAGCGAATCGTTGCCATTACGCCTGCGATGCCGGGCGGCTCCGGACTTATGAAGTTCGCGGAGCGGTATCCGAACCGCATGATCGACGTCGGTATTGCTGAGCAGCATGCTGCGACATTGTCTGCTGCGCTTGCAATGGAAGGGATGAAGCCAGTCTTTGCGGTTTACTCTACATTCCTGCAGCGTGCTTATGACCAAGTGGTGCATGATATTTGCCGCCAGAACTTGAACGTTGTGTTCGCGATCGACCGGGCAGGGTTCGTCGGCGCGGACGGCGAGACGCATCATGGCGTATATGATATCGCATTTTTAAGGCATGTTCCGAATCTTGTTCTTATGATGCCTAAAGATGAGAATGAGCTTCGCCGAATGATGAAGACGGCGTTGGATTACAACGAAGGCCCAATTGCCGTTCGTTATCCGCGTACGAATGGGTTAGGCGTAGCTATTGATCCAGAGATGCAGCCTATTCCGATTGGTAGTTGGGAAGTGCTGCGCGGAGGCGATCAGGTTGCGATTATTGCGGTCGGACCGATGATTGGCGTTGCTGAGGATGCTGCGGAACAACTCAAACGTGAAGGCATTAACCCGCGCATTATTAATGCACGGTTCATTAAGCCGCTCGACGAGGCTATGCTCAGGTCGCTGGCAGAGGAAGGCATGCAGTTGATTGTGCTTGAAGAAGGCTCGGAGCTTGGCGGTCTCGGAAGTGCCGTAATGGAGTTCTATTCGTTAAACCAAATTTACGGTAATAATGTGCGCATAATCGGCTTGCCTGATGAGTTTATTGAGCACGGCTCTGTGAAGGAGCAACGGGCAGAAATCGGCTTGACAGCAGAGCGGATCGCCTCCGAAGTGAAAGCGATGATGCCTCGCCGAACACGCATGGCTACGGGGCAATAAAGCAGCTCGAAGGAGAAACATGTCAAATTTAAAGGAACGTATCGATGTTCTGCTTGTAGAGCAAGGATTTTACGAAAGCCGCGAGAAAGCGAAGGCGGCCGTCATGGCGGGCCTCGTGTTGATTGACGGCGACCGGATGGAGAAGAGCGGCATGAAAGTGCCGAGAACGTCTGTAATTACGGTCAAGGGAGCACCGCACCCTTATGTAAGCCGCGGCGGTCTCAAGCTGGAGAAAGCGATTAAGCAATTCGGCATTCAGCTTCAGGACCGCATCATGCTGGATATCGGCGCATCTACAGGCGGATTTACCGACTGTGCGCTGCAGAATGGAGCATCGCTCGTATATGCGATCGATGTCGGCTATAACCAGCTTGATTACTCTCTTCGGTCGGATGAACGGGTTCGAGTGATGGAGCGGACAAATTTTCGGCATATGCAGCCGGGCGATTTGGATGGCCCTCAGCCGACTTTTGCTTCCATTGACGTCTCTTTTATATCGCTCAAGCTTATTCTTCCCGCTCTGTCGGGGCTGCTTGCCAGCGGCGGTGAAGTGGTCGCCTTAATCAAACCGCAGTTCGAAGCGGGCAGGGAGAAAGTCGGCAAATCTGGCGTTGTGCGGGATCCGTCCGTCCATGCGGAAGTGCTGCGGACGGTGCTTAATTTCGCGGCTGCAACAGGTTATCAATACAAGGCGCTAACGTTTTCTCCGATAACAGGCGGTGAAGGCAACATTGAATTCCTGGTCCATTGGCTGTGGAGAGGGGAACCGGCTATCGAGTTCGTTCCAAGCGACGATGCGATCGCATCGATGGTAGCGGAAGCAGGACATACGTTCCGGTCAGGCAAAGGTTGAACGATTCTGTCATCTGTTCGCATTTGAAGCGGCAGATGATCGTGCACAAGAAGGGCATTTTTCGATTCGGCGGACTGCTGCTTCGAAAAATGCCTTTTTTTGTGTCTGTTCGCCTTTACAGGGGCATACTTCATTTGATAAACTGAAATCACCAAACAAGCGTTCGTGTTTTCGGCGGAAGGATTCAACGCTTCTCTTCACGAATGTGTAACATACTGTACACAGCTTTCATGGCGTCGGCGGTATTGCTGCACTTCCAATACGAGAGTAAAGCGGGGATGACCGTTGGGACAATATGTCGATTGGTTAGTCATGCTCCTCACTGGATCGTTGTTGCTCGTCTGGATTTATCGCGCCTTATATAATTGGCTGCACGCACCGCCAGGAATGAAACGGCTACGATTGGGCAAAGGCGGCGAATGGTCAGCCGATGAGCCGGGCGTACAGGTGCTCGAAGCGAACGGATATACCGTATCGTCAGGGAAGCACCGAGTACCGATTGTCGTCGGATGGAACGGCAACCGGCTGCAGTCTCGTCTGTATATTGACTATATCGCAGAGCGGGATGGCAAGTTATATGTCGTCAAGTGTGCCAGAGACCGTCAGCCCATGGAGTGGACAGGCAGCGGAATCCGTGATCGGCTGATCGCTTTTGCCTTAATGCTGCCTGAGAGCAGCGGCGTTCTGTATGTCGATGCCGCAGACGGTACAGTTCATGAAATTACGTTCGAGATTGGCGTGTACGAACGATAACGACAGCAGGAGGATTGTTTAGAATGAAAGGTTTGCGTCACTTTAGAATAAGGGAAATCGTTACGAAGCAAGTTGTGGAGACGCAGGACGAGCTAGTCGAAGCGTTGAGGTCTGCAGGGCTTCAAGTTACTCAAGCTACCGTCTCGCGCGATATGAAGGAACTGCAACTTATTAAAGTTCCGACTGGCGACGGCAGATATAAATACTCGCTCCCGGGCGATAACCGGCAGAGCAATCCGATTCATAAATTGAAGCGGTCGTTGATCGACCATTTCACACATATCGATTATACCGACAACCTTGTCGTCATGAAGTGCTCCCCAGGTACGGCGAATACACTTGGAGCACTTATTGACAACATGGAATGGTCAGAAGTAATGGGTACGATTTGCGGCGATGATACGATTCTAATCATCTGCCGGACTCGTGAACAGAGCGGCGAAGTAACGGAACGGTTGCTCGGACTGCTTGAAGCGACTTCATGAGTGTCGCAATGAGATCATAAAGTAATGGGCGATTGGATGCCTAGAACATAAGGAGGTCATGGTCGTGCTTCGCGAATTGTCGATCCGTAATTTGGCGGTTATTGAATACGTAACGGTATCTTTCCATGATGGGTTTCATGTACTTACAGGAGAGACGGGGGCCGGCAAGTCGATACTGATCGATGCGCTTAGCCTCGTCGTCGGAGGCCGCGGCCAAGCTGAGCTCGTTCGTCACGGCTGCGATCGGAGTGAAATCGAAGCGGTATTCGATATGCCCGTCAATCATCCGGTCTGGGATGTACTGAGCAGAAATGGCTTGTCGGCATCTCCTGAAGAAATGCTCGTCATTCGCAGGGAATTGAATGCCCAAGGCAAGAGCGTCAGCCGTATTAACGGTCAAACCGTCAATTTATCGATTCTTCGTGAAGCAGGAGAATGTCTCGTCAACATCCATGGCCAGCATGAGCATCAATCGTTGCTTCGAACGGACAAGCATCTAGAATGGCTGGATGCCTATGCAGGTGAACCGTTAGGTGATCGGAAGCGAACTTATGTATCGCTGTACAAGCAATATGAATCAGCCCGATCGGCTCTGAAGGAGCTTGAAGAGACGTCCCGTAAGCAGATGCAGATGCTTGATTTATACCGGTTCCAGCTCGAAGAGATTTCATCTGCCCAACTTCAGGTTGGGGAGGATGAATTATTAGCCGAGGAGAAACGCAAGCTAACACATGCGGAGCGTCTGCGCGGCAATGCAGCGGAAGCCTATGACTTGTTGTACAGTCAGCAAGGGCTTGATGCGATCGGTAAAGCGGTATCCAAGCTTGAAGATATTTGTTCGTTCGATAAGACGGCCATCGCTCCCCTTCTCGAGCAGCTTCAGTCCGCTTATTATCAAGCGGAGGATGCTGTATATTCGCTTCGCGATTACCGCGATAACATCGAGTCTGATCCCGAGAGACTCGCTTGGATCGATGACCGCCTCAATATGATTCATCATTTGAAACGGAAGTACGGCGAGACGACGACGGATATTATAGCCTACTACAATAAAATCAAAGCGGAATGCGAATGGTTGGAAAATCGGGACGAGCGTCTTCAGCAGCTTCGGGAAGAGGAACTGCGCCTATATAATGAAAGCCTTGTGCTCGCTAAGGAACTGACTGCACTTCGGGAGCATGCGGCAAGCCGTCTGTCGGCAGCAGTAGAAGGTGAACTGCAGCAGTTGCAAATGGGTGGAACGATATTCCGTGTTGTCTTAGAGCAGGTTGTTGCAGAAGACAACGAGACACCTAAGCTTGGCGTGCATGGCATGGATGAGGCTGTGTTCTTGCTTGCGCCGAACCCAGGCGAGCCGCTTAAGCCGCTGGCGAAGATCGCTTCCGGAGGCGAGATGTCGCGTATCATGCTGGCGCTGAAGAGCATATTCGCTGCAATCGATCAAATTCCGGTTCTAATCTTCGACGAGGTTGATACTGGAGTCAGCGGCCGGGCAGCCCAATCGATCGCGGAGAAGATGTCTTCGCTGTCGAGCGGATGCCAAGTATTCTCCATTACGCATCTTCCGCAGGTCGCGTGCATGGCTGACCATCATTATGAAATTCGTAAGACGGTTATCGACAGCCGCACCCGTACATCGGTTACGGAATTGTCGCTTAACGGACGGATTGAGGAGCTCGCGCGTATGCTCGGAGGCGTCGAGGTGACGGAGAAGACAAGGCATCACGCGCAAGAAATGCTGGACTTGGCGCATCAACGTAAAGGCGCGTAAACAACCCAGCGAGGGAAGGAATTGCGGGACATAAAAGAAACGGGGCAAGGTTACCTTATAGGTACGCCATTGGCGATCAAGCCTTCATCACGACAAGCGATGGAACAGCAGGGAGCGTGAATTCATTGAACTCCATCCAGCGGAAGCGATGGTTCGGTCTTGTCCTCGTTTTCTTCGTTTGCATGATCGGGTTATCCACCCCTTTTCAGCATCTGGCCGCCTTCCCTAATGAATTAAGGTTGTTCTCTGGCCAGCTTAAAAGTCTGGATTACGGTGTACCCGTCCATGCAAAGATTACAGTCGATCCGACCGTTCTTCAAGTGAATGGATCGACGACCCGTTCTACTTCCGTCGATCTGAACAAGCCTTTGTCGTTGCAGTCCAACAAGGCCGGTATGACGGAGATGTCTCTGAAATTATTCGGTAAGATTCCCTTTAAGACCGTGAAAGTTAACGTCGTTCCGGATCTCCATGTCGTTCCTGGCGGTCAAACGATCGGCGTCAAAGTAAGATCTGCGGGGATCATGGTCGTCGGGCATCATCTTGTGACAGGCGAGAATGGCCGTAGAACGTCGCCAGGCGAGAACGCAGACATCCACTTAGGCGATCTTATTATGAAGGTAAATGGTGTCCCGATGAATGATGTACACAAGCTTGCTGGCGTAGTCGAGCAAGCGGGAACGAACAAGCGATTGCTTCAACTAACGATTAAGCGCTCCGGCAAGATGGTCGAACGTCAGCTTGCACCCGCTTATGATGTTGAAGATAAATCGTGGCGTCTCGGCTTATATATCCGCGATTCTGCCGCTGGCGTAGGTACGCTTACTTTCTATGCACCAGACCAAGGCGTATATGGCGCATTGGGTCATGTCATCACGGATATGGATACACAGTTGCCCATTGAAGTTGGCGAGGGCCAGATTTTACAGTCGCATGTGACGTCCATTAATAAGAGTCAGAATGGCGAGCCTGGCGAGAAGCGAGCACAATTCGTCAAGCAAAGCAAAATTCTCGGCAACATTAAAAGGAATACGCCATTCGGAATTTTCGGCGGGATGACAGACCAGCCTGATCATGGTTATAATAACCGGCGAGTACCTGTTGCCTTCGCTGAAGAAGTTAAGGAAGGCCCTGCAGAAATATGGACGGTTATCGATGGTCAAAGAGTTGAGAAGTTCAATATTCAGATCGTTCATGTGACGAAACAATCGGTTCCCGCAACGAAAGGCATGGTCATTCGTATTACGGACAAGAAACTGCTTGAACGGACGGGCGGTATTGTTCAAGGAATGTCCGGCAGTCCAATTCTTCAAGACGGCAAGCTGGTCGGCGCTGTAACACATGTATTCGTCAACGATCCATCCAGCGGTTATGGATGCTTCATCGAATGGATGCTTCAGGACGCAGGGATATTATTAAAACCAGCACCAACACAACAAAATCTCGAGGCAGCTTAATAAGCCTCGAGATTTTGTTGTTTTTGACGAAACATCAGTGTTAGTTGAGTAATTAACTGATGGTTTTTGTCGAAAATTAGAATAGAATGTAGTAAATTTTTTATTATAAAGGATTGTACATAAAAAATAAAGAAAAATAATTTTCGACAGAAGGAATTTCAGTCGGCTTGTCGAAAACTATAAATACACGAGAAGGGCAGGCGATCTTAGAAATAATAACAGGCCATATTTGAAGGATAAAGGGAGGATCACACCTTGACGAAGATTGAAGTATTATTAGCAGACGATAACCGGGAATTTACGAACTTACTTTCGGAATACATTTCGGAACAAAACGATATGGTTGTAACCGGTGTCGCTTATAACGGTGAGGAAGTTGTCCAACTGTTAGAAGAAACACGAAAAGTGCCGGATGTGTTGATCCTTGATATTATTATGCCTCATTTGGACGGTCTGGGCGTTCTCGAACGTCTGAGAGAAATGAACTTGAATCCTGCACCGAAGATCATTATGCTTACTGCGTTCGGTCAAGAAAATATTACGCAAAAAGCGGTACAGCTTGGCGCGTCTTATTATATTTTGAAACCGTTCGATATGGAAATCTTGGCGAATCGTATTCGTCAGCTCGTTGGCAACAATAATGTGGTGATGCCTAGCTCATATGCAGGCAGTTCTTCGATTTCGTCGAAATCGAATGTCGTTCCAATTGCGAAAGGCAAAAACCTCGATGCCAACATTACGAGCATCATCCATGAAATCGGTGTGCCTGCGCACATCAAAGGTTATCAATACTTGCGCGAAGCGATTACGATGGTTTATAACAATATCGAAATTCTCGGCGCAATTACGAAAACGCTCTATCCAGCGATCGCAGAGAAATTCAAAACAACGCCTTCCCGCGTTGAGCGTGCAATTCGCCATGCGATTGAGGTTGCTTGGACACGCGGCAACATCGACAGCATTTCGCATTTGTTCGGTTATACGATCAATATCAGCAAGTCGAAACCGACGAACTCCGAGTTTATTGCAATGGTAGCCGACAAGCTGCGCATTGAGCATAAGGTGAGCTAAGAAGTATCCTATTGGGAATATGAATTCTCTGAGTGTTCAAGAGAAAATAGAACGTAATCAAAGGAGCGACAGTTATCTGTCCTCCTTTTGTTTTAAACGAAAAAAACGGACAGATCCTGAAGATGGAGCATCGAGGAATATTATGGATGTCAGTTTCATACGTCAGACCGAAAGAGCGGGCAAGGATCATCCTTGTCCGCTCTTTTCTATCCATAATTTTAAATAAATTTTAAACGATCAGGTATATACTAAATGTTCAAATTAATGTTAATATCTAACTATTGTCTTGGTACTCCCGTATTTTTACAATTGGTCGAGACGAGGATGCTGAAGCGTGCACTACTACATAGAGAGCAATGACAAGTGAATGGAGAGATGGAGAATGAAATGGATTACACATTTTTCGATACGCAACCCGGTGGCGATCGTATTATTGGTGTTGTTGATTGCCGTTGGAGGGGTGTACTCTGCTACGACATTTAAGCAGGAACAACTGCCTGAGGTTGCAATACCGGGCATAATTGTATCTGTCGTATACCCAGGGGCAGCTCCGAACGAAGTATTGGACCAGGTTACTTTTCCGCTGGAAAAGGTGCTTCGCAACGTTAATGGCGTGAAAAACGTCACCTCCCAATCTGCTAATAGTGTGTCGCAGCTCATGCTTGAATTCAGCTATAACGACAACATGAAAGACAAGCAGGATGAAGTCGAAAAAGCGTTGGAGGGCATTGTACTTCCGGCTGAAGCAGAAAAGCCTTCCGTTTCTTATCAATCGACCTCTAGCGATCCGATCCTATATTCCGCTGTATCGTCAGCGAATGGAATGTCGGAAGAAGAGTTGAATCAATACGTCAGCCGCTTGCTTCTGCCAACATTGCAATCGATTGAAGGAGTAAGCGAGGTTCAGTCGTTCGGACTCAAAGATGATGGCGTATACATACGATTAGATGCTGGTAAAATGAATTCGCTCGGCATTACTTTTGATCAAGTGCTTACGGCATTGCAGGCGAACAATCTGAACATCCCGCTCGGAGAGACGACGATGCAGCAATCGAAGCTGCCTGTATTTGTACAAGGCAGTCTTCGGTCCATCGAACAGCTTAAGCAATGGAGGCTGACTCCATCGAATAAATCGACGCTTGCCGATATCGCAGAGATTGCCTCATCGGGAGAGCAAGGGGTCATCAGCATCACGAATGGAAAACCTAGTATCACACTTAATATTAAAAAAAGCAGCAGTGCCAATACCGTTGAAGTTGTGAAACAAGTCAGAGAAGCTTATGACGAAGCACAGCAGGATAGTGGCGTTCAAGCTTTAATAATGTACGATAGCGCTACGGATATTAAAAATTCGGTTAACTCGCTAGCGAGAGAAGGAGCACTTGGCGCTTTGTTCGCTTCGGTGCTGATCTTGTTCTTCCTCCGCAGCGTTCGTGCTACATTGATCGCTATCGTATCGATTCCGTTGTCGATCTTGATTGCTCTTATTTGTTTACATGCCTTCACGAATGTGACGCTCAATATCATGACACTTGGCGGTCTTGCGGTCGCGACCGGACGCGTCGTAGATGACAGTATCGTCGTAATCGAAAATTTCGGCCGCCGGTTCAAAGGCATGAAGGTAACGAAAGAGTTAATTCTCACTAGTACAGCTGAAGTTAGCCGGGCGATCGCATCCTCGACGATTACGACGGTTGCTGTATTTGCGCCGCTTGGTCTGCTTTCGGGCATTGTCGGAGAGTTTTTCCGCCCGTTTGCTCTGACGGTTGTATTCGCACTGTTGTCTTCATTGCTGGTCGCACTTACCGTCGTACCGTTGATGGCATGGGCTCTGATGCGCAGAAGCAGCAAGGAGCTGACAGGCGATTCGGCAATGAGCCGTATATACAAACGCGTGCTGCATTGGTCGTTGGCTCACAAGGCTGTTGTGCTTATTTTTGCTGTTCTGCTCTTTTTTGCGAGCATTGTTCCTATAGCAGCTGGAGCGATCAATGTCGTGCTGCTTCCGCAGAGCGAGTATAAATACGTCATCGCTGATTTTCGAATGCCTAGAGGCACTGACATTAACGCGCTTAAATCGCAGACAGACCAGATCGACGCGGTGATCCGTCAGCATTCAGAAGTAACGAATTCTACTGTTACAATAGGCGGAGGTTATTTGGGCAGCAACGATACGAATTTATCGGAATGGTTTATTATTATGGATTCTAAGGCGAATCGTGATCAAGTCGTGGAGGAGCTGGAATCGTCAGTACCGGTTCCAGAAGGCAGCGAATTTATGATGTTCAAGGGGAACGGCGAAGGAGGCGGCGCGGTTGAAGTAACGGTATCCGGCCGCACGGCAGATGACGTCCGTGAAGCTACAGAACAAGTCACTGAAGCCGTTGCCGGTATCGAAGGTTTAGATAACATCAGCAACAATTTACGGGATGGTACGAAAGGCATCGCCATCGAAGTGCGTCAAGATGATGCTGCCGCCAACGGATTGTCTGCCGCGCAAGCATCATCGCTGCTCCGTCCGTATTTGAGCGAAACGAAGGCAGGACGTATTGCGGATGGCGAAGCAACGAATGAATTATATGTGACGCTTGGCGGAGCATCTCTTGCATCAACAGATGCCATTGGGCAACTGCTGTTGCCTGCACCTGACGGCCGCATAATTAAAGTCAGCGATATCGCAGATGTCCGCGAAGTTCAACTGCCGAGCACGATTCAGCAGAAGAACGGTTCGGAATACGCTTCTGTTTTGGGGAAAATAACGGATAAGAATGCCAACAAGGTGAACAAAGCCATAAAGAACAAATTGGATCAGCTCGATCTGCCGGCAGGCACAACCTATTCAATCGGCGGCTCTAACACTGAAGTGCAGCAGATGATCAGCGAAATGCTTATGGCCATGCTAATTGCCGTAGGTATGGTTTATATCGTAATGGTTGTTACATTCCGTGAAGGAAGGGCGCCGCTTGCCGTTCTGTTCTCCTTGCCGTTCGCCTTGATCGGCGGGTTGGTCGGAACGCTCGTCAGCGGCGATCCATTATCCGTCTCAAGCATGATTGGCTTCTTGATGCTGATCGGCATCGTGGTAACGAACGCTATCGTGCTTGTCGAACGCGTTCAGCAGCAGATCGAGCATGGACTTGGAATCCGTGAGGCTCTGATCGAAGCAGGCGGTACACGTTTGCGTCCGATTCTGATGACCGCTATTGCAACAATCTGTGCGTTGTCGCCGCTTGCGATCGGTATGGGCGGCGGAAGCATCATATCAAGCGGTCTAGCCGTCGTAGTCATCGGCGGTTTAACAAGCTCGACGCTTCTAACGCTTGTCGTCGTTCCGGTCATGTACGAATTGATGTACTATAGACGCTCCCGCAAGCAGCGGGCAATGGTCCAGCCGGCTATGAAGCCAGGGGCAGCTGTTTAGAGCAATGAAAGGAAGAAGGGGTTGCCCAGCGGTCAATTAGTGACCTGCAGGACAACCCCTTCTAATGTTGCATCGTTGATCAAATCCGTTATTGGCCGGGACGTGTTGTCGGCTTCGGCGGACGCGGACGCTTCTTGCGAAACCGCGGCGCAACATAGTTATGCTTGCGGTCGCGGAAGAAAATCCAGCCTCCGATAAAAGCGATACCAATTGCGAATAAGATGAAGCCGCCAATAAAGGTGAGCCATGCGAACGAAGGCGTCACTTCGTCATCGCCGAATGCAATAAAATAATCGAACAAGGCATCCTTCATCCGAAGGAAGCCGTACGTTGCCGCGATTCCGGGAATGACTAGAATGAGAATGGCGATGAAGCGGGCAGTGACGACGCCGGGTTGTGCTTTCATGTGATACAATTCCCCTCACTATATGAATGATTCGAATGCGACCGTTGGGTGGTGCATAACGTAAGACGAAAGCGGGCCGCGCATATGTTCTATCATACCGTACTACATTTATGCTGTCTATTTTGTAGGAAGCATGTTTTCTGTGAAGAAAAAAAGGTACAATAGAAGCAGAGGTTGGATAGATCTGCTGCAATCGAGCAGGATTTCCGGCATATCGGGAGACCAGGAGAGGGTGTAAGAACTATGGCAATTGAAGTGGATGTAGCCGTTCTTGGGGGCGGACCGGGCGGCTATACAGCAGCGATTCGCGCTGCCCAGCTTGGCAAACGGACCGCAATTATTGAAATGGACAAGCTCGGGGGAACTTGTTTACATAAAGGATGCATACCTAGCAAATCGCTGCTTCGCAGCGCCGAAGTTTACGCAACGCTGCTGAAGGCAGCTTCTTATGGCATTGACATTGCGGATGATGCGGTTTCCGTTAACTTCGATCGCGTCCAGCAGCGCAAAGAGCAGACGGTCGACCAGTTATACAAAGGGTTGCAATCGCTGATGCTGAAGCATGGCATTACGATCGTGAAGGGTAAAGGACGCATTATCGGCCCGTCCATATTCTCCCCTCGAAGCGGAACGGTAGCGGTCGAGCTGCCGGACGGGGAGATGGAATCGGTCGTATCGAAGCATCTCATCATTGCGACAGGCTCTCGTCCTCGTCAGATTCCGGGATTGGAAGCGGACGGCAAGCTTATTTTGACGAGTGATGATATCCTGCAGTTGGAGAAACTGCCGGCGTCGATCCTTATTGTAGGCGGCGGTGTTATAGGGGTAGAGTGGGCATCGCTGTTGAATGATTTCGGCGTTCATGTCACGATAGCGGAAGCGGCGGACCGGCTGCTGCCGACGGAGGACGAAGACGTATCGAAAGAACTGACTCGGCTGCTCCGCAAGCGGGGAGTAACGATCCATACGAGTGCGACCATACGTCCGGATACGTATGCAGACGGAAGCGAAGGCGTTACGATCGCTGCTGCAACGGCGGGCGGCGAGCTGCAGCTAGAAGCATCCTGCATGATGGTCAGCGTAGGGCGCGTACCGAACACGGAAGGTCTCGGACTTGAAAATACCGATATTCGCACCGAATCGAACGGGTGCATTGCGGTGAATGCAAACTACCAGACGAATGAGCGTCATATCTATGCAATCGGCGACGTCATTGGCGGTGTTCAACTTGCGCATGCGGCTGCGCATGAAGGACTGTCGGCAGTCGGTCATTTGAACGGCGGCAAGCCGGAGCCGGTGGAGGCTCACCGTATACCGAGATGCGTATACTCCCGACCGGAGATTGCATCCGTTGGCTTGACGGAACGCCAAGCCAAGGAGAAGGGGCTCGACGTACGAACCGCTAAGCTGCCGTTCCAAGCGATCGGCAAGGCGATTGTTGCTGGCGAAACAGACGGTTTCGTGAAAGTAATCGCCGACAAACAGTCGAATGACATTATTGGTGTTCATATTGTTGGTCTGCATGCGACCGATCTCATCGCAGAAGCGTCGCTTGCGCAGCTGCTCGATGCGACACCTTGGGAAATCGGACAATCGATTCATCCTCATCCGACGTTGTCCGAAGCGCTTGGCGAGGCGATGCTTGCGCTCGACGGAATGTCGGTCGCATTCTAGATTCACATTCGCTGCAACCGGTTAACTTATAAATTAATACGGCAGGGAATCGGCGATGACTAGAGAAGCAATTCTTTATAGTTGTCGTTTCCCTTTTTACAGCAGAACGGTTATAATGAATATGATCTAGTATTAGTACCAGGTTTTAATAACTAATCCTAAACCATAAAGTTAAGACTACGCTATGCATACGCCACGATCGAAAAGGAGGGTTAGCTGCATGAATGAGATGGAATCTAAACCGATTACGGCACGCCATCATGAGGTCGGACTGACGGATGAGCAGGCGATCGATATGTACCGCGTTATGCTGCTCGCTCGTAAATTCGATGAGCGGGTTCTTCTGCTGCAGCGAGCGGGTAAAATCAATTTCCACGTTTCGGGGATCGGACAAGAGACTGCGCAGGTTGCGGCAGGATTCGCGCTTGATCGCCAGAATGATTACTATTTGCCTTATTACCGGGATTACGGCTTAGTGTTAAGCGTCGGTATGACGGTGCGCGAGCTGATGCTGTCCGTCTTCGCGAAAGCAGAAGATCCGAACAGCGGCGGCCGCCAGATGCCGGGCCACTTCGGCAGCAAGCGGCTGCGCATCGTAACGGGTTCGAGCCCGGTTACGACGCAAGTGCCGCATGCCGTTGGAATCGCGCTGGCAGCTAAGATGAAGAAGCAGCCAATCGTCAGCTTAGTCACGTTCGGCGAAGGCTCAAGCAATCAAGGCGATTTTCACGAGGGCTGCAATTTTGCAGGTGTACATAAGCTTCCGGTCATCATTATGTGCGAGAACAATCAGTATGCGATTTCCGTCCCGGCACATAAGCAACTTGGAGGCCGTATCGTTGACCGAGCGGCCGGCTATGGCTTCCCTGGCTTCCGCGTTGACGGCAACGATCCGCTCGAAGTCTATCGGGTAGTGAAGGAAGCGCGCGAGCGGGCAATAAGCGGAGATGGTCCGACGTTGATCGAAGCGATGATGTACAGATTATCGCCGCACTCGACGTCCGACAACGATTTGGCTTACCGCACAAAAGAAGAGGTCGAGGAGAACCGTGCGAAGGACGGTATCCCGAAATATAAGCAATACTTGATCGAGGCTGGCATCTGGTCGGATGAACAAGAGGAACAGTTCCTTGTGGAAGTCCGCGGAATGCTAGACGATGCGACGACTTACGCAGACAAAGCGCCTTTCCCGACGCCGGAGAGCTCGCTGCTGCACGTTTATGACGGCGATGCAGAAGGGAGCCGATAACGATGCCGGTAATGGAATATATTGATGCGCTCCGACTTGCAATGAAAGAAGAGCTGGAGCGGGATGAGAACGTATTCGTTCTCGGCGAGGACGTAGGTCTCAAGGGCGGCGTCTTCACGACGACGAAAGGGCTTCAGCAACAGTTCGGCGAGCACCGCGTGCTCGATACGCCGTTGTCAGAGTCCGCAATTGCTGGCGTCGCAATTGGCGCAGCGATGGTCGGGATGAGGCCGATTGCCGAGATGCAATATTCGGACTTCATGTTCCCGGCAGCCAACCAAATTATTAGCGAAGCGGCGAAAATCCGCTATCGTTCCAATAACGACTGGAACTGTCCGATTGTCATCCGGGCTCCGATCGGCGGCGGTATCTTCGGCGGATTGTACCATTCGCAGTGTCCGGAATCGGTATTCTTCGGAACGCCTGGTCTGAAGATCGTTGCACCGTTCACTCCGTATGATGCGAAGGGTTTGCTCAAAGCAGCCGTTCGTGATCCGGATCCGGTATTGTTCTTCGAGAATAAGAAATGCTACACGCTTATTACGGGTGATGTTCCTGAGACCGATTATGTTGTCGAGATCGGCAAAGCGAACGTCCTTCGTGAAGGCAGCGATATTACGGTCATCTCGTATTCCTTGCCGCTTCACTTTGCAATGGAAGCAGCAGCCGAGCTGCAAGAGGAAGAGGGCATCAGCGCCCATATTCTCGACCTGCGGACGCTGCAGCCGCTGGACAAAGAAGCGATCGTGGAAGCGGTTCGCCGTACGGGCAAAGTGATGATCGTTCATGAAGATAACAAGACAGGCGGCATTGGCGCCGAAGTTGCAGCTATTATCGGCGAAGAACTGCTGTATGAGCTGGATGCGCCGATTATGCGCGTATGCGGGCCGGACGTACCTGCCATGCCGATCAATCCTCCTGGCGAGAAATTCTTTATGCTCAATAAACAAAAAGTGAAAGAGGCCATGCGGCAGTTAGCCTTGTACTAAGAATAGCGTACAAGAGCGGCGGGGCAGTTGGGAGATGAGAAGCCATGAAATCGTTGACTGAAGTCGTTATGCCGAAGCTAGCGGAATCGCTCGTATCGGCGACGATCGACAGGTGGCTGAAGCAGCCAGGCGATTCGATCGGCATGTATGAACCGATCTGTGAAATTATAACGAATAAAGTAAATGCGGAAATTCCTTCGACCGTTAACGGCAAGCTGGTGCAAATTCTAGTCGGCAACGGCGAAGAAGTGCCAGTCGGAACGCCAATCTGTATCATCGAGACAGAAGGCGAAGCTGACCAGCCGGCAGAAGCGGCACTAGCTGCGGCAGAGCCAGTTGGAGCAGCGCTTCCGGTGTACGGTTCTCAACAAGCTGCGGCAGCGGCAACCCCTGCGGCAGTGGAGCCAGAATTCGAGGGCGATATGCGCCATCGTTATTCACCGGCTGTGCAGCGGATCGCAGCGGAGCAAGGTGTCGATCTGAGCGCTGTTCGCGGAACAGGCCTCGGCGGCCGCATTACGCGCAAGGATGTGCTTGCCTATGCATCCGGCAGCCAGACAGCGGCACCATCCGCAGTACCGGTTGCACCTGCTAAGGCTGAGCAATCGCCGGTTCGAACGACCGGTCTGCATCTATCAGAGACGCCGCGTATTCCGCAGATCGAAGTGGAATCGGAAATTCCGGGCCGCGGCGAATATTTTATCGACATTACTCCGATACGCAATGCGATTGCCCGCAACGTGAAACAAAGCGTAACGGAAATTCCGCACGCTTGGATGATGATCGAAGTCGACGTTACGAATCTCGTTCAGCTTCGCAACAAGCTGAAGGACGAGTTCAAGAAACGGGAAGGCGTCAATCTGACGTATTTGGCATTCGTGCTGAAGGCCGTCGTCAATGCCGTCAAAGACTATCCGATCATCAACTCGACTTGGGCGACAGACAAAATTATCGTGAAGCGGGACATTAACATCTCGCTTGCGGTTGGTACGGAAGATTCGGTTGCGACGCCGGTCATCAAGAATGCCGACCAGAAGAATATCGCCGGACTCGCGCGCGAGATCGACGATTTGGCACGCCGCGGACGTGAAGGCAAGCTGACATTGAACGACATGACTGGCGGCACGCTGACGGTGAACAACACCGGCTCATTCGGTTCGATTCTGTCGTATCCGACAATCGTATACCCGCAAGCGGTCAATCTGACATTCGAATCGATTGTCAAACGTCCTGTCGTAATCAACGATATGATCGGCGTCCGTTCGATGGCGAATATGTGCTTGTCGCTCGACCACCGGATTCTTGACGGCGTCATCTGCGGAAGGTTCCTGCAGCGAGTCAAAGAAAATTTGGAAAGCTTCTCGATCGAGACGAAGCTGTATTAATACCGCAAGGCGGATAACGAAACGAGGCATTGAACGATGGCGAAGATTGAACAGACGAGTCGGGCGCTGGACGCACGATACATCCCGCTAATCGGCTATGCGGAAGCTTGGGATCTGCAAAAAGCATACGTGAAAGAAATTGATAAGGAGGAGCGTTGCGAGACGCTGCTCCTTCTTCAGCATTCGCCGACGTACACGCTTGGAACAGACCGGCATCCGGAGCATTTGCTGTTGGATGAGGAACAATTAAAGAATCGCGGCATTGCCGTGTTTGAAATCGACCGCGGCGGGGACATTACGTATCATGGGCCTGGCCAGTTGGTTGGCTATCCGTTGCTTTACTTGGAAGCGGCGAATTTGGACTTGCACGGTTATTTGCGCGATCTCGAGCAAGTGATTATCGATTGGCTTGCGCAGTACGGGATCGTCGGAGGCCGTAAAGACGAGTATACGGGCGTATGGGTCGGTGATCTGAAAATCGCCGCTATCGGCGTAAAATTCAACAAAGCGCGCAGCCGGAGAGGCTTTGTTACGAGCCACGGCTTCGCACTGAACTTGAAGGCGGGTATCGGTTCGGAAGGCTTCCAGGGCATTGTTCCTTGCGGCATTTCGCAATATGGCGTTACGTCATTCGAGGATTTAACGGGGATCGGGATGGAGCCTGAACAGGCGGCGGCAGAGCTTCTGCCACATTTCTGCCGCCGGTTCGGCTATGAGCTGACGACATCCGAGAGGTTAGAACATCCAGCTGATGCCGGAGACGATAACTGACAGGAGCATCGCGGCGAGCATAAGCCAGACGACGATTTTGACAATACGGTTGGTGTACATCCGGTAACACTCCTTTATGATTATGAACTGAGGTTGAACCGTTCTTCTCTATATCCTATCATAGATACCAGAGAAAGAGCATCTATAGATATGACGAGCGATGAAGAACGACAATGAAACGGAGGGATTGCACATATGATTGAGCGCAATCGGCTAATCCAAGAATTTATGGAACTTGTCCAAGTAGACAGCGAGACTCGCAACGAAGGGCGAATAAGTGAAGTGTTGAAGCAAAAGTTCACTGCCCTTGGCTTAACGATTGAAGAGGATGACGCAGCTGCCAAGACCGGACATGGTGCGAACAATTTGTTCGCGATGCTCGCAGCGACAGACGGCTCGAATGCTCCGGCTCTCTTGTTCACTTCCCATATGGATACGGTAACGCCGGGTAACGGCATTAAACCGCAGTTGGATGCTGACGGGTATATTCGATCGGACGGGACGACGATTCTCGGAGCGGACGACAAAGCGGGCCTTGCAGCGATGTTCGAGGCGATCCGTGTGCTGCAGGAGCAGCAAATTGCGCATGGCCCGATTCAATTCGTCATTACGGTCGGAGAGGAATCCGGACTACTGGGCTCCCGCGCAATGGATCGCACCAAGTTGAAGGCGTCGATCGGCTACGCCCTTGACTCCAACGGGGCCATCGGCGATATTGCGGTTGCTGCGCCAACCCAAGCTCGCGTAACGATCAAGCTTCATGGCAAGTCTGCTCATGCGGGCGTCAATCCGGAAGACGGCATCAGCGCGATTCAAGTGGCTTCCAAGGCTGTCGCTAGAATGCCGCTTGGCCGGATCGACGAGGAAACGACGGCGAACATCGGACGCTTCGAAGGCGGCGGGGCAACGAACATCGTGTGCGACTATGTCAAGTTGGACGCAGAGGCGCGCAGTATCGTGCAGCACAAGCTGGATAAGCAAGTGGACGCGATGCGCGCAGCAGTTGAATCGGCAGCCTCCGAGTTCGGCGCTCGCGCGGAATTCGAGAGCGAGATCATTTATCCGGCGTTTAATTACGGTGACGGCGATGAAGTGGTCGAGCTTGCGAAGACGGCTATACAGGCGCTCGGTTTGAAGCCGCGCACGTTCCACTCCGGCGGCGGCAGCGATGCGAATGTATTCAACGGCATGGGCGTTGCTACGGTTAATCTGGCTGTCGGTTATGAGTATATCCACACGACGAAAGAGCAGATTAAAGCGGACGATCTGGTGAAGACTGCGGAGCTCGTCGTAGAACTGATTAAGCAAGCGGCGAATCGGAAGTAACACGATTCAGCGGCGTTCGGCTATCAAATAAAGGTTGTCTCAAGTCATCATCAATAGACTTCGGGACAACTTTTTTTATATCCTCATCAAGGAGGCATAGCATGATCTATATGGAGACACCGAGATTGCGATTACGCGATTGGGAAGAAACGGACTTAGAGCCATTTCGCCGACTGAATGCGGACGAAGAGGTGATGGCGTATTTTCCTAAAACCTTATCAACCGAAGAAACAAATGCATTCTATAAATCGATTGTATCCGAGTTCAAAGAATGCGGGTTTGGGTTGTATGCCGTAGAAGTAAAAGAAAGCAAAGCGTTTATAGGGTTTATCGGATTTCATCGGGCAACGTTCGAGGCTGATTTTACACCGTGCATCGAAATTGGATGGCGGCTGAAACAAGAGGCTTGGGGAAAGGGGTATGCAACGGAGGGGGCAGAAGCATGTTTGCAATATGGATTTAACAAATTGGGGCTAAGGGACGTATACAGTTTTACGGCCGATGTTAATGCCCCTTCGAAAAACGTCATGATCAAACTCGGCATGAGCTTCATTAAAACTTTCGATCACCCTAATGTTGAGGAAGGCAGTCCATTAAACAAACATGTATTATTTCATATCAATCATAAATCGCATGTCCATCTCGATCAAAAAAAAACAGTCCTTCGTAAGGAGAGAATAATCCCGCCATTCCAAGGAACTGTTTCATCATCTATTCACTGAAGGCATATCGTTACCATTGCAGGATTACCGTTTCGGATTGCGCCGTTTCAAATATTCGGCAAGCGAGGTTGGTTCGTCGCTTCGGCGAGTCATCGCCTCCAGCATGCGGCGTATTTCCCACGCTTTGCCGACCATTCTGAAGCTTTCATTCGCATAATAGGATTTCATTCCGAACGCCCCTTCCGCTTGAACCGATTTGGTATAATGATACATATGCGGACAGGCTATTCCTTATGACAGCCTGCCGAACCGAAGGGAGAACGAGAGAAATGAGCAATCAACTACCGGATCAATGGCAGGAGCGTACGCTCAGCACGGAGCCTATATTTCAAGGGAAAGTCATAACACTTCAGGTCGATACGATCGCATTGCCGGACGGCAAAACGGCGACCAGGGAAATTGTCAGACATCCAGGGGCAGCGGCTGTTCTCGCTCTATTGGATGACCGTATGCTCGTCGTAGAGCAATACCGGAAGCCGATGGACAAGTTCCAAATCGAAATTCCGGCAGGGAAGCTGGACGCAGGAGAGGACCCGATCGTCTGCGCCGCGCGCGAGCTAGAAGAGGAGACCGGCTATAAAGCGGAATCGCTAAAGCCGATCAGCGCATTCTATACGTCGCCGGGCTTTGCCGACGAGAAGTTATATTTGTACTTGGCAGAAGGGCTGACGTCCGGGCAAGTCAATCCGGATGAGGATGAATATTTGCGGGTGGACGCGATTACGCTGGAGCAAGCGCTAGCCTATATCGAAGAGGAGCGCATTAGCGACGCGAAGACGATTATGGCCGTGTATGCATGGCGGTTGTACAAGCTGACAGGCGAGCTATAGACTTTTGCTGCTATATAACTTGGGGTGCAAGCATATGCCGTCTTGTCCACTCATAAAGTAGCTATGAAACGCTATGGGACAAGAGGTGACACTCGTGAATGCGACATTATTGAAACGACGGACGACGGATTCTATGATGCTTTATGTGTTCGTCGGTGTGCTGTTTGCAGTCGGGGTCGTGTTCGGCGCACTATCCGTTCATGCTCTGACGCTTGAACAGCAGCAGGATTTATCAGGCGATCTGAACCGGTTTATCCGGTCGATGGAAGCGGGCATGTTCCCGGACGAAGCAGCGACGTTCTGGGCGCGGTTTTTCTTTTATGCCAAATGGATCTTGCTGATCGGCGTGCTCGGCATGACAGTTGTCGGACTGCCGTTCGTCTTGGCGCTCGATTTCTTGAAAGGGGCATTGGTCGGCTTCGCCATCGGCACTGTCGTCAGCGAGCACGGCTGGAAGGGCATCGTGTTCTCGCTTGCTTCCGTCGTCCCGCCGAACTTGATCGTCGTCCCCGCCTTTATGATTGCGAGCGTAGCGGCTGTTACGTTCGCGTTGTATGTCATCCGGTACCGGCTGCTGCAAGGCAAAGGGAGACTGATGCCGGCGTTCATGTCGTTATGTCTCATGCTGACGCTGATGCTGGTTGCCGTAACGGCTGCTTCCCTAGTCGAAGCCTATATTTCGCCTGCATTAATGCGTTGGGCGGCACCAATGATTAGCGGCTCCTAGCGGCACTCCAACCGTGCACACCGTTTGAAATATGCCAATACTGAGCATGTGTCAAGCGGTGCACACCGTTTGAATTTCACCTATTATCCGTGAAACTCCAACCGTGCAAATCGTTTGACTTTATTTGCGCTTAACCCCTATAATGAAGTCAAATGTTCCGGCAATGGGCGCAAAACGTGTGCGAGGGGGGAAACCATGGAAGCCCGGATCGATAAAATAAAACAGCAGCTGCAATCGCAGGGCTACAAGTTAACCCCGCAGCGAGAAGCGACCGTACGGGTGCTGCTGGAGAACGAGGAAGATCATCTAAGTGCGGAAGACGTGTTCATGCTCGTCAAGGAGAAGGCTCCCGAGATCGGTCTGGCTACCGTATATCGGACACTAGAGCTGCTTAGCGAGATGCATGTCGTCGAGAAGATGAATTTCGGAGACGGCGTAGCCAGGTATGACCTGCGAACGGATAGCAACCAGCATCATCATCATCATCTCATCTGTGTACAGTGCGGATCGATGGATGAGATTATGGATGATTGGCTCGGTCCGCTCGAAGAGCGGCTTGAACAGGAGTTCGGATTTATTGTCGTCGATCATCGGCTCGATTTTCAAGGCGTATGCCGCCGCTGCCAGGAGAAGAACGAAGCGGCAGGCATCGAGACGGTTCAATCCGGAAGTACGCAATAACAAGATGAATAATAACGAGCAGGGCTGTCCTTATGCCGATTGGCGAGGACAGCCCTTTTGATGTCGCTGCGCTTTAATAGGCTTAGGAACCGGCATTGCGACGTATGTCGATGTATGATCAATCCCAATAGTTGTCAACCGGACCTTACGCTTTCGCTTTCCGTTTTTTGACCGTTCTGCGGGGTCTGCGCTTGGCAGTTCCCGGCCGGTTAACAGCGGCGGCAGTGTTGTCGATCGAACCGATCTCGGCTAGCTGCATGAGTCCCGAACCTTGTTCAAGTTGGCTATAACCTGACAAGCTTTTCGTCCAAGATTTCAACTTCGCAGACACCTCTGCAGGCGATAGTGAAGATTCCGTGGCAAGCAGCAGCGCTGCCCCGCCTGCTACATGCGGGCAAGCCATGCTTGTGCCTGACATATATTGATAACCGTTATTTAAGATTGTAGAGCGGATGAGTGAGCCAGGCGCCGTAATATCGATCCCTTTGCCTCTGCTGCTGAAGGATGAGATCTCGTCATTGCGCGTAGATGAGGCTACGGCTATTGTTTCAGAGAAGCTGGCCGGTTCGTCGATTGATCCGCTGTCCGCACCGCTGTTGCCCGCCGATGCGACGATGACGATCCCTTTCTTATGCGCCTTCTGAATCGCTTCTTGAAGTGCTGCGCTTTGTTCGCCCGGCATTAGGCCGAAACTCATATTAATCACTTGGATATCGTTGTTGATGCACCAGTTGATGCCTTGAACAATGTCGGAAATATAGCCAAGACCTTCTTTGTCAAGTGCCTTGACGGCGAATAAGCTTGCTTTCGGTGCGATGCCGGTTTGCATCCCGTTGCTTCCGGTTGCCGCGATAATGCCAGCGACATGTGTGCCGTGGCCGTTATCGTCATAATAAGTGCTGCCGCCTATCGTATTGATACCGCCAGCGATAGACAGGTTGTGATGCTTCGCAATGCCTGTGTCGATGACGGCGACGCGGACTCCGCTGCCTTCCGTACGCGTCCATGCGTCGGGCGCTTGTACGCGGCACACGTTCCAAGGCGCATTGTCCGGGTATGCGACTGCGCTCCGTACGCGGCCCGTTCGGCCTTTGGGCGCAAGGGCGTGTGCGCGTACACGAGCGTCTTTCTCAATAAATTTAATGCCGGCAACGTCCGATGCTGTGCGAACTTTACTCTTCAGCCTTCTGGAATCGACGTAGCAGCAGATGACGCGGCTCGAACGCAGCGCTTTGACGGGCTTGATGCCTTTGCGCTGCAATAATCGGATAAGACGCGTATAAGAGCGTTGACCGCGAAAACCGATGAGGTGCCTGGTAGTATGTTTGGCGGCGGATGTACGGACGCATTGTCCGAACAGCTTTTCCAAGCGCATTTTGGCCAAGTTGACGTCTCTCCTTCGGTCGGTGCATAAAGTAATCTATAAGCATGCGATTACATCTATAGTATGGTAGGCGTCTCGATACGGGTATGGACGGGTGCCGCTTGATGCACATATTTTTGCAGGCTGGAGCGAAACGTATCGAATAGGACTGACGGAGGCCGCTGTTGCATAATACAATTCAAAGATAGATATTCGCGCATTCGGCAACGGCAGCAGGTTCAGCGGCTAGACGGTTGAAGCCAGGAAAGTATGATACGAAGGAGTGGGAGCATGCGTGTAGGAGTGCCGAAGGAAATTAAGAATAGCGAATTCCGTGTTGCACTGACACCTGCGGGGGCAAGTATGCTGAAGGCCGGGGGCCATCGTGTCATCGTCGAGCGCGGTGCAGGGGAAGGCAGCGGTTTTACCGATGATGAATACCGGGCAGCCGGTGCTGAATTGGCCGGGAAGGCGAAGCAAGTGTGGGATGAAGCGGATATGATTATGAAGGTAAAAGAGCCGCTGCCGCAAGAGTATGATTATTTCCGCCCGGGGCTTATGCTGTTCACCTACTTGCATCTTGCAGCTGCTCCGCTGCTGGCGAAGGCGCTCGTCGCGGCGAATGTCACAGGGATAGCCTACGAAACGATTCAACTGACTGGCGGCGGCCTGCCGCTTCTGACTCCCATGAGCGAGGTTGCAGGCCGAATG